>NZ_CADFDL010000009.1:0-319519 GCF_902832865.1 Burkholderia sp. BCC0397 | reverse complement strand
ATACGTCACCGCCCGCCCGGCCGCCGTACGGTATTGATTCAACCCGTTGGCCGTATACGTCAGGCTCCCCGTCGCCGGCTTCCAACCGTATCGGTTATTCGTCACGCTCGAGCGCGTGATGTCGCCCAACTGGTTGCGCGTGAACCGCGCGATCCAGTCCTCCGCGCTGCTCGTGAACCGGTGATCCTGGGCCGACAACCACCCTTGATTGTCGTACGCAAACTCCGTACGCGTCCCGTTACCCAGCTCCACCGTCGCGCGACGGTTGAGCGCGTCATAGCTGTATTTCGCCAGGCTCGCCGTGCCGTTTTCCAACAACTGCGACGGTCGACCGAAGCCGTCGTACTGCGTCGATACGTGGAAGCCATCCGGCCACGCAACATCGATCACGTTGCCCGCCGCGTCATACCGATAGCGCAGCGTCCTGCCGCCGGTACTCGTCTGCGTCAGTTGACCCAGGCCGTCGTAGCTGTTGATGATCGTATGGCTGCCGTCACCGAACTGCGACGCCGTCTTCAAGCCGCGCAAATCGTAGCTGTACTGCACGTTGCCCACACCGCCTGGGAACGTACGCGAAACCAGGCGATTCAACGCATCGAAGCTCTGCACCACCACTTGGCCATTACGCTTGCGAAGCGCGATCAGGTTCCCGCTCGCGTCCCACGCATACTGCTCGTAATTGTTCGCATCCCCCAAGCCAGGCGACCCATCCAGCGGATAGTGCGTGCGGAACAGGCGGTCATGTCCGTCGTACAGGTTGACGGTCGTATTGCCCTTTGCATCGGTCGTCAACGCAACCGTGCCGTTCGGGTTGTAGACATAGCTCACATAATCCTGCTGGAGCCCCGTGCCCACTGCCTTGCGTATGCTCTTGACGCTGTCGTCGGCCCGGTAAATCGTCTCCGTCACCCGATTGCCGCCTTCTGCCGGCGGCAGATATCGCGTCACGCGGCTCGGACGATGATGATCGTCGTACGCGGTGTCCGTCACCGGCGTCGGCGCGGTTTCCGCCGGGCAAGTCGATACGTTCGCCGTCTTCGCCGGCCCCCACACGCGCACCACGTCACCCATCGCGTTATAGCGCTTGCAGCTCACCATCGCGCCACCGGCGACGGCCACACCGCGTCGAATCTCGCGATTGTTCGCGTCGTAGGCGATCACTTCGTCCGCGCTCACCAGGCTCGCATTCGTCCGCGTGACGTTGTCGCGCTTGTCATACGTATAGGTGATGTTCGGCGCTCCATCGCGCTGACTCGAGACGAGACGCCCTTCGCCATCGAAGGTCGTCGTGGTCTTGACGCGCTGACCGGTGTCGTCCTGCGTCACGACGGCCGGTGTATGGTCCGCCGCGTAACGGGTTGTCGTCGACGTCATCCGATCGGCGTCGATCCTCTCGATCACACGCGTCGGTCGATAGAACGCATCTTTGCCCGGCGGCGACACCCGCTCGTAAGTGAAGGTCGTGACAGGCGAAACACCGCCTACGGCGGGCTTCGTGATCCGGTCGAGCAGCCAGGCGTAGTTATAGGAAAACGCCGTCACGTTGCCGCGCGCATCCGTAACGGATGCCAACCGGGTACCCTGATAGGTAAACTTCTGCGTCAAGGCCGGATCGCCAGATCCGGGGCGCGGATATTGCGTGATGGTCGCCGGCTGGTGAGAGCACAGAAACATAGCGTTGCCACACGTCAGATCGTAGTAGACGATCTCGGTGCGATTGCCTTCAGGGCGTGTTTCGCGCACGAGACGGTTCTGGCCGTCATAGTCCTTGAGCGTCCAGTTGCCCATCGGGTCGCCGGACTGCAGCAGATTGCCCTCGCCGTCGAAGTAGTTCGTGCGTGCCGTGCCGCCCGGTCCCACCTCTTCCGTCCGCGAACCGGCAAAGTAATAGTTGAACACGTTGCCTGCGGCACTCGTCTGCATCCGCACACGACCCAACGTGTCGTAGACGTTCGTCACGACGGGTATGTTCGGGAAACTCGGCTCGTAGAACTTCGTCATCCGGCCGGGCTTGTCGTACTCGAAGCGTGTCGCAAACCCGTCCGGATCAGTCACACTGACCAGGTTGGCATTGCCGTCATACGCATATCGTACGGTTTTTTGCGGACTGGAAACGCTCTGCAGAAGGCCGTTCGAATAAGCCAGCGTGAGGCTGCGACCCAAGCTGTTTTCAACCCGCGTCAACAGATCGCCGGCCCACGTGAAATCGATCGCCTTTCCGCTCTGCTCGACGTAGCGTGAAGCCTTGCCCGTCTGCAAATCGAACGTAAAGCGTGCGGGGCCGTCCGTGCCCGCTCGATTGATGGTGTAGCTCGCCGTCTTGCTGATACTGTCTTCGAGAAGGGACACCGGTTTGCCGGGAGGCGAACTGTAATCCCCGGATGTGCGGTAACTGATACCCGGCAGCCTGACGAATACATCGCTGTTCAAGCCGAGCTTGACGATCTTCGTATTGTCGACGAGCTGGTCGCCAAACCAGCGCTGTGCGATTACCGCGGTCAGAAACCGGTCCGGCGAAACGTCGGGCTCGTTCAGCAAATCCAGCGAAACCTTATGTTCGACAATCGTGCCTACCGCATCGAGCGCCAGACGGTCGCCCATGCCAAGGAATCCATCGGACGCGGTGCGGACATTGAGATCGTAGTTGTGCGTCCAGCCTTTACCGAGCACGCCTGCCTGGTTCTTCATGCCGCTACTGTAGAAGCGCTGAAAATTCAGGCTGTCGGGCGAATCGCCGTGGCCGGTCTTCACGTCCTGATGCTCGAACAGGAAGTTCCCGTGCACCATGTCGACCGGATCGCCTGCGACGGCTTGCAGCCCGAAATAGCCCGTCAGATTGACAGGCGACTTCGCGGTGCTCACCGTCTTGGCGTTGTAGGTCGGCGCGGGAACGGGAGACGTGAAGTACCCGCCCGAATATCCACCGCTGATGGTCGATCCGAGCAGTCGGGCGTTCCCCATCCCGCGCACGAAGTAGCCCACGCCGTTCCAGCGATTCTCGACCAGCTGACAGTTGCCCGGAATCAGCAGTTGAAATCCCTTTCCTACGTAATACTGAAAATTCCCGAAATGCGGCTCGCAGTTCCTCAAGGCTGGCTGAACCACGTTCGCATAGTTGCTGCCTCTGGCGTTGTAGATCGTCTGCCCTTGCATCATCGCCAGATCGAGCAGTTTCACCGTCGATACCGCCGAAACCCCCGACGTTTGATTGACCGCCGTCGATTCGAGGATCGACAAGTGCATCCCGTTGCTGTCGAACACGGCCCGTTCGAGTGCCGTGTTGCCGTCCATTTGAACGGGCGAACTCATGTTGCTCGGCAGATCGACGTACGGACCATCGGTATAGCCCGCGATGCCGACCTGATGCTGCTGCACGGTATAAGCGTTCGCGAGACGATCCGTGATCGATGCGCTGCGAGTCGTCTGCGACACCCATTGCGCGCCCATCACGCCGAGGCTTGCGCCGAGCACGGGTTCGCTGTCGTCCGCTTGCCCGGCCGCGCGAAGCTCTTCCAGATTCTTGAGATAGTGCTGCGACAAACCGCGACCTGTCGGGCCCCAGCCGTTCACGATCAGGTACTTGCCACCGCCCTTGATGTGCTGCTCGAACGCGTGGTCCGATTGATTGTTCGGATAGGCGTTGTGCCACACGACAAAGGTCACCACGCTGTCCGCGCCCGGCGCGACCGCCGTCCCCGGCGCGCCCATCGTCTGGCCATCTAGCCGGAGCACCGGCTGATTCGATGCGTTGTAGGTGATCGTCAGGCGCTTGCCGTAGATGGCATCGGCGGTGAAGGTCTGATCGATACCCTGGTACAGCACACGCACGGTCGGCTTGTAGCCGACCGGAATGTCGTCCCATTCCTGCGGCGCCCAGCGCGTATCGAGCAACGCGTTCTGAGTCTGTCGCAATGCCCCCGCATAGAACGGGACGATCGACTTGCCGCCGACGATGTCGCTCAGGGTTGCAGTCGGCTTGTTCTTGCTGATCCATTGCGCGAGATTGAACGATGCGCGGCCGAGATCGTTGTGGACGGCAATTCGCCTCAAGCCTCGCACCAGATCGGGCGTCACCGTCGCGCCGGACCTCGCGTTCTGCAGGAACGTCGCCGCGTTGTAGCCCGCCGCCGCATTCAGGTCGATGCCCGCCTTGACGACGTGCGGCTTGTAGCTCGGATCGAACGTGTACCACGTCCCGCCGATATTGGCCTTGACCCAGAAATGCTCGATCGAGATTCCGGTCATCGACGCGTTCAGCCCCGGGCAGCCGCCTGCCTGCGTCGCATTGACGTCGTAGATCGGGATCTGGGTCTGGCCCATCAGGTTCAGCACCGCACACACGTTGTGGGTCGGCACGCCGTACCAATCCGCAAACTGCTTCGCGCTGAGCTTGATCACGCCACGCACGATCCGCGTGTCGTAGCCCGAAAGGCGCAACAGCGACGTCATCAACAGCGCCTGATCGGCAGGGCTGCCGTAATTGTCGAGCACCGCGCCCAGCGCACCCTTGTGGACGCCGCGAACCGGGTCGAGTTCGATGTTGTTGCGGACGTATTGGTAGATCAGATCCGGATGAAAACGAAGCGCACGCGCGAGTTCCTCCAGCGACGCCGGGCCCGCCGGGGCAATATTGGAAACGATGTTGTCGTCGCCGGTCAGTCCGACGCCGCGCGCGCCGACGCTGCGAGCCGCCGGCTCGGTCGGCTTCGCGAAGTTCTGCAGGTTCACCTCTTCTTGCGCAACGGATCGGGAGCGCTTCAGATTCAATGTCGGCAACGTTCCGATCGAGCCACGCGCATTCAGACTCGCCGGCAACGCATCCGCGACTTTCGCGTCGTGCGTCATGGCCGTTTCCGCGGTCACCGGTGGCAACATGGCCCGGAGCGTATTCGGCTGCGGCGCGAACTCCTCGCCTGCCGCCATCCGCCGCGCCGTGCCCGGTGGGATCGCCTCACGACCGCGCCGAATGGGCGCCTGCCGAGTGGATGTCGCGTCGGCCGCAGGCGCAACCTCCGCAACGGCGGGAGCCGTACTGGAAAACTGGACGTTCCCAGCCTCGGCAGCTCCAACATAAAAGGCGAACACGCCCGCCAGTGCAGCCAGCGCTTTCGAGCACATGGATCGATGGGTGCAGCCGGTACCGCCTCTTTCGACTGCCCGCTTGTCTCGGAATGCATCGTCAACCATCGAATGGCCTCTCGGATGTAGTTGAGTTTTTATGCGACATTAAAAATTTGGCGCGCACGTTCCCCCACGCCTCTCGACATGCAAAAAGGAGCGTCAGTTGAAACGGAATTCCCGCTCAATGGAGGTGCGCCGACTCGATCAAAAAATCGGGATAGACCGACACACATCTCGCTACGAGGTGCTTCCGTACGCGATAGAAACCGATAACGAACGTTACGGAGTGGTGCTGACGACGCTCGTCCGATTGCCCGTCGCGTCGTAGCTATAAGTGACTGTGGTTGTTTTGACACCATCGCTATAGGTGATTTTCGTCACCCGCCCCAACGTGTCATACGTGTAGTCGTCAGTACTGGCCGCACAGGCCGATGGTGACAACGCGAGTAGTGCCGCACCGGCTGCAGCGCTCAGCGCGAAGCGCAAGCAGCAACGCGTCGCATAGGCACTTCCGCCCCGAAGGCGGATGGACCGATTGACTGCTCGACTCCTCAATGTCCCGAAAAATCTCCGCATGGCAACAATCCCTCTTTATTATTTCGGTTAACTGATCAACCTGCTTATGCCAATACACGTCAACTTCAACGATGCGCGGATGTTATCGAATGATTACAAGTCTTTCAATGCATGAATTACATCTTCCTTAATTTTCGTACAAGACCGATTGCTCGTATATCCGACTCGTGCGAGCATCGCCTGCATCCTGATAGAAGACCTAAATTATTTCCGAAGTCCATCTGGTGAATGTCTTGAGCGCGATCCGATTAGCAAAACGACATTGACATGATCAGCTTCGCGAAAAATTGAAGCTCTTATCAAAAAATTCGAGACCCATATCAGCATCATGTCAAGCATTCGACGTTTGCAGAAATACAGCGACATACGGTTCGGACGCCAGGCCGGCTTCACGTTGCTCGAGCTTCTGGTCGTATTGGTCATCATTGGGCTGCTCGCCGGCATTGTCGGTCCGAGACTCTTCGCCAACGTCGACAAATCCAAGGAAACTACAGCCAAAGCCCAGATTCATGTATTGAGCAAGGCAGTGGATCAACTCCGGCTCGACATTGGCCGTTACCCGACCACTCAGGAAGGACTTGCGTTGCTGATGACACCGCCAGCCGACGGCACGCCCGGCTGGAGCGGTCCCTATCTGAAAAAGGCCGTCCCGCTCGATCCATGGGGCAAGCCGTATCGCTATGCCGCCCCTGCGACTCACAACGCCGATTACGAGATCGTGTCGGACGGTGCAGATCGAAATACATCATCCACGACTCAGATTCGCAACTGAGCTCATCGTGTTTTCCAGAAAATCTGTTTCGACGGATCGCCTCGCACCATGCCGAAGTTCGTCCTGCTGGGTTTGAATGCACGTGGCGATTTGCAGCAGTTCGACCTGCTTGCAACCGATCGACACGACGCGCAACAGGAAGCCGCGCGCTGCGCCGGACAAGCCGGCGTGCAGATTGTCGACGTGAGTATCGCCGGGCGCGCTCAAACGAGGCTTGCGCGATCACGCCCATCCCTGCGTGACCTCCTTCGCAGCAAGCGCTTCGACCTGCCGTTGTTCGTCCACGAATTGCTTGCGCTGCTTCGCGCGGGACTGTCGCTGACCGACGCGCTGGAGACGCTGGATGAACACCGGCGCCGCAGTCACGCAGCAGCCGCGGAGGAACAAGGCCATTACGTGCTTCCCGACCTCGTGCGTCTGATGCAGGAGGGCAAATCTTTTTCAATGGCCCTGGCCGCGCATCCCGGTTGCTTCTCCCCGCTCTTCATCGCAATGATCGCCGCCAGCGAACAAACCGGCGGCATGACGCAGGCGCTGGAGCGCTACCTGCAATATCACGCGCAAGTCAGCGTCGTTCGGCAAAAACTGATTTCCGCATCGCTCTACCCGGCGCTGCTGATGGTGACAGGCACCGTTGTCGCCTTCTTCCTGGTCTGGTTTCTCGCACCGCGCTTTGCGCACGTCTATGAGGGCATGACGCAAACAGACCTGCCGGTGCTGTCCGCTTGGCTGCTGAATGTCGGGCTATTTGTCAGCGACCATACGTTCGCGTCACTCGGCTGCCTGCTCTGCATCCTCATTGCGGCCGTCACCCTGCTCGTCCGCCCGTCCGTGCAGCAACAGTGCCTGGCGTGGTTCGGTCGGATTGGCTGGATCGGCGAGACGTTGAAACTCATGCAACTCGCCCGCTTCTATCGTTCGCTAGGCATGCTGCTGCAGGGCGGCGTCGCTTTGCTGCCGTCGCTCGACATGACCCGTGAGCTGCTGCCGCTACCGCTTCAGGACGGACTTGAACGCTCGATGATCGCCATCGCGCAGGGCAAAAAGATGAGCGAGAGCCTGGAACAGGAAAACTTGATGACGACAGTTGCGTCGCGCCTGCTGCGTGCCGGTGAGCGCAATGGCCAGATCGCCGGCATGCTCGAACAAGCCGCGATGTTCCACGAACGGGAAATCACGCAATGGGTCGAGCGTTTCGCACGACTGGTCGAGCCAATCCTGATGCTTGTGATGGGGTTGGGAATCGGCACGATCGTCGTGCTACTTTATCTCCCGGTGTTCGATCTGGCGGGGAACCTGCAATGACCCGCGCGTCAACCGCCACGCTGCTCGCCCAGGCTCGGTCGCTGGCCGGCTCGGATGGCGAATCCTTGCTTTGCGCACTCGAAAAGGTCGGCGGGTTGTCGGTCGATGATGTGTTGACGTTGGTTGCCGACGAGAGCGGCACGACCCTGCTGCGGTTCGCACAGATGGAAGCGATGTCGCCGGACTTTTCCGGCTTCAGCTATGCAGAATGTCTTCAGCGGAATTGCGCGGTACTGCGCGACCACGATAACCAGCGAACCCTGGTCAGCGACGATCCCTGGAACACCGCTTTGGTCTCGCTGGCAAGCTGCCGGCTGCCGGGTTATTTCGATCTGGCGTTCGCGCATCCTCTCGAACTGAAAGCATTGCTGGCACGCTTCGGCAGCGATCAAGACACGCTCTCGCAATTGATCCGGCTGGACCGGTCGACCGACGGCGCAAACACCGCGGAAGAAATCTCGCTTGCGTCGATCGCCAGCGACGAAAGCCAGGTTGTGCGTCTGGTGAATTCAACGCTGTACGACGCGCACCGCAACCGCGTGTCCGACATTCATTTCGAGAACTCGCTGCGCGGACTTTCGATCCGGTATCGGATCGATGGCGTCATCTCGACCGCTCGCGTGCTGACCGACCCCGACATGGCCGAGCAGGTCGTCTCACGCCTGAAGGTCATGGCCGAACTGGACATCGGTGAAAAGCGCATTCCGCAGGACGGCCGGTTTTCCGTGTCGATTCAGTCGCGCGAAGTCGACTTTCGCGTGTCGATCATGCCCGGCCTGTTCGGGGAAGACGCGGTGCTGCGCATTCTCGACCGTCAGGCGCTGACGGCGGATATCGCGCAGTTGAACCTCGACTTGCTAGGCATCGACGCGCCGACGCGGGATGTGATGCGCCGCCTGGCCAATCATCCGTACGGCATGTTGCTCGTCACCGGCCCCACCGGTTCCGGCAAGACGACCACGCTTTATGCCACGCTGTCCGAGATCAAGCGTGGCGACGACAAAATCATCACGATCGAGGATCCCGTCGAGTATCAGCTCGACGACATCCTGCAGATTCCGGTCAACGAAAAGAAGGGGCTGACGTTCGCGCGCGGACTGCGCTCGATTCTGCGGCACGACCCTGACCGGATTCTGGTCGGCGAGATTCGCGACCGTGAAACGGCGGAAATCGCAATTCAGGCCGCACTGACCGGACACCTCGTCTACACGACCGTCCACGCGAACAACGTGTTCGACGTGCTGAGCCGATTCCGGCACATGCAGATCGATCCGTACAGCTTCGTGACGGCCTTGAACGGCATTGTGGCACAGCGTCTGGTCCGACTGGTCTGCACACACTGCGCGACATCGTTCGTACCAGACGACACATCGCTGCACGATTCGCGCGTCATGCACGAGCAACTAGCCAGCGGCCGGTTGATGAAGGGGACCGGTTGCGCGAATTGCCGCGGCAGCGGCTATCGCGGCCGCCGCGCGCTGGCCGAGGTGCTCGTGCTGGACGACGATCTTCGCGAGGCCATCCTGCAACAAACCGCGACCAGCCGACTCAAGGAGATGGCGCGCCAGCGCGGCATGCGCGCGATGCGCGAGCAAGCCATCGAGGCCGTGAAGCAAGGACAAACCACCTTGGAAGAAATCAATCGTGTCACGTTTGCCGATTAAGCCCACGGCACGATGGATCGCCCGAAAAGCTACCCGGATTGCCAGTTGGGCGATCAAGGCATCGCGTCCGGAGCGATTGTGCGTCTATCTCGGGCACGATGCGCTGGCGGTATGCCACGTAGCGGGCCTCCTCAATCCGTCGGTACAAAACAAGGCGATCGTGAATCCGGGCCCCGGGGCGCCCAATCTATCAGCGTTACTGGCGGCGCTGGGCACTTGGCTGGATGCACATTCGGCACGCGGGCGAATCGACTGGATCGTCGGGATCGAACACGTGCGCTATCTACTGTTGCCTTGGGATAGCCGCCTGGCGAATGAAGCGTTCTGTCGATCGTTGACCGCTGCGCTCTTTTCGCAGCATTTTCCCGTCGGGATTCCGTTCACGGACTTTCAGCTCCGCTTCGCCCCGCTTGCCTTCGGACAACCGCGCATGACCGCGCTGATTGCCAACGACGTCGTCCACGAGCTGACTGCCTTTGCCCGGCGCCGGGGCTGCCGGGCCCGGCGAATCGTCCCTGCCGTAAGCGTCGTATGGGATCGCTTTTATCCTCGCTGGAAGAAAGGCACCGGCGTACTCGCACTCGTCGAGGGGCCCCGGTTGTTGCGCGTCGGCTACGACCACGGACACATCGTGACGTTCGCGGTTCAACCCTTTTCGGATCGATCGTCGGCAGCGGCAGACAGTGCAACCTGCGTATTTCCGCCGCTTCATCCTGGCACGCCGGGCAGTAACGCGCCCCAGATCGACAGCCTCGCGCCGGACGGCGATCCGCGGCTGGCGTACGCGCTTTGCGGAGTGGCGTAAATGGGGCGTCTGAACTGGAACTACGCGGGCCGGGCGCGCTGGAACCGGCGATGGCTTGCCGCGGGCATCATCGCATTCACGGGCTGCACCCATGCACTCTGGTGGCGCGACACGCTCCTCACGCAGCGAAACGCCGTCGTCGAACGTGCCGACCGCCTGTCGCGCCGCACTGCCGTCCAGCAACAACCTGCACTACCCATTCCCGCTGCGCTCGATCCCGTCTTTACCGAAATGCGTTACCCGTGGATGACCATGCTGGACAGCCTGACCGCGGCCACACCACCGGGCGTCGACCTGCTCACGCTCGAACCCAATGCCGGCGCGATCCGCCGCGTCCGTATCGGCGGCACCGCCAATCAGACGCAACGCGTATTCGACCTGATCGATACGTTGAACCAGGATCCAGCCTGGTCTTCCGTCCAACTGGTCAGCCAAACTCGAAACAGCGATCCGAACCCGTCCGTCTCCCGGGATTCTGTCCCGCCTCTGCCAAGCCTGCCCGGGCTGTCGGACACGTCACAGCACACGCTGTCTTTTTCTCTGCTCGCGGAATGGAAGCGGCCATGAAGCATCGGCATGCGTGGCAGGTACTGTCATGGCGCTGTGCATGGGCACTGGATCAACTCCGGGCAGCGCATCTTGTCGTCGCCGGGCTGCTCGCCCTTTGGGCATCGTTGATCATCGCGATCGATTATCCGTTGCTCAGGGAAACGCGGCAGATGGCAATGCAACTGGCATCGATACCGGAACCCGCACAAGAGCAATCGACCGCGGCAAAGACCCAACCGCCAAATGCGGCAAAGGAATTTGCAGCCACGTTACCGGAGTTCGACGCGTACCCGGACGAGCTGCGCGAATTGAACACGCTTGCGGACAAGAGCGGTGTCGTCGTAGCGCGTGTCGACTACCGGTATGACCCATTGAAGGCATTGCCGATCAAGCGACTCGTGATGCGCATGGACATCAAGGGGCAAGACCTTCAACAGCGCCGGTTCCTGCAGGTGATGCTCAACACGTTTCCGAATCTCTCGATCGCGCGCCTCGCCTATACGAAAAGTACGGATGGATCGCTGAACGTTGATCAAATGCTGGAGATTCACCTGTACTACCAGTTGAAAGCGGCCCCGTGAAACTGACCGTATCGAAGCCTGTTCAGCTCGTGTTGGCCAGCGCACTGGTCACCGCGGCCGTCACCCTGCTTCGACCGGATTCCATCGAACTCCCGATGTTGACGGAACGGCCGGACAGTGGCGCAATCGCCGCGCGAACGCCAACGCCCGAGCAGACAGCGCAATCCGACGCACCCTGGCTGCGCCCGCAATTGCCCGAACCCATCGCAACTCAAGCGCCGATGTCGCAGTCCGGATCATCCGGACCAATCGGACTGCCACCGTTGCCGCCTGCCGGCACGCTTGCCCGTTCGGACAATCCGCCGCCATTGCCATCGGGTTCGGTCGCGTCCCAGCCGTCGGCACCGGACATCGTGTATCTCGGCCGCATGATCCGGGACGGGAAAACGCAGGTCTTTTTCGCGTCCGGCGGCAGCGATCCGGTCGTGTTGAAAGCCGGCGACGTGCTGGATGACAGTTGGACAATCCAGTCGATTTCATCGACGAACGTCACGCTCAAGCATCTTCATTCCGGCGAAACCCGCGTGATCGCGATGGGAGGTGGCACCGGCAGCGCGCAGCCTGGCGGCGGCGCGAGCCAGGTCGGCCAGGGGTTTCTGGCAAGCAGTCCGGCAGACGTCCACATTCAACCCGTCAATTGACAAGTACCAGCATGATTCAGGCGCATTTCAAGTATCGAGCGACCGCCGTCCACATCTCGATCCGATCATCGTCATGGCTTTGTGGCGTCGTCATGCTGCTCGTCTGCCTCGGTGGTTGCACAGGCTATACCGACTGGCGCCAGGGTAACAGGCTGCTCAAGGACGGTCAGGTCGGCCAGGGCCTGGAACAGATGCAGCAGGCGTCGAAGGATAATCCGGAGCGCTATCGGATGAAATTCATTGCCGAACGCGATGCTCAGGTGAGGCTGCTGATGCAAAAGGCCGCGACCGCGCGTGCAAACGGCCGCACCGACGAAGCACTCGCGGCATATCAGCAAGTGCTGCGTTACGATCCGCAGCATGCCGAGGCTCTGCGTGGCATTACTCTGATTGCGCGCGAACAGCGAGAACGCGTCGAACTGGACGAAGCGCGCGCAGCGCTCGGCAAGGGCGACGCGGCGACCGCCCGGCAATTGCTGAACACGATCCTGTCGGAAAACCCGGGGCATCGGCAAGCCAGTTCGATCCTTCAGCAAATCGACGGGCAATCCGTGCGCGCCGCGATGGTACTGCCCGCGCTCAATCAATCGCTGCAGAAGCCGGTCACGCTCGAGCTGAAAGATGTCGACATCCGTTCGGTGCTGTCGATCCTGACTCAGACGTCCGGCATCGGCTTCGTGCTGGACAAGGACGTCAGCCCCGAGCTGCGCACGACGATCTATGCGCGTGACACGTCGGTGATCGACGCACTGAACCTGATTCTGCAAACCTCCCAGCTCGACAAGAAGGTGTTGAACGACACCACGATGCTGATCTATCCGTCGACCGACGACAAAAGGAAACGCTACGACGATCTGGTCGTCCGTTCCTACTACCTGAACAGCGCCGACCCGCAGAAGGTTCAGGAGATGCTGCGCACGATCGTCGCGCCGAAGTCGATGTACGTGGACAGCCGTTTGAAGATGCTCGTGGTACGCGACACCGAAACCGTGCAGGAGACCATCGCCCGCCTGCTGAACCTGTATGACATCGCCAGTCCGGAAGTCATTCTCGACGTCGAGGTGCTGGAAATCAACACCAACGATTTGCTCAATCTCGGCATTCAGTTTCCGGACAGCGTCAGCGCCCGGATGGTCGGGCCTGCGGGCGTGCCCGGCGGCATGACCATTGGCGACCTGAAACACCTGAACCGGGACAGTTTTCCGTTGACGTTTCCGGATCCGCTTGCGGTACTGAACCTGAGACAGACCAGCGGCAGCACACAGACGCTCGCCAATCCGCGCATTCGCGTCATCAATCGCGAAAAGGCCAGCGTGATGATCGGCGACAAGGTGCCGGTCATCACGTCGACCGTCAACCAGACGTCCAATGCCATCACCGAGTCGGTCAACTATCTGGATGTGGGCCTGAAGCTCGATGTCGAACCGGAGATCCACGTCGACAACGACGTGACGATCAAGGTCGCGCTCGAGGTCAGCAATATCGTCAAGGAGGTTCGTTCGTCGGCCACCGGCCTGCTGGCTTACCAGATCGGCACACGCAACGCGAATACGGTGTTGAGACTGCACGAAGGGGAAACCCAGGTGCTGGCCGGCCTGATCCAGAACAACACGCACGAATCGGGTACGCACATTCCAGGGCTCGGAAAGATCCCCATGTTAGGGCGGCTGTTCTCGAACAACAGCGACACAACCACGCGCTCGGAAATCGTGCTGCTCATCACGCCGCACATCACCCGCTCGCTCGCGATGCCGAACGCGTATGCGCAAGCCTTCCCGAGCGGCACGGCCGAACAGGTGTCGGCTCGGCCGCTGCGATTGACGCCAGCGGCTCGATACAGCGATTCGAACAACCTGCCTGCGCCCGAGACGATCGATCCTGCTATCGATTCCGCGCGCCCTCCGTCGGCGTCGGGAGCGGGTGAGGCTATCGCAGCATCGCCTGCCGCATTGGCGCTCGGCTGGAAGCAATCGGAAGGTGCGCGTCAGGCCGGGCAATCGGACGGCGTCCGCTTCGATCTGGCGGCGCCGTCGCAAACCGCAACCAACACGCCCTTTACGATCAACTTGCTCATCGCAGGACCCGTTTTCGACAAAGCACAAGTCGACCTCGTACTGGATCAGCCGGGCATCCGACTACTGAAGGTCGAGCCGCGCGATGGCGTAGCGCTCGATGCAAAGCAAGAGGACAACCTGGTTCACGTTACGGTCGGCAAGACCACCACCGACGGCTCGCTCGGCATGCTGACCTTCCAGGCACGGCAAGTGTCAAAGGCCCCGGTCAACCTGTCGCTGCAAAATCTGACGGTGCTGAAGAATGACGCGCAACTGGCTAGCTCAGTCGCGCTGCCCAAGCAACTGACGGTATCGGACTGAGATGACGCGATCCCGCGAATCCGGTTTCACGTTGATCGAGATGATTGTGACGGTCGCGCTGGTTGCGATCATTGCGTCCGTCGCGACACCGTTCTTCAAGATGCAGCAGCAGCGCGAGAAGGAGCGCGAACTCAAGACGGCGCTGCGGGAAATCCGCTCTGCGATCGATGCCTACAAGCTGGCCGGCGATGAGGGGCGAATCGCGCGTTCGGTGGATTCGACTGGCTATCCGGTGTCGCTTGATGAACTGGTCAACGGTGCAGTCGATCAGCGTGATCCAAAGGGACGCAGGATCTATTTCCTGCGGCGCCTTCCGCGTGACCCGATGAATCCCTCACCTGCCGTTACCGCCGCAGAAAGTTGGGGAAAGCGCTGTTACGCCAGCGATGCCGACAATCCGCAGCCAGGCACCGACGTGTACGACGTGTTTTCGCTAAGCAACAGAAGTGGTACCAACGGCATCCCGTACCGGGAGTGGTGACAATGCGCAGAAAACCCATAAGCGGTTTCACACTGATCGAATTGTTGGCCGTGCTGGCCATCATCGCGACGTTGCTGTCGATCGTTGCACCGCGCTACATCCACCAGACCGACCGGGCAAAAGAAGCCGCGCTAAAAGAAAACCTGTCCGTGATGCGCCGGGCGCTGGATGAGTTCTACAGCGACACCGGCAACTATCCGGAGAAATTAAGCGAGCTGACCGAGCGACACTATCTGCGCGCTTTGCCACTGGACCCCGTAACCAATCGCCCAGACAGTTGGGTACCGGTGGGGGGCACCGATGAAAACGACAAGCACATCGTCGACGTGAGAAGCGGCGCCGCCGGCACCGCGCTCGACGGCAGCGCATACAGCACATGGTAGGTCGCCTCCCACGCCCACGCCATCAACACGGCGTCGCCTATTTCTGGGCACTGCTGATGGTGCTGTTCATCACGCTCGGACTAGGCAAGCTGCTGGACAATGTGGCGAAGTCAAATCAGCGCGCGCGCGAAGACGAGTTGTTATACGTCGGCAATCTCTATCGTGACGCCATCCGGCAATACTCGGACAGCACGCCAGCGGGTACGCAGCCCTATCCCGGCACACTCGACGATCTGCTGCACGACCCGCGCTATCCGGTCGTGCGTCGATACTTGCGCCAGCTTTATTCCGATCCGATCACGGGGCAAGCGTTCGAGCCCATTTCCGGCCCCGAAGGCGGCATCATGGGTGTTCGCAGCACGTCGTTGAGAAAACCGCTTAAGTTGGTGGGCTTCCGCGACGACCAGGCGTCGTTCGCTACTGCATCGGCCTACCGCCAATGGGAATTCGGCTATGTACCAAAGAAGACAGGATCGCTGACCAAGTAAAAATTCTGCCAAACGAGCGCGTGTCGACGTCACTTCCGACGCATCTCTCCTTGATTTGAGCGCAGCGTCAACATTGACGGTACGCTTCTTGAACTCGATTGTTGCCTGCCCCTCAGGAATACATTCTGGCGCGCCGAGCAATCTTTCCGATACCGTCTCCAAGGCAGCACGACACCGTCCGGAAAACGACGCGCACCGCCGCACGAGACGGCGCGCGCCCCTCGCCGGACGCCGCCCGACGGCGGCATCCGGCATGCAACGTCAGCGACCGATACCCAGCCCCGGCAGCACGCGCGTATTCTCGGCCACGACCGCCTGCAGCAGGCGCGGATCCGCGCCGAGCAGCCCGAGGATCGTCGGCGCGACCTGCTTCGTGCCGACGAGATCGTTCACCGTGCGTGCACGATGAACGCCCGGGTACGACACGAGCAGGCCGAGGTGGCTGTCGTCCGGCGCGTTGCCGCCGTGCTCCTCGTCCTTCTTCGTGCTCGACGTGTAGATCACGCCCGGGTTCGGCTGGACGACGATGTCCGGCGTGCGGCCGTTGGCCGGATCGCCGAAGCGGTCGGCGAGCGCCGCGCCGTACAGCACGTACGCCTGCGGGCCGTCCGCGCAGATCCCCGGCGCGTTGCAGCCGAGGTTCGCCTTCAGCGTCTGCACGACGGCCGTGCGCTGGTTGCGGTCGCGCAGCCAGATCAGCCCGACGTCGTCGGTCTGCACGAAGCCCGTGCCGACCAGGCCCGAACCGTCGTTCAGGTTGCCCGTCGTCGTGTTGTTCTGGCCGAAGTTGCCGTTCGGGTCGATGAAGTTGTTCGCTTCGAGCAGCTTCGTCAGCGTGTCGCCGTTCTTCACGAGCTTCGTGTGATCGCTCGGCGACTGCCCGTGCTTCGCCGTGACGATCACGGCCGTCGACGAATACAGGTTCGCCTGCTTCAGCGCCGCGACGACATGGCCGATCGCGTTGTCGACATACGTGATCGCGTTCGCGACCTGCCCGTTCGGCGTGAAGTCGGCGTCGAGATAGCCGCCGCCCTTCGCGACCGGCGCCTTCTGCGCGACGCTCAGCGTCTGGAAGTTCGCGCCGAACAGCGTCGGCACCGGCGCGTTCTTCGTGCCGGTCGAATCGCGGCCTTCGATCTGGTTGATCAGCGCCTGCACGTGCAGGTTGTCGAAGCGCGCGGTGTGCGAATAGACGTCGGTGTAGGCCGTGTTCGTCGCCGGGTCGATCGAATTGATCTCGGTGCGCATCAGGTCGTCGACGCCGGTGCCCGACGGGCCGTTCAGCCAGTCGTAGCCCCACGCGTGCTTGTCGGCCCACGCGGTGTGCGCATTCGGCACGCCGGCCTTCACGGCCTCGAACACCGTGTTGGTCTTGATGTAGTTGTGCGGGTAGACCGGCACGCACTGGCCGTTCACCTTCGCATGCGGGATCGCCTGCGGATTGAACGCGCCGCCGCCGTCGAGGTGCACGAGCGCGCCGCCGTTCTGCGCGTCGATGCCGGTCGTCTCGTCGAACACGACGTTCCAGCCCTGCTTGCCCGAGCACGTCGCGTCGCTCGGCGCGTACAGGTTGCGGTCGTACGACACGTCGTAGAACAGGCCGACCGTCTTCGGCGAGCCGCCCGTCACCAGTGCGGCGAGGCCCGGGAACGAATCCGACAGCCCCGGCGTGTACGCATTCGCGTACGTCACGCCGCTCTTCGCGAGCACCGCGATGTTCGGGCACGTATTCGCGCCGATGCAGCGCGCGAGATCCTGTTCGTGCAGGCCATCGATGCTCAGCAGCAGCACGTGCTTCACGACGCGGCGCGCGTTGGCACCGTTTTCGCCCTGGCTGTTGCCGTCCTGCTGCGCCGCGTACGCGCCCGCGCTGGCGAGCGCCAGTGCACCCGCCACCATCACCGCCATTTTCCGTTGCTTGACGAACCTGGAAATCATCACCCCACCTCATCGATTGATGTTGAACCGCGTGACCTGCCATCAGGCGCGCAAAATATCGCCGGATCGTGGGGCGGTCGGATGAAGCAAGGCTTTCTGTTCTCTATCAAACGTAACCAAACGCAAGTGACACGAAGCGGTCGCAATACGCGGCCATCGCGTGCGCCGGCCCGTGCGGCCGGATTTTTTTTCGGGTTGGCCTGCGACTATTGGCGTGGCATAAAGGGTTTTCCCTGACCCGGAGCACGACTATGTCGACCCTGGAAGCTCTCCGGTTCGTGCTGGACGATGCACGTACCCCCGAAATCATTCGCCATCACGTCGTCGACGCGCTGCAGTACGCGTTGCGCAACTACGGACAAGTGTTTACCGCGAAGGAAGTCGAATGGCTGACGCAGTGGGACGACGCGCGTCTCCCGCTGGCCGCGAGAAAGGAGCTGGAGAAGCGCGAACCGGCGGTCGCCGGGCGCTGAAAAAAGCCGCCGCGCCCGGCGGGTGCGGGCGCGGCGGCGGATGGCGCTGACGCTTACTGCAGCCCGAAGTCGACGCGGGTCGTCGCGCCCTTGTCCGAGATGCCCTTCGCGTCGAGCTTCGGCGCGACGACGAACATGCGGCTCGAATCGATCTTGCCGTCGAGATACTGGCGCACGGCCTGCGCGCGCTGCTGCGCGAGCGCGCGCAGCGCATTGTCGTCGGCCGGCGCGTGATCGGCGAGCGCCTGCTTCATGTCCGCATCGGGCAGCGTCTTCTGCAGGCCGACGAGGTTGCGCGGCTTCTTGAAGTCGGCGGCCTTGTACGCGCGCGTCAGGTACTTCGAGTATTCGGCCTTGTCGACCTTCACCGACATCGGATCGACGCTCTCGCCCTGGCCGACCACGTCCTTCAGCTTCTGCTGGCGCACCAGCCGCTCGACGTACGCGTCGCGCAGCCCCGGCGTGTCCTGCGCCGGATCGACGCGGCCGATCAGGTCGAGGCGGATCGACGGCTTCTCGGTCAGCATCTTCACGACGGTGTCGAGCTTCTTCTGCTGCGCGTCGGTCAACTGGTATGAACCCGGCGCGAACTCGACGTAGCCGAGATCCTCGCCGCCGCCCCCGCCGAATGCGTTCGCGAGCAGCGTGAACGGCGACGTGACGGCCTTCGCGATCAGGTTCAGCACCGCGTGCCAGATCAGGCCGCCGACGCTGAACTCCGGATTCGACAGCGAGCCCGACACCGGCAGGTTCACGTCGATCTGGCCGCGCGTGTTCTTCAGCAGCGAGATCGCGAGCTTCACCGGCAGCTTCGTCGCCGTGTCGTTCTCGACGTGATCGCCGAACGTCAGTTGATCGATGAAGATGTGGTTGTTCGCCGACAGCTGGTCGTTCGCGAGCTGGTAGTGCAGATCGACGTTGAGCTTGCCCTTCGTGATCGGGTAGCCGGCGTACTTCGCCGAATACGGCGTCAGGTTGGTCAGCTCGATGTCGTGCGCGGTCGCCGTGAGGTCGAGCGCCGGCTTGTCGATCAGCGGGTTCACCGAGCCCTTGATCGAGATCGGCCCGTTGCCCGCGAGATTCGCGGCGACGTCGACCGGCGCGGACGTCGTCGAATCCGTGCCGAACGCGCCGACCGTGCCCTTGATCGCGACGAGGTTCGCCGTGTAGTTCGGCTTGATGAAGTTGTCCGTGTACGTGACGCGGCCGTTCTGCAGCAGCAGTTCGCCGAAGTGCATCCGCACCGGGTTCTGCGGCTGCGGCGCGGCCTTCACGACCACCGTCGCCGACGCGGCGGTCGGCACGGACGCCTGCTGCGCGGCCGCGGCCGACGCAGCCTGCGCGGTGGCCGGCGGCGTCACGCCCGGCGACAGCGGCACCGGCTCGCCCTTGCTCGCGTCGCGCGTGAGCGACTGCGCGGGGCCCGACTCCTTCGCGACCACGTCCTTCAGGTTCAGCCGCCCCTGCGCGTCGAGCAGCACGCGGCCGTAGAAGTTCGAGAACGTCACGCGCGCGGCGTCGACGTCGGTGCCCTTCTCGTCATAGTTCGCCTTCAGGTTCGACAGCGCGAGCGAGCGCCAGCCGGCGAACGGGTCGGAGGTCGCCTTGTCGAGCATCCGCACGTCGACCAGCGCGACGTCGCCGCGATAGGTCGCGCGCGGCGTGTCCTTCACCTGCGCGAACGTCAGGTTGCCTTGCGCGTTGAGCAGCGCGCTGGCGATCGTCGCGTTCAGCGCGCTGCCGAAGTACGGCTCGAACGCGGCCGCATCGAGGCGGTTGCCGTTGATCTTCAGGCCGAGCTTCAGCGGCTGCGCGGTCACGTCGCCCGCCACGTTCAGCGAGCCCTTGCGGTTCAGCGTCGCCTTCAGTTGCACGGGCAGCGGCTTCGTCAGGTCGTCGCTGATCTTCTGCACCGACAGGTCGAGCGGCTTGATCGCCAGCTTCACCGGGCGCGGCGTCGACAGGTCGGTGAAGTTCGCGGACGCCTCCTTCACGTTCAGCGCGTCGATCCGGTAGTGCCACGACGGCGCGGCGGCCTGGGCCTTGCGCGCGACCGTGCGCTGAGGCACCGCCGCCTGCGCGGGTTCGGCCAGCGCCGCGAGGTCGATCTTGCCGTCCTTCAGGCGCTTCACGTCGAGCGCGAGCCCGCTCGCGTCGACGCTCGCGATCTCCGCGGTGCGCGCGGCGACGTCGACCTTCGCGATCTTCGCGCTCGCGTCGGGCAGCACGATCGCGGCCGCCTTGTTGTCCGGCGCGGCGATCTTCAGCGACTTCAGGCTGATCGTGCTGTCGGCGACTTCCGCGGCGAGCGGCGTCTTGCCCCAGTCGGTCTTCGCGTTGACGGTCGCGCCGAGCGTGCCGTCGAGCACGCGCGCACGCGTCGCCTCGCCGAGGTACGGCTGCAGCGCCGGCAGCGCGAGCGCGGCGACCGTCAGCTTCGTGTCGGCCTGCTTCGCGGCGAGATTGAACGCGCCTTCGGCGTTCATGTCGCCGCCGCGCGACAGCGACGTCGACAGCGTGTATTTCGCGGGCGTCTTGCCCTGCAGCGAGAAGCCGTCGAGCGTCGCGGCGAGCTTCGTCAGCGACATCGCGGTCGGCGTCGCCGGCACGCGGTCGTCGACGTTGATCGTGCCGCCGTCGATCGCGAAATGACGGATCGTCAGGTCGAGCGGCGGCGCTGCCTTCGCGGCGGCGCTGGCTTCGGCCTTCGCGCCGCTGGCGGCGCTGGCCGCGCTGGCCGCGGCGACGGTGGCTCCGGAAGCGGCGGCGCCCGACGCGGCCGGCTTGCCGGCTTCGGCCTTCGGCGCGGCGGCCGGCTGCGCGACGAGCTTCTCGACGTTCAGCACACCCTGCTTGTCGCGCGACAGGTCGACCACCGGCTGGTCGATCCGGATCTCGTCGAAGTGCATCGCGTTGCGCAGCGGTTCCAGGCCGGCCGCCGCGACGTGCACGCCGCGGGCGGCGAACAGCGGTGCCGACGCGCGGTCGGTCACCTTCGCGTCGTTCAGGTCGACGGTGCCCGACACGCGCAGCGCGGGCGTCTCGCCGCTCATCACGAAATTGACCGTGAGGTTGCTGCTCAGCAGGCCGCTCGTCACGGCCACCGGCAGCTTCGCCGGCACGTACGAGATCAGCTTCGGCACGTCGAGACGGTCAAACTTCAGCGCGATCTCCGATTCGCGCGACTGCGCGAACGGCTTGGTCTTGCCGTCGATCGAGATCGGGCTGCCGTCGAAGCGCGCGCGCAGCTTCGGCTCGACGAAGATGTCGGTCTTCGAGGCCAGCGTCGCGATGTACGGGATGCCGAGCGTCCAGTTGTCGACGACGTGCTTTTCGTTCAGCAGGCGATCGTCGAAGTCGATCCGGCCGTCGTTGACCTGGATGTTCGACACCGAGAACTGTGTCGGCTTGCTCTCGGGCTTCGGCGACGGCGACGAGAACTTCTCGATCAGGTCGGTGAAGTTGAAACGCTGCGCGTCGTAGCGGACGATGTGGAAGCGCGGCGAATCGAGCCGGATTTCGTTGACGATCGGCGCGCCGCGGAACAGCGACGACCACGACGGCCTCACGACGAGCTTGCCGATGTCGATGAAGTCGCCCTGGCCGCCGCGCTCGCCGAGATGGATGTCCTCGGCTTCGAGGTTCAGCGTGTACGGGTTCAATGCGATGCGCTGGATCGTGGCCGGCCGGTCGAGCTGCTTGCTCAACTGCTGTTCGGCGACATGGCGGATCAGCGGCGGCGCCGCGAAGAAGCCGAGCAGTCCGAACAAAACGAGGAAGATCAGCACGCCGATGCCGATACGCCGGGTCCGGCGCGAGCGTGCAACGCCACCGAGGGCATGGAGGGTCGAGGGTACGGTTTCTTTGTCTGCGCTTGCCATGCTTGAATGCCTCGGGAATGGATGCCGGGCCGCACCGGAGAACCGGGCGGCCGCGCACGCTATCCCGAAAGTATAGGCTCAGGAGGTGACGGTACGGAGGTCGGGCGCCGCCGCCGCGCCCGCCGGTCGGACAACGGCGGCGGTCAACCGTTCATTTCCGGACGACGACGGGCGGCATCCACGACCCGTCGCTCGCCTGCGGCTTCGGCGCATACAGGCGCAATGCGAGCGCGAAATCGGTACGCGGCGCCGGCAGCCAGTTGGCCGCATGCGTGCCGCCCGGCGACGCCGACACGACGACGTCGATCGAGCCGTCGCGGTTGCGGCGCAGCCGGTCGCGATCGCCGAGCGAGCGGCGCGCCGACCCGACGTCGGGCAGCGCGCCGTTGGTCGTGTACGGCGTGAGCGTCCAGAACGCGCGCACCGGCGGCAGCGCGCCCGGCGCGAAATGCAGCACGTAGCGGTTCGCGCCGTTCAGCGGATGTCCGTCGCTGTCGACGCGGGTGATCGCGAGCGTCTCGTCGTCGCGCGTCGCGGTGCCGAACTGCGTGTAGGCCGCGTACGCGCGCAGCGCGTAGTCCTGGCCGTACTTGCCGGCCGTGTCGCCGATCCAGGTCCAGCCGTTCGCGTTCAGCAGGTTCGACGGCGGCGTCGCGAGCCGCGCGCGCGCTTCGGCAACGCCGGCCGTCGCGGCCGTGAGACGGTCGCCCGTCCACAGCACCGGGTAGCTGGCCGTCACGCCGATGTCGCCGAGCGATTCCTGCGCGTGCGCGTCGTCGGCCGGCGGCGGATTGTCCTGCAGCGCCTGCGCGAAGCGCGTGAAGAACGCCTTCGGGTCGAGCGCGGCCACCTGCTCGGCCGGCGTGCCGCCGCCCACCGCTTCGGACGGCGCGCTGCCCGCATGGACCGCGACCGACGCGCCGCGCTCGGCGCCCGTGTAGACCGACAGCGGCACCACGCGGATCGCACGCTGCAGCTTCTTCACGTTGGTCAGGTCGCGCCCGCCGCTCGTCTGCAGCCGCACGTCGAGCCACGCATTGGCGGACGGCACGTCGACGCGCAGCACGCCCTTCGGCAGCGTGCCCTGCCAGGCCTTCGCGGCGAAGGCAATCGTTTGCGATCGGCTGGCACCGCGGGCGCCGCGTGCCGCGACGCTCGACGACGACCACAGCACGTTCGTCCACATGTCGAGCGCGCGCGCGTCCCAGTAGCGGCCGCGCGTGTCGGGCAGCGTGACGATCACGGGTTCGGCGGCGACGTCGAGCCAGCCGGTCGAGTCGAGCGTGTCGACGCCCGGCAGCGGCGGATTGACCGCGCCGACGGGCGGCAGCGCCTGCGCGTGGCGCAGCGTGTTGAGCGGGGCCTGCCCCGGTTGCGCGCCGTCGCCGCCCGTCGACGCTTCCTTCGCGACGTCCATCAGCACGAGCGGATACGCATAGATATAGGAGTCGGCGACTTCCGCCCGCATCCAGCCGGTTTTCCGCTGGATCGCGTCCGGTTGCGACGCGCATCCTGCAAGCAACGCCGCAATGGCCAGCGACGCGCACGCGCGTCGCAGAGAAACTGATTCTCGCTGGTTTTCAATCATCGATTACTGGCCGAATATCGTTCTTTTCAGTCAACGCCCTGTTCGTCTCGTGAACGGCGAAAACAAGGCACCCCAGCGTGCCCGGATGACCGTTTCGCTACGTTTCGTAACGGTGGGCGCTGATGTCAGGCCGGTATCATAGCGCCTAAGGGCATCCCCCAATATGCCGAATAACGGGTAAAACGCTAGCCGAACCATCAAAAAATCTGAAATATTTCACGGGATTCGGCAAAAATCTGAAACAGCGCCATCGCACCGGAAGGATGGTCAGACGGAGGATTGCTGGCGAGGATTGACAGATGGTGTCACTATTGACACCATTGGCCATGGCAAGCGAATGGAAGATCCTCGACCAAATGAGGCGCGAGCCCGCGAATGTGCGCTTCAACGATCTGTTCAAGGTCTGCGAGGCACACTTCGGCGCGGCCCGCCAATCCGGTTCCAGCCATGCCGCTACAAGACACCGTGGCAAGGCGATCCTCGAGTGAATATCCAGAATGATCGCGGGAAAGCAAAGGCTTATCAGGTGCAGCAGGTTCTCGCAGCGATCGACCGACTGAAGGAACAGAAATCATGACCCAAGACCACTTTACGTACCGCGTAACGTGGTCCCCGGAGGACGGGGAGCACGTCGGCCTCTGCGCGGAGTTCCCGTCTCTTTCGTGGCTCGATGCAACACCCGAGGGCGCACTGGTCGGCATTCGCCGGCTCGTCGCCGACGTCGTGCGCGAGCTGACGGCGAATGGCGAGACGGTGCCCGAACCGATCGCCGACCGAACCTACAGCGGCGAATTCAAGGTCCGCATCCCGCCGCAGGCGCACCGTGCGCTGGTCATCCAGGCCGCCGAGCAGGGCGTCAGCCTCAATCGCCTCGCGAGCGCCAAGCTCTGCGCCTGAGCACGTACGCGCACACCCCGGCACGATCGCCCGGCTGTCCGTCTGGAAGCCGGGCGATCGCTTTTTCCGTGTTGTGACAACCTGTGCGCATCGACATGCGTCGCATCGTCGCCGATGCTTGACCTTACCATCATGGGAATGTTGATACTGGAACCATTCGCGGCACGAACCGCGCTTTTGGGGAATCCGACATGACTGAACCACTTGCCTCCGCGGCGCTGCAAACGATCGAACTGAGCGTCGACGGCATGCATTGCGGCGGCTGCACCGGCCGCGTGCAGCGCGCGCTGGCCGCCGTGCCGGGCGTCGTCGACGCGGCGGTCGATCTCGATGCACATGCGGCGACCGTCACCGCGCAGGACACGGTCGAGCCCGGTCGGCTCGTCGACGCCGTCAGTGAGGCCGGCTACCGCGCAGCGGTGCGCGAAGCGGCGGTCGAAGCCGTCGCGGCCGCGCATGCGGCGCACGCGCCACGCGCGGCAACACCGACTGCGCCGGCCGCCGCCGCGACGATCGAACTCGATATCGACGGCATGACCTGCGCGTCCTGCGTGTCGCGCGTCGAGAAGGCGCTCTCGAAGGTACCGGGCGTCACGCGCGCGTCGGTCAATCTCGCGACCGAGCGCGCGACGATCGATGCGTTGGCAAGCGTTTCCGCCGCGCAATTGGCGGATGCCGTGAAGCAGGCCGGCTATGGCGCAACGCCGACGGCATTGGACACCGTCGTCCCGGCCGCTGCCACTGCCTTGCCCGCCGCACCCGCAAGCATCGAACTCGATATCGACGGGATGACCTGCGCGTCCTGCGTGTCGCGCGTCGAAAAGGCGCTCGCCAAGGTGCCGGGCGTCACGCGCGCATCGGTCAACCTCGCGACCGAGCGTGCAACGGTCGACGCGTCGAACGACGTATCCGCCGCGCAGCTTGCCGAAGCGGTGAAACAGGCCGGCTACGGCGCGACGCCGGCTGCCGTCGCCACGCCTGTCGTCACCCCCGCTGCCGCCGACCTCGAACTCGATATCGGCGGCATGACCTGCGCGTCCTGCGCCGGCCGCGTCGAAAAAGCGCTGGCCGCCGTGCCGGGCGTCGCGCGCGCGACGGTCAATCTCGCGACCGAACGCGCGTCGGTGCACGGCGCCGGTGCACTCGATACCGCCACGCTGATCGCGGCGGTCACCACAGCCGGCTACCGCGCGTCGCTTCCCGCCGCCTCACCCGCCGATGCAACCGCCGGCGCCGACCTACAACCGGCCAGCCCCGCGCAGGACCCCGACGCACGCAAGCGCCGCGAAGCGATCCGCGAACGCAACCTCGTGATCGCAGCCGCCGTGCTGAGCGCGCCGCTCGTCGCGCCGATGCTCGCCGCGCCGTTCGGCATCGACCTGATGCTGCCCGGCTGGCTCCAGCTCGTGCTCGCGTCGATCGTGCAGTTCGGCTTCGGCGCGCGCTTCTACCGCGCGGCCTGGCATGCGGTGAAGGCGCGCACCGGCAACATGGACCTGCTCGTCGCGCTCGGCACGTCGGCCGCGTACGGGCTGAGCCTGTGGATGCTGCTGCGCGATCCCGCGCATCCCGGCCATCTGTATTTCGAAGCGTCGGCCGTCATCGTCACGCTCGTGCGCTTCGGCAAGTGGCTCGAATCGCGCGCGAAGCGCCAGACCACCGAGGCGATCCGCGCGCTGAACGCGCTGCGCCCCGACCGTGCGCGCGTCGTCGAGCACGGCGTCGAACGCGACGTGCCGCTGTCGCAGGTGCGCGTCGGCACGCACGTCGGCATTCGGCCGGGCGAACGCGTGCCCGTCGACGGGCGGATCGTGTCGGGCCGCTCGCACATCGACGAATCGCTGATCACCGGCGAAAGCCTGCCCGTGCCGAAGGACGGCGGCGACGCCGTCACGGCCGGCTCGATCAACGGCGAAGGCGCGCTCGTCGTCGAAACCACCGCGATCGGCGCGGAAACGACGCTCGCGCGCATCATCCGCCTCGTCGAATCCGCGCAGGCCGAGAAGGCGCCGATCCAGCGGCTCGTCGATCGCGTCAGCGAGGTGTTCGTGCCGGCGATCCTCGGCATCGCCGTGCTGACGCTGGTCGGCTGGCTGATCGCCGGCGCCGGGATGGAAACCGCGATCCTCAACGCGGTCGCGGTGCTCGTGATTGCGTGCCCGTGCGCGCTCGGTCTCGCGACGCCCGCCGCGATCATGGCCGGCACCGGCGTCGCGGCCCGGCACGGCGTGCTGATCAAGGACGCGCAGGCGCTCGAACTCGCGCAGCGCACGACCGTGATCGCGTTCGACAAGACCGGCACGCTGACCGAAGGCAAACCGTCCGTGACGGCGTTCGACGCCGTCGGCGTACCGCGCGACGAAGCGCTCGCGCTCGCCGCGGCCGTGCAGCGCCAGAGCGATCATCCGCTCGCCCGTGCGGTGGTCGCCGCGCATGACGCGGACGTGGCCGCACAGGGCGGCGCCGCTGAACCGGTCGTCGCGACCGATGCACGCGCGGTGGCCGGGCGCGGCGTGGAAGCGCACGTCGGCGGACAGCGGCTCGCACTCGGCAGCACGCGCTGGCGCGACGAACTCGGCATCGCGGTACCGCCGACGCTCGACGCCCGCGCGGCGGAACTCGAGCGCGCCGGCAACACGATCTCGTGGCTGATGCGTGCCGATGCGCCGCGCGCGGTGCTCGCGCTGATCGCATTCGGCGACACCGTGAAGCCGGGCGCCCGCGACGCGATCGCGGCGTTGTCGGCGCGCGGCGTCGCGAGCGCACTCGTGACGGGCGACAACCGCGGCAGCGCGGCGGCCGTCGCGGCGGCGCTCGGCATCGGCGAAGTGCACGCGCAGGTGCTGCCCGACGACAAGGCGCGCGTCGTCGCCGAGCTGAAGCGCACGCACGGCGGGATCGTCGCGATGGTCGGCGACGGGATCAACGATGCGCCCGCGCTCGCCGCGGCGGACGTCGGCATCGCGATGGCGACCGGCACCGACGTCGCGATGCACACGGCCGGCATCACGCTGATGCGCGGCGACCCGGCGCTCGTCGCCGATGCGATCGACATCTCCAAACGCACGTACCGCAAGATCCAGCAGAACCTGTTCTGGGCGTTCGTGTACAACCTGGTCGGCGTGCCGCTCGCGGCGCTCGGCTTGCTGAACCCGGTGATCGCGGGCGCGGCGATGGCGTTTTCCAGCGTCAGCGTCGTGACCAACGCGTTGCTGCTGCGGAGATGGAAAGGCCGCGCGCGTTGATGCGGCAGGCGGTGAATGCCGGATGGCCGAACGGGCCGTTCGGCGTTCGACGTTCGGCGTTCGGCGTTCGGCGTTCGGCGTTCGGCGTTCGACGCTCGACGCTCGACCAACCGGAAGGATCGGGAAGCGTGCCGATGTTGGCCGGCTACGCGGCGTGCCGAACCGGCAGCACGTCACGACGCATCGCGGGCCGGCGGATTCAGCCCGACACGACCGGTTTGATCAACGTCGTGGTGATCGGCGCGAAGCCGCACGCGCGATACAGCGCACGCGCCGCCGCGTTGTGATTGAACACCGACAACCCGATCTCGGTGACGCCGTACCGGCGCGCCTCGGCGTCGAGCGCATCGAGCGCGCGCGTGGCCCAGCCCTGGCGACGCCGGGACGGGACGATGTCGAGGTCGTAGATGAACAGTGTGCGGTTCGGCCCTTCGGGGACGATCGCGTACCAGAGGTCGCCCACCGTGTCGCCGCTGGCGCCGTCGATGAGCGTGACGAGGGTCTGGCCAGCGGTCAGCAGGCCGTCCGGCAGCAGCGTGTCGAAACAGGCGCGCGCACGCTCGGCCGCGTCTTCGACAGCATTTTGCCCGGAGGAAACGAGATCGCGCGCGTAGCCGTCGATGGCTCGCGTGCGGTACGCGTGGAATTCGCCGGCCGTCATCGGCCGCATCTGCAGCATGGCCCGGTCGCCGTGAACGGAATCGGACTTCCAGTGTAGCGGGACAGTCGCACCGGCGCGCGATGCGGCGGTGGAAAACGGGCAGGCAGGTGCGGCGGACGCCGCGCCGAATCAGCGAATCAGCGAATCAGCGAATCAGCGAATCAGCGAATCAGCGAATCAGCGAATCAGCGACGGTACAGGACGATCGGCACGAGGTTGGCACGGCGCACACGCTCGGCTTCCGCGTGACGTGCGGCGTACGAGTAGTCGGCGTCGAGCGGCAGGTGCGGGGACACGAACAGGTCGTCGATTTTTTGCAGCAGGGCGAAGATGAAGCTCATGTGAGACTCCTGACAGATAGATCTAGGGTTTTCCCTTAGACGGCCTCCATTCTAAGGGTTTTCCCTGAACTCCGCCAGTGAGCTGCATCGGTTTGCCGCACGCGCGCGACCGCCGATCGCCCGCGCGAAACGGCGATCCTTGCTCCGTCAGGCTTCCAGGATAGGGTCGAAACGATTAGCGCGTGCGACGAGCCCGCTTCGCGACGGCCGCCTCGCGGTTCGCGTTGCGCTGAAGCCGGTCGACTTGCGACAGGAGCGCTTCGTGATGCTCCTCGAGCGTCATCAGCGTGGCCTGCTGCGTCGACAGGTCGGCTGCAAGGCGATCGATCCGTTGCTGCTTGGCGGCCACGTCCTGCTTCAGGTGCGCGATCTGCCGCGTTTGCAGCACCAGCGCGACGAGCCCGGCCAGCACGACGACGGCCAGCGCGAGCAGCAGGCGGTTGACGCGGCGCATCTCGCGATCGGCCGCGCGCGCCAGGCCGTCCACGTCGGACTGCAGCGCGGCGAGCCGGTCGGTCAGCGGGCGCAGGTGCGTGTCCGGATCGAAGGCTGCGGCCGGTTGCGTACGCTCCGACGACGGCTTGGTCACGAACGACGCGGCGGATGCCACCGGCTGTACAACCGGCGACGGCGAAGCGTCGGGCTGCTGGGCCGCGTCGCGGGGCTTCGCGGAATGCGGGGCGATCGCCGGTTCGAGCGGCTGTGCTGGCCGTGCCGGCGTCTGTGGCTCGACCGGCGCGACGGCGGCCAGCGGCGGGTTCGATTCAACCGCCTCCGGCTTCGAGTCGACACTCGTCGCAACCGGTATGGTTTGCGTCGCCGCCGCTTCGTTGGCTCCGGCAGCCGCCCGGCGCTTGCCGCCCGACGACGAGCGGCGCTCCTTCACGGCGTCGCCCGAAGGTTTCCCTTCGCGGGATTTGACGACTGCCGCCTCGACCGCAGGCTTCACAACTTCGGCGTCTGCTGCTTGCGATTCGGCCGTCTGCACGGTGGCGCCATCGGCGACTTGCCGCTTCGTCTCCGCGTTCGCGGCGCCGTCGACCGCGGGCACATTGATCTGCGTGACGCCGCTATCGCCCTCAGGCAAATCGGCTGCCTTCGTAGCAAGACCCTCTGCGAATGCACCGTCGACCTTCGCGGCCCTATCGCCTTCAGGCGTCGAAACGGCCTCGGCCGCCACATCCGGCGCCGCCGTACCTTCAGCTTTCGCGTGCGTTGCCGCAGCCACATCCGCAGGCGGGATGAACCCGTCCAGCGTGGCCTGTCGCCCGTCGTCGGCACCGGCCGCCGCATCGGCTTCCACGCTCGCTTCATCGCGCGCCGCCACCGGCATGCGCTCGCCCGGCTCCAGCACCGGATCGCCGAACAGGTCGAGCGTCCGTTCGTCGCGCGGCGCGTCGCCGGCCGGTGCGCTGCCGGATCGTGCCGTCGCCCTTGCGGACGTGCTGCCTGCGGCAGCGGCCGAGCGCTGGCGGGAACGGGTCGACGAACGGGTGGAACGGGAGCGGGAGCGGGAGCGAGGCGTGGAAACGGATTCGGTCATTTCTGGCAAATTATTGTCCAATAACATCCATCGGAATCCGATTATCTTTCAGCAAATCAAGAGCTTGCATCGTCAATCCGGCCATTTTACTCTGACACCATCCAGCCCTGTGCGGTGATCCTCGACGGGCTATGTGATGGGCCAAAAACCGATGCTAACCGACAAACAAGCCAAAGCGCTCAAACCCATCGACAAACCCGTCTTCGACGGCAAAGTGACCGGACTGCTGCTTACCCCAACGATGTCGGGCAGCAAGTGGACCCTACGCATCACCCGTCCCGTGACCGGCAAGTGACGTGACGCCGGGTTGGGCACCTGCCCCGACATCTCCCTTTCTGAAGCACGCGAGCTCATCGACAACGGCCAAGATCCAATTGACGAGCGCAATCAGGATCGCTTGCCACCCTGCGCTTCATGAGTCGGGAACGATGGATCGGTCGTGTCGCGCATGTCTGAGTGGCAATCCAGCGCCTCCCGATAGAACGCCGACCGCGCGGCGCTTCAGCGTGATGGGCTGGGGAACGCAGCGCGTACGTCGGCCGGCATCAGCACGCGGGCCAGATGCGCCACGATTGCCGCGACGGAGCGGCCGGTCGTGTCAACCGTGAGATCGGCACAGGCCTCGTAGAGCGCGTGCCGTTGCTGCAGCAGACTTTGCAGCGTAGCGACCGGATCGTCGGTCTGCAGAAGCGGGCGCGATCGGTCGTGCCGCGTTCTGGCGTGGATTTCGTCGACGGTGGCCGTCAGGTGCACGACCGTGAAGCGGCGCTTCAGCGTCGAACGGGTGCGTTCGCAAAGCACGGCACCGCCGCCTGTCGACAGCACGACATCGGGCCAGCCGGCGATTTCGTCGATCACGTCCGACTCCCGGGCGCGGAAGGCCCGTTCACCGTCGCGCGCGAAGCATTCCCGGATCGGGTAGCCCAGCCGCGCTTCGAGCAGGGCGTCGGCATCGACGAAGCTGATCGACAGGCGCTCGGCCAGATGCCGTCCCACCGTCGTCTTGCCGGTACCCATCAGGCCGACGAGACAGAACCGGCGGCCGCTTTCGCGGTCCGTCCCGGGCGCACCAGGGTGGTTCGGCGCCGCCGTGTTCTCGGCGGCCAGGCCGTCGTCCGGCCGGGGAGCGTGAGCCATGTTCAGGCCTTGTCGGTAATGCGGCCCGATCCCGAAACGCTGCGTCAGCGACCGGGATCGAGCCGGCGTGGCACGACAGCCGATCGTCTGGAGGGCGCACACTGGCGTACCGACAGACAGGTCGGCCGAATCGACGGCTGCGATTACAGGCTGCCCTGATAGGCGAGCACGCCCGCCTTCAGGTCGTCCGGCAGCGGGATCGATACGTTGTTTTCGTAATCGAACGTGACGTGGGTCGACAGGCCGCGTGCGACCAGATGTTCATCGTTGTCCCGGCGCGCCAGCAGATACTCGATGTCGAAACTCCGCGTACCGAACCGGACGACGCTTGCGCGCAGATTCAGCACCTCGCCGAGCCGCACCTGATCGACGTACTCGCATACCGTCTTTACAGTGATCTGCGAGATGCGTTCGCTGAACGGTGCGTCGAGCAACCCGTACATGAACTTCACGTACGCGTCCTGCAGGTACTGGTAATAGACCGCATTGCTGACGTGCCCCATGTAATCGATGTCCGAATAGCGGACGACGATCTGCTGAGTGAAATGGCGTTTCGTCATGATGCTCGACCTGCTCCTCATGAAAGTGAAATGGCGCGTGCGTCACGCATGCCGGAACACGGGCGCTCGCTTCGCGAGAAACGCGGCCATGCCTTCTCGCCTGTCCTCGAACGCGAAGGTCGAGTAGAACAGGCGTTTTTCGAAATCGAGGCCGGCCGACAAGGGCATCTCGGCCGTGCGGTTGATCGCTTCCTTTAACAGGATCAGTGCCGGAAGCGAGTAGGCCGCCACCTCCTGGGCGTACGCGATCGCGTGCGGGACGACGTTCTCGTCGGCGACCACCTGCGTGACGAGGCCGGCGTCGTGCGCTTCCCGTGCCGTGACGACGCGGGCGCGCAGGCACCAATCCAGCGCACGCATTCTGCCGATCCAGCGCGGCAGGCGTTGCGTGCCGCCGAGCCCGGGAATCGTGCCGAGCGCCAGTTCCGGCTGTCCGAAGCGGGCCGACTCGCCCGCGATGATGGCGTCGCAGGCCTGGACGAGCTCGCACCCGCCTCCCGTCGCATAGCCTGTCACCGCGGCGATGACCGGTTTGCGCACGCGCCCGACGCATTCCCACGCGCCGGTGAGAAAGCGTTCGCGAACCACATCCGCGGCGTCGAGTTCGACCATCGCGGCGACGTCCGCGCCGGCGGCGAAGAACTTCGGATGCCCCGAGATGACGATCACGCTGATTTCATCATCGCCATCGAGGTGCGCCAGGTGGGCAGACAGGGCCGCCATCAGTTCCGCGTTGAGCACGTTCGCCTTCGTCGGCCGGTTGAGTTGCAGATGGGCAACCCGACCGATCCGTTCCGCGACGACGAGCAGTTCCTGCATGGGGTGCATGTTGATCTCCAGTCGGGATGGATCGAGGCGCTCAGTTCGCGAATGCGCTCAGGCCGGTGATCGCCTTGCCCAGCACAAGCGCGTGGATGTCATGCGTGCCCTCGTACGTATTCACGACTTCGAGATTGAGCAAGTGACGGATCACGCAGTACTCGTCCGAGATGCCGTTGCCGCCGAGCATGTCGCGCGCGACGCGGGCAATGTCCAGCGCCTTGCCGCACGAGTTGCGCTTCAGGATCGACGTCAGTTCGACGCTCGCGATGCCGTCGTCGGTCATTCGGCCGAAGCGAAGGCAGCCGAGCATCCCGAGCGAGATTTCGGTCAGCATGTCGGCGAACTTCTTCTGGATCAGTTGGTTGGCGGCGAGCGGCCTGCCGAACTGGCTGCGGGCGAGCGTGTAATCGCGCGCGGTTTCGTAGCAGGCAGCCGCGGCGCCGAGCGCGCCCCATGAGATCCCGTAGCGTGCGGAATTCAGGCAACTGAAGAGATCGGACAAACGCTTCACGCCGGGCAGCACCTGCGCATCGGGGATCATCACGTCGTCGAGCACGATTTTCCCTGTCGTCGACGCGCGCAGGGCCATCTTGCCTTCGATGACGGGCGTCGACAGCCCGACGGCATTTCGTTCGACGATAAAGCCGAGCACGCTGCCGTCCTCCGCCTTCGCCCAGACGATCAGCACATCCGCGATCGGCGCGTTCGTGATCCAGTTCTTCTCGCCGCTCAGGCGATAGCCACCCGGCACCTTGATCGCGCGCGTCTGCATCGCACCGGGATCGGAACCGAGGTTCGCCTCGGTCATCCCGAAGCAGCCCACCCATTCGCCGGACACGAGTTTCGGCAGATACCGTTCCCGCTGGGCGTCGGAACCGAAATGCAGGATCGGGAAGATGACGAGCGATGCCTGGATCGTCAGCAGCGACCGGTAGCCCGAATCCACGCGTTCGATTTCGTGCGAGGCAATGCCGTAGCAGACGGCACTGCGCGCTTCGCCGCCGTACTGCTCGGGCACCATGCAGCCAAACAGGCCACACGCGCCCATTTCGCGGAAGATCGCGCGGTCCTCGTGCTCGTGCCGGAACGCGCTGCGCACGCGCGGCATAAGGACACCAGTCGCGAACGCGCGCACCCGTTCACGATACGTGTTTTCGTCGTCCGACAGTTCGTGGGTGAGCAGCAGCGGATCGAGCGGATCGAATTTCACCCTTGCCTTGGTCGTCGTCATGTTGTCGAATCCTTGATAGAGACGTGAATCGAGAGGTGAAAGGGAGCGGCAGCGGGATCGTCGGTGTCCGCCTGTCCGCTTCCGGGGACTACAGGCGCCGCCATAGCGATCGGCTTGCGCGTGTGTAGGTTGCGATGCGGCAATGCGTAACGACGTTCGCCAGTTCGTCGAGCAGCGCCTTGGTGGTGTCGAGATCGACGCACGCGTCGCGTGATGGCGGCGCGGGCGGCATGCGCAGGTCGACCAGTTCGCGCAGATCGAGCACCGCGCCGCCCAGCAGGCCACGATGCAAGCCGATCGATTCGGCCGCCAGCCGGGTATGCCGGAGCATGCGCAGGCCGCTTGCGCCGGGTGCGCGCAGGTCGAGCAGCACGCGCCGGCCGCCGGCCGGCAGCGCACCGTCGTCGAGCACGGCCAGGCGTTCCGTCAGGCACTCGCCCTCGGCGAGCGGCAGTGCCCAGCCGAGTTCCGGCAGGGGCACGGCCGGACAGAGCGTCGCGACGAGCGGCGCATCGGACGGGATTCGCAGCGGCGCGCGGCCGTCCCACAGCCACCACGCGGACGGCAAGCCGGGCCCGCGCAGGGCGGCGTGCTCGACGGCCAGCGAGAAGCCGGTGCGGCGCACCCGGCGGCCGAGCGTTCGTTCGACGGCCTCCGGCAACGTGTGCTGGCAACTCGCCGCGAGAAACGGCACGATTTCCAGATCGTCCTCGTACGCGGAGCGTAGCGTGTTCAGGCATTTCATCGTGTCGCGACGCGCGAGCGCGTGCGGCGTGCAGCGAAGCAGCACGATCAGGCGATCGTCCAGCGATGCAAAGATCCGCTTGATGCGGTGCGTTGCATGGTCAGCGGGCCGGTTCATTGCGCGCGCTCCTTGCCCGCAGGGTCGGTCGGGAGCGGTGCGGCGGGCGCCGCGCACGCGGTCGAGCGCGCATACGAGCCGAGCACCGCAAACGCCGACGCCCGTTGCATCATCTCCGTCAGCGCTGCCGCGACCGGCGCCTCGTGCGGAAAGCCCGCAAGCTCGAGATAGAAGCAATACGTCCATACGCCGTTGCCGAGCGGGCGTGTTTCGAGGAATTCGATCGAGACGCCGTGGGTTTGCAGGGGAGCAAGCAAGCAGGCGAGACTGCCGGCGTGATGCTCGATCTCGGCCCGTATCAGCGTTTTGCCGTTGCTCGCCGCGACGCGCGGCGCGTCGCCGACGATCAGGAATCGTGTGCGATTCGACGGCTGGTCCTGAATGGCGCGACGCAGCACCGCAACGCCGTATAGTTGCCCGGCGCGCTCGCCGGCGAGCGCTGCGTGGGTGGCGCTTTCGCTAGCCGCCTTCACCGCCGCGGCGTTGCTCGAGACAGCGCGTCGCTCGACGCCGGGCAAGTGGCGATCGAGCCAGTGCCTGCATTGCGCAAGCGCCTGCGCATGCCCGAGCACGCAGTCGACCGCGCTCAGATCCCGCGCATGCGACAGGAGACAATGCACGATCGGCAGGACGACTTCCCCGCTGGCGGGCAGGCCGGTGCGGGCGAGCAGATCGAGCGTGTCCGCGATGCAGCCGTGTGCGGAATTCTCGAACGGCACAACTGCGCTGGGCGCCGCACCCGACGCGACCGCGTCGAATACGTCATCGAGCGTCGCGCAACCGATGCGCAAGGCCGCGTCGCCGAAAAACCGGATCAACGCATCTTCGCTATACGTACAGCTAGGCCCGAGGAAGGCAATCGGTGCGGCCTGCTGCAGGCTCCTCGATACGGAGAAGATCTCCCCCCAGATCCGTTCGACCTGCGCAGGCCGCAGCGGCCCCGGGTTGAGCTGCTTGAGTTCGTCGAGAATCCGTTGCTCTCGCGACGGCTGCAGGATCGCGAGCCCCGCGCGCAGCTTCGACAGGCCGATCTGCTGCGCATGTTCGCCGCGGCAATTGAGCAACCGGAGCAATTCCTGATCGATCGCGCTGATCGACCGGTGGTGCCGGTCGACCTCGCGTTCATGGAGCGCGTGCGGCGCCTGCGTGAGGTTGTCCATGGAGCAAAAAGAGAGTGTGTCGGGTTTCGCCGCACCGGGGGCACGTACTCGGCCTGGCGGCCGAGCGATGCGACGGGCGGTGGCCATCGGTCATGCAGTCGAAGAGAGCGGCGCCAGGTCGGCCCGGGTGGCGGCGGGCGGGCGCCGGCGCGCGCGGATCGCGGCGGCGAGCCGCTCGAGCGCCGTGACCGTGTCGTTCCAGCCGATGCAGGCATCGGTGACACTCTGGCCGTAGACGAGCCCAGCGCCAGCGCCGAGCGACTGGTTGCCGGCGATGAGGTTCGACTCGATCATCACGCCGGCGACACAGGCATCGCCGGCCGCGACGCGCGCGGCAATCGATGCGCACACGGGCAACTGGTTCTCGTGCTGCTTGCCGCTGTTGCCGTGGCTCGCGTCTATGACGACGCGGGGCGCAAGCCCGTGCGTCGCAAGCAGTTCGCAGGCGGCGCCCACGCTCTGCGCGTCGTAGTTGGGCACTTTGCCGCCGCGCAGCACCAGATGGCCGTGGCCATTTCCGCCCGTCGACTGCCTGACGAACCGGCCATCGCCATCGACGCCGAGAAAGCGATGGCGGCTGCGTGCCGAGCGGATCGCGTCGATCGCAACCTTCAGGCCGCCGTCGGTGCCGTTCTTGAATCCGATCGGGCAGCCTAGCCCGGACGCCATTTCACGGTGGATCTGCGATTCGGTCGTGCGGGCGCCGATCGCGCCCCACGATACGAGGTCCGCGAGATAGTGCTGGCTCAGGACGTCGAGGAACTCGGTGGCAACCGGCAAACGCAGCGACGTGACGTCCAGCATCAACTGGCGCGCGATCCGCAGCCCGGCATCGATGTCGTGCGATTCGTCCAGATGCGGATCGTTGACCAGGCCTTTCCAGCCGAGACAGGTTCTCGGCTTCTCGAAATAGACGCGCATCACGATTTCCAGGTCGCGATGCAGCGTGCGCCGAACCTCGGACAGGCGCGCCGCATAATCCAACGCAGCGGTGCGCTCGTGCACCGAGCAGGGGCCGACGATCACGAGAAGCCGGTCGTCGTCTCCGTCCAGAATGCGCCGGATCGCATCCCGCGATTCGGCGACGAAGCGCACCTCGTCGCGATCGGCCGGCAGTTCGCACCGCAGGCGTGCAGGAGAGGAGACGAACACGGGGGGATCGCGTTGCTCGTTCATGGCTTCCTCGCTAATCATTGGTATTGCAAATTGATGAATAGGCTATCGAACCGACGTAGGCAGATTGCGTTACGTCACATTCTCAAAAATGCGGCAATGCCCTCCGGCGGGCTTATTGGCCGATTAAATCCATCCGATGCGTAATTGGGCGACATTCTGGCCGCACCAATCCATCTCCATGAATATTCGATGGAGTGGCAAGCGCAATTCGAAAGCTTTTTGAATGCAATTCGTCAAAAACGAGTGCAATCAAAAAGCGCACCCCGCCGTCCCGGCAAATTGCCGGAGCAGCGTGAATCACGCGATCCCGATTGCTGGATCCAGGAAGGCAGATCGGTCTGCGCCATATCGCCGGACCGGCTTCGTCATAGCTGTCGGCGCGCGCATGGCACGCCCGGCGCAAACCTGCGCCGGCGGCTTACCCGGTGCGAAAGAGGCCGGATTGCGATAAAACCGGTCGGTTGGCGGTGCAGATGGCGTTATTCATGGGGTCCTCTCAATAATATTCGTTCTGAATCGCTATCACTCGTGGCGAGTTGACAGAATTATGGAGTTCCCTGAGTATGTGTTGAATATCGAAATAATTATTTCAATCACAACAAATCTGGATGATTGGCCATGGCTACACTCGACGTCGATGCTGTTCGCGTATTTCTGCTGGTTGCCGAATTGGAAAGCTTTACAAAAGCGGCAGATTTTCTCGATACGACACAGGGCGTGGTCAGCGTGAAATTGAAACGCCTCGAGGGGCGCCTGGGATACCGGTTGCTCGATCGCACGCCGCGCAGCGTGAGACTGTCGCGGGAAGGGAATGCATTCGTCGAGTCCGCGCGCGAATTCGTCGCCGCGCATGACCGCGCGCTGCGTGGGCCGGCGCTACCTCCCGCGCGTCTGATGCTCGGCGTGAGCCACAATCTCGTCGGCACGGAATTGACGGCCTTGCTGTCGATGCTTCATGTGTTCGATCCCGGGCTGACGATCGAAGTGCGCGTCGACAATTCCCGCCGGCTGCTCGCCGAACTCGATGGCCGCAATCTCGACGCCGCGATCGTCCGGCACGTCGACGGACGCGACGACGGCTGCGTGATCGCCAACGAACAGATCGGCTGGTACGCCGCGCCGAGCTTGCATTACGAGCCGGGAACACCGCTCCGTGTTGCTTCGTTGCCCGCCACGTGCAGGGTGCGTGCGATGACTTCGCGGGCGCTCGACGACGCGGGCATTCCGTGGCTGGAGGTCTTCGTGGGTGGGGGCGTGAATACGGTCGCGGCCGCCGTATCCGCGGGCCTGGCCGTCGCGGCGCTGGCCCGGCCCGCCGCGCCGGCCGGATCCGTCGAGGTCGGCACCCGGTTCGGATTGCCGCCGCTGCCGGGTTCCGATGTCATGTTGCACAGCGGCTCGCTGGACGAGCGCGCCAAACAGGCGCTGCGCGTCATCGCCGCTTCGTATCGCGGCAAGGATCGCGTCGCGGTCACGGCGTGAGCGCCCCGCGCCGCGACCTCGCGCGCCGGGTCAGATGCCGCGCACGGCACGCGTCGTCCGATCGCGACGCTGCACCATCCAGATGCTGACCAGGAACCCCGCGACGAGCGGCACGAGCATCCATTCGAGGCCGATGCGCATCGCGTGCGCGTGCGCTGCTGCGCCGCCGCCCTCGCCGAGCGCGCCGAAGAACGCACCGCCGATGCAGGCGGCCGCGAACGCGGCGCCGATATAGAGCATCGCGACGATCGCACCGGCAGTCATGCCGGCATGGCGCGCGTCGACGTCCGCAAGCACGATCCGCTGCAGCGACGGCAGCGCCAGCCCTTGCCCGGTCCCGGCAATCAGGAGACCGATATAAAACGGCAGTTCCGGTGCGCCATGGCCCAGTTGCGATGCGCAGAGCCCGAAGCCGCCGGCGAGGCAACCGAACCCGAGCGGCATCAGGCCCTCGCCGATGCGGCGGGCAAGCCACGGCGTCGCGAGCGGCCCGAGCAGATAGCCAGCACCGTAGGGAGCGAGGCCGAGGCCCGATTGCAGCGGGGTCCAGCCGAGCCCCTCCTGCAGGTAGATGCCATAGGTGAGAAAGAACGCGGCGATGCTGTAGAAGAGGAACGCGAGCAGCAAGCCGATTGCCACGACCGGCTGGCTCAACACCGCCACATCGACGAGCGGATCGCGCCCCTGCCGCGCAATCCGGCGTTCGATCCGGATGAACGCGACGAACGCCGGCATGCACAGGCCGAGACTCCAGAACGTCCATGCGGGCCAGTGCAGCTCGCGGCCGACGGTCAGCGGATAGATCAGCAGCATCAGCGCAATCGTCAGCGCGACCATGCCCGGGACGTCGATGCGCGCGCCGCGCGCCGCGCGGCTCTCGGGCAGATACCGCCAGGTTCCCGCCAGCGCGAGCATGCCGATCGGCACGTTCACGAGAAATACCACGCGCCAGTCGAGTCCCCAGGGATGCAGGTCGATCAGCGCGCCGCCGCCGACTTGCCCTGCCACCGACGCGAGCCCGAACACGAACCCGTAGAGGCCCATCAGGCGCGCCTGCATCTGCACAGGAAAGACGGTGCGGATCGACGCGAGGACCTGCGGCGTGATCAGCGCCGCGCTGATGCCCTGCACGACGCGGCTCGCGACCAGCACCTCGCCGCTCATCGCCATGCCGCACAGCGCCGATGCAACGACGAAGGCGGCCATGCCGATCATGAAGATCCGCCGGCGTCCGTACAGATCGCCGAGGCGCCCGCCGGTGATCAGGACGACGGCATAGGCGAGCGCGTATGCGGAGACCGTGAGCTGGATCTGCGCGTCGCTGGCGTTCAGGCCGACGTGAATCGCAGGCAGCGCCAGATTGACGATGAAGTAATCCAGCGGCGGCAGGAATACGCCCGTATAGAGCGACGCGAGCGCGAGGCCGCGGCGCAGGGAAGACGCTTCGATAGTCATGCGCGTAGTCGGTAAAGGGAATGACATGGTTTGCACGATAGCAACAGGTGGCACTATTATCTAAGCCCACTTTCGGAAACCGAATCAATCCACTTTCAGGCCATGAGCAAACGCGCCACACCGCCCGTCTGGGGCGCTTTCGCCGTCGATCCCGCCGCGGCGCTGCCGTTTCAGGAGCAGATCGCCCGGCACCTGCGCGAGGCGGTGCTGCGCGGCCACCTGCGTCCCGGCGCGCGCCTGCCATCGACGCGATCGTTCGCGGCCGAACTGGGCGTGTCGAGGCAGACCGTCGTGCTGGCGTACGACAGGCTCGTCGCGGAGGGCTATGCGCGCGGGCAGCGCGGCTCCGGCATCTACGTGCCGGACGTGTTGCCGGAGGATCTGGCGCCGCCCGCCGCCGCGGCGCCGCTGTCCGTTACCGCAGCGCGCGGCGAAGCGTACCCGGCGCTGTCCGGGCGCGGCCGCCGCCTGGCAGGGCTGCCGGTTACGCCGGTGCCGCGCGGGCCGGGCCTGCTCGCGCCCGGCACGCCCGCGTTCGATGCGTTTCCGTACGACACGTGGACTCGCCTGTCCGCCCGTTTCTGGCGCAGCCGGCCGACCGCCGACCAGCTCGGCTACGCCGATCCGGCCGGATACCGCCCGCTGCGCGAGGCGATCGCCGAACATCTGGGCGTGACGCGCGGCCTGGCGTGCGATGCCGACGACGTCGTGATCACGTCCGGCTCGCAGCACGCGATCGAGCTGGCCGCGCGCCTGCTGATCGACGCGGGCGATACGGTATGGATCGAGAACCCGGGATTCGTCGCGGGACACAGCGCGGTCGAAAGCGCGGGCGCACGTGTCGTACCGGTGCCGGTCGACGCGGAGGGCCTCGACGTCGAGGCCGGTGCACGGCTGGCCGCGGACGCGCGCCTCGCGGTGGTTACACCGTCGCATCAGTACCCGCTCGGCGTGACGATGAGCCTGCGGCGCCGGCTCGCGCTGCTGGACTGGGCCGAGCGTGCGGACGCCTGGATCATCGAGGACGATTGCGACGGCGACTACCGCTACGCCGGGCGGCCGCTGCATCCGCTGCGCGCGCTCGGCCGGCAATCGGCCGCGAATCGCGTGATCTACGTCGGCACGTTCGCGAAGGTCCTGGCGCCCGGATTGAGGATCGGCTTCCTGATCGCGCCGCCGGGGCTCGCCGGGGCGTTTGCGCACGCCCGCGCGCTGGTTGACCGGCAATCGCCGACGCCGTTGCAGGTCACGCTCGCGGAATTCATCGGCGAAGGGCATTTCGCGACGCATCTGCGCCGCATGCGGATGCTTTATGCAGAGCGTCGGGATGCGCTGCTGGCCGCGCTCGAATGCCACTGCGCGGACGTACTCGATTGGGGAGACGCGCCCGATGCCGGCCTGCATCTCGTCGCGAAGCTGCGTGGCGCAGCTGCACCGGACGCGGATCTCGCGGTATGGGAAGCCGCTGCGGCGCTCGGGCTGCAGACGCCGCCGCTGTCGCCGCATTACCGCGGCGGCGGCGAGGCCGGGCTCGTGATCGGTTTTGGCGCGACGCTGCCGGGCAACATGCGGGACGCCGTGCTGCGGCTGCGTCGCGCCATCGTGGCCTGACGGCGCGACGCCGGGCAGACGGCGCGGACATCCTGATGCCCGGCGACGCGCGGCAGCTCGGCCTCGCGCCGGTGTCGCTCGCCGCGACGATGCGTACGATCGAACTGAACGACGTCGCGGTGCCGATGAACACGCTCGCGCGCTCGATCGGCCGGATGGCGGCGGGCGGCGCGGCGGGCCTCGACGCGTTGTGGAACGCACGTCGCACGGTGGCCGTGCACGCCGCCTGGGGTCAGGCTATCGGAGTCGCGCCGACCCGGTTCGCGGCGCGAGCGCGCGTACCGTGGCGCGCGGAGACCGCCTCGATGCCGCGCCCGACGATCCGCGCGGTGGCGTCGCCCATCTTGCGGGGCGCCGCGTGAAATGCGCATAGACGCGCGTGCCCCACCAGCAGCGCCTGAAGAAAATAGGCGTCGATTTCGGTTTCGCCCGCCGACGCTTTCGCGCCGTTTTCGCCGGCGTCGCCGGGTTTGTTCAGGATCGCGACGAGCGTCTCGTGCATCTCCTGAAACAGGTCGATCGCGAGGTGCGCCGTCAACGGCTCGGCGAGGAAAATCTCGTCGTACGGCAGCAGCTTGCCGCCGGGCCGGCAGATCGCTTTCGCTTCCGCGCGGCGCGCGCCGCCCGACAATAGCAGGCGGCAGAACGCCTTGATGCTCCCGCGCCGGCTGCCGCGCCGCACCAGTGCCAGTAACTGGTCGCGAAACGACTCCCGCACACGGACAAAGAGCGCCAGTAGCAAATCGCCCTTGTCCTTGAAGTGCCAATACACCGCGCCGCGCGTGACACCGGCCGCCTCGGCAATGTCCTCGAGCGACGCGGCGCCATAGCCGCATGCATCGAAAAGGCGCTCGCTCGCGTCGAGAATGGCTTCCCGGGTCAACAGCGCCGCTTCCTTGGTCTTGCGAGCCATTTTTTCGTCATGCCCGCGGTCGGTTCGCCCGCGCTGCCGCGACCGATGCGAACGGTACGGCCGCCTTGCCGTCGTCGACCGGCTGGTCGGCCGGGCGCGGCGTCTCGCCGGCCCGCTGGATCCAGCCGCCGCCCAGCGAGCGGTACAGGTCGACGAGGTTGGTCCACCGTGCCAGCCGTGCGTTGGTCAGCGACTGCTGCGCCGCGTACAGGTCGGTCTGCGCGGTCAGCACCGACAGGTAGCTGTCGACACCGTTCTTGTAACGCAGGTCCGACAGATCGAAGCGACGCTGCTGCGCGTGCTCGTTGCGCTCGAGCGCCGCGATCTGCTGATCATACGTGCCGCGTGCGGCAAGACCGTCCGACACTTCGCGGAATGCCGACTGGATCGCCTTCTCGTAGTTCGCGATCTCGATGCGCTTCTGCACGTTCGCGAGATCGAGGTTCGCGATGTTCTGCCCGCCTTCGAAGATCGGCAGCGCGATGCTCGGCGCGAACGACCACGCCGCCGTGCCGGCCTTGAACAGGCCGCCCAGCGTCGGGCTCGCGGTGCCGAACGCACTCGTCAACGAGATGCGCGGGAAGAACGCCGCGCGCGCCGCGCCGATGTTCGCGTTGGCCGCGAGCAGGTTCTGCTCCGCTTCCATGATGTCCGGACGACGCGTCAGCAGGTCCGACGGCAACCCGGCCGGCACGTCCGTCAGCAGGTTCTGCGCGTCGAGCGGCAGGCCCGCCGGCAGATCGTCCGGCAGCGGCTCGCCGATCAGCAGCACCAGCGCGTTCACCGCCTGCGCGCGGGCGCGCGCCTGCGCCTGCTGGTTCGCGAGCGCCGTCTCGACGATCGTCTGCGCCTGGCGCAGGTCGAGCTCGGAGCCCGCGCCGTTGTCGAACTGCAGCTTGGTCAGGTCGTACGACGCCTGCGCGGATTTCAGCGTGTTCTCCGTGACCTGCAGCAGGTCATCGGTCGACAGCAGCGTCAGGTATTGATCGGCCACCTGCGACACCAGCGAGATCTCCGACGCCTTGCGGGCCTGCGCGGTCGCGAGGTATTGCGCGAGCGCCTGGTCCTTCAGGCTCTGGATCCGGCCGAACAGGTCGAGCTCCCACGACGCCGACAGTCCGACGTTGTAAGTGCGCGATATGTAGGCCTGATTGGTCGGCGAGACACCTTGCGGATAGCGCTGGATATTGCCCGTGCCCGTACCGTCGAGCGTCGGGAACAGCCCCGCGCGCGTGATCTGGTACTGCGCACGCGCCGCCTCGATGTTCAGCACCGACACGCGCAGGTCGCGGTTGTTCTTCAGCGCGATCTCGATCAGCCGTTGCAGGCGAGGATCGACGAAGAACTCGCGCCAGCCGATGCCGGCCGCCGCCTGGCCGTTCGCGCTGCGCGCGCCGGCCTTCGCCGCCGGCTGCGTCGCGTACACGCCGCCGGACGGAAACGCCTGTGCGACGGGCGCATCCGGCCGCTTGTAATGCGGCGCCATCGTGCAGCCCGTGGCGAAGAGCGCGGCGGCGAGTGCGATCGCGCTTGCAGTCAAAGCGTGTTTTTGCATCATCACTGTCCGTTGTTGCCGGCGTCTTCGTCGTTGTGCGGTCGATCTTCGTGACGCGAATGCGCCTGCGCGAGACGCAGTGCGAGATCGGCATCTTCCTGCTCGCCGCTGAAGATCTGGCGTACCTTCACGAAGAACATCGGGATCATGAAAATGGCGAGGAACGTCGCGGTGATCATCCCGCCGATCACGCCGGTGCCGATCGCGTGCTGGCTCGCCGAGCCCGCGCCGTTGCTGATCGCGAGCGGCAGCACGCCGAGAATGAATGCGAGCGACGTCATCATGATCGGCCTCAGCCGCAGGCGCGCCGCTTCCAGCGCGGCCTCGATCGGCCCCATCTTCTCCGTCACCTGAAGTTCGCGTGCGAACTCGACGATCAGGATCGCGTTCTTCGCGGACAAGCCCACGGTCGTCAGCAGGCCGACCTGGAAAAACACGTCGTTCTCGAGGCCGCGCAGCGTCGTCGCGAGCAGTGCGCCAATCACGCCGAGCGGCACGACCATGATCACCGAGAACGGGATCGACCAGCTTTCATACAGCGCCGCGAGACACAAAAACACGACGAGGATCGAGATCGCGTACAGGATCGGCGCCTGCGAGCCCGACTGGATTTCCTGGAACGACAGCCCCGTCCACGAATAGCCGACGCCTTCCGGCAGCTTCTTCGCGAGCGATTCCATCGCGGCCATCGCCTGGCCGGTCGACTTGCCCGGCGACGCCTGCCCCAGAATCTCGAACGACGACACGCCGTTGTAGCGCTCCAGCTTCGGCGAACCGTAGGTCCAGTGGCCGGTCGCGAACGCACTGAACGGCACCATCCCGCCCGACCCGTTGCGCACGTACCAGACGTTCAGGTCGTCCGGCGTCGTCCGGAACGGCGCGTCGGCCTGCACGTACACCTTCTTGATCCGGCTGTCGGTGTCGAGGAAGTTGTTCACGTACTTCGACGCCCACGCGATCGAGAACGTCTGGTCGATCGCATCCGGCGTCACGCCGAGCGCATCCGCCTTTTCGCGGTCGATGTCCACCTTGTACTGCGGCGTATCGTTCAGGCCGTTCGGGCGCACCAGCGCGAGCAGGGGATCCTTCGACGCCATCTCGACCAGCTGGTTGCGCGCGGCAATCAGCGCGTCGTGGCCGAGACCGGCGTTGTCCGTCAGCTCGAAGTCGAAGCCGGACGCGTTGCCGAGTTCCCGAATCGACGGCGGGTTGAACGGAATCACCATCGCATCCTTGTACTTCGCGTAATGCGCGGCGGTCCTTCGCAGCAGCGCCTGTACCTTCTGATCCGAACGCTGGCGCGCCGAGAAGCCCTTCAGCTTCACGAACACGAGACCCGAGTTCTGGCCGCGCCCCGCGAAGCTGAAGCCGTTGATCGTGAACACCGAGTCGACCACGTCCTTCTCGGCGGTAGTCAGGTACGTGTTGATGTTGTCGAGCGTCTTGCCGGTCGTTTCCTGTGTCGAGCCGGACGGCGTCTGCACGATCACGAACATGTAGCCCTGGTCTTCGTCCGGCAGGAACGACTTCGGCAGGCGCGCGAACAACAGGCCGACCGCGACGAGCACGGCCAGGTAGATGACGAGCCAGCGACCCGAGCGCTTGATCACGTGTTGCACGCCGACGTGGTACTGATCGCGGCTCTTGTCGAAGGTCCGGTTGAACCAGCCGAAGAAGCCCTTCTTCTCTTCGTGGTGGCCCTTCGCGATCGGCTTGAGGATCGTCGCGCACAGCGCCGGCGTCAGGATCAGCGCGACGAGCACCGACAGCACCATCGCCGACACGATCGTCAGCGAGAACTGACGATAGATCGCGCCGACCGACCCGCCGGAGAACGCGACCGGCACGAACACCGCCGACAGCACGAGCGCCACGCCGACGAGCGCGCCGGTGATCTGGCCCATCGCCTTGCGGGTCGCCTCCTTCGGCGACAAGCCCTCCTCGACCATCACCCGCTCGACGTTCTCCACCACCACGATCGCGTCGTCGACCAACAGGCCGATCGCGAGCACGAGGCCGAACATCGACAGCGTGTTGATCGAAAAGCCGACCGCCGCCATGATCGCGAACGTGCCGAGCAACACGACCGGCACCGCGATCGTCGGGATGATCGTCGCCCGCAGGTTCTGCAGGAACAGGTACATCACGAGGAACACCAGCACGATGCCTTCGAGCAGCGTCTTGACCACTTCCTCGATCGACAGGCGCACGAACGGCGTCGTATCGAACGGATAGTGGACGACCAGCCCGTGCGGGAAGTATCGCGACAGCTCAGCCACCTTCGCCTGGATCGCGCTCACGGTCGCCAGCGCGTTGGCGCCGGTCGCGAGCTGGATGCCGAGCCCGGCCGTGGGTTGCCCCATGTACTTCGTGTCGAAGTTGTAGTTTTCCGTCCCCAGGGACACCCTGGCGACGTCCTTGACGCGCACCTGCGAGCCGTCCTGGTTGACCTTCAGCAGGATGTTGCCGAACTGCTCGGGGGTGCGCAGCAGCGTCGCCTCGGTGATGGTCGCCTGCAGCACGGTGCCGGGCTTCGCCGGCGTGCCGCCGATCTGGCCGCCCGCGACCTGCACGTTCTGCTGCGTGATCGCGGCCGTCACGTCGGATGGCGTGAGGCCGTAGTTCGTCAGCTTCGTCGCATCGAGCCACACGCGCATCGCATATTGCGAACCGAGCAGCAGTGTCTGGCCGACGCCGTTGATGCGGCTGATCGGATCGAGGACGTGCGACGCGACGTAGTTCGTCAAGTCGTCCTTCGATATGCTGCCGTCGTCGGAGTTGAACGCAATCCACAGCAGGAAGCTGCTGCTCGACTTCGTCACCGACATGCCGAGCTGCTGCACGACCTGCGGCAGGTTCGGCGTCGCGAGCGACAGCTTGTTCTGCACCTGGACCTGCGCGATGTCCGGGTTCGTGCCCGGCGCGAACGTGATCGTGATGGTCGCGTTGCCCGAGTCGTCGCTCGTCGACGACATGTACAGGAAGTGGTCGAGACCGCTCATCTGCTGCTCGATCACCTGCGTCACCGTGTCTTCCACCGTCTTCGCGGAAGCGCCCGGGTAGTTCGCGGTGATCTGCACGGCCGGCGGCGCGATCGTCGGATACTGCGCGATCGGCAGCGTGAAGATCGACGCGACGCCGGCCAGCATCAGCACGATGGCGATCACCCATGCAAAGATCGGGCGATCGATAAAAAACTTGGCCATGAAGCAGGCTCCCTGTTAGTGAGCGCTCGATGCGGCGGCAGCGCTCGCCGGTGCGGCGCCCGACGCTGCAGCCGGCGAGGCGGCCGGCGACGCCGCGGCAGGCGACGAACCCGACGACGGCGTGGCGGCCGCCGCTGCAGCCCCTGCGGCGGTGCCCTGCGCCTGCGCAAGCTGGGCCGCAACGGTCTTCACGGTCGCGCCCGGGCGCACCTTGTCGACGCCTTGCACGATCACGTGATCGCCCGCCTGCAGACCGCCTTCGACGACCCAGTTCTGGCCTTGCATGCCGGTGGTCTTCAGCGGACGCGGCTCGACCTTGTTGCCGGCGTTCACCACCATCGCGATCGCCTGCCCCTTCTGGTCGTGCGTGACGCCGATCTGCGGCACCAGGAACGCGTTCTCGTTCACGCCTTCCTCGATCCGTGCGCGCACGAACATCCCCGGCAGCAGCACGCGGCCCGGGTTCGGGAAGACCGCGCGGATCGTCACCGAGCCGGTGGTCTGGTCAACCGTCACGTCCGAGAACTGCAGCTTGCCCGGCTCCGAGTAGGTCTTGCCGTCTTCCAGGATCAGCGACACCTTCGCCGCACCCGGGCCGCTCGTCTTCAGACGGCCGCTCTGCACGTGCTGACGCAGCTTCAGCCCTTCGAGGCTCGACTGCGTGAGGTCGACGTACACCGGGTCGAGCTGCTGCACCGTCGACATCAGCGTCGCCTGGCTCGCCTGCACGTATGCGCCCGGCGTCACCTGCGAGATGCCGACGCGGCCGCTGATCGGCGACACGACATCCGTATAGCCGAGGTTGATCTGCGCGGTGTCGACCGCCGCCTTGCCGGACGCGACGTCCGCCGCGGCCTGGCCTTGCGTGGCGACCGCGTTGTCGTACTCCTGCTTGCTGACCGCGTTCGCGGCGACCAGCACCTTGTAGCGCGCGACCAGCGCGTTCTGCGTGACGAGGTTCGCCTGCGCCTTCGCGAGCGTCGCCTTCGCGCTGTTCAGGGCCGCGATGTACGGCGCCGGATCGATCTTGTAGAGGCGCTGACCGGCCTTGACGTCGGTGCCTTCGGTGAATTCACGACGCAGCACGATGCCGTCGACCCGTGCGCGCACTTGCGCGACGAGGAATGCACTGGTGCGGCCCGGCAGGTCGGTGAAGACCGGCACGGCTTGCGGCTGGACGGTGACGACGCCGACTTCCGGCGTTTGCGGCGGCGGTGCCGATTCCTTTTTTCCGCACGCGGCCAGGAAAACGGCGGCCGTCGCGACAGTGATTAAGCGGTATGGAACCCGTTCGACGCGCATGGAGCGACCTCTCACAATCAATGAATAACAACCAATCGGTTCTGGCTTTTCTTCAACAACACCAGTGCCTGCCGGTTCCATCCGGAACCCTGCATGCGAATTTCCCCCTGGCACATCCTTTCCGGAACGCATTGCTCACGCGACCCGCCAATTCTTTCGCGGAATCGGGCAATTCAGATACCTTCACTTATATCTTCAGCAATCCTGATGCAACATTCAGCGTTGGTTCAGTTGCCTGAATTACGCGCATTCGTCGGAGTCGACGCGTTTCGATATCGGCGCATGAGATTGATTATGGAACAACACGTAAAATCGGAATGTCTAGTTAAAGTGGGTAGCGAATATGGCCGTCCCGCCCAGAAGAAGCGAACCGACGAATTTCCCCAGCCCAAACCAGAAAACGACCGCATTGGTGCCGACCTTTCGGACGGTAAGTCGCACCGAGACAAAGGAGATGGCGACGAGTGCGCCGGCCGCGAGTCCGATCGCTATATCCCCGACATCGAGACCGTCAAATTTACTTACGCCATTTGCGCTGGTCGTGATGTAAATGGATGCGATTGCGAAGAGCGCATAGAGCAGGATTTCCTTGCGCACTCTCTCGTTCGTTACAACGGCTTCCAGGAATATGACGAATACGGGTGTAATTCCCGTAAGCGTCATGGCGATTGGCACCGGCAGCACCGAGATCGTATAGAAGACGCCGTATATTCCAAGGAAACCCGCAATCGCCCTAATAATCAGGAGCTGCAAGACATCCGATTTTATCGAAGTGGCAATTTGCACTCGCGCCGACCGCGTTATGGCCGAGCAGGCCAATGTTGCCAGCGAGCGGAAAAAAATGATCTGGCAAATCGTCAGTGTGAGACTGGTTGCCTTTACGGCGACCGCATTTGCCGAGAAGCAGGCGACGTGTAATGCGAGCCATAGAATCGCCAATAAAAATGGAGGGGCGCCGGAAATTAAATATGGCATTTCAATCATCCTTGTGGCTCGATTGAACGGTTGCGAATGAGCTGGCCGGCATGACGACTGGTTGCCCATCGCGTATTTGAGCGGGTTGTGGTTGCGCCAGACCGTTTTCAGGACGAGATGTCGACCGAATGCACGGCAGCCCCGCGATGTCAGGCAACTGCTGGTTGAAATACTTGACCAGCCGGCGCGTTGATTGCCTGTCGGCGTGTGCGCGCTATGGACGCGGGGTGATCGAGCAGGATCCGTCGGACAACGGCTCTCAAGTCGGTGACGAAGCGTTCGTCCTTGGGCGTCGCCGGAAGCTCGCCTTTCAGGAACGCCGTAGTTTTCACGAGATTGCTTCCATCAAAGATTTCATTCAACGAAGTTCACGAATAGTTTTAAAAAATCAGTCGTGAGCGGCCGGCTTTATGTTTCCCATCGAAATAATCGCGCGTGACTGATGACTGCATGCCATCACGCGTTACAGTGCGAGCTGATATTTAGAGGCCGGGCTGGGCGAATATTTGATTCAGGCGCGGCCCGTCTATCTGGTTGGACACCTAGCCGTAATTGTTGACAGGTTGGCGCCCACTACATATCTGATGGATAGTGAGGATTTTCTTTGGAAACCTCTCATCCTGGCCCCGCAAATATTTCAGGTAGACGCTTGCCCACTACCACACGCACGTCCGAAAGCCATCCTCGCGCAAACGGGACACGTTTGACTCGGTTGAATTCTCGCTCGAATCGTATAAACAGCGGGGCCTATGAAAATCTCGATGCGTCGCTCGCAGTATCGAGCGGACCTGCGTATCCGCGCACATACGCCATGAATAACGTGTCACAAGATATTTGCCGCATCCGGAGGTCATCGAGAAAGAGCTGAATGATGTGCGTGAGCAATTGATGGTTCTACGAATACGTATCCGCCAAATAGGTCTCGTCTGTTGGCGATTGATGGAATTATGAGGTTCTATAAAATTTTTTGAAATATCAAGAATGCTATTTCAACCACAACAAATTCGGATGATCGACGATGATCTCGCTTGACGTAGATACCGTTCGCACCTTTCTATTGGTTATGGAATTTGGAATCCTTACGAAAGCGGCGGATTATCTGCATATGACGCAAGGCGTGGTCAGCGTCAAAGTGAAGCGGCTGGAGGAACGGCTGGGATTCCGGTTGCTTGGTCGCAACCCGAGAAGCGTCAGGCTGTCGAAAGAGGGCTCGCCTTCATCGATGCAGCGAGAGAATTCATCGAGCCGCACGACCGTGCGTTACGCAGGCCGGCTTGTCCGCCCGATTTTCGCGGGCGTCACGCATCATCTCGTCGACTCGAAATTGCCGGCGCCATTGTCGATGTTCACACGTATGACCCGGCATTGACGACCGAAGCACAAGCGAGTGGTTCTCGACGGCTACCCGACGAACTTGACAATCGCGATCTCGATGCAGCGATTGTCCGGCGTGTCGAAAGGCGCAGCGGCGGTCATGTGATCACCAACGAGCAGCCAGGAATGGAAGTACACGCCGGGCACGCCGCTGCGCCGGGCATCGTTGTCGGCCACCTGCCGCATTCGCTCGATGGCCCTGCGTGGGCTCGACGAAGCCGGCATTCCTGGCGCGCTATGCATGATCGTTGCGCCGGACAGTGACGACATCCCGATCGCGAAATTTTTCGCGAGATTCTGCAGCATCTCGCACAGGCATGCGAACGCGGTGTCCGCCAGGCGGGTGAGCGATCCGGGACGAGAGAGGTTCGTCCAACGGGTTTTGGGGCGACTCGGGCAGCGGTCCTCGGGGCGCCCCGCACCTCACATCAATTCATCGATGACTCCAGTTCCTGGTGTTTTGCGAGAGTGCAATGATTGGCTTCACGCCACCCTTCGCTGCTCACGTTGCCTAATACCCTCGATTTCCATTGGCATTCGTTCCATTCGAGATCCGCTTTGGAGTCGAGTACCACGCCGCCACCGACTCCATATACGCCGGAACCGTTTTTCCCCAGCGCGAGTGTCCGAATCGCAACGTTTAGCGAGAAATCCCCATTGGGAGCCATCCAGCCGATACTGCCGCAATAGAGACCTCGGTCTTCCATCTCGAGTTGCCGGATGTGGCGCATTGCTGCAATCTTCGGCGCGCCGACCACGGAGCCGCATGGAAAAAGGGCTCGCAGTATCTCGAAGAAGGAAGCCGATCCGATATCCGCCGTGATCGTAGAGGTCAGGGTCCATATCGACGGATAGCGTTCGAGATCGAACAACTTCTCGACCTTGACGGAGCCGATGCGGGCGATTCTTCCCATATCGCTACGCAACAGATCGACGATCATCGCGTTTTCGGCTCGGTCTTTTATGCTGGCCTGTAGCGCGCGAGCGGAAATCAGATCCTCTTCCGGATGCCGATGCCGAGGAGCCGTGCCTTTCATCGGCCGGCTGGTCAGGATGCTTCCTGAGCGCGATAAAAACAGCTCAGGCGAGAAAGACAGCACTAGCGATTCGCCGTCATCGATATAGGCCGCATGCGATACCGGGTGAAGATTTATTATTTCCCGGTATATGGATTCAGGACTCCCTTCGATTTCGACGTCTATTGGAAAGGTAAGATTTATCTGGTAAACGTCACCATTTTCAAGCAAGCGCTTGATAGCTGATACTTTTTTCCTGTATTCGTTGAAGCTGATTCTCGGCGAAGCGCTGACAATGCGGCCGGATCGCGGGTGAAGTGGGGGTTCCCATGCAGCTTCATGCACGGCACGCTCAAAGACGAGTGCAGTCATGCGAGGGGCGCCGCTATTCTTCGAGGGGGCGTGTTTTTCCATGAGTGCCGGCTCGAGCCATTCGCCCAGGGAGTAGCTCAGCTTGAGGGCAATCCAATACCCTTCTTTCCGTGCATGCTCGATATCGGCCATTGCCGACGGCAGTTCGTCAGCCGCCTTGACTTCAATTTTTCTGATCAATCCATGCAGGGCAAGCGCCTTCTTTTGGATTGCGTTTTCAAATCGGCAGATGGTCATTGGACGTCTCCCGCGACAGGTGCGTCGGCCTCTGGAAGGTGCGTTCGGGTCAAGATAATCAATCTGACCAACTCAGATTGGGGCATGACGGAAATTCTGGTGGCGGCACTGGATATCCAATGCCGGCCAATCCACCGGGAAGTTGGGCAAATCGTCGGCCAACGTTTCGGAAGGGCAAGGGGCGGCGAGGGGAGTCGGCATATTCCTGGGCGTCAAGATCTAAATTGGAAACGGCCCAGGCGCGCGGCAAACGGTCTATGTCACGCTTCCCGATAGTTTTCTATCTCGTGGCGCCAGTCACGCGACGGGATGATTCTCTCATATCCGTACCGGATCCAGTCACTCGCGCGGGGCCGCATTCAATGGACGGATTGAGCCGCACGCCCCGCCCCCGATTCACGCTATTCGTCGCCCCCCAGCCCGTTCCCGCCGTCGAAACGCGTGACGCCCGGCAGCGCGCGCAGCTTGTCGCAGATCGCCTTGTATTCGAGTTCCGACACCCGCGCGAGCGCGATGCGCACTTCGTCCTGCTCGCCCGTGTCGTCGGCGCGCTGCACGATGAACTGCTTCACGCGCGCACTGTCGGGGCCGAGCGCCGCGTGCAGCGAATCGAACGTCAGCGTGCCGCTCGCCACCGTCAACGCAAGCTGGCGCCGCTGGCGCACCGTGAAATAGCGCCGCTCCAGCGGCTTGATGCCGGCCAGGATGATCAGGATGATGATCGTCGCCGAAATCGACGCGACATAGAGCCCGCCGCCCACCGCGAGGCCGATCGCGGCGACCGACCACAGGCTCGCGGCCGTCGTCAGCCCGCGCACGATCTCGCCGCGCAGCAGTATCGAGCCCGCGCCGAGGAAGCCGATGCCCGACACGACCTGCGCGGCGATCCGCGACGGATCGAGCACGACGTGGTCGCTGGTGCCGAGCACGTCGGCGAAGCCGAACGCCGACACGATCATGATCAGCGTCGAGCCGACGCACACCAGCATGTGCGTGCGCAGGCCCGCAGCCCACGACAGACGCTCGCGCTCGAAGCCGATGACGCTGCCGAGCGCCGCCGCGAGAACGAGCCGCATCACGAGTTCCAGGTTGCTGAGCATCCGATTTCTCTCCTTTTTTTGGTGTCGGCCGCGCGGAATGTTTTATCCTTGGCCCCGGCCGCGCCGATTCTCCGGGCCGCGCCGACACGTTTCGATCCAAGCGCTCAACCCCGCCATGTCCGTTTCCGACTCCGTTTCCGACTCCGCTTCCGCCCAGGCCGCCCAGTTGCGCCACCATTTCGTGCACGTCGTCTTGCCGATCTGGCGGGGTTCAGGGTTCGACCCAGCATTGCAACTGCCGTTCGAGGCCGTCGATCCGGCCACCCACGCGCCGCTGCCCGCGACCCGTTATCGCGCAATGGCGTGCGCCAGGCAACTGTTCGTGTTCGCGCAGGCCGGCGACACCGCGCATGCGGCCACGCTGTTCGAGGCGCTGTGCCGGCACTTTCGCGACCCGCGCCACGGCGGCTGGATCTACAGCGTCGACGCGCAGGGCGCGCCGCTCGATACGACCAAGGATCTCTATACGCACGCGTTCATCGTGTTCGCGTGCGCCGCATGGCATGCGGCGTCGGGCGACGCCGCCGCGCGCACGGTGGCAGAAGAAACCGCCGCGCTGATCCAGGACCGCTTCGCGCCGCGCCACGGCGACGCGTTGCTCGATGCCGCGCGCCACGCCGATTTCTCGTCATCCGGCAGCGGGGCGCTGCAGAATCCGCTGATGCACCTGACCGAAGCCTGGCTCGCGGCCGCCGATGCGTTCGGCGACCCGGCGTTCGACGATGCGCTCGCGCGCACCGCGCAGGCCGTCGAGCGCACCTTCGTCGATGCGGCGACCGGCTGCGTGGCCGAGCTGCCGCTCGGCTCGGCCGACAACCGTTTCGAGCCCGGCCATCAGTTCGAGTGGTTCTATCTGGTCGATGCGGCCGGCGCGCGGCTCGCGCAGACCGGGCTTCCCGCCGCGCTGTCGCGCGCGTTCGCGTTCGCCGAGCAATACGGCGTCGATCCGCAGACGGGCGGCGTGTGCGCGGCGCTCGACGCGCAAGGCGCATGCATCGACGGCACGCAGCGGATCTGGGCGCAGACCGAATACCTGCGCGCGCTCGCGACGCACGGCGGCACGCCGGCCTCCGCACCGCTCGCACGCCAGATCGAGCGGTTCGCCGCGCGCTTCCTGCATCCGCGCGGCTGGTTCGAGTGCAAGACGGCCGACGGGCAGGTGTCGCGCGCCGACATGCCGTCGACGACGCCCTACCACCTCGCGACCGCCTACGCGGCGCTGCCGGCCGGTTCGTAACCCGTCGCGGCGAACGACGGCGCCGCGCGCCCGCTGGATGCGGCGCGTCCGTCGCCCAGTTCGAACACCGACACCGCCTGCATCAGGTGCGCGGTCTGGTCGTTCAGCGACGCGGCGGCCGCCGCGACTTCCTCGACCAGCGCCGCGTTCTGCTGCGTGAGCTGATCCATCTGCGTGACGGCCTGGTTCACCTGCTCGATCCCGACGCTCTGCTCGACCGACGCCGCCGTGATCTCCGACATCGTCTGCACGACCCGCGTGATCGACGCCGACACCGTGCGCATCGCGTCGCCGGCGCGCTCGACGAGTTCCGCGCCGCCGTTGATCTGCGCGACCGAATCCTCGATCAGCGCCTTGATCTCCTTCGCCGATTGCGCGCTGCGCTGCGCGAGCGAGCGCACTTCGCCCGCGACCACCGCGAAGCCGCGCCCCTGTTCGCCGGCCCGCGCGGCCTCGACTGCCGCGTTCAGCGCGAGGATGTTGGTCTGGAACGCGATGCCGTCGATCACCGAGATGATTTCCGCGATCCGCCCCGAGCTCTGCGCGATGCCGCGCATCCGGTCGATCACGCTGTCGACCACGCCGCCGCCGTGGCTCGTCGCTTCGAGCGCCGCGTCGGCCAGCGCACTCGCCGCGCGGGCGCTGTCGGTGTTCTGCCGGACGGTCGCGGTCAATTCCTCCATGCTCGCGGCGGTTTCCTCGAGCGACGCCGCCTGCGTGCCCGTGCGCGCCGACAGGTCGGCGTTGCCGCCCGCGATCTCGCCCGCGCCGAGGTGGATCGCATCGGACGCGTGGCGCACCGTACGCACGGTGCCCGCGATGCTCGTCTGCATCGCGGCGAGGCTGCGCAGCATCCGGTCGATCTCGAACACGCCGCCCGCCTGCACCGCTTCGTCGAGACGGCCCTGCGCGATCCGCTCGAAATGGCGGCCGGCCTGCTCCAGCGGCGCGACGACCGCGCGCCGCGCGGCCGCGTAGATCGCGGCGCTCGCCGCGAGCATCGCCACCAGCAGCACGATGCCGACCGACTTGAACCACAGCATGCCGCCGTCGATGGTGTCGAGCGCCGCGCGGCTCGAGGTGCCGCCATAGTCGGTGAAGCGATGCAGCTCGGCGATGTACGCATCCTGGAAGCCCTGGGTCGGCTGGTCGAGGAACGCCTGGATGTTGTCGGCGTCGAGGAACTGCACGAGCTCGCCCAGCGCGCCGCGCAGCGCGCGATAGCGCTCGGTGAGCGCCGCGACGCGCGCGCGGTTGGTGTCGTCGACCGGCTGCGCGGCCGTCAGCACGGCGAACGCCTTGTCCGCTTCCGCGAGCGACGCGCCCGCATGGCGGATGATGTCTTCGGGCTTCGGGCCGCCGCGCACCATCCGCGTGCCGGCACGCGACAGGTTGATGCGCGCGTCGAGCAGTTGCTCGGTCGCCCGGCTGGCCGCGTCGACCTGCGCGATCGCGACGTTCGACAGATCGTCGACGCCGCTGCGCGTCGACGCGAGCGTCCAGAAGCCGAGCGCTTCGATCGCAAACAGGAAGAGACAGAACACGGTCAACACGCCGAGCAGACCCGACGCGAGCTTGATTTTTCCGAACATGGGGGAATTCCTGGAGAGCGGACGATGAGGCGATGCCCCGGCATTAGCGGCATTTCTTCGTCGGACTTTAGGCGGAATGGCCGGCCACGCAGATCCATCGCGCGCTTCGCTCGCGCATTCGCGTCGAATCGCCCGCAAACGCGGAGATCTTGGGTATTCGACGCAATAATCGCGTCGCATCGCGCCGGGATTTGCACGAAACGCGGACGAATTTCCTTGCTTATCCGGAGCCCCCTTCCTAGAGTTCAGCGCAAGCGGGCACTCATTTCGAAGGAAGTTCGATGACCGACATCACGGACCATGCGCGCGGCGCATTGCGCGCGCAGCCGTTCAGCATGCTGCTGGGCACGGAGCTGATGCATATCGGCGACAACGAAGTGTCGCTGTGCCTGCCCGTGCGCGAGGAACTGCGGCAGCAGCACGGGTTCGTGCACGGCGGCGTCATCAGCTATCTCGCGGACAACGCGCTGACGTTCGCCGGCGCGCTCGTGCTCGGCCCGCGCGTGATCACCGCCGAATACAAGATCAACTACCTGCGGCCGGCCGTGAACGGCACGCTCGTCGCCCGCGCGAAGCTCGTCTATGCGGGCCGGCACCAGGCGACCTGCCAGTGCCACGTGTTCGTCATCGACGGCGACCACGAGCGGCTCGTCGCGATCGCACAAGGCACGATCAACCGCGTCGGCGACGGCAAGGTGCCGGATGCGCGGGAGGAAACGGCGTGAGTTGCCGGGTCCAGACATCGATGCCGCGACGCATGTCGCGCTAGCGTTTCATCGCAGCCAGATAAACCGCATCACGCTCGCGGCGGCCCACCGCGATCACCAGCACGATGACTTCCGCGTCGCGCACTTCGTAGACGAGGCGATAGCCGGCACCACGCAACTTGATCTTGTAGCGATCCGGGTGGCCATGCAATTTGGCTGACGGGATACGAGGATGCTCGAGCCGCTCGGCGAGCTTGGCCTTGAATTGATCGCGCACGGTGCGATCGAGCTTCTTCCACTCCTTCAATGCAGGTTCGAGAAAGGCGAGTTCAAAGGTCATTCAGCTTGACCTTGACGACCTTCTCCTTGGCGCGCGAATCGGCCAACGCATTGTCTTCGATGTCTTCCAAACGTTCGACCATCGCCTCCCACGTCTTCGCGGGAATGCAGTAGAACGCGGGTTCGTTGTGATTCAGGATCGCGACCGGAAAACCTTCGCCTGCGGCAACGGTTCCCATCGGATTCCGCTTCAGCTCCGAGACGCTCGCCGTCACGCTCGCCAGAATGGTGTGGGGCATGTCTGCTCCTTCTTCAATCGAGCATCGATTGTACTCTATTTGACATCAAATTTAGTACCGAAATTGGTGTTCTGGTGTACTCGGCCGTCGACGAACGGAAGCAACCTCCTGAAAGACAGCCCTAATCGGCTTCATCCCCCGCCAACGGCAAAAACCGCGGCGCCACCCGCGCCCGCACGTTCCCGTTCTCATCCGTCCGATAGATCCCGCGCGCCGCGTTGTGTGGATGCACGGCCGCGTCGGCCACGCTCAGCAGCGGCGCGAAACACGCGTCGGTGCCTTCGAGCAGCGCGCGCCAGTGCGCGGACGGCCGCTGCGCGAACACCTCCGCGAAACGCGCCTTCAGCGCGGGCCAGCACGCGCGGTCGTACTGCGACGCGGGATCGACGTCGGTCAGCCCGAGCCGTTCGACCAGCAGCGCGTAGAACGGCGGCTCGAGCGCGCCGATCGTCACGCATTCGCCGTCCGCGCAGCGATACACGTCGTAGAACGGCGCGTCGTGGAACAGGCTCGGCTGCGCGCCGTCGAGTTGCCCGTTCGCGCGGGCCCACAGCGCGAGCGACCCGAGCATCGACACGATGTCGACGATCGCGCCGTCGACCACGCGCCCCGGCCCGCCGCCGCGCACGTCGAGCAACGCGCAGACGATCCCGAACGCGAGCCCGAGCGCGCCGCCCGCATCGCCGACGACGGTCGGCGGCACGCCTGGCCGGCCGTCGCGCGGCGCGGACAACGACAGCAGCCCGGTCAGCGCGACGTAGTTCAGGTCGTGCCCGGCCGCGGCCGCGAGCGGGCCGTGCTGGCCCCAGCCCGTCATGCGCCCGTAGACGAGTTTTGGATTGCGGCGCGCGCAAGCGTCGGGCCCGAGGCCGAGCCGCTCCATCACGCCGGGCCGCAAGCCCTCGATCAACGCGTCGGCCTGCGTGATCAGATCGAGCGCGGCGTCACGTCCGGCCGGCGCCTTCAGGTCGAGTTCGACGATCGTCTTGCCTTCGCGCAGCAGGTCGCCGTCGCGGGCCCGCAGCGCATCCGGCGCGCTGGTGCGGCCGGACGGACGTGCGATCAGCGTGATGCGCGCGCCCATGCCGGCGAGCATCCAGCCCGCGAGCGGGCCGGGGCCGAGACCTTCGAATTCGACGATGTGGATGCCGGCAAGCGGCGCGTTCAATGGCATGGCGACCTCGCTGAGATACAGTCGGGACAGGAGCGGCGAAACGTCCCGATTCTATGCGAATGCCTTCGCGCGGTCAGGGCCTGTTCACGCTAATAACGGGCTTGCGCCGGCCCCCGGAATGAATTTCTCCGCACAAGGGGGAACATGCGCTAACGGCCCACGTCGCCCGCGCGCTCGGCCAGCGCCGCCCGCATCGCGCGCACGATCGCGTCCCGATGCGGATCGATCCGCTCGACGGGCCCGGCCACGCCCATCGCCAGCGGCAGCCCGTTCCAGCCGTCCGCGATCACCATCGAGATCATCGCGGCGCCCTGCGTGACGGTATGCGCCGAATAGGAATAGCCGAGCCGGCGGGTCTGTTCGACCTTGTCGAGCACGACGTCCTCGTCGATCGTTCTGCCCGACTTCCCGATCCGGCGGATGCTGCGCGACACGAGCCGGCGGATCGTGCTGTCCGGCTGGATGCTCAGCAGCGCCCAGCCGAGACCCGACATGCAGATCTCGCGACGCGTGCCGATCGGCGCATAGAACTGCACCGGAATCGAGTGCGAGCCTTCGACCGCATCGATGTACTGCACGTACAGGTCGCTCTGCACCGCGATCACGACCGCCTCGTGCGTGCGCCCCGCCAGCCGCTTCGCGACGGCATGCCAGTGCCGCCGGCTGCCGGCCGCCGAATCGACCAGTGCTTCGCCGAGATTGACGAGCCGCGCGGTGGGCGCATACGCATGCGTTGCGTCGTCGTACGCGAGGTAGCCGAGCGCCTTCATGCTGGTCAGCAGCGCTGCCGCGCTCGACCCCGGATACCCGCAGCGCGTGGCGATCTCGCGCACGCTCAGCGGCCGCTGCAAGGTGCTGAAGAGTTCCAGCACCTCGAACACGCGCGCCGCGCTCTTGACCACGTTTCCGCTCATCCCGCCTTCTCCGCAGCGACCGGCACGGGCCTTCCACGTATGTGGAACGGAATTTCCCGCCGCCGACCGTCGTGACGATACTAGGCTTCGGCCCGCAGCGTGAAGCCCCGCGGCACAGAACATACGGAGACCCCATGGCAGCCTTTTTGATCCGTGAACGGCAGGGCGCGATCCTGACCGTCACGATGAACCGTCCCGACACCCGCAACGCCATTTCGGACACCGATGCGATCGACGCACTGACCGAATGCTGCGACGAAGCGAACCGCGACGAATCGATCCGCGTGCTGATCCTGACCGGCGCCGGCACGACGTTCTCGTCGGGCGGCAACGTGAAGGCGATGCGCGCGTTCATGGAATCGGGCCCGCACGACCCGGCCGCGATCCGGACCAGCTATCGCCGCGGCATCCAGCGGCTCGCGCACGCGTTCCAGCACCTCGAAGTGCCGGCCATCGCGGCGGTCAACGGCCCGGCCATCGGCGCCGGCACCGATCTCGCGTGCATGTGCGACATCCGCATCGCCGCCGACCGCGCACGCTTCGCGGAAAGCTTCATCACGCTCGGCCTCGTGCCGGGCGACGGCGGCGCGTGGTTCCTGCCGCGGATCGTCGGCGCCGCCGTCGCCGCGGAAATGTCGTTCACCGGCGATGCGCTGGACGCGCAGGCCGCGCTGCGCTGCGGACTCGTGTCGCGCGTCGTGCCCGATGGCGACCTCCTCGCGCAGGCGCACGAACTGGCCGGCCGCATCGCCCGCCACTCGGGCACCGCGCTGCGCCTGACCAAGCGGCTGCTGCGCGAAGGCCGCCACGCGAGCCTCGACACGCTGCTCGACCTGTCGGCGTCGTACCAGGCGTTCGCACACGCCAGCCCCGAACATCGCGCGGCGGTGAACGCGCTGTTCGCCGCGCGCGGCTGAGCCCGCGACGCATCGCGGCCGCGCAGCCGGCGCATGCCGGCCCGACGGCCCGTCGAATCCACATCGAAGGAGACATCGTCATGACCAGCAGCAACGAAGGCGCACTCGCAGGCGTGCGCGTGGTGGACCTGAGCCGCGTCTATGCGGGGCCGTTCTGCGCGCAGACGCTCGCCGACCACGGCGCGGACGTCATCAAGATCGAACCGCCGCAAGGCGACGAAACGCGCGACTGGGGGCCCGCGATGCCGAATGGCCTCTCCAGCTATTACTGGGGGCTCAACCGCAACAAGCGCAATCTCGCGCTCGACCTGTCGCATCCCGACGGACGCGACGTGCTGTTCCGCGTGCTCGAAACGGCCGACGTGCTGATCGACAACTTCAAGCAGGGCACGCTCGAACGCTGGGGCCTCGGCTACGAAGACAGCCTGCGCGAGCGCTTCCCGCGCCTCGTCCACTGTTCGATCTCCGGATACGGCACCGACGGCCCGCTCGCGCGGTTTCCGGGCTACGACGCCGTCGCGCAGGGCCTTGCCGGTTTCATGTCGATCAACGGCGAGCCCGGCGGCATGCCGCTCAAGGTGCCGTTTCCGGTCGTCGATTACGCGGCCGGCCTGAGCGCCGTCTCCACCATCCTCATCGCGCTGGTCGAGCGGACGCGCTCCGGCCTCGGGCAACACGTCGACATCGACCTGTTCAGCACCGCGCTGTCGATGCTGCATCCGGTCAGCACGAGCTGGATGGCGACCGGCAACGTGCCCGTCGCGACCGGCAACGTGTACGGCGCGATCGCGCCGTACGGCGTCTACCCGTGCAAGGACAAGCCGGTCGCGACCGGCGCCGGCAACAACCGCACGTTCGCGCGGCTCGTCGAGGCGCTCGGCGTGCCCGAGCTGGCGCGCGATCCGCGCTTCGCGACCAATGCGCAGCGCGTCGCGCATCGCGATGCGCTCGACACGCTGCTCGGCCAGTTGACCGCCGAACTGCATGCCGACGACGTCGTCGAGCGGCTGCTGCACGCCGGCGTCGCGACGGGGCCGGTGAACACCGTGGCCGATGCGTTCGGCCATCCACAGGCGGCGCGCAACGCGATGTTCATCGATACCGATACGTACACCGGCGCGGGCATCCCCGCCAAGCTGTCCCGCACGCCGGGATCGATACGCCGGCCGCCCCAGCCGTTCGCCGCCGACACCGACGCCGTGCTCGACGCGTTCGGGATCGATGCGGCCCGCCGCGACGCGTTACGGCAGGCGGGCGTGCTGCACGACACGCGGGCGGACGCCGCCGGGAGCGCGTCATGACCGCCCCGCGCTCGTTTTCTTCGCCGACGGACGACGATGCCCCGTCGATCCTGCGCAACGACGCCGACGGCATCGCGTGGCTGACGATCCATCGCCCGCGCGTCGCCAATGCGCTGTCCGCCGAAGCGATCCGCCGCCTGTGCGACGAACTCGTCACGCTCGACGACAACCCGTCGATTCGCGTCATCGTGATCCGCGGCGCGGGCGAACGCGCGTTCAGCGCGGGCGTCGATCTCGGCGACCCCGAGATACGCGGGATGCAGCCGATGCGCGGGCTCGCGCGCAACGTGCACGAACTGATCCTGGAGCTGCGCAAGCCGACCATCGCGGCCATCAACGGCTACGCCATCGGCGGCGGCTGCGAAATCGCCCTCGCGTGCGATCTGCGAATCGCCGCCGATCACGCGACCTTCGCGCTGCCCGAAGCGCGGGTCGGCATGGGCGCAAACTTCGCGAGCGTGCTGCTGCCGCGCATGTTGCCGCGTGCGATCGCGATGGAGCTGCTGTTCACGGGCCGCCGCTTCGACGCGGACGAAGCGCAGCGCGCCGGCCTGCTGAACCGCGTCGTGCCCGGCGCCGCGCTCGACGACACCGTGCGCGAACTGGCGCTGACGATCGCCGCGAACGCGCCGCTCACGATCCGCCGCATCAAGGAAACCGCGACGCGCAGCCAGGGGCTGCCGGTGGCCGCCGCGCTGCGGCTGGACGTCGGCCCCGACGTCTACGCGAGCGAGGACCGGATCGAGGGCGCCCGCGCGTTTCTCGAGAAGCGCAAGCCGGTGTTCAAGGGACGCTGAGCCCGGCGCAGCACCGCGACACCCCGCGCGCACCGCTCCCAGAACGCGGGCGCGCCAAGAAAACATGGACGGAGACACCTTCATGCAACGGAAAGCATTCCTGGTCGGCGCGTGCGTGCTGTGCGCCACGTCGGCGCACGCGTCGTCGGTCACGCTGTACGGGATCGTCGACAGCTACGTCGAATTCGATCGCATCGGCAGCCTGTCGAGCATGCGGCAAAGCGGCGGCGGCTCGTCGACGAGCCGCTTCGGACTGACGGGCGTCGAGGATCTCGGCGGCGGCACGTCGACGAAATTCGTGCTGGAAAGCGGCTTCTCGCCGGCCGACGGATCGTTCCAGGGCGGCACGCTGTTCTACCGGCAGGCGTACGTGTCGCTGCAGAACACGCGCTACGGCGACCTGCGGCTCGGCCGGCAATACACGCCCGCGTTCTACGTCGTGTACGACGGCGATCCGTTCGGGCTCAACGAACGGATGTCGCCGCTCGCGCTGCTCGCGACGTCGACGGACACGATCACGAGCAACACGACCCCGCCGATTCCGCGCTTCAACCAGGCGGCGTCGTATCTGAGCCCCGACTGGAACGGCCTGCGCGTGATGGCCACGTACGGCTTTCCGACGCCGAATGCGCTATCGACGCAGGCCGGACGCAACTACGGCGCCGGGCTGCAGTACCGGATCGGCGGGCTCTACGTCGGCGCCGGCTTCCAGGGCGACACGTCGGCCGGCAACCTGGCGCCCGTCGTCTCCCCGTCGACGACCCGCCACTACGTGTTCGCAGCCAACTACGCGTTCGCGCGCGTCAAGCTGTACGCCGCGTTCCTGTATGGCGTCGGCACGGCGGCGCGCCTGCCCGCGTTCTCGACCGCGAGCGTCGGCGCGTCGATCAACGTCGGTGCTCTCGATCGCGTGCTCGTGTCGGTCGTGCGCCGCGACGTGAAGGGCTCGGCGAACGACGCGACCGCGCTCGGCGTCGGCTACGACCATCCGCTGTCGAAGCGGACGTCGCTCTACGCACGCTATCTCTACATGAAGAACGGCGGCGACGCCCGCAACACCGTCGTCGTCGGCCTGCAACCGCATCCGGGCGGCACCGAGCAGGTGTTCGCGCTCGGCATTGCTCACCGCTTCTGACGGAGTGCCCATGACCCCGACCCTTTCGACCCGCCCGGCCGCCGTCGACGATGGCGCGACGCAGGCGCTCTACCGCCGGATCTCGCGCCGGCTGCTGCCGTTCCTGATCCTCTGCTACACGCTGTCGTTCATCGACCGGATCAACATCGGCTTCGCGCACGCGCAGATGGCCGCCGAACTGCACTTTTCCGACGCCGTCTACGGGCTCGGTGCGGGCATCTTCTTCATCGGCTACATGGCGTTCGAGATTCCGAGCAACGCGTGGCTCGCGCGGATCGGCGCGCGCCGGACGATCGCCCGGATCATGGTGCTGTGGGGTCTCGGCTCGGCCGCGACGATGTTCGTCACGACGCCCGCGCAGTTCTACGCGTGCCGCTTCCTGCTGGGCGTGTTCGAGGCCGGTTTCTTCCCCGGGATCCTGTTCTATCTCGGCGCGTGGTATCCGCCGCGGCAGCGCGCCAAGGCGTTCGCGCTGTTCATGACCGCGCTGTACCTCGCGGGGCTGATCGCCGGCCCCGTGTCGGGCGCGATCCTGACGTACTTCGACGGCGTGGCCGGCCTGAGCGGCTGGCAATGGCTGTTCGTCGTGGAAGGGCTGCCGAGCAGCGCGCTCGGCCTCGTCGCGCTGCGCTTTCTCGACGACCGGCCGGACGACGCACGCTGGCTGTCGGACGCCGACAAGGCCGCGCTGCACGCCGCGCACGCGCAGGCCGAAGCCGGTACGCCGGACGCGAACCCGGCGCGACCGTTGCTCGCACATCGCGATTTCTGGCTGCTGTGCGCGGCCAATTTCGCGATCGCGGCCGCCGGCTACGCGCTCGTGTTCTGGATGCCCGTGATCCTGCATCGCGGCGGCCTGCATGGCGCGATGCAGATCGGGCTGCTGTCCGCGCTGCCGTACCTGTGCGGCATCGTCGGCATGCTCGCGATGGGCTGGCGCACCGAGCGCCGGCGCGAATGGCGCAAGCATGGCGCAGTCGCGATGCTCGCGTGCGCGGCGGCCATCGCCGGACTCGCGAGCAGCGCCGGCACGTCGCACCTGATGATCGCGCTGTGCATCGCGGTCGCCACGCACGCCGCGGCGCTGCCCGCGTTCTGGGTGCTGCCGGGGCTCGCGCTGCCGAAGCGCTCGATGGCGGTCGCGATCGCGGCGATCACGATGACCGGCGCGATCGGCGGGTTCGCGAGCCCGTTCCTGATGGGCGTGCTCAACACGGCCACCGGGTCGATGCGCGGCGGGCTCTATTTCAATGCCGCGCTGCTGGCGGCCGGCGCGCTCGCGTTGCTCGGCACGCTGCGCGCCCGCGCGGCGGCGCACACGAACGCCGGCTGACGGCACGACTTCTTCTTCCTCTCCTGTCCTGACCCACCCTCATGAATTTCGAACTCGAACTCGAACACCGGATGATCCGGGACCTCGTCGCACGTTTCGTGAAGGACGAACTGATTCCGCTCGAAGCGGCGGTGATGGCGCGCGAGGCCGACGGCCAGCGCTTCGGGCTGCTCGCCGACGAACGTGCGCGACTCGACGAACGCTCCCGGCAGCTCGGCCTGTGGGGACTCGACGCGCCGCTCGACGCGGGCGGCTCGGATCTGCCGGCCGTCGCGATGGTCGGCGTGAACGAGGCGATCGGCACGACCGTCACCCCGTACATCCTGCCGCCCGACTCGCCGAACCTGCGGATGCTGTGCGACGCGGCCGACGATGCGCAACGCGCGCGCTATCTCGAACCGTACGCACGTGGCGCCACGCGTGCGGCGATGGCGATTTCCGAGCCCGGCGCCGGCTCCGATCCGGGCGCGCTGTCGACGACCGCCGTGCGCGACGCCGACGGCTGGGTGCTGAACGGCCGGAAGATCTGGATCAGTCACGCGGCCGAAGCCGACTGGACGATCGTGATGGCGCTGACCGATCGAAGCAAGGGCAAGCGCGGCGGCATGTCGGCGTTCATCGTCGACCGCGACACGCCGGGCTTCGTCATCGAACGCCGGATTCCGATGATCGGCGGGCTGTCGACCTACGAAATCGTGCTGGAAGACTGCCGCATTCCCGCCGCGCAACTGCTGGGCCGGGAAGGCGCCGGCTTCGCGCCGATGCAGGCCCGGCTCGCGAACCGGCGGCTGGAGATGGCCGCATGGTGCATCGGCCGCGCCGAGCGCGCGGTCGCGCTGCTGTGCGACCATGCGAAACAGCGCACGACCTTCGGCGTGCCGCTCGCGGAGCGCCAGGCGGTCCAGTGGTGGGTCGCCGACGCGCTCACGCAGATCCATGCGTGCCGCCTGATGACCTACGAAGCGGCTACGCGCGTGGATGCCGGGCAGGATGCACGCACGCAGATCTCGATGGTCAAGGTGTTCGCAACCGAAATGGCGTCGACCGTCATCGATCATGCGATGCAGACGCTCGGCGCGATGGGCATGACGAAGGAAATGCCGTTGCAGCAGATGGCCAGCGAGGCGCGGCTGATGCGCATCTTCGAAGGCCCGACCGAGGTGCACCGCTGGGTCGTCGCGCGTAGCGTGCTCTGACCGCGGCGCGCCGCCCACTTCCACGATGGAGCCCTGCATTGAACACCCTGCATCTCGTCGATCCCGAAATCCGCCCGCTGCTCGAGACCTGGCCGACCGTCACGCTCGACGCCGACAACCTCGCGCAGTCGCGCCAGCGCGTGCTGCCGCTGCCACCGCCCGACCCGGCCGGCAGCACGCTCGAACGCCGCACGGTGCCCGGCCCCGCCGGCACACCGGACGTCCCGGTCCTCGTTTATTGGCCCGACGGCCACGCGCGCCCGCTCCCGGCGATCGTCCACATGCACGGCGGCGGCTACGTGCGCGGTGCGGCGAAGGATCTCGAAGCGGTGCACCGGTCGCTCGTGACGCAGCTCGGCTGCGCGCTGATCTCGGTCGACTACCGCCTTGCGCCGGAAACCGTGTTTCCCGGCGCGATCGAGGACTGCTACGCGGCGCTCGGCTGGGTGTTCCATCACGCCGATACGCTCGGCATCGACACCACGCGGATCGGCGTGGCGGGCGAAAGCGCGGGCGGCGGGCTCGCCGCCGCGCTGGCGCTGCTGGCCCGCGACCGCGGCGAATTCCCGCTCGCGTTCCAGCACCTGATCTATCCGATGCTCGACGACCGCACCTGCACGCGCACGCCGCATCCGCATGCCGGCGAATTCATCTGGCATGCGGCCAACAACCGGTTCGGCTGGACCTCGCTGCTCGGTCATGCGCCGGGCATCGACGGCGTGTCGCCGTACGCGGCGGCCGCGCGCGCCGCGCGGCTCGACGGCCTGCCGCCGACGTTCCTGTCGGTCGGCTCGCTCGACCTGTTTCTCGACGAAAATCTCGACTATGCGCAGCGCCTGCTCCGCGCGGGCGTGCCGACCGAGCTGCACGTGCTGCCCGGCGGCGTACACGGGTTCGACATCGTGCCCGGCGCGCGCGTCTCGGAAGCGGCGCGCCGCCTGAGCCACGACGCGCTGCGCCGCTTCCTGCACGGCTGACGAAAACGACGCGGGCGGCCGAAGCCGCCCGCATCCGCGCCGATACCGACGGCAACGATCAGAACGCGTCGCCCGGCACCCGCACCCAGCCTTCCATCAGCACGCGCGCGCTGCGGCTCATGATCGCCTTCGTGACGGTCCATTCGCCGTTCTCGCGCTGCGCTTTCGCGCCGACGCGCAGCGTGCCCGACGGATGCCCGAAGCGCACCGCGTGGCGTTCGCCGCCGCCCGCTGCAAGGTTGACGAGCGTGCCGGGAATCGCCGCGGCCGTGCCGATCGCGACTGCCGCCGTGCCCATCATCGCGTGATGCAGCTTGCCCATCGACATCGCGCGCACCAGCAGGTCGACGTCGCCCGCGTTCACGCGCTTGCCGCTCGACGCGACGTAGTCGGCCGGCTTCGCGACGAACGCGATCTTCGGCGTGTGCTGCCGCGTCGCGATTTCGTCGAGCGTGTCGATCAGGCCCATCCGCAGCGCGCCGTGCGCGCGAATCGTCTCGAACTTCTCGAGCGCCTTCGCATCACCGTTGATCGCATCCTGCAGCTCGGTGCCCGTATAGCCGATCGCTTCGGCCTCGACGAAGATCGTCGGAATCCCCGCGTTGATCATCGTCGCCTTCAGCGTGCCGATGCCCGGCACGGCCAGATCGTCGACGAGGTTGCCGGTCGGGAACATCGAGCCGCCCGCGCCTTCCTCGTCGGCGGCCGGGTCCATGAATTCGAGCTGCACTTCGGCGGCCGGGAACGTGACGCCGTCCAGCTCGAAGTCGCCCGTCTCCTGCACCGCGCCGTTCACGATCGGCACATGGGCAATGATCGTCTTGCCGATGTTGGCCTGCCAGATCCGCACGGTCGCGACGCCGTCGCGCGGCACGCGCGCCGGATCGACCAGCCCGCCGCTGATCGCGAACGGGCCGACCGCCGCCGACAGGTTGCCGCAGTTGCCGGTCCAGTCGACGAACGCGCGGTCGATCGCGACCTGACCGAACAGGTAGTCGACGTCGTGGCCCGGCCGCGTGCTCTTCGACACGATCACCGTCTTGCTGGTGGACGACGTCGCGCCGCCCATCCCGTCGATCTGCTTGCCGTACGGATCGGGGCTGCCGATCACGCGCAGCAGCAGCGCGTCGCGCGCGGCGCCCGGTGCCTGCGCGGCATCCGGCAGATCCTGCAGCCGGAAGAACACGCCCTTGCTGGTGCCGCCGCGAAGGTAGGTCGCGGGAATCCTGATTTGAGGAATGTGAGCCATGTCTGTGTTCCCAATGTGCGCCGGTCAGGCTGCCTGCGACGATTCGAGGAAGTCCTGCGCGAAACGCTGCAGCACGCCGCCCGCTTCGTAGATCGACACTTCCTCGGCCGTATCGAGCCGGCACGTCATCGGCACCTCGACACGCTCGCCGTTCCGGCGGTGAATCACGAGCGTCAGGTCGGCGCGCGGCGTGCGCTCGCCGATCACGTCGAAGGTCTCGGTGCCATCGATGCCGAGCGTCGTCCGGTTGGTGCCCGGCTTGAACTCGAGCGGCAGCACACCCATCCCGATCAGGTTCGTGCGGTGGATCCGCTCGAAGCCTTCGGCGGCGATCGCCTCGACGCCCGCGAGCCGCACGCCCTTCGCGGCCCAGTCGCGCGACGAGCCCTGGCCGTAGTCGGCGCCGGCCACGACGATCAGCGGCTGCTTGCGATTCATGTACGTCTCGATCGCTTCCCACATCCGCATGACCTTGCCTTCCGGCTCGACGCGCGCGAGCGAGCCCTTCTTCACCGCGCCGTCGACGACCGCCATCTCGTTGATCAGCGTCGGATTCGCGAAGGTCGCGCGCTGCGCGGTCAGGTGGTCGCCCCGGTGCGTCGCGTACGAGTTGAAGTCTTCTTCCGGCAGGCCCATCTTCGCGAGGTACTCGCCGGCCGCGCTATCCAGCAGGATCGCGTTCGACGGCGACAGGTGGTCGGTCGTGATGTTGTCGCCGAGCACCGCGAGCGGGCGCATGCCCGTCAACGTGCGTTCGCCGGCCAGCGCCCCCTCCCAGTACGGCGGACGGCGGATGTACGTGCTCTGCGCGCGCCAGTCGTACAGCGGCGCCGCGCGTTCGCCGGCGTCGGCGCTACGCGCGAACATCGGCTCGTAGACCTTGCGGAACTGCTCGGGCTTCACGCTCGACGCGACGATCGCGTCGATCTCCTCGTCGGTCGGCCAGATGTCCTTCAGCGTGACGGGCTGGCCGTCCGCGTCATGGCCGAGCACGTCCTTCTCGATGTCGAAGCGGATCGTGCCGGCGATCGCATACGCGACCACGAGCGGCGGCGACGCCAGGAACGCCTGCTTCGCATACGGGTGAATGCGGCCGTCGAAGTTGCGGTTGCCGGACAGCACGGCCGTCGCGTACAGGTCGCGATCGACGATCTCCTGCTGGATCTTCGGGTCGAGCGCGCCCGACATCCCGTTGCAGGTCGTGCACGCGAACGCGACGATGCCGAAGCCGAGCTTCTCGAGTTCGGGCAACAGGTTCGCTTCTTCCAGATACAGCTCGACCGCCTTCGAGCCCGGCGCGAGCGAGCTCTTCACCCACGGCTTGCGCGTGAGGCCCTTCGCATTCGCGTTGCGCGCGAGCAAGGCGGCAGCGATCACGTTGCGCGGGTTGCTGGTGTTCGTGCAGCTCGTGATCGCGGCGATGATCACCGCGCCGTCGGGCATTTCGCCCGGCTTCTCTTCCCACTGGCCGGCGATCCCGCGCGCGGCGAGATCGGACGTCGGCAGCCGCTTGTGCGGATTCGACGGGCCGGCCATGTTGCGCACGACGCTCGACAGGTCGAACGTCAGCGTGCGCTCGTACTGCGCATCGTTCAGCGTATCGGCCCACAGGCCGGCCGCCTTCGCGTAGGTCTCGACCAGCTTCACCTGCTCGTCGCTGCGGCCGGTGAGGCGCAGGTAGTCGATCGTCTGGCCGTCGATGAAGAACATCGCGGCCGTCGCGCCGTATTCGGGCGCCATGTTCGAGATCGTCGCGCGATCGCCCAGCGTGAGGCTCGCCGCGCCTTCGCCGCGGAACTCCAGGTACGCGCCGACCACCTTTTCCTTGCGCAGGAACTCGGTCAGCGCGAGCACGACGTCGGTCGCGGTGATGCCGGGCTGGCGCTTGCCGGTCAGCTCGACGCCGACGATGTCGGGCAGGCGCATCCACGACGCGCGGCCGAGCATCACGTTCTCGGCTTCGAGCCCGCCGACGCCGATCGCGATCACGCCGAGCGCGTCGACGTGCGGCGTGTGGCTGTCGGTGCCGACACAGGTGTCCGGGTACGCGACGCCGTCCTGTGCCTGGATCACCGGCGACATCTTCTCGAGATTGATCTGGTGCATGATGCCGTTGCCCGGCGGGATCACGTCGACGTTCTCGAACGCCTTCTTCGTCCACTCGATGAAGTGGAAGCGATCCTCGTTGCGACGATCCTCGATCGCGCGGTTCTTCGCGAACGCGTCCGGGTCGAAGCCGCCGCATTCGACGGCGAGCGAGTGGTCGACGATCAGCTGCACCGGCACGACCGGGTTCACCTTCGCCGGGTCGCCGCCGCCGTCCGCGATCGCGTCGCGCAGGCCGGCGAGATCGACGAGCGCCGTCTGCCCGAGGATGTCGTGGCACACCACGCGCGCCGGGAACCACGGGAAATCGCGTTCGCGCTTGCGCTCGATGATCTGCTTCAGCGACTCGGCGAGAATCGCCGGATCGCAGCGGCGCACGAGGTTTTCGGCGAGCACGCGCGACGTGTACGGCAGCGTGTCGTACGCGCCGGGCGCGATCGCGTCGACCGCGGCGCGCGCGTCGAAATAGTCCAGCGACGTGCCGGGCAGGGGTTTGCGGTTGGCGGTATTCATGATGTGGGGCGGGAATTCGGGGTATGACGTGCCGCGCGCGCCGGCCGCCCGCATCACGGGGGCCGGTGCGCGCGGCGGGCGATCAACGCTTCTCGATCGGCACGAACTGCAGGTCTTCCGGGCCCGTGTAGTTCGCGCTCGGGCGGATGATCTTGTTGTCGATGCGTTGCTCGATGATGTGCGCGCTCCAGCCCGACGTGCGCGAGATCACGAACAGCGGCGTGAACATCGCGGTCGGCACGCCCATCATGTGATACGACACCGCGCTGAACCAGTCGAGGTTCGGGAACATCTTCTTCGCGTCCCACATCACCGATTCGAGGCGCTCGGCGATGTTGTACAGCTTCGTGTCGCCCGCTTCCTTCGACAGCTTGTGCGCGACGCCCTTGATCACCTTGTTGCGCGGATCGGAGATCGTGTAGACCGGATGGCCGAAGCCGATCACGACTTCCTTGTTCTCGACGCGGCGGCGGATGTCGGCTTCGGCGTCGTCCGGCGAGCTGTAGCGGCTCTGGATTTCATACGCGACTTCGTTCGCGCCGCCGTGCTTCGGCCCGCGCAGCGCGCCGATCGCGCCGGTGATCGCCGAGTAGATGTCCGAACCCGTGCCCGCGATCACGCGGCCCGTGAACGTCGATGCGTTGAATTCGTGCTCCGCGTACAGGATCAGCGACGTGTGCATCGCCTCCACCCACGACTTCGACGGCGTCTTGCCGTGCAGCAGGTGCAGGAAGTGGCCGCCGATCGAGTCGTCGTCGGTTTCCGTCTCGATGCGCTTGCCGTTGTGCGAGAAGTGATACCAGTACAGCAGCATCGAGCCGAGCGACGCCATCAGGCGGTCGGCGATGTCGCGCGCGCCCGGCAGGTTGTGGTCGTCCTTCTCCGGCAGCACGGTGCCGAGCACCGACACGCCGGTGCGCATCACGTCCATCGGGTGGGCCGACGCCGGGATCTGTTCGAGCGCCGCCTTCAGCGCGCTCGGCAGGCCGCGCATCGCGCGCAGCTTGGTCTTGTACGCGGCCAGCTCGGTCATGGTCGGCAGCCTTTCGTGCACGAGCAGGTGCGCGATCTCCTCGAACTCGCACGATTCGGCGACGTCGAGAATGTCGTAACCGCGGTAATGCAGGTCGTTGCCGGTCTTGCCGACCGTGCACAGCGCCGTGTTGCCGGCCGTCACGCCCGACAGCGCCACCGACTTCTTCGGCTTGAATGCGCCTGCGGCGGCCGGTGCTGCTGCGTCTTTCGTCTCGCTCATGTTTTCCTTCTCCAATGGGTATCGGGGGTGCGGGCCGCGTTACTTCTTGCCCTGCGCGAACAGTTCGTCGAGCTTGCGCTCGTATTCGTGATAGCCGAGGAAGTCGTACAGCTCGGCGCGCGTCTGCATCGTCGGCACGGCCGCCTTCTGCGTGCCGTCGCGGCGCAGCGTCTCGTAGAAGTTCAGCGCGGCCTTGTTCATCGCGCGATACGCGCCGCAGCAGTACAGCGCGATGTCGACGTTCGCCTCGCGCAGCTCGTCGACCGTAAACAGCGGCGTCGAGCCGAATTCGGTCAGGTTCGCGAGGATCGGCACCTTCACGGCGGCCTTGAAGCGGCGGTAGTCGTCGAGCGTCTTCATCGCTTCCGGGAAGATCATGTCTGCGCCGGCTTCCACGTACGCGATCGCGCGCTCGATCGCCGAATCGATCCCTTCGGCGGCGGCCGCATCGGTGCGCGCCATGATCACGAACTGGTCGTCGGTACGCGCATCGACCGCGGCCTTCACGCGATCGACCATTTCGTCGATCGGCACGACTTCCTTGCCCGGACGGTGGCCGCAGCGCTTCTGGCCGACCTGGTCCTCGAGGTGCACGGCCGCGACGCCGGCGTTGATGAACGAACGGACCGTGCGCGCGATGTTGAACGCGCCGCCCCAGCCCGTGTCGATGTCGACCAGCAGCGGCAGGTCGGTCGCGTTGGTGATCCGGGTCGCGTCGATCAGCACGTCTTCCATCGTGCTGATGCCGAGGTCGGGGATGCCGAGCGAGTTCGCGGCGACGCCGCCGCCCGACAGGTACACGGCCTTGAAGCCGACGGCCTGCGCCATCTTGGCCGCGTACGCGGTGATCGCGCCGACCACCTGCAGCGGCTGCTCGGCCGCAACTGCCGCGCGGAACTTCGCGCCGGCGCTCTGAAGATGCGTATTGCTCATGAACGGCCTCCTGATGGAATGCTCAATAACAGCAAGGACCGGGCCAGCGCGCGAAACGTCGCTAACCCACTGATTATTAAGCAACCGCCGTCGGCGTTGCAGCGCCCGTCGATTTCAATTCGGCACTACATGTTTCAAAAATGAAATCGCACGCGCATAATCGGCCGTCATGGACCTCTCCTCGACCAAGCCCGTCGGCCCGGCCGACCGCACCGTGCGCCCGCGCATCTGGGCGATGGGCATCAGCCGCCTGCGCGAGCTGTTTCGCGAGATCGCCGGCGAATTCGACGAACGCGCCGACGTGCGGATCGTCACGCGTGCCTACGAGGATGCGCTGAGCGCGATCGCCGAGGCCGGCACCGCGCGGCCCGACGTGATCGTCGCGGCCGGCTCGAATGGCGGCTTCCTGAAAACGCGGGCGCAGGTGCCGGTGGTGGTCGTGTCGCCGACCGGTTTCGACGTGATGCAGGCGCTCGCGCGCGCGCGGCGCGACGCAGCGCGGATCGCGCTCGTCAGCGCCGGCGAAACGCCGCCCGAAGTGCGCCGCTTCGTCGCCGCGTACGGCCTCGACGTGCAGTTTGCGTCATATCAGTCCGCGCAGGAAGCGGAAGCCTGCGTGCACGACCTGCGCGATCGCGGCATCGAGACGATCGTCGGCCCGGGCCTCGTCACCGATCTCGCGGCCAGCGCCGGCATGGGCGCGGTGTTCCTGTATTCGCATGCGTCGGTGCGCAAGGCCGTCGAGACGGCGCTCGAAGTCGCGTATGCGACGCACGCCGAGGCATTCCGCCGCCAGCGGCTCGACACGCTGCTGCAACATCTGCGCGACGGCGTGGTCGCGCTCGACGCGCGCGGCCGCGTCGAGGCGATCAACGAGCGGCTCGCGTCGGCGCTCGGGGTCGAACCCGCGGCGGCCGTCGGCCGCGCGCTCGTCGACCTGCGGCCCGAGCTACGCACGCTGCGCGGCGAGGACGGCGATGCGCTCGCGACCGTGCGCGGCGTGCGCTATGTCGTGCATCGCGGGCCGCTGGTCGATCGCGGCGTCACGTCGGGCAGCGTGCTGACGTTCCAGGAATCGCGCGCGGTCGAACGGCTCGATCGTGCGTTGCGTTCGCAACCGACCACCCAGCAGTTCGCCGCACGCTACGCACTCGACGACGTGGTCGGCGCATCGGCGCCGATGACGCGCGTGCGCGACCTCGTGCGCCGCTACGCGAAATCCGACGCCACCGTGCTGGTGCTCGGCGAAAGCGGCACCGGCAAGGAAATGATCGCGCAGAGCCTGCATGCGCTGTCCGCGCGGCGCAGCTATCCGTTCGTCGCGGTCAATTGCGGCGCGTTTCCGGAAGCGCTGCTCGAGAGCGAACTGTTCGGCTATGAAGAAGGCGCGTTCACCGGCGCGCGGCGCGGCGGCAAGACCGGGCTGTTCGAGGCCGCGCACCGCGGCACGCTGTTTCTCGACGAGATCGGCGAGATGCCGCCTTCGCTGCAGAGCCGGCTGCTGCGCGTGCTGCAGGAGCGCGAGGTGATCCGCCTCGGCTCGACCGAGCCGATCCGCATCGACGTGCGCGTGATCGCCGCGACGCACCGGCCGCTGCTCGCGGCCGTCGAGGCCGGCACGTTCCGCGCGGATCTCTATTACCGGCTCAACATCCTGAACATCGGCCTGCCGCCGCTGCGCGAGCGCGCGGCCGACATTCCCGCGCTCGCGGCGACGCTGCTCGTGCAGGCCGCGCGGCGCGAGCCGCGTCTCGCCGAACGCGTGCGCGACACCGACGACGCGCTGCGCGTGCTCGACGCGACGCAAGCGACGCTCGCGCGCTACCGCTGGCCCGGCAACGTGCGCGAACTGCAGAACGTGGTCGAGCGGATCGCGGTGGAACTGGCCGAGGAAGTCGACGAAAGCGATCCGGGCGCCGCGTGCGCGGCGCTCGCCCCCGGCGCGTTGCAAGTGATCGCGCCCGAGCTGTTCGCGGCGCCGCCCGACGCGGCCGACGCCGATGACGCGCAAACGCTCCATGCGCGCCGCCGTCGCGCGGAAGCCGACGAGATCCGCGCGGTGCTCGACGCGTGCGGCGGCGACCGCGATCGCGCCTGCGCGATGCTCGGCATCAGCAAGACGACGCTGTGGCGCAAGTTGTCGGCGAAATAGGTTCGGGCCGCCGCGTCATTCGGCCTTGTGATAGTGGCGATACGCCTTCGCGCGATTGCCGCACGACGACATCGAGCACCAGCGTCGGCTGCCGTTCTTGCTGTCGTCGATGAACAGCCACTGGCATGCGTCGTTCGCACAGCGCTTGACCTTCGCGAGCCGCGCGCCGCCGAGCAGGTCGATCGCCGACCACAGCACCGGGCTCAACAGCCCCGCGAGCGTCGCACCTGACGCGTCGATCCGCCACGCATAGCGGCCGTCGACGCGCGCCAGCGCAACGCGCGGCGACGCTTCCGCCAGGAAGCCACCGAGCAGCGCGAGATCGTCGGGCTGCGGCTCGCGCTGCTCCGCCTGTGCGTGAAACAGCCGGTATAGCGCTTCGCGCAACGCGAGTGCGCGCGCCAGCATCGCCGGCTCGTCGCCCTGCTGTTTCTCTTTCTCCTTGTCATGCACGCGACATGCGTCGGCCAGGCCGGCCGGCACGCCCGCCTGCTCGCGGCACCACGCCAGCAGGTCGTCCAGCGTGCCGAAGGTTTCCGTCGGCGGGTCGCTGCCGCGCCAGTACAGCGTATTCGCGAAATCGAGGCTCAGCGTTTCGGGCGGTGCCGGGATCAGGCAGTCCGTCGTGACGGAAGGTTGCGTTTTGCTCATGACGCGATCGTATCTAACCACTATGCCGGTTGACAAGCGCCCGAGCGATTTCTAACATAACCGGCATGGTGGTTAAAAACAGGTTTACTGCCCTGACGCCCCCCTTCAATCCAAGGAGACACAGATGATCGATCGCTTTTCGTTCAGCGTTATCCACACCGCCGCCGGCCGCCTGTACGACGACACCACGCTCGGCGCGCTTCGCTACAAGCGGTTGGCGTGGTGTCTATAAGCAGGTTTGCCGCACTGACGTCCCCTCTCGGTTCAAGGAGCCACAGATGATCGATCACCTTTCGTTCGGCGTTGCCCACATCGACCGCAGCCGCACCTTCTACGACAGCGCGCTGGGCGCACTCGGCTACAAGCGTCTGTATAGCGACGACAACGCCGTCGGGTACGGCACGACCGAGCCCGAGCTGTGGTTGCAGCACGCGGCTCGCCCTGTCGCTGCCGATCCCGAATCGGGGATGCACCTGTCGTTCAAGGCCGCGTCACCGGTCGAGGTCGACGCGTTCTACCGTGCCGCGCTCGAGCACGGCGGCAAGGACAACGGCGGGCCCGGCAAGCGCGAGCACTACGGCCCGGGCTACTACGCGGCGTTCGTCGTCGACCCCGACGGGTATCGGCTCGAAGCGCATTGCGAACTCGACAACGTCGTGTGATCCGCTTCGTCCGGACGCGGACAAGCGACAAGGGCCCGATTCCGCATCGTGCGGAATCGGGCCCCTGGTTCTGGCTGCATCGTGGTTCGGTGTGCGCCGGTCGCCGGCGGCGGCCATGCCGGCATGTCGGGCAGCATGGCCAGCGTGCGGGCGGCTGCATCCTCCAGCCGGCCCGCGCCGCTCACGCGCTTATTGCGCGTTGCGCGTGCGCTGCAACTGCTCGCCGAGCCCTTCGATCCCGAGGCGCACCGTCTGGCCGGCCTTCAGGAACACCGGCGACGGCTTGATGCCCATGCCGACACCCGGCGGCGTACCGGTCGTGATCACGTCACCCGGCTGCAGCGTCATGCAGGTCGACAGATACGCGATCAGTTGCGCGACCGTGAACACCATCGTGCGCGTGTTGCCGTTCTGATAACGGTGGCCGTCGATTTCGAGCCACAGGTCGAGACGCTGCGGATCGGGCACTTCGTCGCGCGTGACGAGCCACGGGCCGAGCGGGCCGAACGTGTCGAAGCCCTTGCCCTTGTCCCACTGGCCGCCGCGCTCGATCTGCCATTCGCGCTCGGACACGTCGTTGACGACGCAGTAACCCGCGACGTAATCGAGCGCGCGCGCTTCGTCGACGTCCTTGCACTTCGCACCGATCACGACACCCAGTTCCACTTCCCAGTCGGTCTTGACCGACCCCTTCGGGATGTCGATGCCGTCGTTCGGGCCGCAGATCGAACTCGTCCACTTGCCGAACACGACCGGCTCCTTCGGCACCGCCATGCCGGCTTCGGCTGCGTGGTCGGCATAGTTCAGGCCGATGCCGATGAACTTGCCGACGTGCCCGACGCACGCGCCGATGCGCGGCTCGCCGGACACGAGCGGCAGCGCGGCCGGATCGATCGCGCGCAGCCGCGCGAGACCCGCGTCGGACAGCACATCGCCGGCAAGATCCGGCACATGCGCGGACAAGTCGCGAATCCGGCCGGCCGCGTCGAGGATGCCGGGCTTTTCCTGGCCGGACGGGCCATAGCGAAGCAGTTTCATCGTGCTTAACCTCTGTTGTCGAATGGGACAGGATACCGGCCGACGCGGCCTTTCGCGGCCGCGCGCCGGACTGGTTGTCGATCGTCGAATGCACGCGTCGGCGCCGCATGCGGCATGCCGTCGACGCGCGAGGGTCGCGCGGGCGCAGCGATCGCGGCGCCGTACGACGGTACGGCGCACATCGAACGGGCGGCCGCCGGTCTGCGCATCGGCGACGACGGCCCGGCATCCGCGACGCGTGCCGGCCCATGCCGGCCGGCTGCACGCGCGGCCGCGCCGTCGCTGGCCCGCAAGCCTTTGTACCATCGGCCGCGCGCCGTGAAATGACGCGCGACGGATACCGACTATTGGTGCGCCTGCCGACACTGCGGCGCAGCACGCGCTGCACTAACGTCCATCGATCCGCCGTCATTCGCAACGGCGCCTGCCATCGGTGCATGAATACTGGCTATTCGGGGTGCCCCTGTCATCGAAAACGTTTGCCCATCCGTTCTTGTTCAGTAACGATCGGTAAAAAGACGCTGCATTGCACACTGTATGTTTATTGTATTGCTAAGCTCGTACGGATAGCTTTCATTGCCATACGCGGGGCTGCCCTATACGCGTGCAGAACCGGCCAGCGTGCGTCGCCAACCGATCGACGGTAATCCCCCAACCTCACACCGACAATGCAGACAACCAACGACCCGCTTCCCGGCTGCGACGCACGGGAATCGATGGCCGCTATCGACCGATATCGCGCACCCGCGCTCGACAAGGGCCTCGACATTCTCGAACTCCTGGCCGAGCAGAAGGAAGGACTCACCCGCACCGAAATCACGAAGGAACTCGGCCGTAACGCGAGCGAAATCTACCGGATGCTCGAACGCCTCGTCGCGCGCCGCTACGTGATGCGCTCGACCGGCGGCGACCGCTACACGCTCAGCCTCAAGCTGTTCGCGCTTGCGCACCGGCATCCGCCGATGAACCGGCTGATCGCCGAGGCGCTGCCGCCGATGCAGCGCTTCGCCGATGCCGCCGAGCAGTCGTGCCACCTGTCCGTCTACGATCGCGGCAACCTGCTCGTGATCGCGCAGGTGGACGGGCCCGGCCCGTGGGGCGTGTCGGTCCGGCTCGGCTCGCGCGTCGGCCTCGCCGATACGGCGTCGGGGCGCATGATGCTGGCGTTCCAGGGCCCCGAGCAACGCGCGCACATGCTGGCCGAGCACCGCAAGGTCAAGGGCGAAGCGCCGCTCAACGAGCAGGAGCTCGCGAATGCGTGCCAGTCGATCCGGCAGTCCGGCTATCTGCGCCAGGACAGCCGGCAAGCGTACGGCGTGACCGACCTGACCGTGCCGATCCTCGGGCCGGCCGGCCATGCGATCGCGGTGCTGACGTGCCCGTTCATGCGGCGAATCGATGCGCACATGGCGCCGTCCGTCGACGTGGTCGTCGGCGCACTGCGCGACACCGCCGCCCATCTGTCGATGTGCCGCAGCGAGGCCTGCTGACGCGCGGGCTCCCCGGCAAAGCACGCCGGGCACGGCGCAGCGGCGCCGGCTCCGGTTGCGCGCGACGCCCGTGCGGTGCCCGATGCGCGATGTCGCATCGGGCACCCGCGGCGCTACGCTAGAATAGCGGCCCTCTCAAAAACTACGGCGGCCGGTTGTCGCGGCCGTCGTGTCCGATGGATGTCATGGCCAAACTTCTGAACGATCAAGAATTCCAGCGTTTCTCCGAACTTCAGCAGAAGCAGGCAAGCTTCACGATCACGCCCGAGGAAGCGGACGAGCTGCGCGATATCGTCGCGCGCGCGCAGAAAAAGCGCGACGATCGTGCCGCCGCCATGCAGGCGATCGAGAACTACATCGAGCAGTTCGACATCACGCCTGACGAACTCTTCTCGCCCGAGCAGATCGGCGACGCGGCCCGCACCTACGGGCTCATCACGGCGACCAAGAAGGAACGCACGCTGCCGCCGTCGATCACGTTCAACGGCAAGCCGTACCAATGGACCAAGACGCTTCCGGACGACGTGCGCGGCGCACTGTTCGACGCGTTCACGTCCGGCGAGTCGGTCAAGCGCTTCATCGCGATGCCGAAAGACACCGCGCGCTGTGCGCTCACGATCGCCCGCCTCGAGCGCGAAACCGGCGCGGTCTATGCCGATCCGCACCTCGAGGAACTGGCGATTTCGCGCGACCAGGTGAACGACGCGGCGTCGAAACTCGCTGCCTGAATGTAATCGCGGGCACGGTTCCTGCGTGCCCGCACCCGCGCGTCACGCCGGCGTTGGCCGGCGGCGCGCCCACGGGAGCCGTGCATTCTCATGCTCCCGAAAAAGCTCACCTCAGCATCCCGCAAGCGCTCACCACGGCCCCCCGAAAAGTCTCACCCAAGGCTCCCGGAGACGCTCACTGACGCCTCCCGAACGTCCTCACCGATCGCTCCCGCAAGTGCTCACCGAGGCCTCCCGGAAAGGCTCACCGGCCTCTTCCGCAGGTGCTCACCGGCCGTTCCCGGGAAGGCTCACCGAACGCTCCCGTATCGGCTCACCACGCTGTCCCGGAAAAGCTCACTGGCCGCTCCCGAAAAGTCTCACCTTGGTGACGGCTTTGAATTTGCGAGGCCGGAATACGGTAGCGAATGTGTGCAGGCACATCGGTTGAAACGGCTGCGGCGGACGAATATCGCAGCACGCTGCGAGCATCGCCGGACACCATGCGTGCGCGCGGTATCGCTTCGAACGACAGGTCCGACACATTGACGAGCGCGCTTCACGCCGGAGGCCGGTTCAAACGCTTTGCATTCCTTATTTAGCTTGCGACGTGGCGAAACGTCGGGACGCATCGATGCCATGCGCTGCCCTCAAGCGTCGAACCACGGACTGACGCCTACGGCTGCAACTTCATCCTGAAACCCACGACGCCGGGCTCCTCCGTCGTCGACACCGCAAAACCGCACGATTTCGCGAGCGAGATCATCGCCGAATTCTCGCGCAGCGCCTCGCCGACCATCCAGGCAGTGCCGCGCGAGCGTGCGTAGTCGATGATGCGGGTCATCATCAGCCGGCCGAGCCCCTTGCCCTTTTGATCGGGCCGTACCGCGATCGCGAACTCCGCCGTCTCGTTGTCGGGATCGGCGACTGCACGCGCGACCGCGAGCGTGTGGTCGCGCCCCGACACGTCGGTGAACGACACGATGAAAGCCATCTCACGGTCGTAGTCGATCTGCGTCATGCGCGCCACCTGCGAATGATCGAAGCTGCGCACCGCGCCGAAGAAACGCATCCGCAGATCTTCCGGCGTCATCGCACCGAGCAGTTCATTGTGTGCGGCCTCGTCTTCCGGACGGATCGGGCGGATCGTCACCGTCTCGCCACGCCACTCGAGCGTCTGCTCGAGGTGCCGCGGATACGGCATGATCGCGAGCCGGCTGCGCCCCGAAGCCAGCGTGATGCGCGGCGCGACCACCGATGCGCGGTCGGACAGCACACGCAGCGTGACCGACATTGCAACGACTTCGCGCACGTCGCAGACGACCTGCGACAGTGCCGTCAGCGCGTCGAGCGTCGGCTCGACGGGCGCGCTGCGCGCATACGGCGAGCGCTCCATCACCGCGCGGGCGAGCACCGTGTTCAGCGGCGGCAGGCCGTAGACGACGAACGGCGCCGATACGCCGTCCGCCGGCGGCACGGCATAACGAAACACCGGACCGAAGTTCGAATCGTCGTACATGTCGATCGTGATATCGACGACCTTCTTGCCGGCAGGCTCATTCGGCTGCTCGCCCTGCAGACCGAAATGGGACAGCCAGCGCAGCGCGGCTTCGCCGGCCAGTTCATGCTGGCCGGCTTCGACCATGCGGCGCGCGTCCGCCTGGGCGGACGCCACGCACTCGGCCGGCTGCGGCGGCGAGCCCTCCGGCGTCTGCATCAGCAACTGGCGCCCGAGGTTGTAGTCGACGAGCCGCGCATACGCGCGTGCGAGCCGCTGCGGCGTCGTGTGCACGGGAATGCCGTTCGCGTGCAGCGCATCGCGCGTCGCCGCGTCGACCGCGCCGAAGAAACACGCGAGGATGCCGCGATGCGCGTACTGCCGCGAATCGATCAGCGTGCGCGCGACCGACTCGGCCGGCGCGCTGTGCGACGTGGAATGAACGACGAACAGCGTGCCCGTCTGCGGAAACGGGGCAAGCGCCTTGATCGCCGCGGCGAAGTGCTCGGGGCGCGCATCGTCGCCCAGCGTCAGCGGATTACCGGGCGCAGCCAGATGCGGCAAAGCGGCCGATACGGCCGACGTTGCCGCCGGCGACCAGTCGGCCAGCGCGACGCGCACCTCCGCGACCGCATCGACCGCGAGTTTCGCGACGCCCGCGTCGCTCGTCACGAGTGTCGCCGCCCCCCGCGCGGTGACACGGCCGACGCCGAGCGTCTCGATTTCGTCGAGCAGATCGTCGAGCGCATCGACGCGCACCATGCCCGCGCGCTGGAACGCCGCCGTGTAGAGCGCGTCGCCGGGATCGGCACGGCCGGTGCGCAACGCAAGCACCGGCTTGTTACGTGCGGCCGCGCGCGCCGCCGACATGAACTTGCGCGCCGCGCGCACGGTATCGAGCTCGAGCAGGATCGCGCGCGTGCCGGGATCGCTTGCCAGATAGTCGAGGACGTCGCCCGCATCGACATCGGATTCGCTGCCGAGCGCGACGACATGCGAAAAACCGAGGCCCCGCGCATCGGCCCAGCCAAGCACCGCGTTCGTCAGCGCATTCGATTGCGACACCCACGCGACGCCGCCCGATCGCGCCGTATAGGCAGGCGCGCCGAAATGCGCATGCCGCGCGGGCGACAACACGCCGAGGCTGCCGGGCCCGACGATACGGAGCACGAACGGCTTCGCCGCCTTCAGCGTGCGATCGACCGCGGCGCGATCGGCATCGGTGCGCGCCTCGCCGACGATCACCGCGACGCGCGTGCCGAGCTCACCGAGCTTGCGCACGATGCCGGCCCAGGTCGCGGGCGGCGTGCAGATCACGGCAACCGACGGCGGCGTGGGCAGCCGGTCGACATCGGAGACGACCGCATGCCCGTCCAGCTCGCGATATTTCGGATTGACGGGCCACACGGGCCCCTGAAACGCGCCGTCGAGCACACGCGACCACACCATCGCGCCGATACTGCCCGCGCGCGATGACGCGCCGACGACCGCAACAGACTTGGGCTGGAACAACGCATCGAGATGGCGAACGGTCACATCGGCTCCCTGCGGTGACGAAAGACGACACGATCGGCATGCGGCCACGCAGGCCGTGCACCGATCGACGCGAACCCCAAGCATAGGCGAAGCGCCTGCGACTGCCTATATGCCGAACGGCCGACTATTCGACGGACGTCAATGCTTGCACCATGGGCCTGCAACACACGCGGCACGACATCGCTGCGCGGCTGGCACGAAGCACGCAACGCGGCACGACGCTGCAGCCGCTTTCTCAAAGGTGAGGATTTACAGGAGCCATGGTGAGTCTCTTCGGGAATCGCACGACACACCGCGCAAACACGCGAAAGGTGATGAAAATCTGCGTCAGGCATGCACCGCGAAAAGCGCGAACGCCAATGCGCGTGCATTGCACCATTACGCGGTTGTTTACGGGAATTCCCCGCAATATGCAGGCGAATCGCGGCGAATTCGCAAAACGGGATCCGTTAATTGCGGAGCATTGCACTCCAATTCGTCACGGAAAATCGCATGACGACTGCGCCAAAACAAAACGGTGCGAAGGCCGCGTGGCCGTTCGCACCGTCAGTCGACACACGAAAGGTGAGGATTTTCGGGAGTCAGTCCTTGATCAGGAAACGTCCGCGATTCTTGCCGAGCCATGCCGGCGCCCGCCCGCGGCCACTCCAGGTTTCGCCCGTCTTCGGGTTCAGGTACTTCGGCGGCAAGGTTCGCCTGGGCTTCGCGGCGGTAGCGGCGGCAGCCGATCCTGCCGGGCGAAAACCGAGCTCTTCCGGCGTAATGTCGTATTCGTCGATTTTCGCGCGGATATGCGCAATCGCGTCGGCAATCGCCTTTTCACGTTCCTTGTCGATCTTTTGCTGAAGCCGTTCGAGCTGCGCGTTCAGTTGCCTGTAGGTCGCCATATGGATGGGACTCCGTGAGTGTTATTCGTGAAAAACAAGTGACTCAAAGCAAACAGAAAAGCGCTTCGCCCGATCGTGGTCTCGTCAGCCGGTCATGTCGGGATCAATAACCGCTCTTCTTCTTGCATGCGAAGAGAAGATTTCGCACGGCGTCATCCGTCGATTGCTGGATCACGTCGAAATCTCCGTTGCACATGGCCCGGGCATTGTCCGTGCAATTGCTCCAGTCGCTGCCGGTGCATTGCACCTGAGTGGTCGGGCGCCCGTCCGAAGTGAACAGCGGAGCACTGCCACCGCACCCGCCGAGCCCTGCAACCAGAGCCAACATCACGGCCGCCCGAGGCCACCGACAGACCGACGCAAGCATGTGTTTCATTATTCTTCCCGTCAACCTTTTTTTGAATGTCGCGAGTATGCCATGGGTAGCCCTTCGGCCGTCAGTCCGGCGTGCGGTCGGGTTGCCCGCGCGCCTTGTACGGCAAGCGCTTGCGCGGATCGTCGGTGATGCGAACGAATACCTGCTCGACGTCCGGAAGCGCCTCGAATTCGCGTTGCAGCGCCTGGCGATCGAACGTCGTATCCGCGCATCCTTCGACGTAGATGAACCGTCGCTGCACGGTGATCCACAGGCTCGTGCCGCGCAGGTGATCGGAGCCGGCGAAGTGCGCCTTCGCCGCATCGGCGATCGACGCGTCATACATATACGAGTTCGGCTTCGTGCAGCGATGGGCGAGCCAGCAGGTCGTGCCGCGTTCGGCGCGGTAGTGCGCATCGTCCGTCATCTCGGCGCGCGTCATCCACGGGCCGAGCGGCAACGGGCATTCGGCAACATCCTGCGACAGCGCGACGAACGGATCGTTGTACCAGTTGCGCCGCGCCTCGGGCGCAGCGGCGTCGCCGGCCTGCGCGAGTGCGGCGTTCGCCAGCAACAGGGTCAGCCATCCTGCGATGCCGATCCGCTTCATCGTGATCTCCTGTTCGATGCGTTACATCGAGCCGCATCGGCATCGCCGATCGGCCTACCGGTCGATACCGAGCGCCGCCAGTTTCTTGTACAGCGTCGCGCGGCCGATGCCGATACGCGCGGCCGCTTCAACGACCTTCCCGTCACAGGCCGCCAGCGCATCGGTCAGGAACTGGCGCTCCCACGCCGCCAGTGCATCGGCATACGAGGCGGCCGGCGCACCGGATGCCGTCAACGCATCGCCCGCGCGCTGCTCGGCCGGCACCGCGGCAACCCGCTGCGCCGGCGCCGCACCGTCCGGCGAGATGCGCACCGGCCCGAGAAACGGCGCGAGCGCGCGCGCATCGATCACCGAACGGTCCGACAGCATCAGCGCGCGTTCGAGCGTATTGCGCAACTCGCGCACGTTGCCGGGCCACGGATACGCGCACAGCATCCGCAGCGCATCGTCGGTCAGCTCGCAGTGCGCGGCGCGCCCGTGCTGCGCCGCCAGCTCCTCGAGCGTCGCGTAGACGAGCGCCGCGATGTCGGATGCGCGCTCGCGCAGCGGCGGCGCATGGATCGTCAGCACGTTCAGCCGGTAATAGAGATCCGCGCGAAACCGCCCGGCCGCCACGAGCGCCGGCAGGTCGGCCGACGTGGCGGCGATGATGCGCACGTCTGCGCGCACGATCCGGTTCGAGCCGACCGGCTCGAACTCCTTGTCCTGCAGCACACGCAGCAGCTTGCCCTGCAACGGCAGCGGCATGTCGCCGATCTCGTCGAGAAACAGCGTGCCGCGATCGGCCAGCTCGAATTTGCCGACGCGCCCCTTGCGATCGGCACCGGTGTACGCGCCGGGCGCCGCGCCGAAGAATTCGGTTTCGAGCAGCGTGTCGGGAATCGCGGCGACGTTGACGGTCACGAGCGGCTGAAGCGCACGCGCCGACGCCGCGTGAATCGCATGGGCGAGCAGCTCCTTGCCGGTGCCCGTCTCGCCGAGCAGCAGCACCGGCGAATCGACCTGCGCCGCGCGGCGCGCCTGGCGCTTGGTCTCGAGGCTCGCGGCACTCGTGCCGACGAAGCTCGCGAACGTGTATTTCGCGCGGCGCGCCTGCGCGAGCGAGCGCTGCGTCGCGATCAGTTGCTGCTGAAGCTGCGCGTAGCGGGAAAAAATCGGCGTGAGCGTCTTCAGCTGGTCGAACAGCGCGAAGCCGATCGCGCCGACCGTCTCGCCGGCCTCGTTCTTCAACGGCAGGCGCGTGACGACGAGCGGCTCGCGGCCCGTCTCCATGATGTCGAGCAGGATCGGCTGCCCGGTCGACACGACCTCGCGCATCAGGCTGTTCGGGATCACGGCCTCGCAATCGAGGCCGACGGCCTGCTGCGGATCGGCGAAACCGAAGCGTGCCGCGTAACGCTCGTTCATCCACACGACGCGCGCGTCGCGATCGACGACCACCGTGCCCGCACTCGAATCCTCGAAGGTCCGGAACAGCGACTCGGCGGCGCGCCGCAGCACGTCGCCGTAGTTGACGGGCAGGCGGGCCCAGTCGTTCATCATCGTGTCGTCGTCTCCGTGTATCGTCGGCCGGATGTCTCCGGAACGAGACGGATTATCTCACTCTGGAGACGCGCCGCAATGCGTTGTCCGGGAAAGCCCTGCACGATTTCGAGGGTTGGCCGGATGGCCAAAACGTCTCCGGATGGAGACGTTTTATGTAGAATCGTCAGACCTACCCCGGCGCAGGCCCGCCGGCCGCCGGCGGACCCATGTCCGGCGGCGCAATCCGGCCGATGGCACGAAACCTGCACGAACCTGAGCTGGTCCGCGGCGCGCCGCGCGATCGAACAACAACCAAAGCCATTAGGAGACTCCCTTGTCTTTCGTGATCGTCCTCGCCGCGCTGGCGTTCCTGATGTACGCCGCGTATCGCGGCTACAGCGTGATCCTGTTCGCGCCCATCGCCGCGCTGGGCGCGGTGCTCCTGACCGAACCCGCCGCCGTCGCACCGGTCTTCTCCGGCATCTTCATGGAGAAGATGGTCGGCTTCGTCAAACTGTATTTCCCGGTCTTCATGCTTGGCGCCGTGTTCGGCAAGGTGATCGAACTGTCCGGTTTCTCCGAGTCGATCGTCCATGCGGCGATCCGCTACATCGGCCGCTCGCGCGCGAATGCGGTGATCGTCGCGGTGTGCGCGCTGCTCACCTATGGCGGCGTGTCGCTGTTCGTCGTGGTGTTCGCGGTCTATCCGTTCGCGGCCGAACTCTATCGCCAGAGCAACATCCCGAAACGGCTGATGCCCGGCGCGATCGCGCTCGGCGCGTTCTCGTTCACGATGGATTCGCTGCCCGGCACGCCGCAGATCCAGAACATCATCCCGACCACGTTCTTCAAGACGACCGCCTGGGCCGCGCCCGTGCTCGGCACGATCGGCTCGCTGTTCATCGTCGTCGTTGGCCTCACGTATCTGGAATGGCGCCGCCGCTCGGCAATGGCGAAGGGCGAAGGCTACGGCACGTCGCTCGTCAACGAGCCGGAGCGCGTCGAGGCGACGTCGCTGCCGCACCCGGCGCTGGCGATCCTGCCGCTGGTCCTCGTCGGCGTGTCGAACTTCGCGTTCACGAAGCTGGTCCCGCAGTGGTACGGCGCCGCGTCGTACACGGTCGCGCCGGACGTGCTGCCGGGCGTGCACACGCCGGTGACGACGTCGATCAAGACCGTCGTCGCGATCTGGTCGGTCGAGGCCGCGCTGCTGCTCGGCATCGTGCTGGTCGTGCTGACCGCGTTCAAGCGCGTCAGCGACCGCTTCGCGGCCGGCTCGAAAGCCGCCGTCGGCGGCGCGCTGCTCGCCGCGATGAACACCGCGTCGGAATACGGCTTCGGTGGCGTGATCGCAGCACTGCCCGGCTTTCTCGTCGTCGGCGATGCGCTGAAGAGCATCCCGAACCCGCTCGTCAACGCAGCCGTGTCGGTCAGCTCGCTCGCCGGCATCACGGGCTCGGCGTCGGGCGGCATGAGCATCGCGCTCGCCGCGATGTCGGACGTGTTCATCAAGGGCGCGCAGGCCGCCAACATCCCGATGGACGTATTGCACCGGGTCGTCGCGATGGCGAGCGGCGGCATGGATACGCTGCCGCACAACGGCGCGGTCATCACGCTGCTCGCGGTCACGGGCCTCACGCACCGCGAGTCGTATCGCGACATCTTCGCGGTCACCATCATCAAGACGCTCGCAGTGTTCTTCGTGATCGCCGTGTACTACGCGACGGGGCTCGTGTAAGCCTTGGCATCAGGGCGGCGTTTCGTACAAGCCGCCTTCCCGTCTTTCAAGATCGGACCGCATGCGCACCGGAACGGATTCCGGAATGCGCATCCGGTCCGATTTCATTTCCCTGCCCGCCGAATCAAGGGGCGGAGGCCGCGTAATGGTCCGGGCGGGCCCACGCGGCCCGGGCAGGCCCACGTGCGTGCAAGCGCGGCGGTGTGGATTTGATCCAACCCATTGTTACCCGCAGCAAAACACTGCGTTGGGCGCGATCGCATTTTTCGCGCGCCCGCCCCGGCCTACACTGGTTTCAACGTCGCACGGCGCTTCGACGAACGAAGCGCCGCGATTCACCGGAATCGTGGAGGTCCCGATCATGAAGCGCCTGATCCAAGCCGTTGCCATCGCCCTGGCCGTCTCGGCCCCGTTCGCCGCGCAGGCCCAGTCGAACCAGCCGCTCACGCGCGCGCAGGTCCACGCCGAAGTCAAGGCGCTCAAGCAGGCCGGCTTCCAGTCGAGCGACTGGTTCTATCCGGCCAGCATCGTATCCGCCGAAGCGAAGATCGCCCGCCAGCACGACGCCGGATACGGCAGCGAGCGCGGCGCGTCGTCGGAGTCGGGCCGGTAATCCATCGTCGGCCCGCTCGACGATCCCTCCCCGCGTCGTTACGCCTTCACGGGCTGGATCAGCTTCGCGCACGCCGCCGCCTGCGGATCGCCCGCCGGCAGCTTCCCGCACACGCCGTCGAACTGCTTCACGACCGACCTGACCGACGCATCGTGCGCGCCGCTGCCGCGCCAGCGGTTCAGTTGCGTGACGACCTTGGTCAGCGCGCGCAGGTTCGCGCCGTAGAACGCGTCCCGGGTCTTGTCGGCCTGCGCGAGCACACTGGCGGCAATCCCTTCGATGCGCGCCGAATCGTTCGGCGCCAGTTCAACCGCATTCGCAAAGTAAGTCGCGCCCCAGCGCAGCTTCGTCGCCGGCCCGCTCGCCGCGTCGTACGCCTTGCGATACCAGTCGAGCGCAGCGGCCTTGTCGCCGCGCGCCTTCGCGTTCGCGGCCAGCCCCGACATGAAGTAGTACGGCGTGGACGAACGCGGCAGCTCGGCCTTCAGCAACGCATCCGATTCGTCGTACAGCCCCGCGTCGGTCAGCATGTCCGCGCCTTCGCTGACGAGCGCCTGCCGCTCGTACGCGTTCGCCGCGCTCTGCACCGACGTGGCGATCTGCTTGCGCGCGGTGTCGGCCAGCGCCAATGCGACGGGCGGTGCGCCGGTGCGCACGCCGCCGCGTGCGAGCAGCACGCGGCCGTGCAGCGCCATCAGCCGGTCGATCGACGACAGCGTGCCGTCGGTCGACAGGCGCGCCAGCGCCGTGTCGTACGCGCCGCGCAACTTCGTGCGCTGCGCGTCGTCGCCGCCGAGATACGCGACCACGCGCGCGGGCGCCGCGACCAGCACGTCCGAATCGGCCCGCGACAGCGCGGGATCGTGCAGCACCGTGCGCAGCGAATCGGCAAGCGCGGCCTTGTCGAGCGCACCGGCCTGCGTCGGGTCGTCCGACGCGGCGACCACCGCCGACTTCAGCGCGAAACGCGCCGATTCGGCTTTCGCACCGGCTGCCCGCGCGCGTTGCGCGAGCGACTGCAGCGTCTCGGCGACGCGATCGGCCGGCACCGGCAGCGCGCCGTCGGTATCCCATGAATAGTCGGCCAGCAGGCGCCATTCGTCCGGCGTCAGCGCAGCGCCGTTCTTCAGCGCCGTCGCAAGCGTCTGCCGCACCGGATGCGCGGCCGTCATCCCGAGCGACAGCGCCTGCATGTAGCGGTCGAGATCGGCTTCGCCGGGCAGCCGCGTCACTTCGGTGCCGTCGGGGCGGAACAGGATCATCGTCGGATAGCCGTGCACCTTGAAACGCTCGCCGAGCTTCTGCGCGCTTTCGGTATCGCCGTCGAGATACACGGGCACGAAGAACGACGAACGCGTCTTGAATGCCTGCTGGCTGAAGATCGTTGACTTCACCTGGTTGCACGACGGGCACCATACCGCGCCCCAGTACAGCAGCAGCGGCTTGCCCTCGCGCTTCGCGAGCGCGAACGCGGCATCGACGTCGCCGTGTTGCCACGCGATGCCGGGCGGCAGATGCGCACCGTCGGGCGATGCGCTCGCCACCGGGGCGCCCGCGGGCGCGGCAGCGGCCAGCGCCGCACCGGCGGCAGCGAACAGGCAGGCGGCGGTGAGATTGCGGAGAACGGTTTTCATCGAAGCGGGTTCCGTTGAAAGAGACGGTTTCAGGGCGATGCCGCGCACGCAACCAGGGCCGTGAAGCGATGACGATGAGGCCGGCCGACATGCAGCGTCGCGCATGCATCGATACGGAAAAACGAAGCCGGCCGCAGCGACCGGCAAATCGCTTGACGATACGACGGGTACAGCCGAAGGAAAACGAACGAATTCTCGATTGAATATGACGCATGACGCGCGGCAGCAAGCGCTGCGTGTGCCGTCACGTCCACGACGGCCGGCCCTTCATTGCCGCGCCTTGAGCCTGGCCATGTGATACACGGACGCATGCACGCCGTCGCGCAACGCGTAATCCGGCGATTCGCCTTCGATGCGGAAACCGTGTTTCTCGTAGAGCGCGATCGCCGCGCGGTTGTCGGTGAACACGGTCAGCTCGAGACGCGTGATGTTCAGCCAGTTCTCCGCGAGATCGATCGCGGCCGCGAGCAGCCGGCCGCCGATGCCGCGCCCGTGACGGGCCGCGTCGACCATCATGCCGAGCGCCGCCGCGTGGCGCCGGCGCGGATTCGGCTCGGGATGCAGGCCGAGATGGCCGACCACCGTGCCGTCGATTTCGGCGACGAGGCTCACGCCGTGCTCGCGCACGGTGTCGAGCCGCTTCTGCCATTTTTCGAGCGACGGAAACGGCTGCTGCAACGTATTCATGTACACCGCGGGATGCGCGGCGATCTGCCGGATCGCGTCGACGTCGTGCGTCTCGCTGTGCCGGACTCTGATATCGGTCATGGGTGGGCCGGTTCCGAAAAATCGCGCCGAAGGCGCGGACTGCGCAGGCGCGCAGCAACGCATCGAGCTTAGCCGATTTCACGCATTTGAAACACGGGTGTCACGCCGTCGCCCGTCAGGTTGCATCCGCAACGAAACGCGCTCGCGCCATCTCCACAAAATCCGGAAAATTCTGACCGGTCACGCCTGCGACGATCGGTAATTTCTTACCGATTTCACCCTCGCATCGCGCTTGAACTAATCGTTGCGCACGCAACGTCACGCGCGCGACACGCGATGTCATTTCTTCATCACGTCGACGTCATGTCGCCTCCCTAGACTGGGCGCCGCCCCAGCCCGGCATGCGCCGGGCCGGTGCGTGCCGATACCTGCCCCGCGCATCACGAGCGTGCGGCGCGCAGGATCGCGGCGACGGCCGCAGCATCCGCTCGATGTCGCGCGTCGCGCGTCAGGCGCGATACGCGCACCGCCGCGACGCGCGGCCGATGCCCCCGAACGCGCACGCATCGCGAATCGTCCCGGGGCGGGACGACGCCCGGGCACCGCCAGACGCACTCACGAACGCGCCCACCTTCACAGGATCCGAACGCCATGACGTCACGCCGCAAATTCCTTCAGCAGACCGCCGGCTCCGGCCTCGCCGCCGCCGCGCTGTCCGCGTTTCCGCCGAGCATCCGCCGCGCGCTCGCCATTCCCGCCTTCCACGAAACGGGGACCATCCAGGACGTCAAGCACGTCGTGCTGCTGATGATGGAGAACCGCGCGTTCGACAGCTACTTCGGCACGTTCAAGGGCGTGCGCGGCTATGGCGACCGCTTCGCGGTGCCGTCGCCGAACGGCCGCGACGTGTTCTATCAGGCGTACACGAAGGCGACGCCCGCCGCGACCGTGACGCCGTATCACCTCGACGCGCGCCAGGGCAACGCGCAGCGTGCGGGCGGCACGCCGCACACGTGGGCCGATTCGCAGGCCGCGTGGGACCACGGCCGGATGAACCGCTGGCCCGACGCGAAGACGCCGCTGTCGATGGGCTATTACGACGCGGCCGAAGTGCCGTTCCAGCGCGCGCTCGCCGATGCGTTCACGCTGTGCGACCACTACCACTGCGGGATGCACACGGGCACGATCGCGAACCGCCTGTTCTACTGGAGCGGCACCAACGGCCCGAACGGCATCAGTCCGGCCGACGGCAACCGCGTGAAGATCGCCGCGCTGAACAACCAGTTCAACGGCGGCAACGACATCGGCCCGTCGAGCCAGGGCTGGACCTGGACGACCTATGCCGACCGGCTGCAACAGGCGGGCGTGAACTGGAAGGTCTACCAGAGCCTGATCGACAATTTCGGCTGCAACGAGATGATGAGCTTCCGCCACTGGCGCGCGGCGATCGAGCAGATGCCGGCCGCGCGCCGGCCCGCGTACGTCGCGTCGACCGACATCACGCAGCCGGTGACGGCCGCCGGCGCGTTCTACGATCCGGCGATCGACGATCCGCTGAGCCCGCTCGCGAAGGGCTTCGGCAACACGATGCCGTACGGCTTTCTCGAAACGTTCCGCGACGACATCCGCAACGGCAAGCTGCCGGAAGTGTCGTGGATCATCCCGCCGTCCGCGTACAGCGAACACCCGGGGCCGTCGAGCCCCGCACAGGGCGGCTGGTACGTGCAGGCCGTGCTCGACGCGCTGACGGCGAACCCAGAGGTCTGGAGCAAGACCGTGCTGCTGGTCAACTACGACGAGAACGACGGCTTCTTCGACCACATGCCGTCGCCGGCCGTGCCGTCGCGCAACGCCGACGGCACGCTCGCGGGCGGCCATACGCTGGCGGCCGCAGACGTCGCGGTCGAGTACCACGACTTCACGCCGGCCACGTCGAGCCAGCCGGCGGCCGACAGTCGTCCGTACGGCCCGGGCCCGCGCGTGCCGATGTGGATCGTCTCGCCGTGGAGCCGCGGCGGCTGGGTCAACTCGCAGGTGTTCGACCATACGTCGACGCTGCGCTTCCTCGAAAAGCGCTTCGGCGTCGCGGAACCGCAGATCAGCGCGTACCGCCGCGCGGTGTGCGGCGACCTGACGAGCGCATTCAACTTCCGCACGCCGAACGACGAGCCGCTGCCGACGCTCGCGGGCCGGACGACGAAAAGCCAGGTCGACGCGCTGAGCGCCGCGCAGCAAACCGCGCCGAAGATCGTGCCGCCCGCCGCGCCCGCGCTGCCCGCGCAGGCCACCGGCGTGCGCCCGTCGCGCGCGTTGCCGTACGAACTGCATGCGAGTGCCCGCACCGATGCCGGCGCCGGCACGGTCACGCTGAAGTTCGCGAACACCGGCCACGCCGCCGCCGTGTTTCACGTCTATGACAAGCTGCACCTCGACCGGCTGCCGCAGCGCTACGTCGTCGAGCCGGGCAAGACGCTGCACGGCGACTGGGCCGCGCGCGCCGACAATGGCGGTAAATATGACCTGTGGGTGCTCGGCCCGAACGGTTATCACCGCCGCTTCACCGGCGACCTGAGCCGGCTGGCCGGCACTCGTGCGCCGCATCCGGAAGTACGCGTCGGCTATGCGGGCGCGAGCGGCAACCTCCACCTGCGGCTGCGCAACGACGGCGGCGGCACGGTGCGCTTCACGGTGAAGTCGAACCAGGTCTACGGGCCGCTGGCCGGGCACGGCGCGAACGACGATCGCGGTCATGGCCACGGCAACGAGGACGGCAACAGCCAGGGCCATTATTACGGCAATGGCAACGACAACGACAACGACAACGACAACGGCAATGGCAATGGCACGGGCACGGGCACGACTTGGACCGTCACGGTGCGCGCCGGCGACCAGTCCGAACTGCACTGGAAGCTCGACTCGACCGGCCACTGGTACGACTTCATCGTCACCGCCGACAGCGACGCGAGCTTCTCGCGCCGCGTGGCCGGCCGCGTGGAAACCGGCCGCCACTCGGTCAGCGACCCGGCGATGGGGCTTGCCGACCGCTTCTGACGCCGCCGCTGCGCCGCGCGGCGCAGCGCGTGTCGCCGCCCACGCCGGCGTGGCCGCGAACGTCGCTCGGGTACCGGTTTCAGCCGGTGCCCGATCCGGCGGAGACGCCCGCCCGGCACGGCTCAAACATCAGAAGGATCGGTGGTGCAGCCCTCATTTCACCCTCACGAAAATGCTCCGTGTCGCGGCCCGTTCGCGTTAAACTGCGCCAAGCTGTATTCAACAAAGACATCCTTGCCGCCACGGCTCCACGACACGATACGAGGATAGGTTCGATGCGCACTACCGGCTCATCCGGGGCAATGACCCTGCTCACCGAACACGACGCGACCGACGGCCGCCAACTGCGCTCGCTCCGGCTCGAAGCAACGAGCGACGGCAAGAGCGTGCTGCTGATCGAGATCGACGAACGCAAACCCGGCATCCACCGCGAGGTCCGCTACGAGATCACCCCGGCCGAACTGATCGCGGCGATCCGCTCGCATGGCGCCGAGCTACCCGGCGAAAACCACGGCGCCGCATCGCTCGCCCGTACGTCCTCCTGATGATTCCGAACGGTGAGCCGCGTGCAATGCGCCGGCTCACCCACATCTCCCTGCCGCCGTCAGGCGCTTTGCGTCATTCCCGCCGCTGCATTGAAAAAAGCCGATAATCGGCCCATCTGCCTTTCCCGCCCACGCGTTTCCTTTTCGGCCAGCCGTCATGCTCCTACGTGACCTCGTCGCCCAGTACGGGCCGCTTCTCGTGTTCGCCAACGTGCTCGCGGCGGCCATCGGCCTGCCGGTGCCCGCGATGCCGACGCTCGTGCTGTTCGGCGCGATGTCCGCGATGCATCCGGCGATGATCGGCTCGCAGCTCGTGACGGTCGTGGTGCTGTCGGTGCTCGGCGCGCTGATCGGCGACACGGTCTGGTACGTCGCCGGGCGGCGTTACGGCGGCACGACGCTGAAGACGATCTGCCGGCTGTCGCTGTCGCGCGATACCTGCGTGAAAAAGACCGAACGCTTCTTCGGCCGCTACGGCGTGCGCGTGCTCGCGGTCGCGCGCTTCATTCCGGGGTTGTCGCTGGTGTCGGTACCGATGGCCGGTGCGCTCGGCACGCGCTATCGCACGTTCGCCGGCTACGACGCACTCGGCGCCGCGCTGTGGACGATCGTCGGGCTGCTGGCCGGCCTCGTGTTCTACCGGCAGATCGACTGGCTGTTCGCCGGCGCGAGCCGTCTCGGCCGCGCGGTGCTGCTGGTGATCGTCGCGCTGCTCGCGGTCTATGCGGCCGTGCGGTGGATGCGCCGCCGCGCGCTGATCCGCCAGCTCGCGAACGCGCGGATCGGCGTCGACGAGCTCGACGTGCTGCTGCGCGACACCACCGCCCCGGTGGTGCTCGACGTCCGCTCGCCCGAGCACCGCAAGCTCGACCCGTTCACGATTCCCGGTGCGCAGTTCGCCGACGAGCGCCAGATCGGCGACATCGTCGCGCGCTATCCGCTCACGCAGAAGTTCGTCGTGTTTTGCTCGTGCCCGAACGAGGTGACGGCCGCGCTGATGGCGAAGCGCCTGCTCGATGCAGGCTTCACCGATGCGCTCGCACTGCGCGGCGGCCTCGACGCATGGCGCGATACGGGCCGCCAGCTCACGTCGCTGGTGGAAGAAACGCCCGCCGCGAACGATCCGGTCGCGGGCTGGCACAAGCCGGCCTGATCGTACCGATCGCAGGCCGGCCGTGCGAGACAGGGGGCGTTGCGCCCCCTTCGCTCAGAACGCGTGCAGCGGCAGGTTCACGACCAGACGATACTCGGTGTTCGTCGCGTCCGAGTAATGCGCCGAACCGGCGTGCCACATCGCGATGAACGTGACCTTCGTGTTCTTCAGCTTGCCGCTCTGGAACGTATACGACGGGATGAAGCCGAACTCGTGGTGACGGCCCTGCACCGGCGCGCCGTTGCTCCAGTAGATGCTCGACTTGCTCGGGTCGTTCGCCGCGCCGGCGCTGCCGTCCGCACCCCAGCCCGTCACGCCCCACACCATCGCCTTGAAGCCCGGCAGGCCCGCTTCCTTGCCGTAGAACGTGTAACGCAGCTGCAGCGATTTTTCGTGCGGCGCGTTGTAGTCGACGTCCATCGAGTTGGTCAGGAAGATGCCGTTCGTTTCGTTCAGGTAGTCGAAGAACTGGTCGCCGAGCACCTGCTGGAAGCCGAGCAGCAGCTCGTGCGGGCCATGCTGCGCGGCCAGCGACAGGCTGTACGCGTTGTTGTTGATCTTGCCCTGCAGCGCATCGCCCGTGTCGTGCGTCGAGTAGACGTTGCCGAAGCCGGTCCACTTGATCGTCTGCGGGCTGCCGATGCTGTGCTTCACCGACGCGTAGTACTGGTGCCACACGTCGTCGGCCTGGTTCGCGTACAGCGCGACTTCGCCGTTCGGCGAGTAGTCCCACGTGCCGCCGACATACGACAGGCGATTGATGCGCGTGCCGCCGTACTGCGTCGTCAGGTTGGTGAGCGTCGTATGGCCGCGTGCGTCGGTCTTCGTGAAGCTGCCGGCCTCGAGCATCACGTTCTTGAATTCATTGCTGACGAGCGTCGCGCCGAGGAACGTCGGCGGCAGCGCACGGTTGTCGTGCTGCTCCATGAACGGGTTGTCGACGGCCTGCAGACCGTACTTGACCACCGTGTTCGAGATGCGCGCCTTGATGTCGTAGATGCCTGGATAGGCCCACGCCAGTTGGTTACCACCGCCGCCGCCCTTCGCGATGTGCACCATGCTGCCGGCGCCCTGGCCGCCGTCGAGCTTCAGCGCCGCATACAACGACGCATCGAAGCCGATCCCGATCAGGCCGGTCGTATAGCCCGACTCGAAGTTCGCCATCGCGCCCTGGACCCACGCATGGCGATGCGGCCCGCCCTTGTTGTCGAGCACGTCCGCATAGTTGCGGAACAGGAAGTCGAGATGGCTATCGGCGATGAAGCCGTTCGATTTCGACTGCGCCGACGGCTCGTCGGGCGGCGTGACGGCCTGGGTCGCCTCGGCGTTGATAATGGCGTTCGGGGTCGTTGCCTGAGCAACCGATGTGCCCGATCCGGCAGCCGGTGCGGCCTGCGCGACCGTCAGCGGCGCGGGGGCCGCGTCGTCGGCGTGCGCGACGCCCGTCAGCGAGACGCCGGCGAGCGCCGGTAGTCCCCATGCAAGCAGCATCTTCGATGCCGTCCCGATCGTCTTCTGCTTTTTCATCGTGATTCTCGTCTTGTGTTGATATCGTCCACGCCGGTTGCGATCCGCTTCCAGCCCCCCGGCGAGCCCGGCTAAGGACGCGCCTGTACCCACGGCGCGAAGATCGTTCGCGCCGCACCTACCCCTGTTGACCTGCCTTGGTTATGTTTGCTGCGTCACTTCACATCACGCCGCGCCCGCGCGGATGCACGCGACGCGCGCCGCCGACCCCTGCCGCACTTCCGGCAGCGGCACGTCCTGCGCGCACGCGTCGATCGCGACCGGGCAGCGCGTGCGGAACGCGCAGCCGGACGGCGGGTTGAGCGGCGAGGGCATCTCGCCCGCCAGCAGCATCGGACGGCGAGCACGCTCGCGCGCCGGCTCCGGCGTCGGCGCCGCATCGAGCAGCGCCTTCGTGTACGGGTGTTGCGGCACGCCGTACACGTCATGCCGCGTGCCGAACTCCATCACGCGGCCGAGATACATCACGAGCACGCGCTGGCTGATGGCCTTCACCACCGCCAGGTCGTGCGCGACGAACAGATAGGACAACGACAGATCGCGCTGCAGGTCGCGCAGCAGGTTCACGATCTGCGCCTGGATCGACACGTCGAGCGCCGACACGGGTTCGTCGCAGATCACGAGCTTCGGCTCGCTGATCAGCGCGCGCGCAATGCCGACGCGCTGGCACTGCCCGCCGGAGAATTCATGCGGATAACGCAGCAGGTGATGCGCGTTCAGGCCGACGCGTTCGAGCATCGAGATCACGCGGCGGCGCACTTCGGCACGGCCGAGGCCGGACTGGTGCGTGACGAGCGGCTCCGCGACGACCTGCTCGATCGTCATGCGCGGGTCGAGCGACGCGAGCGGATCCTGGAAGATCATCTGCACTTCGCGCCGCATCGCGGTGCCGCGCAGGTGATCGGGCGCCACGGCCTGGCCGCGCCATTTCACGGTGCCGGCCGTCATCGGCACGAGGCCGATCAACGCACGCGCGAGCGTCGACTTCCCGCAGCCCGATTCGCCGACGAGCCCGACCGTCTCGCCGCGCTTGACGTCGAACGACACGCCGTCGACCGCGCGCAGCGTGCCCTTCGGCGACCACGGATAGCCGCCGAGCGGCACGCGGAAATGCACTTTCAGATTGTCGACGGACAGCAGCGTGTCGTCCGTCGCGCCGGCTTGGCGGCGTTCATCGACGCTCATCGCAGACCTCCGATCAAATCGGCCACGGGCCGGTGGCACGCGCGCACCGCGTTCGCGGCGCCATAGGTTTCGAGCGCCGGGCGCTCGGCGCGGCAGCGTTCTTCCGCATACGTGCAGCGCTTCGCGAACGCGCAGCCGGCCGGCGCGGTGCCGGGCATCGGCGGGTTGCCGGGAATCGCGACGAGCGGCGCATCGACCGCGTCGGTCAGGCGCGGCAGCGCGTTGAGCAGCCCGATCGTGTACGGATGCGACGGCGCCGCGAAGATCGCTTCGGCCGGCGCGTATTCGACGGTGCGGCCCGCGTACATGACCATCACGTCGTCGGCAAGGCCGGCGACCACGCCCATGTCGTGCGTGATCAGCACGATCGCGGTGCCGCGCTCGCGATTCAGCTCGCGCAGCAGGTCGATGATCTGCGCCTGCACGGTCACGTCGAGCGCGGTGGTCGGCTCGTCGGCGATCAGGATTTCCGGCTCGGACAAGAGCGCCATCGCGATCATCACGCGCTGGCGCATACCGCCCGAGAACTCGTGCGGATACATGCGGATGCGGCGCGCCGCGTCGGGAATGCGCACCGATTCGAGCGCCTCGATCGCGCGCTTGATGGCTGCCTTGCGCGACAGCTTGCGATGCAGCTGCAGCGTCTCGGTCATCTGCCGCTCGATCGTCAGGAACGGATTGAGCGACGTCATCGGATCCTGGAAGATCATCGCGATGCGGTCGCCGCGCACCGCGTTCAGCGCGCGCGTGTTCATGTCGAGCAGGTTGTCGCCGCGGTAGCGCGCGGCGCCGGTCGTCGTGCCGTTGCCGGCCAGCAGGCCGAGCAGCGCCATCACGGTCTGGCTCTTGCCCGAGCCCGATTCGCCGACGATGCCGAGCGTCTTGCCGGCTTCGAGCGAGAACGACACGCCGTTCACGGCGTCGATCGGCGGTGCATCCTTGCGCGTGAAGCGCACGCCGAGGTTGTCAACTTCCAATAGAGCTGCCATCTTCAGCGATCCTTCGGGTCGAGCGCGTCACGCAGGCCGTCGCCGACGAAGTTCACGCAGTAGAGCGTCACGCACAGCATGACGGCCGGGGCCAGCAACAGCCACGGCATCGATTCCAGTTTCTGCGCGCCGTCCTGGATCAGCACGCCCCAGCTCGTCATCGGCTCCTGCACGCCGAGACCGAGGAACGACAGCACCGATTCGGTCAGCACGATGTTCGGCACCGAGACCGTCGCGTACACGACGACCACGCCGAGCAGGTTCGGCACGATGTGGCGCCGCACGATCGACGCCGGCGACACGCCGATCGCGCGCGCCGCATCGACGAACTCGCGATTGCGCAGCGACAGCGTCTGGCCGCGCACGACGCGCGCCATGTCGATCCACGAGAACGCGCTGATGGTCAGCACGACCAGCATGAACGAGCGGCCGAACAGGGTCATCATCAGGATCGCGATCAGCAGGTACGGGATCGCGTACATCATGTCGACGACGCGCATCATCACGGAGTCGATGCGGCCGCCCGCGAAGCCCGCGGTCGCGCCCCACGCGACGCCGAACAGGCCCGACACGAGCGTGCCGAGCAGGCCGACCTCGATCGATACGCGGCCGCCGATCAGCGTGCGCACGAGCAGGTCGCGGCCGAGCTCGTCGGTGCCGAGCCAGTGCTGGTTCGCCCAGGTCGGCGGCAGGCTGATCGAGGCCCAGTCGCTCGCGGCGGGATCGGCCGCGAGCAGCCACGGGCCGACGAAACATGCGAGCGTGATCAGCACCAGCAGCGCGAGGCTGAACAGCGCCGCGCGGTTGTGAAGGAAGCGCGCGAACGCGAGCTCGAGCGGCGAGCGCGAACGCGGTGGCGAATCGGTCTGCACGGGCAGGCCGACGGCGGGAGTGGTCGGAGTCATCGCTGTGCCTCGCTCAATAACGGATGCGCGGATCGAGCCACGCATACGCGAGGTCGACCAGCAGGTTGAACAGCACCGCGAAGACGGTCGTCATCACGACGAGGCCGAGCACCAGCGTGTAGTCGCGGTTGATCGCGCCGTTCACGACGAGCTGCCCGACGCCCGGCAGCGCGAACACCGATTCGGTGACGACGGCCGCCGTGATCGACGTGATGCAGACCGTGCCGAACAGCGACACGACCGGCATCAGCGCGGGCTTGAGCGCGTGGCGCAGCACGATCGTCGAGCCCGGCAGGCCCTTGGCACGCGCGGTGCGGATGTAGTTGCTCGACAGCGTCTCGATCATCGAGCCGCGCATCACGCGCGCGAGCAGCGACACGTTGATGAGGGTCAGCAGTGCGATCGGCAGCAGCCGGTACTGCCAGCCGCCGTCGCCCCAGCCGCCGGCCGGCAGCCAGCCGTTGCCGGCCGACGTCTTCAGCAGGATCGCGAAGATCCACACCATGACGGGGCCGAGCACGAACGGCGGCACGACGTTGCCGAAGTTGCCGATCAGCATCACGAAGCGGTCGATCACGCTGTCGCGGCGCACGGCCGCGACAGTGCCGAGCAGCACGCCGAGCACGATCGAGATCGGAATCGACACGCCGCCCACGCCGAGGCTCACGGGCAGCGCCTTCTTCACGAGATCGTTCACCGACCAGTCGACGTAGCGGAACGACGGGCCGAGATCGCCGTGCAGCAGCGAGCCGAGATACAGCAGGTACTGCTTCCACAGCGGCTCGTCGAGGTGGTACTTCGCGTTCAGGTTCGCGAGCGTCGCGGCGGACAGCTGCTTCTCCGTATCGAACGGGCCGCCGGGCGTGAAATGCAGCAGCAGGTAGCAGACGGTGATGACCGCGAGGATCGTCGGCACCGCCCACAACGTGCGCCTCAATGCGTAGGCCAGCATGATCGCTCCGCTCAGTGCTTGATCAGGTACATGTCCTGCGAAGCACGCATGTCGATCACGTTCTTCAGCGAGTAGCCGCCCACGTAGGGCTTCACGAGACGGTCGGCCGAGTACTGGAACAGCGGCACCATCGGCGTGTCGTTCAGCGCCATGTCGTGCGCCTGCGTGAGCAGCGCGGCGCGCGCCTTGTCGTCGAGCTTCTGGTTGCCTTCCTCGACGAGCGCGTCGACCTGCTTGTTGCAGTAGCCGACGGTGTTCTGCGAGCTGCCGCAGCGGATCAGGTCGAAGAAGGTCATCGCGTCGTTGTAGTCGGCGAACCAGCCGTCGCGCGCGATCTGCACCTTGCCGTCATGCCGCTGCTTCATCAGCACCTTGAACTCGACGTTCTCGAGCTTCGTGGTGATGCCGAGCTTCGTGCGCCATTCCGATGCGGTGAACAGCGCGACCTTCTTGTGCAGGTCGTTGGTGTTGTACGTGAGCGTGAACGACAGCGGCTTCGCGTCCAAATAGCCAGCCTGCTTCAGCAGGTCCTTCGCGGCCGCGATGCGCTTGGCCATCGGCCACGACGCCCATTCCGGCGTGAACGGCTGCACGCCCTTCGTGCCGTTCGGCATCAGCCCGTACATCGGCTTCTCGCCGGCCTGCGTGAGCTTCGACGTGAGCACGTCGCGATCGATCACCATCGACAGCGCCTCACGCACGCGCTTGTCCTTCAGCGCCGCGTCGCTGTTGTTCAGGTAGTAGTAGTAGGTCGCGAGCTGCAGGCCCGGGCGCAGTTCGCCGCCGAACTGCTTGCTGACCTGCTGGAAGATGCCCGACGGAATCGAGTAGCTGTAGTCGATCTGGCCGGCCTGGTACATGCGCATCGCGGTTTCGTCGCTTTCGATCGGCAGGTACGTGACCTTGTTGATCACGACCTTCGACGCGTTCCAGTACTTCGCGTCCTTCGTCGCCACGATGCGGTTGTTCGGCTGCCAGTCGACGAGCTGGTACGCGCCGTTGCTGACGAGGTTGCCCGGGCGCGTCCATGCGTCGCCGAACTTCGCGACCACGTCCTTGTTCACCGGCACGAGCGGCGCCATCGCGGTCAGTTCGGGGAAGAACGCGACGGGCACGTCGGTCGTCACCTCGAGCGTGTACGGATCGACGGCGCGCACGCCGAGCGTCGACGGCGCGGCCTTGCCCGCGATGATGTCCTTCGAATTCTTGATGAACTCGACGAGGATCGTGTACTTCGAGCCCGTCTTCGGATCGACGAGGCGCTGCCACGAATAGACGAAATCGGCGGCCGTCACCGGCTGGCCGTTGCTCCACTTCGCGTCGTGGCGAAGCTTGAAGATCCACGTCTGCGGCGTCTTGCGTTCCCACGACAGCGCGACGCCCGGCACGACCTGGCCGGCCGCATCGATGCGCGCGAGCCCTTCGAACAGGTCGAGGCCGATCGTGTTGCCGGTCCACGATTCGATGTGCGCCGGGTCGAGCGACTCGACTTCGGCCGGCACCTGTCGCGTCAGGTCCTGTTGGGGAGCGAGCGCGACGTTCGACGGAACGGTTACGGCGTGGGCGACGGGCGTCGTCAGGGCGAGCGCGGCCAGCACGGCCGACATGGCATGCAAGGATTTCATCGTGGCAGTCTTGAGAAGGTTGTTCGGTGGGCGTCGCGCGGCGGATGCCGCGGCTTACGCGTAAGACGCTGACGGGGGCAGCGATTGAGGAGGCCCGTGGTTCTCGTATTGCATGTTAGTATTCCTTACATTTCTTTCGACAGGCATCCCGTCGAAGAAACGAAGGAATACCCGTGCGTTAGAACAGTCGCGGCGTACCGACCCAGACCACCACCGACTCGATCTTCGCGGTGTTGACCCAGCTGTGCGGGACCGTCGACTGATAGTGCGAACTGTCACCGGCCTGCAGGACGAACGTCTTGCCTTCCAGCGTCAGCGACACTTCCCCTTCAATCACGTACAGGAACTCCTCTCCTGCATGTGTCGTCACCTCGGACCGTTTCTGCCCCGGCGGCATCCTCACGAGGATCGCCTCCAGCTGGCGCCCTTCGGACACGTTCGTCAGCCTCGCGAACAGGTTCGCCGAATCGGCAAACCCGAAGAAGCGCAACTGATCGCCTCGGCAAACCGAGCGTTCTTCGCTCGGCGTATCCACGAAGTACTGCACCGTCACACCGAGCGCGTGGGCAATACCGGCCAGCGACGTCAGTGACGGCGACGCGAGCCCGCGCTCGACTTGAGACAGAAACGGCTTCGAAATCCCCGCGGCGGTAGCGGTGTCGTCGAGCGTGCGCTTCAGACGTTGGCGCAACGCGCGAATCTTGCTGCCAAGTGCGACAGCGTCTGCCGATCGCGAGTTTTCAGTGGGGGGAACCATAGCAGGCCGAAAAGTGGTCGTCAAAAAATGTTTGATGGAAAGTAACTAAGTTAATTGGAGATAGCTTAATCTTCAGGTTCGCACACGTCTTCGGCGTTGAGCCCGGTGCACTAAACAGGGCCCGAAGCGAGCGAAACGACGCGCTATCTTGCCAGACTCGCAGGCTTCACAGGCAAGCTGCAAGCGGCTCTCCGGGAATTTGCGGAGAACGGGCGTCAAGCTTACAAGTAGATGATGAGACAAATGTTCCTGAAAGCTGCTGCCATATCGGGAGTTTCCCTAAGTGGCGCGAACCTGACGCACCGGACCGGCGAACGTTACCACTCGCGCGCCGGTCGGGGCCGCGCTCCGCCGTGTCGGGCGGAGTCCGACCCCGGCCCGGGCTAATCCGCCCGACTGCTCCATCGCCGACGCAAGCCTACCCGGCCCCAGTGCTCCGGCGCCAGTTCGACCCCAAGGCGACGCGCAATCCGCGCCGTCCGTTTCAAACGAGATTGATGATGCACGCACCTGTTTCACAGACCCGATCGTTTACGACGGTCTTCCTCATCGAAATGTGGGAGCGCTTCGGCTACTACGGCATGGCCGCGCTCCTGGTCCTCTTCATGGTCGACCGGCTCGGCTTCACCGACAGCCACGCGAACCTGACCTGGGGGGCGTTCACCGCACTCGTCTACGCCGCGCCGTCGATCGGCGGCTGGATCGGCGACAAGGTGCTCGGCGCGCGCCGCACGATGATCATCGGCGCGGCCGTGCTGTGCGCCGGCTACCTGATGCTCGCGGTGCCGAACGATCAGCTGACGTACATGTACGCGTCGCTCGGCGTGATCGTCGTCGGCAACGGCCTGTTCAAGGCCAACGCGGCGAACCTCGTGCGCCGCATCTACGAAGGCGACGACGCGCGCATCGACAGCGCGTTCACGATCTACTACATGGCGGTCAACATCGGCTCGACGGTGTCGATGCTCGCGACGCCGTGGATCAAGGATCACTGGGGCTGGCACACCGCGTTCGCGGTCTGCTGCGGCGGCATGCTGCTCGCGATCCTCAACTTCATGCTGATGCACCGCACGCTCGCGCACGTCGGCTCGCAGCCGGACGACCAGCCGATCCGCTGGAAGCGCCTCGGCGCGGTCGCGGCCGGCGGCGTCGCGCTCGCGCTGATCACGCTGTACGTGCTGCAGCACAAGCAGCTCGCGGTCGCGAGCGTTTGGACGGCCGCGTTCGCGATCCTCGCGATCTTCGCGTACATGATCGCGAAGTCGGAGCGCTCGGAGCGCGCCGGCCTGATCGCGGCGCTCGTGCTGATCGGCCAGGTGATCCTGTTCTTCATCTTCTACGTGCAGATGTCGACGTCGCTGACGCTGTTCGCGCTGCGCAACGTCGATCCGCGCTTCATGCTGTTCGGCACGACGCTGTTCACGTGGAGCGCCGCGCAATTCCAGGCGCTGAACCCGATCTGGATCATGCTGCTGAGCCCGGTGCTCGTGTGGGTCTACAACGCCGTCGCGAAGGGCGGCCGCGACCTGCCGGTCGCCGCGAAGTACGCGCTCGGTTTCGGCGCGGTCGCCGCGGGCTACCTGGTGTTCACGATCAGCGGGCGCTACGCGGTCGACGGCCGCGTGTCGTCGTGGTTCATGGTGTGGGGCTACGGCCTGTACTCGCTCGGCGAGCTGCTGGTGAGCGGCCTCGGCCTCGCGATGATCGCCCGCTACGTGCCGGCGCGCATGAGCGGCTTCATGATGGGTGCGTATTTCGTCGCGACGGGCGTGTCGCAGTATCTGGGCAGCGTCGTCGCGAACTTCGCGCAGATGCCGTCGCACGAACTGCCGGCCACCGAATCGCTGCCGCTCTACCTGTCGCTGTTCGAGAAGCTCGGCTGGCTCGCCGCGATCGGCATGCTGCTCGCGCTGCTGCTGCTGCCGCTGATGAACCGCCTGTCGCGCCAGCATCAGCGCTGCACGGAAGAGCGCCGCGAGGAAGCGCTGCAGGCGCAGGCCGCCGCCGCGCAGTAAGTACTATCCCTCGGCGTGCGGCGTGCACGCCACATTCTCCCGCGAGGCGCGCGAACGCGTCCTACACTGGTTGCAAGCAATGCATCCGCTTCGCGAGATGCGCACTGGCGGGAGAACACGATGAAAAGCAAGACGACGCGGCTTTTGAGGATCCTGTCGGACATCCGGCACGCGCAGCGCTGCACCGCGATGCGCGCCGCACGGGCCGCGGCCGAAGCCGACGCGGTCCTCGCGGAGCACGACGATCCGGCGCAGGACGAGCGCGACGACGCGGAATCCGACGACCCGACCGCCACGCCCCGCTCCCGTATCGGCTCACCTCACTGACGCCGCGCGGCGCCTGCCGCGCCGCATGCCCCCCCTCGCGCACGCCTACGCCGCCGCGGCGCGCCATCGCGCGATCCACGTTCCCGAACCGGCCACCGCCATCATCAGCCCGACCGCGCACGCGTCGGCGACGAGGCCCACGCCGACATGCCGCAAATCGGCGCTGCCCGAGACCGGATGCAGCAGCGAATCGATCACGAGCGAGATCGCCGCCCCCGCGACGAAGCAGATCAGCCCGCGCTGGCCGACCGCCACGACGGGCCGCACGCCCTGCGCGATCCGCGCGATCCAGCCGAAGCGCACGCAATCGGCCATCAGCCACGCGATGGCCGCGAAGCTCACGACGCGCGGCAGCGCGAGATCGCGCTTGAGCACGCCTTCGGGCACCGGCAGCCCCGAGAACAGCTTGTAGCTCGCGCAGCCGAGCACGATCGCGCACGCGAGCCCGGTCGCCGCGGCGCCCCAGCGGCCGAGCGCGACGCGCCGGTAGAACGGCTGGCAGCGCGCGAGCACGCCGGCGACGAACATCAGTTGCCACGCGAACGGGTTGAAGCTCCAGCGGAAGCCGTCGGTGTCCAGCAGCTCCGGGCCGAGCCACGGCGCCGCGAGCCACGACGCGGCGCTGATCGCGACGAGCGGCCACGGATGGCGCCGCGCGAACGGCACCAGCACCGGCGACGCGAGCGCGAACAGCACGTACATCGGCAGCACCGACGCGAGATACGGCTGGCGCTGGAACGTCAGCAGCTCGGCGAGCCCCGTGAGCGGCGACGCGAGCATCACGCTGACGTCGTCGAGCGCGAGGTTCGGCGCGTCGATGCCGAAGTGGTCGAGCACCACCGACACGACGAGCATCAGCGTCGACGTCGCAAGAAACGCGCGGTAGATCTGCATCGCGCGCCGCACGAAACGCTGCTGCGCGGCGCGCGCGCCGTGCCGCTCGGCGATCGCGCCGTACGCGCTCGCGGTCGCGAAGCCGCCGAGGAACACGAACACTTCGGCCGCATCGCACAGCGCGAACGCGTGCAGCGTCACGCGCGACAGCACGCTCGCGCCGATGTGATCGACGACGATCATCAACAGCACGAGCCCGCGGAAGAAATCGACTTCGATCAGGCGGCCGCTGCGCGACGGAGGCACCGCGGCAGCATGCAGCGGGCTCAACGACATGAGCGCACCTGTGCGGCGGTGGTGCGACACGCACCAGGAGAGGGATCGGACAGGAGAAGGCGAACGCGATCAGCGGCGATACGCGTATGCTCGCATCGCGCCAATCCGGCTGGCCAGGCACGGAGATGACCGTTCATTGAAAGCTGCATACGAAGGGAAGTCGATCGGATCAGTCTAATGGCCGATCAGGGGAGACCCTAAGTAACAAAGTGCAACCGAATCTTCTGTTCGATTACAAGCGCGAGCCTTGCCACGCAAAGCGGACAGCGTCGCCAGATTCGCGTCAGCGCGACGTCAGTTGGCGGTCAGTATCGAGGGATTCGGCAGCGGAACGAGCGCTGTTCGATGGTCGATGATGCACGCGATGCGCGGCACGTTCCGCATGGCCGGCGCATCGCGATGATGCGGTTATCCGCGCGCGGGCAAGCGCCGCATCAGCATCGCGCTGTGCCATGCGGTCAGCGCGACGGCGACCCAGATCGGCCCGTACGTCGCGAGCTGCGCGACGCTGAGCGTCTCGCCGAGCAGCAGCAGCGACACCACGACGAGCAGCACGGGCTCGACGTAGCCGAGAATCCCGAACAGCGCCATCGGCAGCATCCGGCTCGCCTTCAGGTAGCTCGCGAGCGCGAGCGTGCTGAGGATGCCGAGCCCCGGCAGCAGCGCCGCCCACAGCAGCGGATGGCCGGCGACCCGCGTCGCGCTCGTCGCGACCATCGCCAGCGCGACCGGGCCCAGCAGCACGATCTCGATCGCGAAGGCGGCCAATGAATCGGCGTTGATCCGCCGGCGCAGCACGAAATACGGCGGATAGCCGAGCGCGACGACCAGCGTCGGCCACGCGAACGCGCGCGTCGCCCACACCTCGTGCGCGACGCCGAGCGCCGCGCACGCGACCGCCGCCCATTGCAGCGGGTCGAGCCGTTCGTGATAGTAGAAGCGGCCGACGAGCACCATCGTCAGCGGCAGCAGGAAATAGCCGAGCGACACTTCGAGCATGCGGCCGTGCAGCGGCGCCCACAGGAACAGCCACAGCTGCACGCCGAGCAGCGCCGCGCTCACCGGCAGCGCGATCAGCAGGCGCCAGTCGCGCGCACTGCGCCGCGCAAGCTCGACGAGCGCCGGCCAGCGGCCGCGCAGCGCGATCAGCGCGAGCGCGCCCGGCGCGGTCCACACGATGCGCCACGCGAAGATGTCGAGCCCCGTGAGCGGCGCGAGCAGTTTCGCGTAAGCCGACATCAGCGCGAACAGCGTCGACGCCATCACCGACAGCATGAGGCCGCGCCCGGCTTCCGGATACCCCGTCATGATTGTTCTGTGCCGCTTACTGCTGCTGGAAGCGCTCGAAGCGCCGCTCGGTCAGGCGTTCCTCGAACGTCACCTCGGTCACGCGCGCGGCGGGCGGCCCGTGACGCAGCCACGCGAGCATCCGGTCGATCTGCGCGCCGGGGCCCTGGATCATCGCCTCGACGGTGCCGTCCTCGAGATTCGCGACCCAGCCGCGCAGCTTCAGCGCATGCGCTTCGCGCACCGTCGCATGACGAAAGCCGACGCCCTGCACGACGCCGCGCACCCGCACGTAGTAGGTCTCGATCCGTTCGTCCAGTTCATTGCGGCTCATCGCGTCGCCCTCCCGTTGCATTCAAGCCCGGCATTGTAGTCGCGTCGGCCGCTTCGCACACGCGCCGGCCGGGCGTCGCCGCGCACGCCGACCACGTACAATCTCGCCGATGCCCAACCGCCGCGCCGCCCGCGCGGCCCCGAAGGAAACGCATGACTGATACCTCCCGCGATCTCGTTCTCGTCACCGGTGCGTCCGGTTTCGTCGGCTCGGCCGTCGCGCGCATCGCGCAGCAGAAAGGCTATGCGGTGCGCGTGCTCGTGCGCCCGACCAGCCCGCGCACGAACGTCGCGGATCTCGATGCCGAGATCGTCACCGGCGACATGCGCGACGAAGCGTCGATGCGCGCCGCGCTGCGCGGCGTGCGCTACCTGCTGCACGTGGCGGCCGACTACCGGCTGTGGGCGCCCGACCCCGACGAGATCGAACGCGCGAACCTCGAAGGCGCGGTCGCGACGATGCGCGCGGCCCGCGCGGAAGGCGTCGAGCGGATCGTCTACACGAGCAGCGTCGCGACGCTGAAGGTGACGAGCGCCGGCGACCCGTCCGACGAAAACCGCCCGCTCACGGCCGAGCAGGCGATCGGCGTCTACAAGCGCAGCAAGGTGCTCGCGGAGCGCGCGGTCGAACGGATGATCGCCGACGAAGGGCTGCCCGCCGTGATCGTCAATCCGTCGACGCCGATCGGCCCGCGCGACGTGAAGCCGACGCCAACCGGCCGCATCATCGTCGAGGCCGCGCTCGGCAAGATTCCCGCGTTCGTCGACACGGGGCTGAACCTCGTGCACGTCGACGACGTCGCGCACGGCCACTTTCTCGCGCTCGAGCGCGGCCGGGTCGGCGAGCGCTACATCCTCGGCGGCGAGAACCTGCCGCTGCAGCAGATGCTCGCGGACATCGCGCAGATGACGGGCCGCAAGGCGCCGACGATCGCGCTGCCGCGCTGGCCGCTGTACCCGCTCGCGGTCGGCGCCGAAGCGGTCGCGAAGTTCACGAAGAAGGAGCCGTTCGTCACCGTGGACGGGCTGCGGATGTCGAAGAACAAGATGTATTTCACGTCGGCGAAGGCCGAGCGTGAGCTCGGCTACCGTGCACGCCCGTATCGCGAAGGGCTGCGCGACGCGCTGGACTGGTTCGGCTCGGCGGGCTACCTGAAGTAACACAAAGCGGCGCCCCTCGCGCCGCTTCGCGCACTTTGTTACACGTCGCGCACGGACCGGTATCGGCGCAGCGGTTAAAATCGCGGGTCTTACGCAGAGAAGACACGCATGAACCTGAACGATCAGATCGCTTCGCTCGCCACGGGCGTCGATCAGCTCCTCCACGATCACCACGCCGCCCAGCAGGCGGCACGCAGCGCGGAAGCCTTCGCGCGCGCCGCGGCAGCGGAAGCCCGGGCCGCGGCCGAGCGTCACGCAGCGGCGGAAGCCGAAGCGCAGGCCGCCGCGCAGCGCCACACGGCCGCGGCCGCCGACGCCGAAGCCGCGCAGCGGCGCCACGCCGACGCCACCGCCGCCGCCGAAGCGGCCGCCCAACGTCATACGGATGCGGCCACGCAAGCCGAAGCCGCTTCGCAACGCCATGCGGAAGCCACCGCGCTGACCGAAGCGCTCGCGCAACGTCACGCGGATGCCGAAGCCGCGTCGCAGCGCCACGCGGCGGCGATCGCCGAAGCCGAGGCCGCCGCGCAGCGTCATCACGCCGCCGCGACCGAAGCCGACGCGGCCGCGCAACGTCATGCCGCGGCGACCGTCGAAGCCGAAGCCGCCGCGAAGCGCCACGCGGAAGCGACCGCCGAAGCCGAAGCCGCCGCGCAGCGCCACCTGGCCGCGATCGCCGAGGCCGAGGCGCTCGCCCAGCGTCACACGCAGGCGCTCGCCGACACGCAGGCCGCCGCCCAGCGTCACGCCGACGCAACCGCCGAGGCCGAAGCCATCACGCGGCGTCACGCCGAGGCGATCGCCCAGGCCGAAGCCGCCGCGCAACGCCACGCCGAAGCCACCGCCGAAGCCGAAGCCGTCACGCAACGCCATGCCGAGGCGATCGCCCAGGCCGAGGCGGCCGCACAGCACCACGCGAAGGCCATCGCCGACGCCGAAGCGCTGGTCGAGGCCGTCGTCAAGGAAGCCGCGACGAGCGCGGTTGCCGCCTCGGCCGTGACGGCCGAAGTCGTCGAACCGGCACCGGCGGACACACCGGCAACGGAGCCGGCCGGACACGCAGCCGCACCGGTTGAGGCCGAAGCAGCCGAGGTGTCGACTGCGGCCGCCGCCGCCGACACCGCGATCGTCCCGGCGGCGCAAACCGACGCCGCGGTTGAAACCGAAACCGGCACCGCCGCCGCGCCGGCCGACAAGGCGACGCTGCACGTCGCGCGCCCGTCCCAGAACGAACTCACGCTGACCATCAACGGCGAATCGATCACGCTGCATCCGGAGCAACTGGGCCAGTTGATCGAGGAACTCGCGCACGCACGCGCGTCGATGCAGCCGGAGCCGCCGCCCGGCATTCCGGCCGGCTGGCGTTTCGTGACGACGAAGAACCCGATGATGGCCGTGCAGAAGCAGTCGAACGGCGACCGTCTGCTGGTCGCTCGCCATACGGGCTACGGCTGGGTGCCGTTCACGTTCTCGCCGGACGTCGTGATCCAGATGTACATGATGCTGACCCAGCGGTAAGCGCGCGCATCGGCCGGCAACCGGCCGGAAAGCACACAGCCCGGATCGGCTTGCGTCGATCCGGGCTGTGTGTTTTCGGCGTTCCGGTTGATCGGGACGGCCGGCATCCGCCGGCGTGGGTCAGCGCTCCACCGGCGCCTGCACGCGCGCCTTCCACTGGCCGCCCTTGCCGCGCCAGTAACGCCACGCGGACGCGAACGTCGCGCCGACGTAGAACAGCGCGACGAGCGGCAGCGCGGGCGCCCACAGCGGCGAGCGCCGGTAGTAGCGCAGCATCGGCGCATACGCGGCGCACATCGACGCCCACGCGAGCCAGGCCGGCCACGCACGCGCGCCGTAGACGAGCGCGACGACGGGCGGCACCAGGTAGATGATCGTCATCCCGAGCAGCGTGCCGACGAGCAGCAGCGGCGAATAGTGCAGCTGCGTGAACGCGGTGCGCGCGATCATGTTCCAGATGTCGCGCCAGCTGTCGTACGGGCGCAGCGACACGCTGCGATCGGCGAGATCGAGCCGGATCGGATGGCGGCCGCTGCCGCGATGCTTGATCTGCGCGGCGAGGCTGCAGTCGTCGATCAGCGCGCCGCGAATCGATTCGATGCCGCCCGCTTCCTCGAGCGCCGTGCGCTTCACGAGCATGCAGCCGCCCGCCGCGCCGGCCGTCCGGTTGCGCGGGTTGTTGATCCACGAGAACGGGTACAGCTTCGCGAAGAAGAACACGAACGCCGGGATCAGCGCCTTTTCCCAGAACGAGTCGCAGCGCAGCCGCACCATCAGCGACACGAGATCGCGATGCTCGGCCTGCGCGCGCGTGACGAGCTGCGCGACGGCGTCGGGCGGATGGCCGATGTCGGCATCCGTCAGCAGCAGGTAGTCGGCCGGCAGGCCGAGCGTCTGCACCGCCGCGATCCCCTGCGACTGCGCCCACACCTTGCCCGACCAGCCGGCCGGCAGCGGCTTCGCGGTCAGCACCGTCAGCCGGTCGGCGCGGTTGATCGCGAGCGCGGCCGCGCGGGCCGCGTCGGCGGTGCCGTCGTCGCTGTGGTCGTCGACGATGATCAGATGGAAGTCGCCCGAATAGTCCTGCTCGAGCAGCGAAGTCGCCGCGCGGGCGATCACGTCGGCTTCGTTGCGCGCCGGCACGACCGCCACGACGGCCGGCCAGCCGGCCTCGGCTGCCGCGCCGCGGGCGTCGGGCGGCAGCGGCCGCGCGGGCTGCGCGCGCCAGAAGCCGCCGCGCGCGACGAGCAGCACGATCCAGATCACCAGCGACAGGCCGGACACCAGGAAAGCGATCGCCAGCATCATCGGCCTGCCTCCTGCCGCGCGCCGGCGCGTTCGGCATGAATGAGGGTCTGGAACAAAACAGCCGGCACCGCACGGGCGGACGGGCAATACGCGTAAGAATCGACGGTCATCGAATGGCCTTGAAATGAGCGCGATGGCGGGCAGCCGGAGCGGCCGACCGCGAAACCGCGCAGTTTACCGGGTTCCGCGCGCGCCAGCGCCGACGCGGCTCTCCCGCAATTGCAACGGTGCCGACACAGCACCGAAGCACGGACGGCCCGATAGGGTTAAAATGCGCGATTAATTCGGGGTTCCGGGGCCTGGCCGGCCGGTTCGTTCCTGCCTTCATAACATCAAGCCGGGGCGAGCAAGCGTGTGCCAGCGCCTCGAACCCCGGTGTCTGTCGTCGGAGTTCGCTCACTTATGCGAGTCATCCTTGCCCAGCCCCGCGGCTTTTGTGCGGGGGTTGTCCGTGCGATCGAGATCGTCGATCGCGCGCTGCAACAGCACGGCGCGCCGGTCTATGTGCGTCACGAGATCGTGCATAACCGGCATGTCGTCGAAAATCTGCGTAATAAAGGGGCACGATTCGTTGAGGAACTCGACGAGGTGCCGCACGGCGCTGTCGCGATCTTCAGCGCGCACGGTGTCGCCCAGACGGTCGAGCGCGATGCGGAAACGCGCGGGCTCGACGTGCTCGACGCGACCTGCCCGCTCGTCACGAAGGTGCACGTGCAGGGCCGCCAGTACGTCGCGGCGGGCCGCCGGCTGATCCTGATCGGCCATGCGGGCCACCCGGAAGTCGAGGGCACGATCGGCCAGATTCCGGCCGAGGTGATCCTCGTGCAGAGCGAAGCCGAAGTCGATACGCTGACGCTGCCCGTCGATACGCCGGTCGCGTACATCACGCAGACCACGCTGTCGGTCGACGACACGCGCGGCATCATCGAAGCGCTGCAGCGCCGGTTCACCGACCTCGTCGGCCCGGACACGCGCGACATCTGCTATGCCACGCAGAATCGCCAGGCCGCCGTGCGCGAGCTGAGCGAACAGGTTGACGTGCTGCTCGTCGTCGGTGCGACGAACAGCTCGAACTCGAACCGCCTGCGCGAGATCGGCACCGAAAGCGGTGTGCCGAGCTATCTCGTCGCCGACGGCTCGGAAGTGAAGGCCGAATGGTTCGCGGGCGTGCAGACGGTCGGCCTGACCGCCGGCGCGTCGGCGCCCGAGGAAATGGTCGAGGATGTAATCGGCGCGCTGCGCGCGCTGGGGCCCGTCGATGTCGCGACGATGGCGGGCCGTGAAGAAAAAGTCGAATTCAAGTTGCCGGCGAAGCTCACGCAAGCTGTCGCCCGCGAAGTTTAAGGAGGACATCCCTTGTCTATTCCGCTGCTCCAGCAAGTCCGTGTCGGCGCCTACATCGTGCGCCAGCACCTGTCCGGCAACAAACGCTATCCGCTCGCGCTGATGCTCGAGCCGCTGTTCCGCTGCAACCTCGCGTGCAACGGCTGCGGCAAGATCGATTATCCGGATCCGATCCTGAACCAGCGCCTGTCCGTCGAGGAATGCCTGCAGGCTGTCGACGAGTGCGGCGCGCCCGTCGTGTCGATCGCCGGCGGCGAGCCGCTGCTCCACAAGGAGATGCCGGAAATCGTCAAGGGCATCATGAAGCGCAAGAAGTTCGTGTACCTGTGCACGAACGCGCTGCTGATGGAAAAGAAGATGGACGACTACGCGCCGAGCCCGTATTTCGTCTGGTCGGTCCACCTCGACGGCGACAAGGAAGCACACGATCACTCGGTGTCGCAGGAAGGCGTGTACGAGAAGGCCGTCGCGGCGATCAAGGAAGCGAAGCGCCGCGGCTTCCGCGTGAACATCAACTGCACGCTGTTCAACGATGCGGTGCCGGAGCGTGTCGCGAAGTTCTTCGACACGCTGGGCCCGATCGGCGTCGACGGCATCACCGTGTCGCCGGGCTACGCGTACGAGCGCGCGCCGGATCAGCAGCACTTCCTGAACCGCGACAAGACGAAGAACCTGTTCCGCGAAATCCTGAAGCGCGGCGAAGGCGGCAAGCGCTGGTCGTTCAGCCAGTCGTCGCTGTTCCTCGACTTCCTGGCCGGCAACCAGACGTACAAGTGCACGCCGTGGGGCAACCCGGCGCGTACGGTGTTCGGCTGGCAGAAGCCGTGCTACCTGGTCGGCGAAGGTTATGTGAAGACCTTCAAGGAACTGATGGAAACGACGGAGTGGGACAACTACGGCGTCGGCAACTACGAGAAGTGCGCGGACTGCATGGTCCACTGCGGCTTCGAGGCCACGGCGGTGATGGACACGATCTCGAACCCGCTGAAGGCGCTGCGCGTGAGCCGCAAGGGCATCAAGACCGACGGCCCGTTCGCCCCGGACATCTCGATCGCGAAACAGCGCCCGGCCGAGTACGTGTTCTCGCGCCACGTCGAGATCAAGCTCGAGGAAATCCAGCGCGCCGGCAAGGGCAAGCTGCAGAAGCCGGCGAAGTCGGCAACGGCCGCTTAAGCGCGTTTCACCGCACGAAGGTTCACGCCTTCGCAGCGGCCACGCATCGAAAAAGCGCCACGGAGTTCGCTCCGTGGCGCTTTTTGTTTTGACGGACGCCGTGTGACGCATTGCGCTTGCGCGCCTGCGTGCGGGGGCGAACGTCGGTGGCCTAGCTTCGCGACTCCGCCGCGGCGATCAGTTGCCAGGCAGTCGGCCCCGGATCGAGCAGCGGGTCGGACGGCGGATCGAGATCGTGCGGATGCGCTTCCTCGGACGGCAACGTCTGCGATCTCGCAATGCCGATCTCGTCGCCGCACACGGTGCATCGATAGATGCCCGCCACCGTCACCTTGCTGCCCGGCGGCAGGTTCTCGCTGAATGCGCGGCCACTTCCGCACGTGAAGTAGCCGCCGCTCCTGTATAGCGCCATCGCTCCTCCTGACTGAAACGAATGCGTTCGCGTCGACACGCACGATCGCCGCAAACGCGAGGATGGATCCTCGTCGCCCGGACTCGCCGGGTTCCAGTCATCAGTTGCTCCGAGAAACCCCGTCCTTCAGGACGGGGAGGAAAGGAGTGCTGTTGACAGACAGCTTCTTCCACGGGTTAGGATCACCTGCATGATCCTTGTCTATCGCTACCGGGTGAAATCGCTCAACGGACTGCTCAACAAGCAGAGCCGCGCGGTGAACTACGTCTGGAACTTCTGCAACGACACGCAGAAGCACGCGCTCAAGTGGAGCAGGAAGTGGCCGACGGGATTCGATCTGAACGTGCTGACGACCGGCAGCAGCAAGGAACTCGGTATTCACTCCGGCACGGTCAACGCGACTTGCGAGCAATATGCGAAGTCGCGCAGCCAGCACCGTCGGCCCTGCCTGCGTTATCGCGGCAGGAAATCGCTGGGCTGGGTGCCGCTGAAGGGCCGCGACCTGAAGCGCGAGGGCGACGCGTTTCGTTTCGCCGGCAACACCTTCCGCGTGTTCAACAGCCGACCGCTTCCCGAAGGCAAGATCAAGGATGGCACCAACTTCGCGCGGGATGCGCGCGGCAACTGGTTCCTGAATATCGTGATCGAGATACCCGATGTGCAGGCCCGCCCGATCCGCTCCGGTGTCGGCATCGATCTCGGCCTGAAAGACTTCGCCACACTTTCGACCGGCGAGAAGCTGCCTAACGATCGGTTCGGTCGACGCGCGGCGGAAAAGCTGGCGAAAGCGCAGCGAGCACGAAAGCACAAGCGACATATCGCGAAGCTGCACGCAAAGATCGCCAATGCCCGCGCCGACTTCCAGCACAAGCTCACGCTCGATCTGGTGCGGCGATTCGATTACATCGCGGTTGGCAACGTATCTGCCGTCAAACTCGCCAGAACCAGGATGGCGAAGAGCGTCTACGACGCATCCTGGTCGTCCTTCCGGAACAAGCTCCGCTATAAAGCGATCGCGCACGGGGCCACGTTCGAGGAAGTCGACGAAAGCGGTTCCACCCAGTCCTGTTCGTCGTGCGGATCGAAAGACAGCACGACGCGGCCGAAAGGTATCGCGGGACTGAGAATAAGAGAGTGGGCCTGCAGTGACTGTGGTGTCGAGCATGATCGAGATACCAACGCTGCGTTGAACATTCTCCGATGCGGACGTGCATCGCCAGGTGTGGGAATCCTCTCCCTTTAGGGAGACGAGGACGTCAAGTCATTAGACGGCGCGCGGCCGCGCGATGGAATCGGACGGGTATGAAACGCGGCCCGCGGCCAGCCATTCAATGCAGAACGGCCGGCGCCCGCATCTTCGCCGCCGCCTGCGCGACGATCCCCGGCTGTTCGGCGGAAGCGAACGTGCAGACGTGACGCCACAGCTCGGCCAGCCGATGCCGCGTGAGCGTCGCGACGCATGCGTCGTTCGCGGCGAGCACGCGTTCGAGCACCGCGCATTCGTCGGCGTGCAGCGTCCACGCACCGCTTTGCGCGGCGCGCGCCACGCTCGCGTCGAGCACGCGCTCCGCGTCGACGCACAGGTCGATGGTCGCGTCGGGAGAGACCGCATCGTCGAGCGCGAGGAACACCAGATACACGCTCGTGCGCAGCCGCAGCAGCAGCGTTTCGCTACCGTGCTCGCCGCGCAGCGCGACCAGCGCCATGTGGCATTTCAGCGAGATGTCGCGCGCATGCGCGGGCGGCAGCGGCAGCAGCCATTCGCGCGTCAACGGCGGATGGCGCCGGCCTTTTCGGGCAGCCTTCATGATTTGCCCTCGCTCGCGGACGCGTCGTCCTGCGCCGCCCCGGGCCACGCACTGCGGCACACGACGGCGCTGCGGCCCGCGTCGCACCGGGTGTGCGCCCGGCGCCGCATGCCGTGCACGTCGGCGCGCCGTCGCGTCGCGCACGCCTCCGGCAGCCTGCGTATCGCCGACGCACGCAACACGCCGGACCATCGGTCGGGGCATGCCATGTTCGTCTCCTGCATCAAAACGTGTTCTCGCCCTTCAGGTAGTACGCGGTTTTCACGAAGAACGCCTTCACCGGATGGCCGCTCTGCGCGTCGCGGGCCGCCCGCGCTTCCATCGCGGCCTTTTCGTCGCGCCACCGGTCGGGCATCGGGTTGTACACGCGATCGAGCGCACGCTGCATCGCAAGCGGATAGTTCTGGTTGCCGGCCGCCGTCGCGCGATAGCCGGCACGCGTCATCTGCATCAGCTGCACATCGGTTTCGGCACGCGCCGCCGACCAGGTCAACGGCGCGGCATACGGCGTGTCGCCGGCGCCGATCGACTGCGCGAAGCTGACGGCCGGCAGCGCAGCGAGTGCGCAGGAAAGAACGGCAACGGGAACGAGGGAACGCATAATGGCCTCCAGATGGTTGTCCCCGCATCGATCCATCATCGATGCGTTGAAATCATCGTATGTCGGGCCGCATGCCGCTTGAATAGCCGAATCCGCAATTGTTATTTTCAGCCGCGCATTCGGCGTGCGAGCCACGTCATTCACGAATCCCTTCGAAATGGAATTTCTTTATTTCATTCAACGATCTGATCGGATTTTTACCGGCGCTTCGGTTGGCGCTCACCCCGCTCTTTCAATTTCCGAAATGACGTGTTGCCGGTGCGATTCCGGCCGGTGCGCCTGCCCGCAAGGCTCCGGCGTGATATCGCGCACGCGGATACCCCCGACACGATTTCATCGGATCAGCCGATTCTTCTGATGCAGGACAAATCATTCGAATCGGCTTGCCGGATTGAGACACGACGCAATCGGCAAGGACGCGCGATAATCACGCATCGGCCGTTTCGCACGGCATCTCCGGCATTCCCCTTTTTAATCGAGTCTCCCCATGGCTGCCCTCGACACTACCGCCATCGACAGCTGGCACGCGCACGTCTATTTCGATGCGGCGAGCCGCGACGCGGCCTGGGCGTTTCGCCAGGTCGTCGACGCGCGGTTCGGCGCGGTCATCGAACTCGGCCGCTTTCACGAACGCCTCGTCGGCCCGCATCCGGCCTGGTCGTACCAGATCGCGTTCGACGCCGCCCGATTCGACGACATCGTGCCGTGGCTCGTGCTGAACCACGGCGCGCTCGACATCTTCCTGCATCCGAATACGCACGACGAACTGCGCGACCATCGCGATTGCGCGGTGTGGATCGGCAAGTCGTATACGCTGAATCTCGACGCGCTGGCCGGCTAAGGGTCGACGCCCGAGCGCCCTTGCCGCGGCGGGGCATCCATGTTTCGGGTCGACGTGAAACGTCTCGCGGCGGCGCGCCCCTACAGTGGTTTCCGTGATCGACTTCCGGAAACCCGCCATGACACCCGCAGACACCGACGCCAACGCCCGGCGCATCCATGAAGACTGGCACGCAGCCGTCGTCGCGCGCGACCTCGACGCGCTGATGTCGCTGTATGCCGACGACGCGGTGCTCGAAACGCCGCTCGTCGTCGCCACGCTGCCCGCGCACGGCTCGGGCGTGCTGCACGGCAAGGCCGCGATCGGCGCGTTCTTCGCGGCCGGCCTGCGCAATCCGGACAACCGGCTCGGGCGCTGGTACCGGACCGGGCTGTTCTTCTCGAACGGCCGCCAGCTCGTCTGGGAATACCCGCGCGCCACGCCGGACGGCGATCAGGTGGATCTCGTCGAGGTGATGGATCTGCGCGACGGGTTGATCGCGCATCATCGCGTGTACTGGGGATGGGTAGGATTCAGCGCACTGCGCGGCGCCGCGTCGGCGCACCCGCGCGCATGACGGCCGCCGTACCGGATCGGGCCGCCGCGCGCCGCGTGCTCGCCGCGACCTGCGTGAGCTACACGCTCGTGCTGCTCGATGCGTCGATCGTCAACGTCGCGCTCACCGACATCGCGCACACGTTCGGCAGCCGCGTGGCCGGCCTGCAGTGGATAGTGAACGCTTACACGCTCGCGTTCGCGAGCCTGCTGCTGACGGGCGGCACGCTCGGCGACCGGCTCGGCGACCGCACCGTCTATGTGGCGGGGCTCGCCGTATTCGTCGTCGCGTCGGCCCTGTGCGGCATCGCGCCGACCCTCCCGGCGCTCGCGGTCGCCCGCGCGTTGCAAGGCGTCGGCAGCGCGATGCTGGTGCCGTGCTCGCTGGCGCTGATCCATCGCGCGTTCCCCGAGCCGGCCGCGCGCGCGTCGGCGATCAGCGTGTGGATGGGCTGCGGCGGCATCGCGATGGCGTCGGGTCCGCTGATCGGCGGCTTGCTGATCGATCTGTTCGGCTGGCGCAGCCTCTTCTTCGTGAACCTGCCGCTGGGGCTCGCGGGCATCTGGCTCGGCCGGACGGTCGCGCGCGCCGCCGTCGATCGGTCGCGGCAGTTTGACTGGGGCGGCCAGGCGGCGGCCATCGTCGCGATCGCGGCGCTGATCGGCACGCTGATCGAAGGCCCGTCGCTCGGCTGGCGTTCGACGCCGATCGTCGGCGGTGCGGTGGCCAGCATCGCTGCATGGATTGCGTTCATCGCGATCGAGGCGCGACACCGCGAACCGATGCTGCCGCTCGCGTTCTTCCGCAACCGGCTGTTCGCGGGGTCGACGTTCATGTCGATGGCGTCGGCGTTCGTGTTCTACGGCTTGCTGTTCGTGCTCAGCCTGTTCTATCGGCAGGTTCGCGGCGCGAGCCCGCTCGACACCGGGCTCGCGTTCCTGCCGATGACCGCGATGGTCGCGCTCGGCGGGCTCAGCTCGGGGCGGATCGTTGTACGCTTCGGTGCGCGCGGGACGATGTGCGCGGCGTTCGGGCTCTACGCGACGGGTGCGCTCGGGATGACGATCATCGGCGCGACGACGCCCGCGTGGCTCGCCGTCGCGCCGATGCTCGCGATCGGCTTCGCATCGGGCTTCATCTCGCCGGCCGCGACGTCGCCGGCGCTCGGGACGGTCGACCGGCACCGCGCCGGCGTGGCGGCAGCCGTGCTGAACGCGGCACGGCAAAGCGGATCGGCGCTCGGCGTGGCGATCTGCGGCGCGTGCATCGCGACGCTGCAGCCGTTTCCGGTGGCGATGCGGGGGGTGCTGGCGTTGGCAGCCGGATTGTCGGCGCTCGCCGCGGCGACGTGGTGGCTCACGGTGCAGGCGGCGCCGGCAACCGCCGAAACGACCGCGCCTCCGCGAGCCGCCGCGCGCCGATAGCACCTGCCCCGGCCGGCACGCCGCTCGCCTGGGGTGACCGGCTCAACGCCCCATGCCGCTCACGCGACATACATCGCGACACTGACGAACTGGCACAGGCTCCCGGCCAGCACGAACAGGTGCCAGATACCATGCCCGTGGCGGATGCGTTCGTCGTTGATGAAGAAGTAGATCCCCACGCTGTAGATCACGCCGCCGGCCACGAGCCACGCGGTGCCGATCGGCGGCAGCGCATGGATCAGCGGCCGCACGGCGACGAGCGCGAGCCAGCCCATCAGCACGTACAGGATCATCGACAGCAGGCGCGTGCGGCGCCCGAGCGTCAGCTCCTGCACGATGCCGAATACGGCGAGCCCCCAGCTCACGCCGAACAGCGACCAGCCCCACGGGCCGCGCAGCGTGACCAGCGTGAACGGCGTGTAGCTGCCGGCGATCAGCAGGTAGATCGCCGAATGGTCGCACTTCTGCAGGATCGCCTTCAGGCGCGGGTTGCGCACGCTGTGATACGCCGTCGAGATCGCGTAGAGCAGGATCAGCATCGCGCCGTACACGCTGAAGCTCACCACCTTGTACGGGTCGCCTTCGAGCGCGCCCATCGTCACGAGCGCGACGAGGCCGGCCACCGACAGCACCGCGCCGACGAGATGGGAAATGCTGTTGAAACGCTCACCGACATGCACGACGTGTTCTCCTGCGGTCCATCGGGAAAAGAAAGAACCCTAATGATACCGGCGGCTGGATGCCATCGTGCTGCGCCCGGGCAAACGGCACGCGGATGCCGTACGGTGCGCGCCGCCGGCCCGCCAAAGAAAAAAGCGCCGCGACAGCCATCGCGGCGCTTCCGTTTCGATACCGAACCGATTCGTCAGGTCATTGCAACGGCCCGGTTCAGCAACACTTCCCTGCTCCCGACCCGTACCGCGCATTCTGACGCTCGCGGAAGAATTCCTCGTACGTCATCGGCTCGCGGTCCGGATGGGTTTCGCGCATGTGCGCGACGTAGGTGTCGTAGTCGGGCAGGCCGACCATCAGCCGCAACGCCTGCCCGAGGTAACGCCCTGCAGTGCGCAGGTCGCCGCCAAGATCGCTGAACATCGCGGCCTCCCGTTAGCGTCCGCTGCCGAGCGCCTGCGCGGCCGGCATCGCTTCGTACGGCGTCTCGCGCACGGTCGGCTTCGACTCGCGGCGCGCGCGCAGCACGGCGATCACGCCATACACCGCGATCGCCACGACGACGAAGATGAACAGCCCGGCCAGCGCCGCATCGATGTAGTCGTTGAAGATGATCCGCTGCATCTGCGCGATCGACTTCGCCGGCGCGAGCACCTTGCCTTCGTCCACCGCGGCCTGCAGCTTCGCGGCGTGCGCGAGGAAGCTGACCTTCGGGTTCGCGTCGAAAATCTTCTGCCAGCCGGCCGTCAGCGTGCAGATCAGCAGCCACGCGGTCGGCACCATCGTCACCCACGCGTAGCGCTCGCGCTTCATCTTGAACAGCACGACGGTGCCGAGCACCAGCGCGATCGCGGCGAGCATCTGGTTCGAGATGCCGAACAGCGGCCACAGCGTGTTGATGCCGCCGAGCGGATCGACCACGCCCTGGTACAGGAAGTAGCCCCACGCGGCCACGCACAGCGCGGTGGCGACGAGGTTCGCGGGCAGCGACTCGGTGCGCTTGAGCGCCGGGTGGAACGTCCCGAGCAGGTCCTGCAGCATGAAGCGGCCCGCACGCGTGCCCGCGTCGACGGCCGTCAGGATGAACAGCGCCTCGAACAGGATCGCGAAGTGATACCAGAACGCCATCATCGCTTCGCCGCCGATCACCTGGTGCAGGATGTGCGCCATGCCGACGGCCAGCGTCGGCGCGCCGCCCGCACGCGCGATGATCGTCGTTTCGCCGACGGCCTTCGCGGTTTGCGTCAGCATGTCGGGCGTCAGCACGAAGCCCCATTGCGTGACGGTGTTCGCGACCGCTTCCGGCGTCGAGCCGAGCACGGCCGCCGGCGCGTTCATCGCGAAGTAGATGCCCGGTTCGATCACGCACGCGGCGACCAGCGCCATGATCGCGACGAACGATTCCATCAGCATCGCGCCGTAACCGATGAAGCGCGCGTTGGTTTCGTTGTCGATCAGCTTCGGCGTCGTGCCCGACGAGATCAGCGCGTGGAAGCCCGACACCGCGCCGCATGCGATCGTGATGAACAGGAACGGGAACAGGTTGCCCGACCACACCGGGCCGCTGCCGTCGACGAACTTCGTCAGCGCGGGCATCTTCAGTTCCGGTGCGACGACCAGGATGCCGATCGCGAGGCCGAGGATCGTGCCGATCTTCAGGAACGTCGACAGGTAGTCGCGCGGCGCGAGCAGCAGCCACACCGGCAGCACCGACGCGACGAAGCCGTAGCCGATCAGGATCCACGTGAGCTGCGTGCCGCTGAACGTGAACCACGCGGCGAGCGCCGGCGAAGCGCTGACGTTCTGGCCGAACGAGATCGCCGCCATCAGCCCGATGAAGCCGATGATCGACACTTCGCCGATGCGGCCCGGGCGGATGTAGCGCGTGTAGACGCCCATGAACAGCGCGATCGGAATCGTCGCGGCGACGGTGAACGTGCCCCACGGCGAATTCGTCAGCGCCTTCACGACGATCAGTGCGAGCACCGCGAGGATGATCACCATGATCAGGAACGCGCCGAACAGCGCGATCACGCCGGGCACCGTGCCGAGCTCCATCTTGACGAGGTCGCCGAGCGAACGGCCGTCGCGACGCGTCGAGATGAACAGCACGATGAAGTCCTGCACCGCGCCGGCGAACACGACGCCGGCCAGGATCCACAGCATGCCGGGCGTGTAGCCCATCTGCGCGGCGAGCACGGGGCCGACCAGCGGCCCGGCGCCGGCGATCGCGGCGAAGTGATGGCCGAACAGCACGTACTTGTTGGTCGGTACGTAGTCGAGGCCGTCGTTGTACTTGACCGCCGGCGTCATCCTCAGCCCGTCGAGCTGCATGACCTTGCTGGCGATGAAACGGCTGTAGAAGCGATACGCGATCAGATACACGCAGACTGCGGCGATCACGATCCAGAGCGCACTGACGCGTTCGCCGTGCGCGAGTGCGATCGTGCCGAATGCGAACGCGCCGAGCAGCGCGACCGCGATCCAGAGCAGGGTACTGGAAGCCCGATTCATGGCGTCTCCTGGTCTCCAATGTGTTTTTTGAGTGGATGCGGCGAAGGGCCGAACCCGCGTGACGTCGATGCGTCGTGCCGCGTCTCGTGGAAGCCGCGGCTGTGGGCCGTAGTATTCCGCGCGATGGGGGAAGCTTACAAGCGCACAACTACGTATGAGGGTCTACGTAGAATTACGTAGATGCCTGTCGCCTGCCCGCCGTCAGGCGTCGGTTTGCATAAATTTGTTCCCAAATTTTGCACAAATTTGTACCTAGCCCCCACCCCGCTTTTTAACCAGACAGGCTCGACCTGCCCCTTTTCGGCCCACCACGTGCGCACTTCACCAGCGTATCGGCGGCCCACTTCAAAGCTGACTCCGTCCCCCGTCATTGCGCCCAGCGCGGCAACAGCAAGCGTGACCCATACTTCCAGCACGCCGGCGCCGATCGACGCACCGGCCGCGAACATCACGATGCCGGCCGGGACCAGCGTCCCAACAATGGCGAGCGACTCGGCACATGCCACACTGAAGACGACGATCAAGACGAGCGCGGGATGCGTCGCGATACCGACAAGCCATGCGTGCATGGGTCACCCGTTCGACGAAGCGGCGGACGATTCCGCCGGCGTGTCCAGCTCGAACCGACCATACCGCAATGCCAGCGTCGGCAGCACGATCAGGTTCAATGCCGTCGACGTGATCAGGCCACCCAGGATGACGATTGCCATCGGTCCCTCGATCTCGTTGCCCGCGGCGCCACTGGTCAACGCGAGCGGCATCAGCGCAAGCGCGGTGACCAGCGCGGTCATCAGGATCGGAATCAGGCGCTCGGATGCGCCTCGCACCGCGGTATCGAGCCCCCACGGCATGCCCTCGATGTGGACGAGGTGCTCGTAGTGGCTGATCAGCATGATCGAGTTGCGCAATGAAATGCCGAACAACGTGACGAAGCCGACCATGCTGCCCAGCGACAGGTCGCCGCCGGCCAACGCGACGCTCAGGACGCCGCCCACCAATGCAAACGGCAGATTGACCATCACGAGCACGACGCCGCGACGGCTCTTCATCGCAAGAAACAGAAGCAGCGCGATGCCGACGGCGGACATCGCGCCATAGACGAGCAGATCGTGTTGCGACTGCGAACGCGCTTCGCTTTCGCCGGAGAAGACGGCATACGTGCCCGCAGGCATCGCTACTTCGCGACTCACGCGCGCCTGTGCCTCCTTCACGAAATCGCTCACCGCGCGGCTGCCGAGCGTCACGGAAACCGTCTGCATGCGCCGGCCGCCGTCGTGCGTGATCTGGTAGCGGCCCGACACCTGACCGATCGTCGCGAGCGCGCGCAGCGGAACCGCGAGCCCGTCCGGGTTACGCAGCATCAACGTCCCGACGTCCGCGAAGCTGCGGCGCACATTGGGCGACAGAATCACGACGACGTCGTATGTTCGGCTGCCCTGATAGACCTGAGACGCGGTGGCGCCCTGGTAGGCGCTCTGGATTGCATCGAGCACGTCCACCGGCCGGAAGCCCCAGCGGCTCAATTGATCCGGCTTGAGTCTCACGTCGAGTTCGGGAATGCCGGGCGGCGACTCGACGCCGACGCTGGCGACGCCGCGAATCGTCCCGAGCAGACGGGCGATCTCCTGCGCCTTGCGGTCGATCACGTCGAGGTTGTCGCCGAACACGTTGACGACGACGGGCGCGGTGACGCCCGAGATCGTCTCGTCGATGCGTTCGACCAAAAACGTGTTGACCGACGTCGTGAGACCCGGGAACCGGGCAAGCGCCTGCTGGATGCGGTGCAATGCTTCATTCTGGCCGGATGCGCTCATCGGCTTGAGATCGACCTCGAATTCGCTCAGTTGCACGCCCATCGGGTCGACCACTTCATTGGCGCGCCCCGCACGCTGCGCGACGAGACGCACACCCGGCACCTGCATCAGCACATGCGTGACTTGCGTACCGATGCGCATCGACTCGGCGAGCGACGTGCCGGGCGCAATCCCCATGTGGACGATGTAGTGACCTTCGCGCAGCACCGGAATGAAGTTGCCGCCCATGAATGGCAACGACGCCAGCGCCGCGACGCACATCAGCGCAACCATGACCATCACGGTCTTCACACGCTGCTCGACCTTCAGCAGCAGCGCCGTGTAGCGCTTTTTCAAACCCGCAATCAGTCGCGGCTCGTGAGCAGGCAGCGGCCCGCGCGTGAGCAGCGCGAGGGCCATCGCCGGCGTGAGCGTCAGCGCGACGCCGAGCGACGCCAGCACGGCGAGGATGTACGCGATGCCGAGCGGCGCGAACAACTTTCCCGCAACCCCCGACAACGTCAGCACCGGCAGGAAGATCAGCATCACGATGAAGGTTGCGAACACGACCGCGCTTCGCACCTCGAGCGACGCACGAAGCACGACGCGAAACACGGGCAGCGGTGTCGGCAACGCACGGTTCTCGCGAAGCCGCCGGTAGATGTTCTCGACATCGATGATGGCGTCGTCGACCACTTCGCCGAGCGCAATCGCGAGGCCGCCCAGCGTCATCGTGTTCAGGCTCACGCCGAACGACACGAGCACGATGAGCGCGACCAGCAACGACAGCGGGATTGCGACCGCCGAAATCAACGCGGTGCGAACATTGAGCAAGAACAGGAACAGCACGGCGATCACGAGTACGGCGCCAACCAGCAACGCGGTGCGCAGGTGTCCGACCGATGCATCGATGAACTTGGCCGGGCGGAACACGTCGGGTTGCACGTCGACACCCTGTTTCGCCAGCACCGGATGAAGCGCGGCGAGCGTCTTGTCGATATCGTTCGTCACGGCCCGCGTATTCGTGCCGTACTGGCTTTCGAGCACGAGCATCACGCCCGGCTGCCCCATGATCGATGCGGCGCCCACCGCCGGCGCGCTGCCCCACGTCACTACCGCGACATCGGACAGACGAACGGCGACGCCGTTGCTCCAGCGGAGCACGACACCCGCCAGTTTTTCCGGCGTGGTGATCTGGCCGTCCGCGTTGACGGCGATGCGCTGGTTGTCGTTCTCGATGAAACCGGCGCCGCGCACGCCGGTCGACTGGCGTGCCGCTGCGATGACGTCCTGGATCGACAGGCCGTAGCGCATCAGTTTCGCCGGATCGACCTGAATCTGAAGCTGCCGAGTCTGGCCGCCGAACACGATCGCGTCGGCGACGCCCGGTGCGCTCATCAGCTGCGGCCGCACGACCCATTGCGCAACGTCGTACAGGTCCATCAGCGAGCGCGTTTTCGACGTCAACCCGATCGTGCGCACCACGCTGGTCGTCGTCGTCAACGGCAACAGGCGCGGCGGCAGCACGCCGGCCGGCAACGTAGCGGCCAGCGCATTCACGCGTTCGGACACGAGCTGGCGAATCTGCAGCACGTTTGCATGCGCGTCGAATACCAGCGTGATGGAGGACAGGCCCTGCATCGACCGCGAACGCATCGACTGCAGCCCGACCATGCCGCCGAGCCCGTTCTCGACCGGCTGCGTCACGAGCGTCTCGACTTGCTCGCTGGTCAGGCCCGGCGCTTCGATCTGGACGATGCTCATCGGTGGCGCGAATTCCGGAAACACATCGAGCTTCGCGCGCGTCAGCGAAAAGAGTCCGTAGCCGGCCGCGAGCACGGCGAGCGCATACACGATGCCGCGAAAGCGCAGCGAGAACCGGATGATCGCGTCAAGCATGGGCAGTTGTCGGATGGATGGCGGGAGAACCGACCTTCGGATTCAGCCGTCGCATTCGGGCGGATCCTTGCAGGCCGTCGCAATGCCCTGCGGCTTCTGTTCCTCCGACAGCAGCAACTGCGCACCCTGCGTCACGATGGCATCGCCGGCATGAAAGCCCGTCGTCACGTCGAAGCCCTGATCGCCGGCGGAATCGACTGGCAAGGCGCGACGCGTGAAGCGATCGGGCGCCGTGCGCACATAAACCCAGGGCTGGCCGCCATACCACACGACAGCTCGGTCGGGAATCGCCAGTGCGGACACGGTCAGGTCTGCACCGGGCACATGCGCGCTCGTGCGGGTGCCGACCGGCAACGCGCGCGCGGCAGCATAGAGCCACGGATTGCCCTGTACCGCCGGATCGCCCTGCGGCGACGCCGACAGCCTCTGTGCCGTCACCGACTGCCCGTCCGGGCCATCGATCGCGATACGCTCGGGAGCGGTATCCGCCTGGTCGGGCGGCAGCGTCACGCGCACGACAACCGCTTGTCCAGCGAGCAACCGCTGGAACAGCGCCGATTGAGGCGCCATCGCGGCATTCGTCAGCACGTCGCCGAATTGCTGACGCAGCGTCGCGGCCAGCGAGCCTTGTGCGGCATCGGCGGACTGCAGCTTCGCGCGAGCCGTTTGCGCGGCCGCCTGCGCATCCTGCAGCGCCTTTTGCGACACGTTGCGATCGTCCGCAAAAAGCGTCCGGCTTCGCTCGTATTGCGCTTGCGACGTCGCGGCGAGCTCGCGCGCCGCATCACGGTCCGCGATGGCCGACGCCAAGCGGTTGCGCAGATCGAACAACGGCTGCAGGTCGACAACCGTCGCATAGGCCGTGCGGCCAGAACGCATGGTCGCCGCAGCCAGCGGCGTCACCTCGATCCGGCTGGCGCGCTGCTCGTCGGGCGGCACGACGACGACCGTCTCCCCGTTCACGGTTTGCACGGTGGGCTGCGCCGCAGGCGCCGCAGCGACCGGTGCCGATGCCCCCGGGCCGAGCGTCCGGTAGATGTACCACCCGGCGCCGGCGACCAGCGCGACGGAGATGACGGAGAAAAGGAACAGTCGGCGTTTCATCGCACACTCTGTTGTAACGGGAAGATGGTTCGAGCGGCGTCCGGTGTCAGCGGTCGCTGCATCGCGTCCTCGAGTGCGCCGGCCGCCTGGCGAACCGCGACGGCCGCATCCAGACGGGCGATCTCGCTGGCCTGGTAGTCGGCCTTCGCCTGCGTGAGCGTCAGGCGATCGACGTCGCCGGCCGCGAACCCGGCCTCCTGACTGTCGAGTTGCTTGCGTGCGGCTGTTTGGTGCGCATCGGACAGCTTCAACGCGTCGATGCTCGATCGATAGCGCGTCAGTGCGTGGTCGAGATCGCCGAGGATCGTGTCCTGCAACGCGGCGGTGCGGGCCGCGGCTTCCTTGCGCTTCGCTTCCGCCTGGGCGATACCGCCCTGGTTCTGATCGAAGATCGGCAGCGTGATGCCGGCCACGCCGAACGCGATCTTGTGCGTGCCGGTGTCGTACGTGTATCCGGGACCCAGATGAATGTCCGGGTATTGCTTCGCGACCTCCAGCTGCAACGCCGATTCGGCGGCGGCATAGTCGGCGAGCGAACCGAGCAGGTCGGCGCGATGCAGGATTGCGTCGCGCCGCGCATCGGCGGCAGGTGGTGGCGGCGCAGTGTCGTCGAAGCCGTCGAAATCGAACGCGACATGCTCCAGCGCGGCTGCAGGAATGCCGATTGCCGCAGCCAGTTGTGCGCGCGCATCCTGTTCGGCTGTCCGGCCGGCTGCCAGATCGATCTGCGCCTGAGTCTGCAAGGCCACGGCCGCATCGACGTCGGGCCCCGCGCTTTCTCCGACGGCGCGACGCTTCGTCACCATCGCGACGATCTGCTGTTCAGCCTCGACCTTGCGCAACAACAGCGCGCTGCGTTCGCGGTCCGCGTGCAGCGCCAGGAGCGCGTCACGTATCTGGGCGCCGACTTTCCACGCTTCGTTGCCGATCGCAAGACGAGCGGATTCCGACAGGTGCGATGCCTGATCGATCCGATATCCGCGCTTGCCCGCGGTCTCGATCGGGATATCAAGTGCCGGCCCGGTTGTAAACGGCGCACCCGGCCCCGGATTCGGCGTTGCCCACTGAAATGGCAACTGAAGAACCGGATTCGGAATCGCGCCGGCTACATCGATGCCGGCCTTCGCCGTTCCCCACTGCGCGCGGGTGATATCCAGCGCCGGACTGTAGTACCAGGCGGCCAGTGTGAGCGTCTCGCGATTCCAGCGCGGCAGCGGCCACGGCGCCACGTCGTGCCCAAGCTCGCGCACGAGATACGCATGCAGTTCGTCGCTCGCGAGCGAACGATCCTCGAATTGACGGGCAATCTGTAACGGAGCGATCGGCTGAGGATGGTAGGTCGCACAGCCGCCCAGCAACGCACAGACGACGAGCAGCGCTCCACGCATACGGAAATCCGGGGTCCATGCCGACGGGGTGTCGGCTTTCGGTCCGGATACTACGCAACCGGTTGTGAAGTTTTCGTCAAGAAGGGGTCAGGTCGACCCGGTACGCGCCAGCTTCGGGGCCGGCAGACTCAACGACACGCGCGTGCCGCGGCCCGGTTCGCTGCCGATCCGAATCGCCCATCCGTGGCGATCGCAGATTTTCTTCACGATCGACAGGCCGATGCCGAAACCCGGCGCGGCCGTACGCGCCTGGTAGCCGCGATCGAACACATGCGGCAGCGCATCGGCGGGGATGCCGTGGCCGGTATCCTCGATATGCAGCCAGCCGTCCGCAAACGAGAACGCGATCTCGCCGCGATCCGTGTAGCGGACGGCGTTATCGATCAGATTCGACAGGACGAGCCCGAGCACGGAGCGGCTGGCCTCGACGCACACGCTGTTATCGATATCGATCCGGATTCGAATGCCCTTGGTATTCAGCGTCGAGGCAACCGGGTCGACCGCGTCTTCGATCGCGCCAACGAGGCTGACGACTGCAATATCGGCAGGCTGTTTCTCGCGCGCGAGCAACAGCAGTGCGTCGACCAGATCTTTCATTCCGTCCGCCGCACGTTCGATCTGCTGCAGGCGGGTACGCGACTTCGCGCTGATCGATGCGTCGTGTTCGATCAGTTCGCAACTGGTCTTGATCACGGTCAGCGGCGTGCGCAGTTCGTGGCTGACGTTCCCGGCGAATTCCTTTTCGCGCTCGACCATCTCGGCCATACGTCGATGGTAGTCGTTGAACGCTTCAGCCAGCTCGCCCACCTCGACTTCGTCGTACTTCCCGGTGTTGAGCGACGCAGCGCCACCGAGCCGCAGCGATTTGACCTGCTGCGCCAGGCTCGCGACCTGCCTCACCAGCAGCCCCGACAGCCAGAACGCACACCAGATCGTGAACAGCGCGAACACGCCGGTGCCGGCCATCAGGGCGTTGATCACCTGCCGGAATCGCTGCTCGTAGGCGCTGAAGTCATACACGCGGTAGAGACGGCCATTGCTGAACGCTACGATCGCGACGTGAATCTCGCGGTCGTCGAGAATGATTTCGTGGGTGCCGTCGGGGAGTTGCGTCACCGAGTCCGGCAGCGCAAGTTGTGGGCGGTCCGCAGCCGATACATAGCCTTTCAGCCGGACGTCGAACGGCGGCGTCAGCGCAGGGTCGCTGCGATACGAACGAAGCACGCTGGCAAGATCGTCGCTGATCAGCGCAGTGATCAGTCGTTCCTCCTGCGCTTCGGCGAGCGTCTTGACGCCCAGTGCCTGCGCGATGAGCAGCACGATCGTCAGTGCGGAGAAGAAGAGCGCAACCTTTGCGCGAAGGCTAACGCGCACGATCGTCGCCCGCCACGAACCGGTAGCCGAGACCATGAACAGTCTCGATCGGATCGCGTTCGCCTTGCGCGGTGAGCGCGCGACGCAACGTATAGACGTGTGCGCGCAGCGTATCGCTGTCCGGCAGTGCGTCGCCCCATACTTCGGTTTCGAGCTCCGCGTGACCGATCACCCGGTCCGGCGTCTGCATCAGCAGACGCAGCAGATGCAGGCATTTGGGCGGCATCTTCACCGGCCGGCCGGCACGCTCGACGGTCAGCGTCTTCAGATCGAGGCGGACATCGGCACAACACAGCGCGGTCTCGGCAACCTGCCCGCGGTAGCGCTTGACCAGCGCACCGAGACGCGCGGCGACTTCCTTGAGCGAAAATGGCTTGACGAGATAATCATCGGCACCGTGATCAAAGCCGTCGAGCTTGTCGTCCAGCGTGTCCCGAGCCGTCAGCATCAGCACCGGCGTGTCGCGATGGTTCTCTTCGCGCAGCTTGCGGCACAGCGTCAGCCCGTCCATGCCCGGCAGCGACAAGTCGAGGAGGATCGCGTCCCACGATTGCGACACGGCAAGCTTCAGGCCGGCAGGGCCGTTCATGGCCATGTCGACCTCGTAGCCGGCACTCTCCAGATAGTCGTAGAGGTTGGTCGCGATGCTGGCGTCGTCTTCGATGACGAGTACGCGCAAGGTGTTCTCCAAAGGTCCGCAAGCAAGAACGATTTTGCCACGCGATCCAACTCCAGACTTTCGTCGGATTTCAGCGAACCGTTTCGGTATGCGACGACGCATATTCCGCCGAGCTTGCATATGCCGGATCAGCCGCCGGCACGAACGTCCGATCCTACCCAGCGGAACAGCTTCGGTCCGAACGACCAAGTCGCGATCAGCAGGATGACCGTCAGCCCGACATTCCACGCCAGGATCATCACGGTCGCATCGAGCGGATGGAAGAGCGACAGCCCGACGCCCGTCATCGCCGCGACGGCGAGGCTTCCGGTCATGGCCACCGGCATCGGCGCCAGACGCGCGACGTGGCGCAGCATGATCAGCAGCAGCAGCGTGAGCGGCACGCCAATGAGCACGAGCGTTCCGAAGCACCGTGCCGTTTCGCCAGGCGACATCCCGTCCGGGCCAAGTTCGACCCAGTTCGTCAGACAACCGTAGCCGACTGTCGACATCCACACGGCCAGTGCCGGCAGCGGCAGCGATGTCCAGCGCAACGAGCGCCCCGGCACGCTCGCGATGAACGCACCCACCGCGGCAAGGATGCCGGTCACGGCAGCAGCCGTCACGCTCGTCACGAACACGCGCTCCTGAAGCTTGAACGGTAGGTCTACCCGCATGCCATGGACAAACGCGACCGACAGCAGCAGCAGCGCCGCGAGCGTCAGCCAGCCGGCCGCGCGCCAGACCGGTTGGCGCAGCGGCCGAACCGGCGTGCTGCCGGCCACCAGCGATTCGATCAGTTCCGGTGTCGACTGCTTCATTGTTGCTTCTCCCGATGATCGAGCAGCTTGCGCAGCGCTTTCAGCCCACGATGCACGGCTACCTTCAACGCCGCCACCGTCATGCCAGTGGCTACGGCCGCTTCCTTCAACGATTTCTCCTCCAGCTTGAGGATCTGGATCGCATCGCGCTGTCCACGAGGCAACTGGGCCAGCGCATCATGCAGCACCCGGGCGTCGGCCGCTTCTTCCATAAGATTCGCTCCGTCGCCTTGTATGGTTTCGTGGTCAGGATCCAGCGGCAGCTCGCGTGACGCATTGCGTCCTTGACGGCGCAGCGCGTCGACCACCCGTCGACTCGCAATCGATACCAGCCATGGACCGAACGGCCGCTCGGGCGCGTAGGTGTGCCGCACCTGGTGAATGGTAATAAGAATCTCCTGCACGACGTCCTCGACGATGTCCGGATGAACGCCATGGCGCGCAACGAATCGCCGGAGATACGGCGTGATGCTCTCGAGCAACCGGCGGTAGGCATCGCGGTCGCCAATCTGCGCGCGCGCCATCAATACCGACCAGTCCGGCGAACCGTCCTCCCGGACCGGCGGCGGCCCACTGTCGGCAGCGTGCGCGACGGCCGACCGAACCAGCCGGATGCGCGTGTCACGAGGGTGCCTCTCGTCTGTCATGTTCCAGGTTTCCAGCGGCAAAGTCCGGCGCAGAAAATTTTCCGGCACGCTGCGTAACCTTTAGTCGTGGCAGAGCGAATTTTCTGACAAGGTCGCGCATCGGCGATCTCAACCTCAGGAGAAGACACCATGATCAAATCCGCTTCCGCCATCTCGTCCCTGTCCGCTGCCATCGGACTCGCGCTCGCCGTGCAGGCGGTGCCGAGCCAGGCACAAGGCATGAAAGACATGAGCAACATGCCGCAGGTCGTCAAGGACAACATGACCCGGATGTCGCAGAACCACCTCGAGAAATGTTACGGCATCAACGCGGTCGCGAAAAACGATTGCGCCGAGGGTACGCACTCCTGCGCCGGTCAGGCAACGCAGGCCCGGGATTCGAAGTCATTCGTGCTGTTGCCCGCCGGCGACTGCAGCAAGATCGCTGGCGGAAAGCTCAAGGCAAGCTGACGGTTCGATTCGCCATGAACGTGCTCGCGAAACTGCACGGCGCGGCGCCTCGCGGGATACCGGCCCGGGCGGGTGTCGGGCTGCGCTTCCGCCACCACCGGACGGTGCTTGACGAGAAGCCTGCCGTCCCATGGTTCGAGGTGCATACCGAGAACTACATGGGGGGCGGCATCGCTCCGTCGTATCTGGATGCGATTCGTCAGGATTATCCGCTGTCGTTGCATGGGGTCGGCCTGTCGCTCGGCAGCGCGGACGGGCTGGATGCCGCGCATCTCGCACGGATACGCGAAGCGGTGCGGCGTTTTGAGCCCGCGCTGGTTTCCGAGCACGTATCGTGGAGCGCGGCAGGCGGGACCTATCTGGCCGACCTGCTGCCATTGCCGATGACGGAAGAAGCGCTCGGCGTCGTATGCCGGCATGTCGATCAGGTTCAGTCGACGCTCGGACGGCCGATTTTGGTGGAGAACCCGTCCACCTACTTGTGCTTCGTCCACTCGACCATTCCGGAATGGGAGTTCCTGTCGGAGATCGCGCGGCGAACAGGATGCGGCCTGCTTTGCGACGTCAACAACATCTATGTCAGCGCGTGCAATCACAGCTGGGATCCACACGCCTATCTTGCCGCACTCCCGCGTGACGCGGTCGCGGAGATTCATCTGGCCGGTCACAGTGTCAGGCACGTCGAAGGCGGCCAGACCTTGCGGATAGACGATCACGGATCGCGTGTCGCGCCCGAGGTGTGGGCGCTGTACCGTGAAGCCCTGCGCTACTTCGGCGCCGTGCCGACATTGATCGAATGGGACACCGACGTCCCGCCGCTGCAAACCTTGATGGAAGAAGCGGCGATTGCTGATTCGATACGGGAGGTGGCGTGCCGTGAACACGCATGCGCCCACGCTGGCTGAATTGCAGCATGTCGTTCGAGCGAACCTGCAAGGCGCGCCGAACGACGCGTCGCCCTGGATCGTGTCCGACGGCCTCGAGCCCGACGCGCGCCTCTCCATTTACCGCAACACGATGACTGCGGTACTGGCGAACGTGCTCCGCCTGGCGTTTCCAGCCGTGCAGTATCTGCTCGGCGCGGACTGCTTCGAGGGCGCGGCCCGTCGCTTCATGACCGCCGCACCGCCGGACAGCGCGTGGCTGGATGAATACGGCGCCGGGTTTCCCGCTTTTCTCGCGGCATTGCCCGAGACTCGATCGATATCGTATCTTGCCGACGTCGCGCATCTCGAGTGGCAGGTGAACAGCGTGCTGCATGCGCCCGACGCGCCGACACTGAATCTCGCACACGTCGCGACGCTGGATGAAGCCGCGCTGGGTGATATGCGCCTGTGGACTCATCCGGCGGTACGCATCGCCAGCCTCACGTATCCGGCCGATGCGATCTGGCGCGCGGTCCTCGATCAGGACGATGCGGCAATGCATGCGATCCGGCTCGAGGACGGCCCGGTACACCTGCTCATACAGCGTACTGCCGAGGGCGTCGAAACAGTCCGTCTGGACGACGACTCATATCGCATGGCGATTGCACTCTTTTCCGGCGGAGCCATTCGCGATGCATTGACGGCTACCCCGAATGCAGAGGCCTATGCCCGTTTCGCTTCGCTGCTGGCCGGCGCGTGCTTTGCCGACACGATGTCCGCACCCGATGCCGCGGCGTCTTCCGGAGAATCGACATCATGCCGAACATGACCCGAACACCTTCCCACGCGTCACCTGCCGCTTCGAGGTTGGCAGGCATCGTACAGCGGCTCGAGTGCGTGCCGTACTGGCTGCTCGCGATCCCGCTGCGTCTCGCGGTAGCGACGATCTTCTGGAATTCGGCGATGGCCAAGCTCGCGAACTGGGACGTCGCGCTCGACCTGTTTCGAGACGAATACAGGCTACCGCTTCTGCCGCCGGAAGTCGCCGCGTACATGGCCGTGTCGATCGAACTGAGCATGCCGGTCCTGCTCGTGCTCGGCCTCGCGACCCGGCCGGCCGCGTTGGTACTGCTCGGCATGACGACCGTGATCGAGATTTTCATCTATCCGCTCGCATGGCCGACCCACATACAGTGGGCGGCCATGCTGCTTGTGCTGCTCTGCCGGGGAGCCGGATGGCTGTCGCTCGACACGTTGATCAGGCAGCGCTGGTTGCGGTCCTGACCTGACGGAGGATCGACCGTCTATCAGTCCGACGTTTCTCGCGGCAGCTTTGCCTGCCGCCGGGCACGATCATTCACGATCTGGTGACGTCGATGGTCCGTCATCTTCTTCCATGCGCGCGCTTCTTCCCGCGTACGCAAACACGCCACGCAGTAGCCGGTCCTGCCGTCGAACGAACAGACTTCAACACAAGGCGATTTGACCGCCATCCTCAATGCCCCCTCGCCGCCGGAACGACCTCGACGGTCACGTGCGACAGATCCTTGAAGCGTTGAAGCAGGCCGTGATAGAAGTGCGAATCCCGCGCCGTGTCGTCGGTCGAGACGGAAACGACCGCGCTCATGTGCCCGGGCCCGAGGCGCCAGACGTGCAGATCGTTGATCCGGTCGCCGCTGCCTTCGATGGCGGTGCGCACGTTATCTGCCAGCCGGCGATCCGGGTTCATGTCGAGCAGGATGCCACCCGTGGCGCGCATCAGGCCGTACGACCAGTTCGCAATCACCAGCGCGCCGATGATGCCCGCGAGCGGATCCATCCAGACCCAGCCGAACGCACGCGCGAGCAGCAGGCCGATGATCGTCAGGACCGAGACAGCCGCGTCGGCAATCACGTGAATGTAGGCGGAGCGGATGTTGTGATCCCGCGTCGCCGAGGTCGATGTACCGTGATCATGTTCATCGAACGCCAGTTCATGCTCGCGACCGTTCAATCGAACGATGGCCTTGAACTCATGAGGCTCAGGGATGTCGTCGACCGACTCCAGATAGCCACTGCGACTTGTCATCGCGAATGCCTGCCGGGAACCGTCCGGACGAATCGTCGTCACCGACACGGCGTTCGCGTCGACGAGTTTCGTTTCGTTCGTGGCGGCCGCCACGCGGAAAACCGGAGGAACACCATCTTCGAACACCGATACGAGGAATACGCCCTGCTGATCGAAGATCTGGTGCACGTCCTCTTCGTGCGCGTGATCGTCGTGACCGCCATGCGCGTGTCCGTGATGATGGCCGTGGCTGTGCCCATGGCTATGGCCGTGGTGACTACCGCTTAACAGCCAAACGCTCGCGATGTTGACGAGCAGGCCGGCAACCGCAATTGGAATCGCCTCGCCGAAATGGATCGGCACCGGGGCAAGCAAGCGCGCAATCGCTTCATACCCGATCAGCAGCGCGATCATCGCAAGCACGATGGCGCTCGTGAAGCCGGCCAGGTCGCCGAGCTTCCCCGTGCCGAATACGAAACGCGGGTCACTCGCGTGTTTGCGTGCATAGGTATAGGCCAACGCTGCAATCAGCATCGCGCCGGCATGCGTCGACATGTGCAGCCCGTCGGCGATGAGCGCCAGCGAGCCGAAGATCGACCCGCCGACGATCTCGGCCACCATCATCGCCGCACACAACCCGATGACCATCCAGGTCCTGCGCTCGTTCTCTTCGTGTGCAGCGCCTAGAAAAATATGGTCGTGCCCCGCACCGAAGGCAGCATCCTTGAATTCGCTCATTCCAGCACCCGATTACTTGAAATAGCTGTGAACGACTTCGATCAACTGTTCGGTCGCGCTGCCTTCGTCCTCATGCCCTTCGGCATCGACAAGATGGCTGCGGATGTGATCCTCGAGCACGACCGCGAGCAGTCCGTTCATTGCGCCGCGGCTGCTCGTGATGAGTTGGAGGATTTCGTTGCAGCCGCGCTCTTCTTCCAGCGCACGCTCGATCGCTTCGACCTGCCCCTTGATGCGGCGGACGCGATTCAGCAGCTTCTGCTTTTCCTTGATGGTGTGGCTCATGGTGGCTCCTTCATATAGCGGGGGGAGTATATTCCAATTCCCGATTCCATATAGGGAGGAGGGGTATGCGTCGGGTTAATGCAAGGTTGGCCTGTAAGCGTGCGTCGGGAGGATCCGGGAGCCATTTAATTGGACGGCCAGCCTAAGAGGGCCGGCGCCAATCCACGTATCCCCGTCCGTCTGCGACAGCTGAACGAGCGTAGGCGTCCAGTTGCGTCATATCGCGTCCTGCGACAACGAAAACGGGGGCCTTTTGATTGCGGTGCGATTTACAGGAATAGAGCTATCTCGTCGCGACAAAGCGTGGCGTTCGGTCCCTCAAAGGAAGAATTTATTAATCAATATCTTGCTCATTGGTGGTGACGCCAGCACTACACTGCCGAGCCTTGCTCCCTAAGAGCCTACATTTTGGCGTTCCGCAGTCTAAGCGCATTCGAGATGACCGAAGCCGAACTCAGGCTCATCGCGAGCGCGGCAATCATGGGCGAAAGCAGCAACCCAGTAACCGGGTAAAGCACGCCGGCCGCGAGCGGAACACCAAGCGCGTTGTAGACGAACGCAAAACCAAGGTTCTGCTTCATGTTCGCGACGGTTGCCTCCGACAGCTCGCGAGCACGCGCGATACCTCGCAAATCGCCTTTCACGAGGGTGATCTGCGCGCTGCTCATCGCCACGTCGGTCCCGGTTCCCATGGCAACGCCGACGTCGGCCTTCGCCAGCGCCGGCGCGTCATTGATACCGTCGCCAGCCATCGCTACGACGTGCCCGTCTTGCTGAAGCTTCGTCACCAACTCGAGTTTGTCGGCCGGCTTGACCTCGCCATGAAATTCATCGAAACCGAGTTTCTCTGCAACGGCCTTGGCCGTCACCACGCCGTCGCCCGTTGCCATCACGACGCGAATGCCGTTTTCCTTCAACGTCGCGAGTGCTTCCGGCGTGGTCGCCTTGATTGGATCCGAGACTGCCAACAGCCCGGCCAAGTGCCCGTCGACCGCCAGATACATGACGCTTGCGCCCTGCGCCCTCATGCCGTCCGCTTCCTTCGCGAGCGACTCGACGGATACGGAATCCGTCTGCATCAGCGCGGTGTTGCCCAATGCCAATGTGCGGCCGGCAATGACACCGCGCACGCCGATGCCTGTCGCGGACTCGAAATTCTCGACACGATCGAGATTCAACGTCTTCCCACGGGCAGCGGCGACAATGGCTGCGGCAAGCGGATGCTCGCTGCCCTGGTCCAGACTGGCCGCCAGTCGGAGCACCTCGTCCGGTGTATAGCCGTTGCTGCCGAGCGCCCGTTCGAAGGCGGGACGCCCTTCGGTCAAGGTACCCGTCTTGTCGACGATCAGTACATCGACCTTGCGCAGATTTTCGATGGCCGCCGCATCGCGGAAGAGAACGCCGCTCGATGCGCCTTTGCCACTGGCGACCATGATGGACATCGGCGTGGCGAGGCCAAGCGCGCACGGGCACGCGATGATGAGCACCGCGACTGCATTGATGAGGCCGAATACCCAGCTGGGCTCGGGCCCGAAGATGCCCCATGCCACGAACGTCAACAGCGCCATGCCGACGACGACCATGACGAATACGCCGGCCACTTTGTCGGCCATTCGCTGCATCGGTGCTCTGGATCGCTGCGCCTGGGCGACCATCTGCACGATTTGCGACAGCACCGTCTGAGAGCCGACCTTCTCGGACTGAATGATCAAACTGCCTGTCGCGTTCATCGTCGCGCCGATGACATGGTCGCCAACACGCTTCGTTACGGGAATGGGTTCGCCGGTAATCATCGATTCATCGAGCGAGCTCGAACCGTCGGTCACTATGCCATCCACCGGGACCTTTTCGCCCGGTCGAACTCGAAGCAGATCTCCCACATGCACGTGGGTCAACGGAACGTCCTCCTCCGAACCATCCGCATTGATGCGTCGCGCGGTCTTGGGCGCGAGACCCAGGAGCGCCTTGATGGCAGCGGACGTTTGTGAGCGAGCCTTCAGCTCGAGAAGCTGACCGAGCAGAGTGAGCGAGATGATGACGGCCGCGGCTTCGAAATAGACGCTCACGCGGCCATGTGCACTGTACGTCTCGGGAAATGCGCCCGGGAAAACGGTGGCGACGACGCTGTAAATGTAGGCAGCGCCCGTACCGAGCCCGATGAGCGTCCACATGTTCGGGCTGCGGTTCAGGAACGAACGCGCGCATCGCTCGAAAAACGGGAAGCCTGCCCAGACGACCACCGGCGTAGAAAGCACGAACTCGATCCAGCTCTCGGTTGACGCGGACAGTAGTTCGACGCGATGGCTGAACATCGCCAGCACAAAGACGATTACAGTCAGCGGCAATGTCCACCAGAAGCGACGCCGAAAATCCACCAGCTCGGGGTTTTCACCTTCGTCGATGCTGGGCAGAACCGGCTCCAGGGTCATGCCGCATATCGGACATTGACCAGGATGGTCCTGACGGATTTCCGGGTGCATCGGGCACGTATAGATCGTGCCTTCCTGCGCCGACGCTGTCGGTTCAGCGGATCGGGACTCGACGTACTTCTGCGGAGCCGACTTGAACTTGGTCAGGCATGCGTCGCTGCAGAAGTAGTATGGTTTTCCGTCGTGCTCGCTATGAAAACGTGATTCGTTTGTCACGTTCATGCCGCAAACCGGGTCGCGTGGGATTTGGGCGGCATCGGTGTGCACGTGGCGTTCCCCATGCTGATGCGCATGTCCGCCGTGAGCGTGCCCGGTATGCGCGCCGTGCGTGTCTGCATCATCCACACGATGGTCGCCCGGCGATGCGTGCCCCGGGATCTGTTGGTGATATGACCTGCCTTCGCCATCTCGATCGTTCATCTTGACGCTCCTCGGCAATCTGCTCAGGGGTGCCGGACTCTTCCTAAGGTTCGGCCTGGGTATGAGTCCCGCTCTGCAGCCGCATTTAGGGAAGGATTCATTCATACACGCGTTCTGGAACCTGGCTCTGTCCTGGGTCAACTGCAATGCAGACGCCCGGTCAGTTCCGCCAAAATTAGGCAATCCGGGCGCGAGTCGCCTTTGCAATGATCTGCCAGAAATTGAAGTGTGTCCCTCATCTCAGCGAGTTCGCGGATACGCTCATTCAGCTCATCGATATGCTGCGTCACCAGTTTTTTGACCTCGCTGCTGGAACGTTCCCGGTCGTCCCACAGCGCGAGCAAGGTCGAGATCCTCTTCGTCGAGAATCCCAGGCGCCTTGCGCGTCTGAGGAAGCGAAGAACTTCGATGTCCCGTCCGGTGTACACACGGTAGTTCGAGTCCGTCCGCGTCGCCGGCCGAATAAGGCCGGATTCCTCATGGTGACGAATCATCTTGGCCGATACCCCGGATAACTTCGCGACTTCTCCGATATTCAAGAGTTGCTCCTTCGACGAGATATCTCGTCTCCCTTGAGCAAATTCTTGACCTTCCCACGATGGCAAGGTCAAGAGCAGGTTCGAGTCTTCGCGTGCAATGGCAATCCTTCTCCGTACGCATGGGTACGGTGGTTGCACGTCGCGCTTTGGCCCGATTGGGGCAGCCCAGGAAAGGAGATTCAAATGGCCCATCAACAGTACCAATCCTGTATCTCGGCGTGCGACAGTTGCGCAACCGCATGCGACCATTGCGCAGCCGCATGCCTCGCCGAGAGCCATGCACACGAGCATTGCAAGGAATGTGCGCAGGCATGTCGAAAATGCGCTCAGGAGTGTCGATCGGTGGCGCAGTAGCCGAGCAACGCCCCGTGCTTCCGTGGCTACGTACGCTATCGGGCGGAGCGCACGTGTCAATGCATCAGCGCGCCGGACAACTCGGAGGACGGACGTGCAGGTTCTGACATGGATACGATCTGGGCAGCTTGGCGGTAGTCGACCCAGAGCCAGGGTTTGGTGTCCCCGTATTGATCGTACGCGTCGCCCCAGCGCAGCCCGTCAGTACCAGAGCGGTGGCGATCGCGATCGTGTGTCGCAGCATATTCTGCCTCCATGTCATCGCGATCGTTCTCCTGCTTGCTTGCCCGGCGCGCCGATGCCCGAGGATTCAACTCCGCACGGGAGTCGCGGCCATCTGCATGGCGCACGGCGGGCGTTCAGCGCCAACGGAATATCAATGCTCGGCTGCCCACTTCGGCTCGATCAGCTGGTGGAGTTCCTTGTTGCGCGCGATCGTTGCATCGCTTGGCGGATAGTCGTGCTTGCCCGTCGGCAACAGGCCATCGTGATAGGCCGCAATCAACTCTTGGCGAACCTGCTCGCGGGTCTTGCCCCGTGTTACGGCAGCCGCAACCGGCGCCGCTGTCGGAGCGGGCGTGGCCGTCCTGGCGCCGGCTGCGACCGCGCTGTTGTCCCGTGCAACGGGCGGGTAGTCATGGCCGCTGTCCGCGAAGGCGGGCGTGGTTGCGGAAGCGGCAATAGCGAGCGCAGCGACGATTTGAAGTTTCATGTTCTCTCCGTTGTGAAGCGTGGAGCCGCACCTGCAGTTCCATTGAGATCCATTCTGGAGAGGAAGCCCTGATCGAGCCGTGACATGAAAATGATCTTTTGGTCACGTGGTCTTGATCTTCAATCGCATACAGAGGAAGCGACGTGGGACCACAAAAAAAGAGCCCGGCTCGAGGGCCGGGCTGAAAAGAGATGGCCCCCTCACGGACGATTCGCACATGAGCGAGGTGGACCACCTGCGTGGACGGACCAGATCGAAGGGTTTACGTCGTTCCGGGCAGCGGACTGGAAACGAGCACGGCGGCCACCATCAGGACACCAAGCAGGATTAGTGCCTCGACGTGAAGTACCGTGCCGAAGCGTCGAAGCGGCCCGGTCGGGACGGCTTGGGTGGGGTTCTTCAGCCTCGACATCAGCGTCGGCATTTCAAAGAAGCGGTTGTGTCCTCCGAGCGCGGCGGCGGTCAGCACGAGCACAAGCTTGAGCAGAAGGATCTGTCCGTACGTCGATTCCCACAGATTCACCGGCGTATTGACGCCTCGCCATCCGTTGTACGCACCGGTGCTGAACAAAATCACCAACGCGTACGTCGATGTGTCGGACAGCGATTGCACGAACGATGCACTGGTCTGCCGTTCGCTTCCGGGCGCGTCGAGCAGTCGCGGCATCACGACGTAGGTCGTCACGAGAACGAGCCCGACCCACGCGCTGATCGCAAGCAGATGCAACCAGTCGACCCACACCGGAAGGCTGAAGAGCCCGGTATCGACCGGATGTCCGCCGTTGCTGCGCGCCAGCGCCACGCCGGCCAAAGCAAGCCAGATCCCGAACGGGAAACGCGCGTCGCTGCCCGACCGCAGCAATGCCAGCACGATCACGCAAAGCATGAAGACCGCGCCGACCAGCCACGCATGTCCAAAGCCGGTTCCCACGAGCATCGACCACACGGCGGGCCCGGCCTCGAGCAGCGTCGACTCGCTCATCAGCGCGCAATGTGCCCAGAACGACAGCATGCTCGCCAGCAGAGAAAGAATGGACGCCATCCGGACGGTCAGGACGAGCCGTCGGCCAACGTTGGCTTGCCACGTGGAGTCTCCGCGCGCGAGCCATCGACTGCTGAGCAATGCGCCCACGATGACGGCGAAGCCGACGTTCTGAATCGCGACGGCGATCAGACGCAGGATGCCCAGGAAACCGTCGTTCATTACTTCACCTTGAACGTGTACGTGCCCTTGGTCTTGTGCGCGTCCGCAGTCATGACGGCCCACTGAACCGTATACGCGCCGGACGCGAGCTTCGGTACGGCGAGCGTCATGACGCGCGGATTCGACGTATCGATCTTCGCTTTTTCCTTCGTCACCGGCGCACCGGTCGCATCGGCGATTTTCACCGAGCTGAAGGTCGACTCGAGGTCTTCATTGAAGGTCAGGCGCAATGCGTCCGGCGCGACGTCGACGGTACTGCCCGACGCCGGCGTTGCGCTTTCCAGCTTGCCGTGTGCGAGCGCGGCGATGGGCGCGAACGCAACAGCACTAGCGACGGCGAGGCCGGCGAAATGTCTGAGGGTCAAAATCTTCATGTTATTGCTCGTCTCGAAGAATGAGACGGGGACCGCGGCTGCGCGTCCCCGTCGATTGTCGTCACTGCTTCTGCAGCTTGACGACCGTCAATGCGCCGTTGACTTCCTCGGCGACGAAATCGATCTTGTCGCCGACCTTCACCTGCGACAGCATCGCCGGATCCTTGGCCTTGAACACCATCGTCATCGCTTCCATGCCGAGGTTTTCGAGCGGACCATGCTTGATGGTCAACTTGCCGGCAGCCGTGTCGATCTTCTTGATTTCGCCGTGCGACATGCTGTTCTTTGCGTCGGCGCTTTGCTTTGCGCCACCGCTCATGTCCATGTTGCTCATGTCGCCTGCCGCGTACGTCGACGCAGAGAACGTCAGGGCGCAGCCCATTGCAATCGAGAACAGTGCTTTCTTCATCGTGCTTCTCCAGAGTTGGGGTGATGAAACCGACGATCGGGTGTGGCCCCGACCTTGTTGTGTGAATCAGCTGTCCGGCAGTTCGCCGGTGTATTCGTATGCGACCGTGCCCTTCGGATGCTTGAACCAGCCCGGGTCACGGTAGTCGTTCCGTCCGAGCCCCTGCCGCACCTTGGCGACAGTGAACATGCCGCCCATCTCCAGCGGCCCGAACGGGCCCGTACCGGTCATCATCGGCAGCGTGTTGTCGGGCAACGGCATCTCCATCTCGCCCATTGCGCCGCCGGTGCTGCCCATGGCCATGTAGTCGGGCACGAGCTTGTTGATGCGTTTGGCCAGGTCCTTCTGCGGCACGCCGATCATGTTCGGCACGCTGTGGCCCATTGCATTCATCGTGTGGTGCGACTTGTGGCAATGAAATGCCCAGTCGCCCGGCCGGTCCGCGGTGAACTCGATTGCGCGCATCTGGCCGACCGCGACGTCGGCGGTCACCTCCGGCCAGCGAGCGGCCGGCGGAATCCAGCCGCCATCCGTACCCGCCACCTCGAAGTGGTAGCCATGCAGGTGAATCGGGTGGTTCGTCATCGTCAGATTGCCGAACCGGATTCGCACGCGATCGCCGGCCCGAATCGGCAACGGATCGATACCGGGGAACACGCGCGCGTTGAACGTCCACATGTTGAAGTCGGTCATCTCGTTCACGCGCGGCGTGAAGCTGCCCGGGTCGATGTCGTAGGCGGACAGCAGGAACACGAAATCGCGGTCGACCGGCATCACGCTGCGATCCTTCGGGTGCACGATGAACATGCCCATCATGCCCATCGCCATCTGCACCATCTCGTCCGCATGCGGGTGATACATGAACGTACCGTGCTTCTCGAGCTGAAACTCGTAGACGAACGTCTTGCCGGGCGGGATGTGCGGCTGCGTCAAGCCGCCGACGCCATCCATGCCGTTCGGCAGCAGCATCCCGTGCCAATGAATCGTGGTGTGCTCCGGCAGTTTGTTGGTGACGAAGATGCGGACCTTGTCGCCTTCGACGGCCTCGATCGTCGGGCCCGGCGCCTGGCCGTTGTAGCCCCAGAGATTGGCCTTCATCCCGGGCGCCATTTCGCGCACGACGGGCTCGGCTGTCAGGTGAAACTCCTTCCAGCCATTCTTCATGCGCCACGGCAGCGTCCAGCCGTTCAACGTCGCGACCGGTGTGTATGGGCGGCCGTTGGGCGGCACGAGCGGCGGTTGCATCGTCGCCTTTGCCATGGTTGGCGCTTCCGGCAACGAAGCCGCTCCGGCTTTGCTGACCATCGCGGCACCGAGGATTGCGGCCCCCGAGCCGCTGAGGAATTGTCGACGGGACACCATGTTATTTACCTTCCGAATGCGTTTCGTGCGCCGGTTGCGCTGTGGAGGCAGGCGCCGGCTGGGCTGCCGTTGTCGGGGCGGACTGCGGTGCAGCATCCGGGCCCGACGGCGTTGCGGCGGCTTGTGCTGCGCCCGCTTGCGGCAGACGTCCGCCCAGTGCTTGCTGGAGATCCGTTTCCGCCAGCCAGTAATCCTTCAGCGCGTCGATGTAGCTGTTCACCGCACCGACTTGCTCGCGCGAATCGGCGAGCAGTTCGAAGACACTGGCGAGCATGCCGTTGTAGCGGAGCAGCAGTTCGTCCGAGATCGTCTTGCGGATCGGCACGACCTCGTCGCGATAGTGTTTCGCGACGTCGTAACTGCTCACGTACGTGGAATACGACTCGCGCACCTCCGATCGTGCATCGATCGCCGTTTGGGCGAGGCGGTTCGCCGACCGCATGTAGGTGGCTTCCGCGCGGGCGACCTTGGCGCTGCCGAAATCGAAAAGAGGAATTTCGATGCTGATTTCGTAGCCGTGCTCGTGGCCCTTGTCGGTCTCGTAGTTGTTTTGGTAACCGACATCGATTGCGTTGATGAACCGCGTTGCCTTGCTGAGGCCCAGCGACGACGCGACGCCTTGCGTCTGCAGCTTCGCCGCCTGGATGTCGAGCCGGTTCTGCATCGCGAACTGCTCGAGATCCTTCAGTTCCGGACGCTCCTTCGGCAGGTCCGGCAAGCGCTCAGGCAAGGTGTACTGCGTGCCGGTACCCCATACGCCCATCGTGCGCGTGAGTTTCTCCCGCGCCGATACGGCTTGCTGACGGGCCTTGGCGGCCTGGGCGATCGAGTCTGCATAGAACGCTTGCTCCCGCGCATAGTCGAGCTTGCTGAAGTTTCCGGCCTGCCGCATGCGGGAAGCCAGTTCGGCACCCGCGTCGGCCGAGTCCTTCACCTGGTCCGCGTACTTGGCAGCCTGCTCTGCGGCCACTGCGTTGACGTACGCGCGACGCGCTTCGGCAGCGAGCTTCAGCATCGCATCGGCAGTCTCGAGCTTCGTCTGTTCGAAGCGCCGGCCCTCGATGTGGGCAGCGAAAGGCAGCGTCAGAATGCTGAGTACGTTCGCCGAGAACGTACGGCCGATGCTCAGGTCGCCATTGCCCGCTCGCGTGCGGCTGAACGTGAAGCCCGGATTCGGTAGTCGTCCCGCCTGCACCAAATCGGCTTCGGAAAGCCCCAATTCTGCGTACGATGCCTGCAAGCCCCGGTTGTTCAGCAGGGCGACCTGCACGGCGTCGTCCATCGACAGAGGCTTGGTGAGCAATTCCTGCGTTCGCTTCGCCACTGCATCCCGATCGGCATCGGTTTTGACGATAACCGCGTCCTTACCGAGCCGCTCCGTAGCGGTCGACGACACCGTACCGAACCCGCCGTCCTTCGAAAACGTGGTGCAGCCAGCCAGAAACACCATGATGGCAACGCCCGCGCCCATGCGCGTTGAAACGAGTCGCTTCATCATTTGGCGGGTTCCCCATGCTGCGGATGATTCGACTGATGATCGCCAGCGGGCTTGTTCATGGCGCCGCCGTGGCCCATTGCGCCGCCGTGCGTCATGCCGCCCTTGGCCGGCTTCTCCTGGACCGCTTGATTGAGTTGTTGCCAGGTCGGGTTGTCGGCGTCGTTGTAGGAGCGATAGCCGTTGAAGGCCGACGGCGCCGAAATCGCCGGGACCGAGGCCGCGGCATCCGTCGGGTCGGGAATCGTTGTGGTGGCGTGCACGAGCGTCGGCAATGAAGCCGCCGCGCCGAGCAGCGCCGCAGAAATCAGTCGCATAAATTTTCTCGTCGTGAATCATCTGACGGGTCCACGCAAGACCGTCAGTACGAATGGCACATCGCGGGCGTTACCCGCGGTGGAGAATCAGACGAGGGTGTGGCGAGGAGGTCGCTCGATGCCGTCGGTCAGGAAAGACACGACACCGGCAGAAGGCGGAATGGAGGTGGTGACGCGTGTTACGTCCGACGATACGACGACGGAGGGAACCGCGGGTAATCCCGTGCCGAAGCAGCAGGCTGCGCATGTCGAACATGAATGCGCGTGATGACCGCCGCCGTGGTGATGAGTGTGATGGTCGTCGGCCGCGAGCGCCGCTCCATGCATGTCGTGATGATGCCCGGACATGGACTGCCCGGCATGCACGATCGGCGTTTCGCTGGCTTCGGCATGCGAAGCGACGCAATTCATCGAGATAGCCGCGAACGACTGAACCGGCAGGCTCAGTGCCAACAGCATGACGATGAAGAGTTTGCGCCAATATGACATGGGTGCGGAGTCTAGCACGAGCAGTTCGAAACGATAACATCGAGAACGTGTCCGGGTGTAACCGAAAGCGGTATTGCCGGTGTCCAGCTTATCGGCTGACGCGTGACGACGGCGTGGTCGAAAGATGACCATTTTTTCATCCAGCGGCGGTGGACGGCGCTCGCCGGCTCCGACCGCCACGGATTCATGAAAAAGCTGTCATCCAGCCGTCATTTTTCGCGCGCTTTCGCGACCGTATGCTGGGCGCAGCGCTCGCTGCGTCGAACCCGTTGACAGTCCTACTGCACTTCCATGCGGATACTCATAGTCGAAGACGAACCAAAAATGGCGTCATATCTCCGAAAGGGACTGACGGAAGCGAGCCATACCGTCGATGTTGCCGAGAACGGCAAGATCGGATTGTTCCGTTCGCCTACGCGGAATTTCTCGCCCGTATCCGCTCGTTGCTACGGCGCGCGCCGCGAAGTGTCCGGGACATTCTGCTCGTTGCGGACATGGAGATCGACCTGCTCAAGCGGCGAGTGCGTCGCGGTGACAATCGCATTGACCTGACCGCGCAGGAGTTTGCGTTGCTGCAACTCCTGGCTGAACGGGAAGGTGAGGTTTTGACGCGTACGTTCATCACCTCGCAGATCTGGGACATGAACTTCGACAGCGATACGAATGTCGTCGATGCCGCGATCAAGCGCTTGCGCGCCAAAGTCGACAATTCGTACGACAAGAAACTGATCCACACCATCCGGGGCATGGGATACGTGCTCGAGGACCGTTCATGACGGGCAAGGCGGTACCGTACACGCTGCTCACTTGGTTGACCGTCGCCTTCGCTGTCGTCGCCGGACTATCGTTTGCGCTGACTGGCGCTTACCTGTATCGATCCCTGTCGACCGAACTGCAGCGTCGCGATGACATCGAAATCAGCGGCAAACTGAGTCAGTTTTTGCAGTTGGCTCACGCAAGCGGTTCGGCACAGAACATTCGCTCGACGCCCGCGGTGTTTCACGAGGTGCTGCTCTCGCATCCCGGTGCCTACCTCGGTATTTACGACGCGCAGAACAATCGGCTGGTCGAGCACACGGCCGTGCCGGGCGTGACGTTGAAATCGATCGCCTCGGGCGACCATCCGTCTCGTGTCCCATACACGTGCGATCCGGTGGGAATCTGCACCGGGGAGAGGTCGGAATGGTCAGTAACGACGCGGGCACGACTTTCCATTTGCGATTTCCCATGACCGAGGGGAACGAGAAGAATCGCGTCGCATGAAGGCGAAGCAACCCCAGGCAGGGAGCTGCGAGCAACAGGAGCGAAATTTGCTCGGTCATTGCGCTTCGGACGGACCCTTTAGATCGCAAGAGTGCGAACGAGACAACAGTTAGCCTGTTCCGACGCCGAATCGTCTATCGATCAGGAGGTAAAGATGCAAACACGCATTCTCGCTCGGTGGTTCACCGTCAACGCTTTTGCCGCGCTTGGCCTGGTGACCGGTATAGCGAGCGCTCAGCAGGCCGCGCCGATGTCGGGCATGAACATGAGCCAGTCGACTGAAGCCAATTCGCCCTCTGTACAGGCGTTCAAGGATGCAGACCAATCGATGATGCAGAAAATGCAGGCACCGACCTACACCGGCGATGCTGACAAAGATTTCGTTGCGCACATGATTCCGCACCATCAAGGTGCCATCGATATGGCTCAAGTCGAACTGAAGTACGGCAAGGATCCTGAGATGCAAAAGCTCGCCCGAAGTATCGTCAAGGCACAGAAGGAAGAGATCGCGACGATGAAGCGGTGGCAAGCGAAACACGGCAGCAAGTAACCATCTACCGGCGGCCCCATCTCGAGCTTTCTCTCCTGTTCTGTCATCGTTAGTTCGCGATGCTCGTGCGGCCATAGGTGCGCTCGACGTAGCTGCTGACGATGTGCTGGAATTCCTCGGCGATCCGCTCGCCACGCAGCGTCTTGACCTTTTCGCCGTCGATGAAGACGGGTGCCGCCGGGTTTTCCCCCGAGCCGGGCAGGCTGATGCCGATATTGGCTTGTTTTGATTCGCCGGGCCCGTTGACGATGCAGCCCATGACCGCTACGTGCATTTTCTCGACGCCAGGGTATTGATCGCGCCATACCGGCATTTGCGTACGCAGGTAGGACTGGATTTGCGAGGCCAGCTCCTGGAACAGTGTGCTTGTTGTGCGGCCGCAACCGGGGCAAGCGATGACCATCGGCGTGAACGAGCGCAGCCCCATCGTCTGGAGAATTTCCTGGCCGACGATCACCTCGCCAGTTCGTGAAGCACCCGGCTCGGGCGTAAGCGAGATGCGGATCGTGTCGCCGATGCCTTCTTGCAGCAAAACGCCAAGCGCCGCTGTCGAGGCCACGATGCCCTTCGAGCCCATGCCGGCCTCGGTCAGGCCCAGATGCAGCGCAAATCGGCAGCGACGCGCGAGCTCACGATAAACGGTAATGAGGTCCTGCACCCCACTCACCTTGCATGACAGGACGATCTTGTCGTGTGCGAGGCCAAGTTCCACGGCGCGCTCGGCGGAGCCGATCGCCGACTGTATCAGCGCTTCATACATGACGCATTGCGCTTCCCACGGCTCGGCGCGGGCCGCGTTGTCGTCCATCATTTTCGCGAGCAAGTCCTGATCGAGGCTGCCCCAGTTCACGCCAATGCGCACCGGCTTGTCATAGCGGATCGCCGTCTCGATCATTTGCGCAAACTGCGTATCGCGCTTCGCGCCTTGCCCGACGTTGCCGGGGTTGATGCGGTATTTCGAGAGTGCCTCGGCGCAACCCGGGTGATCATGCAGCAACAAGTGGCCGTTATAGTGGAAGTCGCCAACGAGCGGCACCGTCACGCCCATTCGATCGAGCTGTTCGCGGATCGCCGGGACAGCCTGCGCCGCCTCGGGCGTGTTCACCGTAATGCGCACGAGCTCCGAGCCCGCTTGCGCGAGCTCTTTGACCTGGATGGCCGTGCCGATCGCATCGACCGTATCCGTATTCGTCATCGACTGCACGCGCACAGGCGCGTCGCCGCCGATCGTCACGAGCTGGCCGCCCCAACGAACGTCGACCGCGTGCGAAATGCGACGTTTGGCTGGGCCGCCGAAAGTCGGCACGGGAGAACAGTTCTGGCTGCTGCTGTCGGTAGGCATCGAAAGACCCATGAGTCCTGGTTACGCTGCGTGCGCAGCTGTCGGACAAGCTGCACACCCGAATTGAGACTGGGTGGCAGCACTCGCTGTAGCGTTGGACCGTTACGGCAACGTGAAATGCGCGACGTTGCCTTTGTTCAGACCAATTTCGCGCATCGACGCCCTCGGTGAGATTGTGATGCGGGCGGGACGGGGCATCCTGGCCATCAAGCCAAATGGCCTCCGGCAAACCCGAAGCGGTTCAAATCTGCCGCCTGCCAACGACGCAAAACCTCCGAAGCGCCATCACGACGGAGCCTCAGAGGTTGCATCCAAGCTTTGCCTGGAAACTGCTTTCTTAGCCGATCGGCTGCGATTCGTAACCAGCCGCCCGAAGTGTCTCCGCCGCAGCAGAAGCATCTCCTGCCACCGTGACTTCCCGAGCGCCCAGATCAATAGAGATCTCGGTCCCCGGCATAGTCGTCGCGAAGGCCTTACGTATCGTAGCCGCGCAATGGTCGCACGTCATTTCGGCTACCTTGAAGCGAGCGCCAGAGACGGCGGGTTCGCTAGCATCGTTGGCATGATCCTGATGTTCTGCGCACATGAAACTAATCTCCTGAGTTTTGACGAGCGCCCATGTTGGCGTTTACAACCGTTGGAAGGTCAAGTGCTTTTTTTCGCCGAACGCGAGCAAGGATTTTTTTTGATCGCTTGACCTTCCAATCGTTGCAATGTCTCAAATGGTGTCATTCGCACAACTGTTTAAGGAGTGTCATGACTGCCGTGACTGCCACAGGTCCAGCTCAGTTCGGTATCCATGTCGAGGGCATGAGCTGCGCGTCTTGCGTCAATCGCATCGAAAAGGCGATGCGCGGTGTGCCCGGCGTGAAATCGGCCGTCGTCAACCTGGCGACCGAGCGCGCCAATGTAACGTTCGCCGGCCCTGCCGATTTGGATGCCGTTGTAGCGGCCATTCGGAACGCCGGTTATGACACGAAGACCGAAAGCATCGAACTCGCGATCGAGGGCGCGACCTGCGCCTCCTGCGTGAGTCGCATCGAGAAGGCGCTAAAGCTCGTACCGGGCGTTCTCGATGCCAGCATGAATCTGGCTACCGAGAGAGCCTCTCTCAGGGTGGCCAGCGGCGTTGCCGGCGTTCAGGACCTGGTAGCGGCTATCGAGCACGCGGGATATACCGCCCGATCCGTCGCTGCAGGGAATCCGGAGGACGCACGGGCCGAGGCCCGCGAGCAGGAGGCACGCAGTCTCGCGCGCGCACTGGGCGTCTCGGCTGCGTTCACGCTTCCCATTTTCGTGGTGGAAATGGGCTCGCACCTCGTCCCGGCTATTCATGAATTCGTCATGGTACATATAGGCATGCAGACGAGTTGGTACCTGCAATTCGTCCTGGCGACCATTGTGCTCTTCGGGCCGGGGCTCCGCTTTTTCCGCAAGGGGGTGCCCGCCCTGCTGCGGGGGGGGCCGGACATGAACAGCCTCGTGTCGCTCGGCACGATAGCCGCGTGGAGCTACTCCGTCGTAGCCACCTTTGCGCCATCGGCCTTACCCCACGGCACGGCCAACGTCTACTATGAAGCAGCAGCCGTCATCATCATGCTTATCATGCTTGGTCGATATCTCGAAAACCGCGCCAAGGGCCGGACCTCGGAAGCGATCAAGCGTCTTGTCGGCCTCCAGGCCAAGACCGCGAGGGTCGTGCGCGACGGCGAGACGGTCGAGATTCCGCTCGATCAGGTGCATGTCGGAGATCTCGTTCTCGTTCGACCGGGCGACAAGGTGCCGCTCGATGGCGAGGTGGTGGACGGTTCGTCCTATGTCGACGAGTCCATGATCACCGGAGAGCCGGTGCCCGTCGCAAAGAGCCTCGGGGCGGAGGTCGTCGGCGGCACGATCAACAAGACGGGCGCTTTCACCTTCCGCGCCACGAAGGTCGGTGCGGATACCGTGCTGGCTCATATCATCCGCATGGTCGAACAGGCCCAGGGCGCCAAGCTGCCGATTCAGGCGCTGGTGGACAAAGTCACGGCGCGGTTCGTGCCCGCAGTGATGCTCGCGGCCGCGGCCACCTTCCTCGTCTGGTTTGTCCTCGGTCCGACGCCGTCGCTCGGCTTCGCGCTGGTCAACGCGGTGGCGGTGCTCATCATCGCGTGCCCCTGTGCGATGGGGCTCGCCACGCCAACCTCCATCATGGTCGGCATGGGCCGTGCGGCCGAGATGGGTCTGCTATTTCGCAAGGGCGAAGCGCTTCAGACGCTCAGGAGCGCTGAGGTGATCGCGATGGACAAGACCGGCACGCTGACGAAAGGACGTCCCGAACTCACAGACCTCATCCCTGCCATCGGTTTCGATCGGGACGAGGTGCTTCGGCTGGTGGCCGCTGTCGAAACCCGCTCGGAGCACCCGATTGGGGAGGCAATCACAGCGGCAGCCAAGCGCGAGAGGCTGGAATTGCCGGCGGTCGAGGATTTCGATGCCACTCCCGGATTCGGCGTCAAGGCGAGAGTGGCGGGGCATACGGTCCAGGTAGGGGCGGACAGGCTGATGGTGAAGCTCGGCTTCGACGTCTCGGCCTTTGCAAACGAAATGAGTCGGCTAGGCGAGGAAGGCAAGAGCCCGCTGTTCGCCGCCATAGACGGGAAGATCGCCGCGGTGATCGCGGTGTCGGATCCGATCAAGCACTCGACCATCGAGGCGGTCAACGCTCTGCACGAGTTGGGCGTGAAAGTCGCGATGGTCACCGGCGACAATCGAAAGACTGCCGAGGCTATCGCCCGGCGTCTGAAGATCGACGAGGTCGTGGCCGAGGTCCTGCCCGACGGAAAGGTCGAGGCGCTCGCCAAGTTGCGCGCCGGTGGCAGAACGGTCGCTTTCGTGGGCGACGGGATCAACGATGCCCCGGCTCTCGCTGCGGCCGATGTCGGCATTGCCATCGGCACGGGTACCGACGTGGCGATCGAGACAGCCAGTGTCGTGCTGATGTCCGGCGATCTGCGCGGTGTGCCCAACGCAATCGCCCTGTCGAAGTCGACGATCCGCAACATCAAGCAGAATCTGTTCTGGGCCTTTGCCTACAACGCCGTGCTGGTGCCCGTAGCGTCCGGGGTGCTGTTCCCTGCCTATGGTGTGCTGCTTTCGCCGATCATCGCGGCCGGCGCCATGGCGCTTTCCAGCGTCTTCGTTCTCAGCAACGCGCTGCGGCTCAAACGCTTCCGAGCCCCTATGCGTTTCGATCCGGTGCGGCCCGACATGAATGGTCGCCTCGTGGCAGGGGAATGAAATGCGCAAAGACGCTCACATCGAAACGTCAGTCCATATCCGTCAAGTGGGTAGGGAGATCGCGGTAGCGCAGGGGCGCACGATCCTGGAAGCGGCGCTTGAGCAGGGGATTGCCTATCCCCATGGTTGCCGGTCCGGGCGCTGCGGCTCGTGCAAGTCGCGCCTGATCGCGGGTGAGGTTGACCTTCTGCCGCATACGCCCTTTTCCCTGACTCCCCAAGAGCGCGATTTGGGACTCATCCTCGCCTGCCGGGCGCAGCCCAAAACCGATGCATCGGTAGCCTGGCTGGGCAAGGATGAAGAGCTGGCTGACCATCCGGTACAGTCCGTGCGGTCGCGCGTCATCGCTTTGGATGACGCCACGCATGACATTAAACGACTGACGATTGTGCTGGAAGGCGATAGGCCGCTTTCGTTCAGCGCAGGTCAATATGCGCAGCTTTCCTTTCCCGGCGCGCCCACGCGCGACTATTCGATGGCGAATCAGCCGGGCGAAACGGAACTGGAATTTCACATACGCCGCGTGCCCAACGGCGCGACAAGCGAGCGGGTGGCCACGCGGCTTGCGATCGGAGACGAGGTGACGGTCCGCGGCCCGTTCGGCAGCGCGTTTCTGCGTCACCGCCACACCGGGCCGATACTGGCAGTTGCCGGAGGGTCCGGCATGGCGCCGATGAAGTCCATCGTGGACACGGCGCTGAACTATGGATTCCAGCAGCCAATCCACTTGTACTTCGGGGTACGCCAGGAGCGAGACCTCTATCTGGTGGACCATTTCCGGACCTTGTGCGAGCGCCACCCGAACCTGACCTTTATCCCGGTTCTTTCGCAAGCCGATCGCTCTTCCAGCTACCGCACCGGCACGGTCGTTCAGGCGATCGCGGAGGACCTGCAGGATCTCCACGGTTGGCAAACCTACGTGGCGGGCCCGCCGGCAATGACCGACACGGTGATGCCGATCGTTCTCGAGCGCGGTCTTCGGCGGGAAGACCTGCACGTCGATGTGTTCTTCACGCCTGAAATAACGGCGCGACCGGAACAGCCACTGGAGGACCCAAGATGAATATCGGTGATGTCTCCCAAGAATCGGGCGTGTCCACCAAGATGATCCGCTATTACGAGCAGATCGGGCTCATTGCGCCCGCGCAGAGGACCGAATCGGGCTACCGCGTCTATTCCGACAACGATGTGCATACGCTGCGCTTCATCCGACGCGCGCGGGATCTGGGCTTCTCCGTGAATCAGCTGGTCGAGCTGCTGGCGCTGTGGTCGAACCGCGGTCGCGCGAGCGCCGACGTCAAGCGCATTGCCCGTGAGCATATCGCGGAGCTGGAACGGAAGATCGAGGAACTGCGGATGATGAAGGACGCTTTGAAACACCTGGCCGAGAATTGTCACGGCGATGACCGGCCGGAGTGTCCGATCCTCGAGGATCTGGCCAGCGCCATCAAGGCCGAAGCCAGGCACACAGACCTGACGCGCTTCGGAGCAGGCGGCGTGGACCCCGTGTGTCGGAAGAAGCATGTCCCATGAGCGGCTCTCCGGAAGACGCAGCCCCAGCAGTTCTACCAATATGATCGGAGAATAAGATGCTTCGACGTCTGTTGATCTTAGGCCTGATGCTTCTTGGCGTCTCGCTCATCGCTTTTCTCTTGCCGTATGTCAGCGGCGGCGATCCGGTGCGGACGATCCTGATGTCGCGGGTCCACGACCTTGCTGTCGATCCCACCGCCGTCGAGGCGATGCGCGTACATTTGGGTCTTGATCGCCCCTTGCCGGTGCAGTATGGCGCCTGGCTGTGGCAGGCGCTGCATGGCGATCTCGGCTATTCATTCACGAGCGGCAGGTCCGTTGCCGCCGAGATCGGGGGAGCGCTCAGCGTGTCGATAACACTGGCGCTGATGGCGCTGGGCATCGCTGCGCTCGTCGCGATACCGCTCGGCACCTTGGCGGCAACGCGCCCGGGCGGCACGGTCGACAGCGCCACGACACTGATGATCCAGACCTTCGTGGCGACGCCAGAATATTGGCTGGCACCGATAGGCGTGCTTGTTTTCGCGGTTTACCTCCAATGGCTGCCTTCGGCCGGCTGGACGGACTGGAGCTCGCGGCTGCTGCCGGCAATGGTGCTCTCGCTGCGTCCCATGGCTTATTTCACCCAAGTGACGCGGGCCGCGATGATGGACGTACTGCAGGCCCCGTACATCACGGCAGCACGTAGCCGCGGCCTCAGCATGCGCCAGACGGTAATGCGGCACGGCGTACGCAACGGCTCGATGCCGGTCGTCACCTTCTTTGCACTTTGGCTGGCCGGGCTCCTCGGCGGTTCGGTCGTCGTCGAGGTCATATTCGCCATCCCTGGCATGGGGCGGCTGCTCTACGAAGCGGTCATCGATCGCGACATTCCCGTGCTGCAAGGCGGTTTCGTCTCCATCGTGGCGCTGTCGGTGCTGATCAACACGGTGGCCGACATGCTCTATGCCGCACTCAACCCCGCAGTGAGGTCCGGCTATGCGCATTGACAATCTTTCGCAACATGCCACCGCCAGTTCGCTGGTGCTCATGTCGCCCAGTCAGTCGGCCGTGTCGCGCCTTTGGCGATTTCTCTGCAAACGCCACTGGACCTTCCGCGTGGGGGTCGTGATGCTGGTGGTGCTCGTGGTAACCCTCATCGTGGCGCCGTGGATCGTTCCGTACGATCCGGCCGCGCAGAACCTCCTTGCACGGCTTGCCCCGCCGAGCGCGGTGCACTGGCTGGGCACGGACCAGCTCGGGCGCGACACCTTCAGCCGCCTCCTTGTTGGCGGCCGCTTCACGGTCACGATCGCGCTGATCACGGTAATGCTGTCCGTTGCCATCGGCACAGTGATCGGCGTGGTCGCCGGCCGCATCCAGGGTAGCCTGCTTGATGAGATTGCCATGCGCGTCGTCGACGTCCTGATCTCGGTCCCGGACGTCGTAGTGGCGATCTTCCTCGTCGCCATCATGGGCCCGGGCTATTTGACCGTGATCGCGTCGCTGACGGTCGTCGGCTGGACACCGTTCGCGCGGTTGGCTCGTGCGTTGACCATGACAATCAACGCCCAGGGTTTTATCCACGCGGCGGAGGTGCTGGGTTGCAGCCGCTCCTTCATCATCCTTCGCCACATCATTCCGAACATCATCCGGTCGATTGCGGCGGTGAGCTTCCTGCGCTTCGGTCACAAGCTGATCACGGTGGGAGCGCTGTCCTTCCTCGGGCTGGGCGTGCAGCCTCCGGCGGCAGACTGGGCACTGATGATGGCCGATTCTCAGCCCTACGTCGAGCGGCTGCCAATCCTGATGATCGCGCCGGGCCTGGCGATTTTCCTTGCCGCGCTCAGTGTCACCTGGATCGGGCACGGGTTTCAAATCAAAGCCAAAGGCGAGGGCTCAAGCGATGAATAAATGTGTCAGACCGTTGTTGGAAATCGAGGCCCTCAAGGTCGCCTTTCCTGGCCAATCGGCACCGGTGATCGACGGGCTCAGCCTGACACTCCACCGCGGCGAAGTGTTGGCGCTTGTCGGCGAATCGGGTTCGGGAAAAAGCATGACGGCACTGTCGCTGATGCGGCTGCTTCCGGTCGGGGGCACGATTACCGGCGGGCGCATCCGCTTCGACGGCGAAGACGTGCTTTCGCTGTCGGACCGGCGGATGAACCAGCTGCGCGGAGGGCATATCGCGATGCTGTTCCAGCAGCCGCAAGCCATGCTCGATCCGACGTCGCGGGTCGGTGCCCAGATCGCCGAACCATTGCGACTGCATCGCCGTCTCGGTCGGGGTGCGGCCATGGAACGCGTGCTTGATTTGTTGCACGAGGTCGGCATTTGCGATGCGGCGGTGCGGGCGCGAAGCTTCTCGCATGAGCTGTCCGGCGGTATGGCGCAGCGGGTCATGACGGCCGCCGCGCTCAGCGGAGATCCCGAAATGCTGATCGCGGACGAGCCGACCACGGCGCTCGACGTCACCGTGCAGGCCCAGATTCTACGTCTCATTGATGAGGAAAGGCACAAGCGCAACCTGGCGACGCTGCTCATCACGCACGACCTCGCCGTCGTCGGCGCACTCGCCGACCGGGTCGCCGTGATGTATGCCGGGCGGATCGTCGAGGAAGGGCCGGCAAAGGCGGTGCTCGAGGCGCCGCAACACCCCTATACGCAGGCGTTGATACGCTGCTCGCTACTCATTCCCGAGCCCAGTGGGCAGTTGCTGTCGATCCCCGGCTCGGGGACCCACGCCCGTAAGCTGTCTTGTGGCTGCCGCTTCTATCCGCGCTGTAGCGCGGCGGCGCAGCACAACATCGAGAGCCACTGCATACGGTCCGAACCGGAGCTTTCGACGGACGCGGATGGTCACAAGACGCGTTGCTGGGCGATCAAAGCTGAGAAGGAGGCGGTCGCATGAACAACCACAGGTTCTTCCGGGTCGTAACCGCAGATTGCCATGCGCCCGCCACGCAGGCGCCGGCGCCTGCGCTGCCGCTGGTCGAGGTCGACGGAATCGCCAAGCACTATTTGTTACCGGGCCTTGGCCGGTCGTCCTCCGTCAAATCGGTCGACGACGTCTCCATGACCATCGGGAAAGGCGAAGTGCTTGGCCTTGTTGGCGAATCAGGCTGCGGTAAGAGCACGATCGCCCGCCTGCTGACGTGCCAGACACTGGCGACGAGCGGTCACATCAAAATAGGAGGCCTGGAGATCGCCGGTCTCAGGGGCGAGGAACTGAAGCGCCTGAGGCGCACCGTGCAACTCGTCTTCCAGGATCCGTTCAGCGCACTCGACCCTCGCATGCGAATCGGTACGAGCATGGAGGCGCCACTGGCACAGCACCGCATCGGCACGTGCGAAGAGCGCCGGCAGAGGGTCATGCGCGTGCTCACGGAGGTCGGTCTCGACGAGAGTTTCTACGGACGCTACCCGAGGCAATGCTCGGGCGGACAGTTGCAGCGGGTTGTCATCGGTCGGGCGCTCCTCCTGGAACCCTCGTTCCTGATCTGCGACGAGCCGACTTCGGCGCTCGATGCGTCGATGCGCACGCAGATCCTCAACCTGCTGACGGATCTGAAGCAACGCCACGGCCTCACCATGCTGATGATCTCTCACGACCTCAGGGTAGTGCGCCACGTTTGCGACCGCATTGCCGTGATGTATTTGGGTCGGATCGTCGAGATTGCCGACAGAGACGCACTGTTCGAGGCGCCGCGTCACCCCTACACGCGGGCGCTGATAGCGGCATCGATGCTCGACCGGACTGGGCTCTACGCGCCGGAGGTACAACTACGCGGTGACCTGCCTAGCCCGCTCAACCCGCCGCGCGGTTGCCGTTTCCACACTCGCTGCACCTACGCGCAGTCAAAATGCTCCAAGGCAGAGCCGGAATTCGAGACGGCGAGCGAGACCCATCAGGTACGTTGCCACTTCTGGCGGGAATTGCAGCCGGAGGGGCAAGCGGGCCCGGCGCAGAACACGGAAATCGGAATCAGTTAAGAGGGAGACAAGCCAGAAAAACGTTTCGGTAAGACAGGCCATGTGATGTCCCGGTGCAACCCATAGGGTGTCGGTTCGCCATGCGGGGATGACCGCCGAGTCAGCTAGATAGGACAACTGATCAAGAGTGAGAGAAGACAATGAATAGATATGCTTTGGCAGCGATTTGCGCGGCGGCTTTGTCCACGAGTGCGATTGCACAGGAAGGTAAAACCCTGACTTATGCCGACTTTCAACAAGTTCAGACCAATTGGCAAATGGCCAGCGACGACGCCTATTTGGGTAGCCGTGCCGGCTGTTTCGAGACGCTGGTGCGTCTCAATTCCCAACTACGGCTCGAAGCGGGGCTCGCGACCGCATGGAAACAGGTCGAACCGACGGTGTGGGAATTTACGCTTCGCGATGGCGTTAGGTTTCAGGACGGCACGCCTCTGACGGCCAACTCTGTGGCCGGGGCGCTGAATCATTTGCTGACCGCAGAAATGCCGGCGCGATCCTTCTCGCCCAAAACCATCAAATCAGTGCAAGCGGTTGGCGAAAAGGTAGTCCGCATCACCACGCAGGCCCCGTCGGTGCTGCTTCCGGCGCAGTTGGCTGCGCCCAATACCGCGATCCTATCGCCGGCTGCCTATCAGGGGGCGACGATCGATCCCATAGGCCACTGTACCGGCCCCTTCGAGATGACTGAAGTCAAGCCGAAGCAGTATCTGAAATTCAAACGCAATGACAATTACTGGGGTGGCAAGCCTCTGCTTGCCGGAGGCAGGGTCGTTTTCCTCCCCGATGCCAATACTCGCATGACGCAGGTTCGCAGCGGCGAGGCCGATATCGCGCGTCTGATTCCGACTTATGCCGTGAAGGAATTGGCGCGGACGCACGGGATCGATCTGATACGGCAAAAATCTCCTCGGGTGACGGAGCTGCTGCTCAACAACAATAAGAAGCCGCTCGACGACGTCCGCGTTCGTCAGGCCATTCAAGCCGCGATCGATGGCAAGGCGATCGCCGCCAGCGTGTATGAAGGCTTGGCGACCGCTTCAGCGTCGGCCTTCTTGCCTGACGATCCCTGGGCGCCGAAAGGCATCGCTCCGATCTACGATCCCAAACGCGCCAAGGCATTGCTGAAGGAGGCTGGTATTAAGCCGGGGCAATTGCAACTACAGCTTCTGGCCTATACCTCGAGATCCGAACTCAAGGATGTTGCCGCCATCATCCAAGCGGAGCTTGCCGAGATCGGCATCAAGGTCAATGTGCGGGTGGCCGAATATACCGCGATCGAACCCGAAATGATCTCCGGCACCTATGACATGGCGCTGTTGTCGCGCGGCTATCTCACCGACGTTGCCGACCCAGGTGGCTTCTTGGCGGCAGATTATTCATGCCGCGGAAGCTACAACATGTCGCATTACTGCTCCAAAGAAATCGATGAGCAGATCAGCAAGGCCACCTTCCTCAGCGACTCGCAGGCTCGTTACGCAATCTATGCGCAGCTTGCCAAAAAATTATTCGATGAGGCGATTACCGTGTATCTGGTGAACGAGACCTCTGCCGATGCCGTTAGTGAGCGTCTGAAGAATTACAAAATGCATCCTCTTGCCTATTACCTGATGACCAAAGACTTGACGGTCAAGTAACTATCGTTTCGGGACCGTGCGGGGCCTATTGGTTCCGCGCGATCTAAAGAGAGTCATTCACGCACAGATCGCTTGACTACGCGATGCGGAGCCGTCGGCTCGATGACGTTCTTGCCGAAAAGATCGGAGTGAGAGAGCGACAAAATTCTTCTCGACGCTATGAGCAGAAATGAGTCCCATCTGGAACACGTTCCGGCACGCTCGAGTGAAGACGCATGACGGAAATCGTTTCAATTTCTTTTCCATTCAACCATACGATAATCATATGAAAAAGTCCTTGATTGCGGCGGCCGTCTTAGCCGCCTCATTTGCATGTTCGGCATATGCTCAAAGCAGCGTCACACTCTATGGAGTGACTGATGTCGGCATTGCCTATGCGAACAACGTTGGCGGCCACAGCCAATATTCGATGGCCTCCGGAAATCTCAGTGGCGGCCGTTGGGGACTGCGCGGCGCTGAAGACCTCGGCGGCGGACTGAAAACACTTTTCGTGCTTGAAAGCGGCTTCAGTATTGTCAGTGGAAAGCTCGGTCAAGGGGGCGCCGAGTTCGGACGCCAAGCGTATGTCGGTTTGTCATCGTCGAACATAGGTACCATTACGTTCGGGCGTCAATATGATTTGATCAATGACTTGAACTACATGTCCGTGGCGGCACAGATGTGGGCTGTCTACACGGCCTCCCACCCTGGCGATGTGGATAACACGGATGGCACCAACCACGTTAACAACTCGATCAAGTTTCGGAGTGTATCGTACGGTGGCCTCTCGTTCGCCGGGTTTTACAGCTTCGGCGGTGTCGCTGGGAATTTCAACAAAAACCAGGTCTGGTCCATCGGGGCGAACTATATTTCGGGACCGCTCAAGCTTGCTGCCGTCTTCCTGGACGCGCAGGAGCCTAACTTCTCCTATTTTGGCACTACGCCAGCTTCAAGCACTACGGGCTCCAACATGACCGGAAGCCGCGTGTATTCCGGCTACGCGTCCGCGAAGAAACAGCAGATCTTCGTCGCAGGCGCTGCTTACACCGTTGGTGCCGCTACATTCGGCGTCGACTACAGCAATACGCAGTTCAAGGATATCGGGGCGCTAGCGGGTCTCCCGGCTACCGGTGCAGGCGGCGATGCAAAGTTCCACGACATAGAAGTCAATGTCGCCTATCAACTCACGCCCACCGTCCAGCTCGGGGCCGGCTACAACTACCTCAAAGGCTACGGTGTCAACGACGCAACTTATCATCAAGGCGTGATCGGGGCGGACTACTTCCTATCCAAGCAAACCGACTTTTACGCAGACGTTGTTTACCAGCATGCATCCGGCATCGATTCGACGGGTGGGAAGGCCGTCGCAAACCTCAACGGCCTAACTGCCTCGAAAACTCCGAACCAAGTGCAGGTAGTTCTTGGCATGCGGCACCGCTTCTAGCAGAGCTTGAAGCAGGCTTCAGTTTGGCGAGCTGGGCGCCATGAAAATGAGTCTCATACGCGCTCAGCCGTTCAGGCATCGATCAGCAAAAGTTGGGGCGTCGCGCGCCTCGCTATGAAGCCCACGGCGCTCCTGTTCGATGAGCCGACCTCGGCGCTCGACTCGGCACTCGCGCGCGACAGGTTGGGCGCCATGCGCACGCCGGCTCGGCTCGCGCAGGAATAACGATGTTAGTCGTCACGCATGAAATAGCTTTCGCCAAGGCAGCGGCCGACCGCGTGTGCTTCCTTCCGGTCAACCGCATGGGTCGGCGCGGTACAGCTCAATGTACGTGTGCTGGATGTTTCCCGAACAGCTTAGGAAAGAACCGCGGTGTGTGCGCCGCGTATTGGCGCCACGCGTCACCGAACTGCGCTTCCGTGTCCCGTTCCTCCTGTATCGCGAGGCGCACATACATGACGACCAGCACGGGAAACATCACCAGCGTCACAAGCGTCGGCCATTGCAGCAGAAAGCCCACCATGATGATGACGAAGCCGACGTACTGTGGATGTCGAATCCGCGCGTACGGACCCGTCGTCGCCAGCTCTTGGCTGCGCTGAGCTTCGTACAGCACATGCCATGCTGAAGACAACAGGAAGAATCCGCCGAGAATGAAAAAGAAGCTCAGCAGATGAGGCAGGCCTGCATGCGGATCGCCGTGCCGGCCCGTCATGGTCCACCAGAGATGTCCGGAGTCGTGCGCGAGCAGATTGGTTTGCGGGAAACGCGTTTGCAACCAGCCCGACAACAGGTAGATCGTGAGAGGGAAACCATACATCTCAACGAACAGCGCGACGATGAACGCGGAAAAGCCGCCGAACGTTCGCCAGTCGCGCTTGGTCGCAGGTTTGAAGAAGCTGAACGCGAAGATGATGAAGACCAGCGAATTGATGATCACCAGGCTCCATAGTCCGTAGCCGTCACCGATGGTGCTCATGGCTGCCTCCCGACTCCGAAGGATTGTCTCGTGTTTCGGTATCGCTATTGCCGTGACCATGTCCGTGTCCGTGGTGCATGAAGACATGCATGAGCGGACACGACAGCAATAGCAGGAACGGCAGCACACCGAGAAAGTGCGCCCGGTGTTCGGACAGCAAGAGGAACAACGCAATTGCTCCAAAGACGGCGAGCGCGATCGCGCCACGCGATTTCAAGAAAGGCCGGGCAGAACGCGGGTTGTCAGCCATCGTTACGCTCCTGTGATGAATTGATTCGTTCAGCAGGTCTGCTAAGCAGACTTCCGTTCGCCCTTCCCCGCGCAATTCCGGGGTCCCATAACGAGACGTCCGCCATACTGCGATTCCACTCTATCGCTGGCTTACGTCGACAAGTTGATGTGGCTCAACCGAGATCGGATACGTATTGCCAGACATGAAGCGACGAGTCGCTCGTAACGCGTGCCGAAACGAACTATCGCGATGGCCGTGGGAACCGGCCACAGCCCGCGCTTGATGTACGTCAAACCCTTGTTCGTGCTGCCCCATACGAGGAGATCAGTGCTACCGGTGCTCGACAATTCCGCACCGAATGTGGCGTGGCCAGCAACGTGCGAGAGAGGAGCATGATGGGGCAGGCGACAAACCTTGCCGGTTGGTTCGGTTGGCCGATGGAGTGAACTCTGGAATCAGCGGTTCCAGCACCACCCATAAATCGTTCTGACTTTGCGTCTTGCCATGCCGCCACAATATGGTGTTTGCGGACCCGGGGCGTCGATGCAACGACGTGACCGCCAATCGGACAGCCCGCCGGACATCGGGCGCATCGAATCTTCCGGCGCCGCCGCGTGCCCGAACGGCATTGATCGCGGCCCGCGCACCCCGTACAGTGTTCACCTGCCTCCATTCCGGAACCGCCATGCCGATCGGATTTCAGAAGATGAACGCGAATGGCGATGACTTCGTCATCGTCGACCTGCGCGGTCAGGGACACGCTCCAGCGCAGCGCCTCGATCGCGACCTCGTGCGGCGCATGGGCGACCGGCATCGCGGCATCGGCTTCAACCAGCTCGCGGTGATCTCGGACGGCGCCGACGCTGCCGCAGCCGCGCGCGTCGCGTTCTGGAACCCCGACGGCTCGGCGCTCGATACCTGCGGCAGCGCGACGCGCGGCGTCGCGTGGAAGCTGATGCGGGAAACCGGCGCGGCGTCGGTCGTGCTGCGCACGAATCGCGGGCGCCTGCACTGTGCGCAGAAGGCGGACGGGCTGATCGAAGTCGAAATGGGCGCGCCGCGGCTCGGCTGGCAGGACGTGCCGGTCACCGAAGCCGTCGACACGCTCGCGCTGCCGCTGCCCGGCGCGCCGGCCGCATGCAGCATGGGCAATCCCCACTGCACGTTCTTCGTCGACGATGTCGCCGCGCTCGACATCGAAGCGCTCGGCCCGGCCATCGAAGCGCATCCGCTGTTTCCGCTGAAGACCAACGTCCATTTCGTTCAGGTCATCGATCGCACGCACATTCGCCTGCGCATCTGGGAACGCGGCGGCGGCGTGCCGCTCGGCTCCGGCTCGTGTTCGTGCGGCGCGGTGGTCAACGGCATCCGGCGCGGGCTGCTCGACGATACCGTGCGGGTGACATGCGACGGCGGCGACGTCACCGTTCGCTGGGACGGCGCCGGCAGCGTGTTCCTGAGCGGGCCCGTGACGTTCGGGTTCAGCGGAGTGTGGCTGTGATGACCGACGACGCCCGAACCTTCCACGCGCTGCGCCCGCGCCTGCAGAAGATCGCGTACCGGATGCTCGGCTCCGTCGCGGATGCCGAGGACATCGTGCAGGACGTGTGGCTGCGCTGGCACGACGCGGCGCGCGACCGCATCGAGAACACCGAGGCGTGGCTCGTCGCGGTCACGACGCGGACGTCGATCGATCGCCTGCGCGCGGCGAAGCTCCGGCGCGAGCACTACACGGGTATCTGGCTGCCCGAACCGGAGCTCGGCGAATCGCCCGCGACGCCCGAGGAAATGACGGAGCGCGCGAACGACGTGTCGGTTGCGTACCTGCTGTTGCTCGAACGGCTGACGCCGGAAGCGCGCGCGGCGTTCCTGCTGCATGAAATCTTCGAGTTCGACTACGACCGGATCGCCGACGCGATCGGCAAGACCGAAGCCGCGTGCCGGCAGCTCGTCAGCCGGGCTCGGGCGCGGCTGCGCGACGATACCCTGCCGCGGCATGCGGTGCCGCACGAAACGCATCGCCGGCTGCTGCAGAGGTTCACGCAGGCGCTCGCGCAAGGCGACTTCCCGTCGATCCAGGCGCTGCTCGCCGAAGACGCGATGCTGATCGGCGACGGCGGCGGCCACGTCCAGAGCTTCCCGAAACCGATGCTCGGCGGCCGGCGGATTGCTCAACTGTTCTATGCGACGTGGTTGCGCTGCGGCAGCGGCGTCGAGATGCGGCCGGTCGTGCTGAACGGCCAGTGGGCGATGCTGCGCTTCATCGGCGGGCAACTCGAAGCGGCGATGTCGTTCGAGACCGACGGCACGCGCATCGGCCGGATTCTCGTGCAGCGCAACCCCGACAAGCTCGCGCGCATCGCGGCCGCCAGCGCCGCCGGCTGACGCGTGCAGCGCGCGCCGGCGCCGGCCGCGCTCGCCGTCGAGCGCGGATTGGTGCAGCGCGTGCAACACGATGCGTCCCTGTGCGTGGCTACCGCGCACGGGTGCACACTCCTAAGATGATTTCGCGCGGCGCCCTGCCGCCCACGACACCCGCGCAGCGCGGGCCAGCCTCTTCGTCGCCAGGAGAAATCATGACGCAGCGTATCAACTACATTCAACAGTCGCCCGAGCTGTTCAGGAAATTCCTCGAACTCAGCAACCAGCTGCGCAGCAGCGCGATCGAGGAATCGATCCGGGATCTCGTGTCCGTCCGGGCGTCCCAGATCAACGGCTGCGCGTTCTGCGTCGACATGCACGTGAAGGAAGCGCGCATCCACGGCGAGCGCGAGCTGCGCCTGCACCATCTGGCGACGTGGCGCGAATCGACGCTCTTCTCGCCGCGCGAGCGGGCCGCGCTCGCATGGACCGAAGCGCTGACGACACTGTCCGCGCACGGCGTGCCGGACGATCTCTACGACCGCGCGCGCGGCCAGCTCTCCGAAAAGGAATTGTCGGACCTGACGTTCGAAGTGATGGCAATCAACGGCTGGAACCGCGCGAATGTCGCGTTCCGCACCGTGCCGGGCTCGTCCGACAAGGCGTTCGGCCTCGACAAGGCGAACCTCGCCTGACGGCCGTCCACCGCCCTCTCTCGCTGCCGGCCGTCGGCCGGCAGCCCACCGGAAGCCACCACCATGATTCGCATGAAACACGTGATCGCGTCCGCGCTCGTCGTCGCGGGCGCCGCGACCGGCGCCGTTCGCGCGGCGCCCTCGGCCATCGTCACGCCGCTGATGACCAGGCCGCTCGACGCATACCCAGGCAAGGAAGCGCAGATGATCTCGGTCGAGTATCCGCCCGGCGCGGTCGACCCGGTCCACCGCCACCACGCCGACGCGTTCGTCTATGTCGTCGAAGGTTCGATCGTGATGCAGGTGAAGGGCGGCGAGCCCGTCACGCTGAAACCGGGCGAGACCTTCTACGAGGGCCAGAACGACCTGCACACGGTCGGACGCAACGCGAGCCGGACCCGGCCCGCGAAGTTCATCGTGCTGCTGTTGAAGGACAAGGGCGCGCCCGTGCTCGTGCCGGAAAAATAGCCGGCTCGCACGCCGCTGCGCCCTTTTTGAAAAAAATGCGGCGGGCGGTGTCACAGGCGGCAGCGCTGAAACGTCTAGTCGCATACGGACACCACGATTCCAGCGCCTCCATGCCCGACACCTCCATTCGCCGCCCCGACGCCGACGATCCATTCGCGCGCAGTTTCTCGACCTGCTACGCCTGCGTGGTCACCTTTCTGGCCGTCGTCACCGAGGGCAGCTTCGCGCGCGCCGCCGATCGCCTCGGCGTCGGCCGCTCGTCGGTCAGCCGCCACGTGCAGCGGCTCGAAGACCGGCTCGACGCACGCCTGTTCCAGCGCACCACACGCAGCATGTCGCTGACGCGCGAAGGCGAGCTCTTCTACGAAAACTGCCGGCCCGGCATCGAACATCTGGCGCAGGCGCTCGAGGACATGCGCGAGCTGCGCAGCGGGCCGCCGAGCGGGCACCTGCGCATCGGTTCGACGCCGGGCTTCGGCCGCAAGGTCATCGCGCCGCTGCTGCACGATTTCCATGCGCAGTATCCGGACATCACGCTCGACCTGCTGTTGAACGACCGGCCCGCCGATTTCTCCGCCGACCGCATCGACGTCGCGTTTCGCGACGGCCGCATGGAAGACAGCGCGATCGTCGCGCGCCGGCTGATTCCGATGCAGATGATCGTCTGTGCGTCGCCGTCGTACGCGCACCGGCACGGCTTGCCGCGCCACGCCGACGACCTCGCGCAGCATCGCTGCATCAACCTGTGCACCGCGTCGGGCCGCGTGACGGAATGGGAATTCAGGATCGACGGGGTGACGCAGCAGCGCCAGCTCGCCGCGCATCACACGTTCAACGACATCGACCTCGTCGTGCGCGCGGCGCTCGACGGGCTCGGCATCGCGCAACTGCCCGCGTACCAGGTGTGCGACCTGCTCGCCGACGGCCGGCTGGTGAGCTGTCTCGGCCAGCATGCGCCGGACGACGGCGGCCACTATCTCTGCTACCTGAGCCGCAAGCACCTGCCCACGCGCATCCGCGTGTTCATCGACTACATGATCGAACAGACGCGGGCGCGCGACCTGCAGTGCCTGACCACGATGACGACGATGGCGCCGCTGGAGACGATCGATTGATGCATTCGCAGCAACATGGTGAGGGCTTGCAGGCCCCTACCGGATCGCGCGGCGCATGCCTACGATGCGGGCTGTTCGACAGGCACGCGAATACGTCGGTGCGCCGTTCGGCAAGGTCCCGGCCCGATCGCGCGAGCGCGATGAGCGCCGGGTTCGGCAGGTTCAAGCGGCGCGCATGTCGCGCGCCCGTTCAAGGAGAGCAATCGTGAAAATCGTCGTGATTGGTGGTACCGGCCTCATCGGCAGCAAGGTCGTCAGGAACCTGATCGCACGCGGCCACGACGCGGTGGCGGCCGCACCGTCGACCGGCGTCGATACGATCACGGGCGCGGGACTGGACGACGCGCTCGCCGGCGCGGAGGTCGTCGTCGATCTCGCGAATTCGCCGTCGTTCGAGGAAGCGGCCGTGAAGGCATTCTTCGAGGCGTCGGGGCGCAACCTGTTCGCCGCGGAGCGCGCGGCCGGCGTGCGCCATCACGTCGCGCTGTCGGTGGTCGGCACCGACCGGCTGCAGCAGAGCGCGTATTTCCGCGGCAAGATCATCCAGGAAAACCTGATCCGCGAAGCAGGCGTGCCGTACACGATCGTGCGTTCGACGCAGTTCTTCGAATTCGTCGGGGCGATCGCGCAGGCTGGCGCGCAAGGCGACACGGTCCGGTTGACCACCGCGCACTTCCAGCCGATCGCCTCCGACGACGTCGCGGCCGCCGTGACCGACTTCGCGCTCGACGCGCCGCGCAACGGCATCGCCGAAATCGGCGGCCCCGAGCGCGTGCGGATCGCCGATCTGGTCGAGCGTTTCCTGTCGGCCACGCACGACGCGCGCACGGTGACGCGCGATGCGGGCGCCGACTACTTCGGCGCGGTGCTGCAGGACGACACGCTCGTGCCGGCGCCAGGTGCACGCCTCGGCGCGACGACCTTCGACGCGTGGTTCCGCCAGAACGCGCTCGCGCGCTGAACGCCGCCGCCGGATCGCACACCATGATGCCGCTGCGCCCACCGCCGCTGTCGCTGCTCGACCGGTATCGCGGACGGGAACCGCAGACGCTGTACTCGACGACGGTGACCGTCACGGGCGGGGCGGCCGAGCACGGCCGCGCATCGGGCGTCGCGCGTTCCGACGACGGGCGCCTGGATGTCGAGTTGCGCCTGCCGTCCGCGCTCGGCGGCCCCGGCGACGGCCCGAACCCGGAGCAGTTGTTCGCCGCCAGCTATGCGGCGTGCTTTCACGGTGCGCTGAGCCTGCTGGCTGCACGGGCGGGCGTGTCGATCGCCGGCGCATCGGTGTCCGCATCGATCGACTTCTGCCGCGATCCGGTGGACGGGCTGTTCATGCTAAACGCGAACATTCGCGTGCGGCTGCCGGGCGTCGAACGCGCGGTGGCGGAAGAGCTCGTTCGCAATACGGAGCGTTTCAGCCCGTATACGAAGATGGCGCACGAGGGGATCAGCCACGTCGTGGCGCTTGCGCCAGCGGACGAGACATCGAAGCGTTGAGCGAAAATGAAAATGCGGCGCCCGCCGCATCGCGCAACGGGCGCCGCATCGATACGACGGATCAGTGCTTTTCGTCGATTTTCTTCGGCTTCGGCGGCGACGGCACCTTCGCGTACTGGAACGCCGGCGTGGCCTTCAGCGCTTCCTTGGTCGCACCCGGCAGGTAGATGTTGCCGTTACGCACGTCGAGCGACGCGATCGGCACCGCGACGTCGTGCGCGGCCACGCCGAGGAAGCCGCCGGCCGACACGATCGCGGCCGACACCGAGCCGTCCGGCGCGACGATCAGGTCGCGTACCTTGCCGACTTTCTGGTTCTCGTCGTTGTACACGGTCTTGCCGAGCACGCTCTTCTTCACGCTCCAGCCTTCGAGCAGCGCCTGCGATTGCTCGACGGTCACGCTGATCGGCTGCGCGCCCGCGATCTGCGCGTGCGCGCTGACGCTCGAGGCGAGGACGGTTGCTGCGATGAGGGTCTTGTAGAACTTCATGTGGAATGCACTCCGGTTCGGTTGTTGTTGATTCCGGGAGCGAAGCGACGCGGGCGCAACGGCTGATCGGTGAGCGCCCCGCGGATGGCCGCCCCGCGGATGGCCGCCCCGCGCTTCCTCGGTCGCGTGGCGGCCGGCCGCGCCGCCACGGCGTGTGTGCGTGGCGGACCGGCATGGCCGGGCCGCGGCGAGCAACACGTCCTTCATGGTAGCGGCATTCGCCGGATCGTGCGTTCAAGATGCGATACGGCAGGCGGGGCGAGCCGGATCAGGATCAATGATCGTGCAGACAGATGAGGCGCGCGGCGCAAAAAAATGGCGCCGCGGCCTGTCGATCAGGACAACCTCACAGACGAGCCCCCGATCTTCGCGGCGCATCGAACCATGCGGCGGATGCCGCGCCGCCACGCTGCGTCACGCATTCCGCGAATACACCCTGCGATGCCGCACCGCCTCTGCCAACACGTCGAGCACCGGCTCCGTCTGCGTCCAGCTCAGGCACGCATCGGTAATCGACACGCCGTATTGCAGCGGCACGCCCGGCTTCAGATCCTGACGCCCCGCTTCGAGATGGCTCTCCACCATCACGCCGACGATCCGATGCTCGCCCTGCGACAGTTGCCGGGCGAGATCCTGCGCCACTTCGATCTGCCGCTCGTGCGACTTGTTCGAGTTCGCATGCGAGCAGTCGACCATCACCTGCTCGCGCAAGCCGGCCTTGCGCAGCACCGCGCAGCTCGCTTCGACATGCTCGGCATCGTAGTTCGGGCCGTTCTTGCCGCCGCGCAGGATCACGTGCGCGTCGTCGTTGCCGCGCGTCTCGAAGATCGCGGCCATCCCCATCTTCGTCATCCCCATGAACGCATGGCTCGCGGCCGCGGCGACGATCGCGTCCGACGCGACCTGCACGCCGCCGTCGGTGCCGTTCTTGAAGCCGATCGGGCAGCTCAGGCCCGACGCGAGCTGGCGATGGCTCTGGCTCTCGGTCGTGCGCGCACCGATCGCGCCCCACGCGATCAGGTCGGCGATGTACTGCGGGCTCAGCAGATCGAGGAATTCGGTCGACGCCGGCAGGCCGAGCGCGTTGATGTCGAGCAGCAGTTGCCGCGCGGCGCGCAGCCCTTCGTTGATGCGGAAGCTGCCGTCGAGGCGCGGATCGTTGATGTAGCCCTTCCAGCCGACCGTCGTGCGCGGCTTCTCGAAGTACACGCGCATCGTGATCAGCAGGTCGTCCTTCAACGCGTCGGCGGCGGCCTTCAGGCGGCGCGCGTAATCGAGCGCCTGGTCGTGATCGTGAATCGAGCACGGGCCGACGACGAGCAGCAGCCGGTCGTCGCGGCCGTGCAGGATGTCGCCGATCGCGCGGCGCGTGTCCTCGACGAGCGTCTGCGTGGCGGCCGGCACCGGCAGTTCGTCGAGCAGCAGCGCCGGCGAAATCAGCGGACGCACGGCGCCGATGCGGACGTCGTCGATGCGCGTGGTGTCCTGCGTCGCGTCGGCGCTGCCTACCTCGCGATCGTGGGAAGGATTGTCGAGGTTCTGCATGGTGATTCTCCGGGGGACGTCTGTCTGGAATGATGGGCAGGCTCGATTATGGCACCCGGAGAAGGTGGCGGCGGGTTACGGCGAGGGAACGCGGGCGGCGGCCGCCGCAGTCACGCGCCCGACGTCGAAACGGGGCAAAAAAGGCGACCCTCCAAAGGGTCGTCCGACCGTTTGCCACGTTGCGCGGCAGAGGCTAGTGCAGCGTCTCGGGCGCGAGCGAATTGCTCGGCAGCAGCGACGTCAGCCAGCAATTGTTCGGCGCGGCTTTGCCGTTGAAGCGGTCGTAGAGCCACGGCAGCATGCCGGCCACCCATGGCACGATCGCGCCCGCGTGTTCGAGCGGATATTCGGTGTACGTGACCGGCGTGCCGCTGGCGCAGAACTTCTGCGCCAGCGCGCGCACGTCGTACGCCAGCATCACGCCGTCGCCCACCTGGCTGCTGAAGGTGCCGTCCAGCGCGCCCGCGGTGCCCTGGCCGATGAACATCGGGATCGTCGGCGACGCGGCCAGCCCCGCATTTACCTTGTTCGCATACGTCACGTACACCGGAATGCCGTTGATGTCGTTCGCGTATTGCGGCTTGAACAGCGTGCCCCAATGCAGTCCCGTGTACTTCGGCAGGATGTACGCGAGCGACTGGTTCTGGATGTCCTTGAACACCGCGACGCCCGTCTCGCTGAGGTACGGCGTCAGGTCGAAACCATAGCCGCGCGACAAGCCGGCCAGCGCGGCCGCGGCGACTCCGCCCCACACGATGCTGCCGTCGACATAACGCAGGTTGTGCGCCGGATCGACCAGCACGCCGCCCTCCGCCGCGCCGACGAGCTGCTGGTTGACGTCGGGCGCGTAGCTCGGCGCGAGTTGCGCGGCCCAGTTCGTTGCGATCGCGCCGCCGGAATAGCCGATCATCGCGACCTTGCTCGACGGATTCAGCCCGGTCGACGGCGTATTCAGCGCCGCGCGAATCGAATCGAGCGTCGTCATCCCGTATTCGGGGCCGGCCGCGAAATCGGCCGTCTGGCCTTCGGTATCGGGCACGATGATGTTGTAGCCGAGCAGCAGCAGCGTCGACAGCGGAATCGATTCCGCGCTGTACAGCAACGTGCCGACGTTGATCACCTTGGTCACGTCGCGGTCGCCGGCGATCACCTGTGACGGTTCGTCGTACGGGTTCAGCGAATCGTAGGCCGACTGGTACGAGATGGCCTGGCCGTTGCTGACCGGGCTACGGATCACCGACGTCACGTTGACGACCGGCTGGTTCAGCGCGTTGTTGGTGCGATACAGCAGCTGCTGCGCGGTCACCGCGGTCGGAATGCCAGCCACGTGATAGGTAACGTTGCGCGTCTTGATCACGGTGCCCGGTGGAACCGATGCCAGCGGCGTCGGGCCGGTGTACGTGTAGAACGGATCGGAGACGGCCGGTGCGGCGGCGCCGGCCGGCGGTGCGGAGACGGCCAGTGCGGCCGACACCGCGGCCGCGGCAATCATGAAATGTCTGGAGGACATGGGTGGAGGCCCCTGGGATAACCTGCTTTCAGCGAAGGAAATTCGGCGGTGTGGCAGACCCTCTCGATTGCCGCTTCAAAAGCGTTTCGGTGCCATCGACTGTCTCCTGTAAATGAACGATCCGGTTTTTTCAGATTCTGTAATTTAGTAGGACTGCAAACCGGATTCATTGAAGCACAACGCGCATGCGTTCGAGGCGCGTTTGCGGTTGTTTGAAGGTAAACGCCTAAACCGGCTGCCACGCGACGCCAGCGGCCCGGCCGTTCGGCCGAGTGTTCGCGTTCGAGCGAAGTACCGTACGATCACGGCTGTCCGGTACCGAAGCGGCCCGTCGTGCAACGCCGGTCGCTCCGCGCGCCGCTTGCCTGTGACCGATCGTTTCCTGCCCAACCGACACGCCACGATGACCGTATCCGACCTGCTCAACGCCATCCGCCAACCCTATGCCGATCTGCTCGCGAAAGCGGCCTCGCAACCGGCAGCCGTCGTCGAACCGGCCTACCGGAAAGCCGACGGCACGCTGGCCACCGAAGGTCCGCTCGCGCTGCCGTGCCGCGCCGACACCATCGCCACCGAAGGCGAGGCGGCCGGCCAGCCGGCGATGGTCGATTCGACCACGCAGCTGGATTTCGAACCGTTCGCGTTCGAGCTCGAAACGGCGGCCGTGTCGATCCGCCCGTTCGTGTGGGACTGGGCCGCGGTCGAGGCCGACGGTCTCGACGAAAGCACCGCGAACGACGCCTTCAAGACGTGGTTTCTTGCGTGGTTCGACGGGGACGACGAGAACACGCCGGCCGAAGACGGGCTGCACGGCATCGTTCATTACCTGTCGGAACCGGTTCGCACGGAACAGGGCTGGCGCATCCACGCGGATCTCGGCTCCGCGCCGGAGACGGCCGTCGAGGATCTGCTGTTCCGGCTCGTCGATGCGGGTGCGACGCGGATCAGTGTCGGTTGATATGCATCTTTATCGTTCACGCACCTTGATGAAAACCATCCTGTCATCGTCGTTGACGCGCCCGTTGATCCGAAGCGCGTGCATGCTGATCGCACTGCACGCGGGCTTCGCGGATGCCGCACCGCGCACGGTCTACGAGGGAACGCTGCAAGGCGCAGGCGCCGTCGTGATGGAGCTCGACGATCGCCCCGCCCCGGACGGCACGATCTCGGGTCGCTATTTCTATGCGCAGTTCGGCGTCGATATTCCGCTGCGAGGCAAGCCTGCACAACTCGTTGAGCCGCTCGTGCGCACGCAATTGCCGGACGATGTGCGCAACGCTTCGAAATACCGCGGGCAGGCCGATTTCGATCATATGGCGGCCACCTGGCAGGGCACGCGGGACAAGGACGGCTATCGCGGCCGCTGGACCGATGCGCGCTCGGGCAAGACGCGCCCCTTCGCGTTGCGCCGCGTGGCTGCATACGATCCCGACGCGGTCGCGCCCGGCTCCGTCGAAGCGATCACCGCGCGCGTGGCGGGCGGTGTCGGCAGCGCCATCGCGCGCAGCGCGGACATCGACATGCAGCACGCGCCTTATGCCACGTTGAAGCTTGCCGGGCACGCGCAACCGATCGGCCCCGAAATCGGCGACGGCACGGTTGCGTACCGGATGTGGCGCGACCCGCGCACGGTGCTCGCATATCCGAGGCTGAGCCGCCACCCCGATCCGGCCACGATGGCGCACATCAACTATCTGCTGGAACAGCGGCACTGGCAGATGAATCTCGGCGCGCTCGAATGCGCGTCCACGCGCTATACCAGCGACGAGCCGGCAGCAGGGACACTCGGCGACTACGATGACGAACACGTGACGGTCACATGGCTGTCGCGCGCGGCGCTGGGCATCGTGGAAGCAGGCAGCACGTTCTGCGGCGGCGCGCACCCGGACAATCACTACGATCCGGTCACATTCGACCTGCTGCGCGGGGCGTACCTCGACTGGAATCGCGTGATCGACGCGGCTGCGCCGGCGGAAGACCGTGAATCGGCAACGAGCGCCGCGATGGTGAAATTCATTGCGCGGCTGCGCGACGGAGCCGCACCGGGCAAGCAGCCGACGAGCGGCGACGGCGATTCGCTGTCGTGCGCCGACGTGTTCCCGCAGTATCTGGCGTTCGAACTCGATGCACCCGGCAAGCTGTCGTTCGTCGTATCCGGGATCGGCCACGCGGCGGGCGCCTGCCTTGGGCCGCAGCTCGCCGCGCCGTTTGCCGCGCTCGCGCCGATCCTGAGACCGGGCGGTGCGCGTTACCTCGTGCCGGGCGTCAAGCTGAAGTAATGCGGCGGCGCGCGAGCCCCGCCGTCATTGCATCAGAAGGCGATCAGCCCGCGTCGCCCGGCGCGTCGACGTCGATGCCGAGTTCGCTCGCCATCCGCTGAACCAGCGCATTCAGGCGCGCCACTTCGTCCGCGAGGCGTTTCTGTTCGGCCTTCAGCGCTTCGAATTCGGAAGGCGGCACCGAATCCGCGCCGCCGCCGGCATCCGCGCTCGCGAAGTCGGCCATGTTCACTTCGCCGCACATCAGGTGCATCCAGCGGTTCTCACGCGCGCCCGGTGCACGCGGCAGCCGGACGACGAGCGGCTGCGCGCGCGCCGCGAGTTCGTCGAGGAACGCCTCCACTGACGAGATGTCCGCGAAGCCGTGCAGGCGTGCGCTGTTCAGGCGCAGCTCGGCGGCCGTCTGCGGGCCGCGCAGCAACAGGATCGTCAGCAGCGCGATCGCCTGGCTCGGGATGCCGAGCACGCGGTTCATGTTGTGCTCGAAACGCGGCACGCGGCTGCTGCTGCCTTCCATCACGAGGCTCAGGTGCTTCAGCCCGTCGAGCGCGGTCGTGACTTCGTCCTCGCTGACGTTCATCACCGGCGAGCGCGCGGTTTTCTGGTTGCAGCCCGAGGTCAGCGCGTTCAGCGACAGCGGGTAGGTATCCGGCACCGTGTGCTGCTTCTCGACGAGCACGCCGAGAATGCGGGCCTCGAGGGGCGTGAGTTCGCGAAGGGCGCGGGGCGTGGGCGTATCCGGCGTGGTGTTCATGAGTGGCGTCACAGCGTACAGCAGGTGAAGGGGAAACGGTCGCGGGCCCGTCCGGCATCGCGCACGGGCGAGCCATATGATAGCTTGCGACGCGCGGCCCGGCGCCGCTCGCCGCAGCAGCGTGCGCACTTGCCGCAGCGGGCTTTCGTCCGACGTAGCGGCGTGCGCGATAGCATGCGATGCCGCGCGGCGATGCAGGTGCGCAGCGCCACCGATTCATCCTTCACGCACGCCCCGGCGTTTGCGCGATGCGCATGCTGGCGCTACGATATACGTTCATCCCGATATCAGCGGCGCCGCGTGGTATCGGCTTCGCACGCCGATACCACGCATCACCCGCGTTGAATGCGCTGCCGCCGTGCGTGCGCGCCGCTCGTCAAATCCGTTCACCCCTCACCGGTTCACCACCATGACTGCATCTTCTTCCGCACACGTGCGCGCCATCGTCACCGGACACACCCGCGGCGTCGGCGCGGCGCTCGCCGAACAACTGCTGCAGGAAGGCATTACCGTGCTCGGCGTGTCGCGCAGCCGTCATCCGTCGCTCGCGTCGCAGGCCGGCGAGCGCTTCGCCGAAGTCGAACTCGACCTGTCGGACTCCACGGCCGTCGCGACCTGGCTGGCCGGCGACACGCTGCGCCGCTTCGTCGACGGCGCGTCGCTCGTGCTGCTGTTCAACAACGCGGGCATCGTCGATCCGATCGGCCCGCTCGCCACGCAGGACCCGACGATCGTCGCCCGCGCGGTCGGCCTGAACGTCGCCGCGCCGCTGATGCTGTCGGCCGCGCTCGCGCAAGCCGCGTCGGCCGCGACCGAATGCCGGATCGTGCACCTGTCGAGCGGCGCGGCCCGCAACCCGTATGCGGGCTGGAGCATCTACTGCGCGACCAAGGCCGCGCTCGATCACCATGCGCGCGCGGTCGCGCTCGACGCGAACGGCGCGCTGCGCATCTGCAGCGTCGCGCCGGGTGTCGTCGACACGGGCATGCAGGCCACGATCCGCGCGACCGGCGAAGACAATTTCCCGATGCGCGAGAAATTCGACGAGTTGAAATCGAGCGGCGCGCTCGCCACGCCCGAGGCGACTGCCCGACAGCTGATCGGCTATGCGCTGAGCGACGCATTCGGCACCGAGCCGACGGCCGACGTGCGCAACCTGCCGACGAAGTAAGCGTCGGACGCGGCCCGTCATCCTTCGAGCCGCTTCGTCCAGTCTTCGACCTGCCGTTCCGTCCGGCGCTTTTCGAGCATCTTGCGCCAGCCGGGCGGCAGCAGCGGCACGTCGCACAGCGCATCGAGCGCGGCCATGTCGAGCGTGCGTCGATACAGCACGTCGAGCACCGTCGACAGCGGCCATTGCGGGTAGCGGCGCTCATGCAGCGCGAGCACATCGCCCGCCCCCACCCAGCCTTCCTGCAGCACGCGGTAGTACCAGCCGGTCCGGCCGCTTTGCTGCACGAGCGCCGCCATCCGCGGATGATCGAACCGCGCGTTGAGCTTCCAGCACGGCTGCCGCGACTGCGAGACCTGAAGCAGCGCGCCGCCCAGCGTGAACACGTCGCCGAGGCACACGTCGTGCTCGGTGATGCCGCGCGTCGACAGGTTCTCGCCGAACGCGCCCGGCCGGGCGAGCACGTCGCGCGCGCCGATCTGCCCGGCCCACCACGCATAGTGATCGTGCGCATAGTGGTGAACGGCCTTGTCGGGGCCGCCGTGATGCCGCGCATCGGCCTGCTCGTCGCCGGCAAAGCCGAGCGCGCCCAGCCACAGGCGCGCCTCCACCGGCTGCTTGTCGATCGCGCTCGCGTGCGACGTGCCGGCGAGCGGCCGGCTCGCGCCGATCCGCACCGCGCCGACGGCGGCCGCGATCGCCGGCCGTGCGTCATCGCTCATGCCGCCACACCGTCCGGCAGCGCCGCGAGCAGGCGCTCGAGTTCTCGCGTGCGTGCCTCGCCGAGCGGCAGCAGCGGCCGCCTCGGTTCGCCGGCGTCGAAGCCGCGCAACCTCAGCCCGGCCTTCACGGTCACCGGCAACCCGCCGTCGACGATGAACTGCAGCAACGGCAACTGCGCGTGAAAGACCGACCTGGCGCGCGCGAGGTCGCCGGTGCGCATCGCATCGAACAACGCGAGCGGCAACGCGGCATTCAGGTTCGGTGCGGCCGTGCACCATCCAGCCGCGCCCGCGGCCAGCGCGGCGAGCGCCATCGGATTGCTGCCGTTGTAGAACGGGATCGTCCCGTCGCTCAATTGCGCGAGCCGCTGCATCCGGCCGATGTCGCCGGTGCTCTCCTTGACCATCGTCACGTTGTCGACGGTCCGGCAGATCGTCGCGATCAGGTCGGGCGACATGTCGACGCCGCTCGTCGCCGGGTTGTTGTACAGCATGATCGGGATGCCGATCGCATCGCCGATCGCGCGGTAGTGCGCGACGATCTCGTCATTGCCGAGCTTCCAGTACGACACCGGCAGCACCATCACCGCATCGGCGCCGGCCTGCTCGGCGAAGCGGGCACGACGCACCGCGCCCGCCGTGGTGAGATCGGAAATCCCGACGACGGTCGGCACGCGCCGGCGCACCGCGCGAATCGACGCGGTAGCGACGGCCTCCCATTCGGCGTCGGACAGGTACGCGCTTTCGCCGGTACTGCCCAGCGGCGCGATCGCGTGAACGCCGTCGGCGATCAGGCGTTCGATCAGCGCATCGAGCGCTTTCAGGTCGACGCCGCCGTCGGCGGAGAACGGCGTGACCGGATAGGCAATGATGCCTTTCAGCAGGATGGACACGATTGGTATTCCTCAATGATTGTCTGACGAGATGGAAACGCTGCACCGATTCACGCGACGCAGTCCTGATGCGTACGCAACGCGCGGCGCGCGTAGTAGTCGAACGTCACCGCATCGCGCTTCGGCTTCGAGATCCAGTCGTGCGCTTCGCGCGCGAGCGCCGGCGGCACCGGCCTGATCTCGCCGGCCGACATCGCGAGCAGTTGCAGTTTCGCCGCGCGTTCGATCAGCAGCGCGAGGATGCACGCCTCCTCGATCGTCTTGCCGACCACGAGCTGGCCGTGATGCGCGAGCAGGATCGCGCGCTTGCTGCCCAGCGCCTTCGAGATGATCTCGCCCTCCTCGTTGCCGACCGGCACGCCCGGCCAGTCCTTCAGGAACGCGCAATCGTCGTACAGCGGGCAGATGTCCATGTGCGACACGACGAGCGGCTGCTCGAGCATCGACAGCGCCGCGACATGTGCCGGATGCGTATGGATGATGCAGTTCACGTCCGGGCGCTCGCGATAGATCCACGTATGGAACCGGTTGGCCGGGTTCGGAATGCCTTCGCCATCGACGACGTCGAGATCCTCGTTGACGCGCAGCAGGTTCGCGGCCGAGATCTCGTCGAAGCCGAGCCCGAGCCGCTGCGTGTAGTACGTGCCGGCCGCGTCCGCGCGGCAGGTGATCTGCCCGGCCAGGCCCGAGTCGTGGCCGGCGTCGAACAGGATCCGGCACGTCAGCGCGAGCTTTTGCCGCGCGGACCAGCCGCTGTCGCCCACTGCGTTTTCAAGGCGCCGCTCCGCCAGCGCGACCAGCGCTTCCTTCGTCAAATTCAGCGTTTCCGCCATGTTCGCCTCCTGATTGAACCGGGTCTGCCGCGCCGTCCGCAGCCGTTTCCCCGGCGCACGTGACACACAATACACTTAATGACACTTTGTGTCATGCATTACAATCGGTTTTTCGAAGGACACCTGGCGCCCCATGACGATTCGCCTGAAGCTGCTGAGAAAACAGAAAGGCTGGACGCTCGACGTGCTGGCCGACGAGACCGGCCTCACGAAGAGCTACCTGTCGAAGGTCGAGCGCGGCCTGAGCGTGCCGTCGATCGCGGTCGCGCTGAAGCTGTCGAAGGCGCTGAACGTCGACGTCGAGCAACTGTTCTCGGAAAGCCACAACCGCGAGCTGATCGCGGTCACGCGCGCCGGCGAGCGCACCGCGATGGGTGCGGCGGCCGACAGCCACGCGCACCGCTTCGAGAGCATCGCGGCCGGCGTCGCGCCGAAGAAGATGCTGCCCTTCGTCGTGCATCCGCCGCACGAATTCGTCGCGTCGACGTTCCGCGAGCACGAAGGCGAGGAATTCCTGTTCGTGCACAAGGGGCGCGTCGAAATCGAATTTCCGAACGAGACAGTGCAACTCAGGGCCGGCGATTCAGTCTATTTCAACGCACTCATCCCGCACCGCACGCGCAGCCTCGGCACCGCGCAGGCGGAGATCCTGGTCATCGTCAGCCACGACGACTAGCCTCGTCACTTCTTCGCGCAAGGATCTTCCGATGGTCACCAAGGCCACCGCACCGTTCCAGCAGATCAAGACGCTCGTTCGCCAGAACGTCGAGTCCGGCGACTGGCGCCCCGGCGACCGCATTCCGTCCGAGCTCGACCTCGCCGCGCAGTTCGGCGTCGCGCGCATGACGGTCAACCGCGCGCTGCGCGAGCTGACCGAGGAAGGCGTGCTGAAGCGCATCGCGGGCGTCGGCACCTTCGTCGCCGAGGTGAAGCCGCAGTCGAATCTGCTGATGATCGCGCATATCCGCGACGAGATTCGCGCGCGCGGGCACGAATACCGCTGCCGCGTGCTCAGCCAGTCGCGCGAGCCTGCGTCGTTCGACGTCGCGGCCGCGTTCGGCCTGCCGGTCAACACGCCGGTCTTTCACGTGGTGTGCGTGCACGAGGAAAACGGCCGCCCGATCCAGCTCGAGGATCGCTACGTGAACCCGGCCGCCGCGCCCGGCTTCATCGATCAGGATTTCCAGACCGAGCCGCCGTCCGAGTACCTGTACAACAACGTGTCGCACTACGAACTGGAAATCGAGCACGTCGTCGACGCCTCGCTGCCGACCGGCGAGCAGGCGCGGCTGCTCGACATGCGCGCCGACGAGCCGTGCCTCACGCTCACGCGCCGCACGTGGACGGACGGGCTGCCCGTCACGTTCGTGCACTTCCTGCATCCGGGCAACCGCTACCGGCTCGGCTCGCGCTTCAAGCCGGGCGCGGGGCGCCATCCGACCTGATCCTTCGTCGCACGCCCCGAAACGCACGGCGGCCGTTTCGTCATGAAACGGCCGCCGTGTTCATTCATTACGCCGGGTCAGATCGCGCCAACCTGCCCCGCGTCGCGCGACCACACGACCGGAAACAGCGGGTGATCGAGCGGCGCGCCTTCCGGCAGTTGCTCCGCGAGCCCGGGGAAATCGGGTGACGTTTTCCAGCGGCGCGGCGCGTGGCGGATATCGTCGCCGACGAAGCGGATCGAGAACGCGCGCCGGCGGTTCTGCGTGCCGCCCGACGCGTGCAGCGTCAGCATCCGGAAGCACACCATGTCGCCGGGCTCGAGCGCCCAGTGGCGGATCGGGAAGGCCGCGCGGTCGGCTTCGATGTCGGGCAGGTCGGCGAGGCTGCCTTCCGGAAACCACTTCGCCTCCTTGTCCATGAACGTGCGCGGCATCAGCCACGGCCCGCGATGCGAGCCCGCGACGAATTCCAGCGTCGATTCGAGCGGCACCGGATCGACCGGAATCCACATGCTGACGTTGTCGTCGCCTTCGATGTCGTAGTACGGCTGGTCCTGGTGCCACGGCGTGCGCTGCCGCGTGCCGGGCTCCTTCACGAGCAGATGGTCGTGATGCAGCCGCACGTGGTCCGTGCCCATCAGCGCGGCGGCGACCGACGGCGCCGGCGAGCGCACGATGAAGTCGCGATACGCGTCGTTGTGCTGCCAGTTGCAGAAATCCTCGAAGAACCAGCCCGGATCGTCGGGCCGGCTCGCGACTTTCGCGCGTTCGCTCGGCTGCGCGAGGTTCGCGTCGATGCCGGCCCGCAGCGCGGCCACTTCGTCGGGCGAAAAGATGCCCTTGATGCAGACCGCGCCTTCCTCGCGGAACGCGGCGATCAGTTCGGGCGTCACGGCTTGCGTGACGCGCTGCTGGATACTCGTCATGGTGTGCCTGTCGATCGAATGAGTCACGGGGTCACGGCGCCGAAGTCAGTTGCTTTGCGCCGTAGATGTCGAAGTCGAAGTATTTCGCGGCGATCTTCTGGTACGTGCCGTTCGCGCGGATCGCGACGATCGCGTCGTTCAGCCGCTTCTTCATGTCGGCGTCGCCCTTGCGGATGCCCATCGCGACGCCGTAGCCGGTGATCCGCACGTCGGTCACGTCCGGGCCCGCGAACGCGTAGCCCTTGCCGCGCGGCGTCTTCAGGAACGAGTAGCCGGCCTGCGTCTTGTCCTGGAAGGTCGCGTCGAGGCGGCCGTTGACGAGATCCTGATACACCTGGTCCTGGTTCTGGTACGAGACGATCGTCACGCCTTTGGTCGCCCATTCGGCCTTCGCGTACGCCTCCTGCGTCGTGCCCTGGTCGATCCCGACGCGCTTGCCGGCGAGCGACGCGGCGTTCGGCAGCAGCGTCGAGCCGACCGGCGCGACGAGCGCGCCCGGCGACGCATACAGCTTGTTCGAGAAGTCGATCTGCTTGAGCCGCTCGTCGGTGGCCGTCATCGCGGACATGATCACGTCGAACTTGCGCGCGCGCAGCGCCGGGATCATGCCGTCGAAACCCTGCTCGACCCACACGCACTTCGCATGCAGTTGCTCGCAGATCGCATTGCGCAGGTCGATGTCGAAGCCGGCGAGCGAGCCGTCGGGCTGCTTCGCCTCGAACGGCGGATAGGTGGGATCGATACCCCAGCGGATCGTCGCCGTGTCCTGCGCGAACGATGCGAGCGGCGCGAACACCAGCGCGGTGACGAGGAGCTTGGCAGTGCGGTTCATGGCTTGTCCTTGAAAGTCTCGACGCGGCGGGCGACGCCGGCGTCCGGAGGAGGCGCTGCGACGGGAATGCCGGCGCGGGGCGCGAAAGACGAGGGACTTCGATGAAACTGCGATGCAGTCTAGACTGCTAGATTTTTGAGTGCAAGCGGGGGAACGCAAGAACAGGAAAGGGTAAAGGCGGACAGGAGCTGGAAGCTTGGCACAGCGCTTGATTTTCGGCCAATAATCGGGGAATTAAGGGGGTTTACCCTGCGCGATGCACATCCGCCACAGAGCGTGTTTCCCCGAATATTCGCGAAACGGCGATGTCTATACAGGCAATCGACATGGCGCTTTTACCGATATGTTTCAGCGGTATCGGCAGTGCACCCTATACCGCACGGCAAATCGCTCGAACGCGATCACGCGTTCGACGATGCAAGATATACCTTACATTCATGGGTTGCTGAATCCGCGCCGGGGGACCCGTATGCAACTCAATGAAATCGGTCAGGCCGTGGCAAAGCGGAGAGCTGAGCTCGATCTCACCCAGGCTCAACTTGCCAGGCTCGCCGGGCTGTCTCGCCTCACCGTCAACCAGCTCGAAACGGGGAAACTCAACGATCTCGGCATCAACAAGCTGATTCCGTTGCTTGCGTTGCTCGGCATCGAGCTCGTGACCCATGCGCGGCCCGCTCAAAGGGGCCTCTACAAGGCCGTCGTGAGTGCGAACGTCAGCTACAAGGGTGAATTGACCGAGCGTCGACTGATCGACGCATTGGCCACGGGGAAAATCCCTGCGGGATATGAGTCGCAATTCGCCGCCATCCTCGACGAGGTGCCGCTCCCCGTCGTAGTCAAGGCGGCCGAGGAAGCTGCGGAACGCTCTGGCACCCCGCTGCGATCCATCTGGAAAAACCTTGCCGCATGGTCGCAGGCGCTTCATCTCTATCGGAAAGTCTGGGTCTGACCGCAGCACCTTCCTGCCACCGCTGAACCTACCGCGCCCCCGCCGCCACCAACACCCGCTCGATCGCCCCATACCCCCGCTGCCGCGCATGCTGCAGCGGCGTCACGCCGTTCGAGTCGGCCAGATCGACGTTCGCGTGCCCGTCGACGAGCAACTGCACGATCCGCACGTACCGCTCGCTGCCGTCGCCGAGCATGATCGCCTCCAGCAGCGCGGTCCAGCCGAGGCGGTTCACGTGGTCGACGTTCACACCCGCATCGATCAGCGTGCGCACCGTATCGACATGCCCGCGCTCCGCCGCCGGAATCAGCGCGGTGCCGCGATACCGGTTCGTGCTGCGCAGGTCGGCGCCGTGCGCGAGCGTCATCCGCAGGATGTCGAGATAGCCGCGCGCACCGGCATACAGATACGGGCTGTCCTGGATCGCATCCTTCGCGTTGACGTCCGCGCCCGCCTCGATCAGCACGTGCGCCGCCTCGACATGATTGCCGTGCGTCGCGATCAGCAACGCCGTGCGGCCCTGCCCGTCGCGCGAATCGATCTGCGCGCCGCGCTCGAGCAGCGTGCGCACTTCGCCCGCGTCGCCGCGGTCGGCCGCGCCGCGCAGCCGGCCTTCCAGCGCGCCGCCATCGGCGGCGGCCACGGCCGACGTGAGCGTGGTCAATGCAAACGAGCCGATGATCGCGATCCGTTTGAAAAACATCCGGTTTCCTCCCGGCGTGCCCGCGCTCGCCGATGCGCGGCCGATACGATGCGTCAGGCGCTTCGAAGGCGCCGCGAAACGCCGCGCCGGGTCCGGCGAAACCGCGATTGCCCACGGCGTCCGGCCATGTTAAAAGTCGTCGCACGCATTTGGAAATGAAATGTTCGAATCCACAGAAGTGCAAAAATGAATAGACCCCTGTTCGACATCGACCTGCTGCGCGCGCTGGTGATGGTGGCCGACTGCGGCAGTTTCACGACGGCCTCCGCGCGCCTGCATTCGACGCAGTCGACGGTCAGCCAGAAGGTGCGCCGGCTCGAGGAAATCGCCGGCCACCGCCTGCTCGATCGCGGCGCGCGCGACGTGCGGCCGACCGACGCGGGCGTGACGGTGCTCAGCTATGCGCGGCGCATGCTCGCGCTGAACGACGAGATGCTGGAGGCGCTGTCGGGCGCGACGGTCGCGCTGACGATCCGGCTCGGCGTGCCCGACGATTTCGCGGCGGGCCGCACGACGCACGCGCTCGCGGCATTCAAGCGCGAGCATCCGCAGGTGAAGCTCGAAGTGACGTGCGGGCTGAGCCGCGACATCAGCGCCGCGTACGATCGCGGCGAACTCGACCTCGTGCTGATCAAGCAGCGGCGCGACAGCCGCGAGGCCGTCGTGCGCTGGCCGGAGAAGCTGCGCTGGATCGACAGCGCGAAGCATCCGTCGATCGATCTCGACCCGGTGCCGATCGTCGTGTTCCCGCCGCGCGGGCTCTACCGCGACGACATGATCAAGGCGATCGAGGAGCGCGGCCGCCGCTGGCGGATCAGCTTCACGACGTCGAGCCTGAGCGGGATCCAGGCGGCCGTCGCGGACGGGCTCGGCATCAGCGTGCTGCCCGCGCGCGTGGTGACGGACGAGCACACCGTGCTGACCGCGAAGCAGGGTTTCGCACCGATCGAGCACATGGACATCGCGATCCTGCACCGGCCGACCGCCGACCCGATGGTCAGCGCGCTGACGAAAACGCTCGCGGCGATGCTGGAACTCGAAGGGCGGTAGGCGAAGCGGATTGCATTCGGGAGCGGTACTCGGGCGCTACGCCCCGCACGCCTCAGAACATCGTATTGCCGTTCGCCGCCTGCTCGGGCACCGGCTGGTTGACGTCCCAGTGTTCGACGATCTTGCCGTGCTCGAGCCGGAAGATGTCCATGATCGCGCTGCCGCGCGTGCCGGGTTCTCGCACCGCGTGCACGTGCAGGATCACGAAGTCGCCGTCGACGAACGCGCGTTTGATCTCGCTGTGCGACTGCGGATATTTGTCGCGCAGGAACGCGACGAACTTGCGGAACCCTTCGCGGCCGTCGGCCGCGTTCGGGTTGTGCTGCACGTAGCGATCGCCGACATACGCGAGCGCGGCGTCCGCATCCTTCTCGTTCAGCCCTTTCTCGTAGAACGCGAGCACCGCGCGCCGGTTGGCTTCCTGCTGCGCGTCGGCCGGGCCGGCCGCCACCGCAGGCGCGGCGGTCACGGCGAACAGGGCTGCCGCCATCCCTCGTGTTGCGGCCCGTGCCGCGGTCATGCGTCGCATCGTCGTCTCCCGGAAATCCGGCTGAAAACCGGATCATACCGGGGCGACGCGACGCTCAGACCAGCGTGCCGTTGCGCGCGACGATCTTCCCGGTCGACACGACGAGACGCCGCAGCGGCCGCGCGACGACGGCCTCGGCGAACGTCGACGCATCGACGAGCACGACGTCCGCGCGGCGGCCCGGCTGCAGCCCGTAATCCGCGAAACCGCAGCCGCGCGCCGCGCCGTGCGTCACGCAGTCGAGCGCGACCTCGAGCGCATCGTCGCGGCGGAAATCGTTGCGCATGCCGATCAGCATCGCGCGTTCGAGCATGTCGGGCGAGCCGTACGGCGTCCACGTGTCGCGCACGCCGTCGTTACCGCCGATCACGGTCACGCCCGCCGCACGGCACGCAACCACCGACGGCACCGGCACCGCCGCCGGCGCGGTCGTGACGATCGCGACGCCTAGCGCGGCCATCCGCGCGAGCAGCGCATCGCGCTCGCGTTCGGCGATATCGCCAAGACAGAAACCATGGCTGATCGTGACCTTCCCCTGCATGCCGTGCGCCGCGGTGCGCTGCAGGATCAGGTCGAGCGAGTACGCGCCCATCGATCCGCGCTCGTGCAGATGGATGTCGAGCCCGCGGCCGTGGCGTTCGGCGATCGCGAACAGCACGTCCACCGCCTCGACCGGATCGCCTTCGATCGCGCACGGATCGAGCCCGCCGAGCAGGTCGGCGCCGGCGTCGAGCGCGTCGGACAACAGCGCATCGGTGCCCGGCCGCTTGAGCACGCCCGATTGCGGAAACGCGACGATCTGGATCTCGACCTGCCCGCGCAGCGTCTCGCGCGTGGCCAGCACGCCGTGCAGATGGCGCAGCCCGGCTTCGGTATCGACGTCGACGTGCGTGCGGATGCGCGTCGTGCCGGCCGCGAGGAAGGCACGCGCCAGCGCGAGCGATGCGGCGCCCGCGTCATGGCCGCTCGTCGCGCGATAGCGGCGTTCGTTCTCGATGCGGTCGACGAGGCGCGGCCCGACCTGGTTGCGATACCACGGCATCCCCCAGTGGGTCTTGTCGAGGTGCGTGTGGCCTTCGACGAGGCCGGGCAGCGCCAACGCGCCCGCGCCGTCCTCGATCGCGCAGCCGGCGGGCGCGTCGAGCGACGGGCCGACGCGCGCGATGCGATCGCCTTCGATCAGGATATCGAGCGCAGCGTCGGCGTTCGTGCGGACATTGCGGATCAGCAGGTTCGTCATGTCGGTTCCGGTCGGGTCGGTCAGAGCCAGGCGGGCACGGCGCGTGCCGTGCCGCCGGTCGGGTGGGTCAGCGCGTAAAGCGCAGCGACGGCGCGAACGGTGCGCCCGTATCGCTTTCGCCGCGGCGGAATACCCAGCGTTCGGCCGGTACGCCCGCGACGGCCGCCGCCGCATTCGGCGCGCGCACCGCGACGAAACTCGCGTCGCAGCCGACCGCAATTCCGTAGTTCTCCTTGCCGATTGCGCGTGCGCCGGCGTACGTCGCCATGTCGAGTGCGATGCCGAGCGCTTCGTCGGTGTAGAAGCCCGACCGGTAGCCGACCATCATCGCGCGCTGCAGCATGTCGCCGTTGCCGTACGGCCACCACGCGTCGCGGATGTTGTCGTTGCCCGCGAATACGTGCACGCCCGCGTCGCGCAGCCGTTGCACCGGCGGGAACGCGCAGTCGCCCGGCGCATTCGTCAGGATCGATACGCCGGCTTCGGCCAAAGCCGCGGCGGTGCGCTGCACGTCGTCGTCGCTCACCTGGCCGAGCGCGTACGCATGGCTCACGTTCACGCGCCCGCCGAGCCCGGCCGCGCGCGTGCGCGCCGCGATCCGCCGCAGTTGCGCGATGCCCGTTTCGCCCGGCTCGTGCAGGTGGATGTCGATTTTCGCGGCGCGCTTCTCGGCGATGCCGAACACGATGCCGAGTTGGCCGTCCGCGTCGCCGTCGAGCGTCGTCGGGTCGATCCCGCCGATCACGTCCGCGCCTTCGCGCACGGCTGCATCGAGTATCTCGGCGGTGCCCGGGCACGTGATCACGCCGGCCTGCGGAAACGCGACCAGTTCGATGTCGACGATCCCGCGCCATTGTTCGCGCGCGGCCATCACGGCCTGCAGGTTCGACAGGCCCGTCGTCGCATCGACGTCGACGTGGCTGCGCATCGCGATCGTGCCGAACGCGGCTGCCTGCGCGATCAGCGCGTTCGCACGCTCGACGATCGGCGGCGCGGCCGCGAGCTGGCGCTTCTCGACCGCGAGCCGCTCGCGCAGCGAGCCGACCGGTTCGTGCGGCACCCAGCGATCGCCGACGAAGCTCTTGTCGAGATGGATATGGCCGTCGACGAAACCGGGCAGCACGACGCGGCCGTCGAGGTCGATCGTCTCCGCGCCCGGCGCGGCTGCGCAATCGGCGCCGATCGCGGCGAAGCGGCCGTCACGGACGACGAGGTTGACGGGCTGGCCGCCGGCGTCGACGGCGTTGATGAAGAGTCGTTCGGTCATGGCTTGGAATGTGGGGCGGTCGCGGCGCGACACCCGCGCGGACAGGGGAAGGAACCGCGGCCGGCGCGGCGCGACCGTTGGCAGGGAATCCGGCCACGATATCGGACGCCGCTGCGCGAGGCCAATTAAATGTCGCGATGCCGCGCATTCGATTTCGCGATGTGCGGCGTGCAGGCCCGCCGGGCCGGGCGCGACGGCGGGGCGCGATCGACGTGGAAAAGGCTGAAATGTCGCTGGCAGCGCATCGGCCGTGTCGCCGGCACGCGGCCGCCGGGAAGCCGCGTCGCGCCGTTGCCGGCCGGGGCGTCGACACCCCGCCCGACCGGCGATTTACGCGGCAACAGACTTTACACGTTGTTACCCGGCCGCACCGGACGCGCATCCACCCATTCCTTATACTCACGCCGAGTTCGCCACCCGTGTCGGGAATCCATCGGCGGACACGTTGCCGATGCAGGAAACATCATGATGCGCATGCCTTCCACGAAGACCGTTCTGTTCGCCTCGCTCGTCGCCGTGGCGGCGCTTCCGCTCACCGCCTGCGTCGCGCCCGGCTACTACGGCGCGCAGCCGGGCTATCCGCAGCAGCAGCAATACGCGACGCCCGGCTATGCGCAGCCCGCGTATTCGCAACCGGGCTACGTGCAGCAGCAACCGGCGTATCCGAACCAGGCGCCGCAACCGTACGATCAATACGGCAACCCGTCGCAATACGGCTCGCAGCCGTATGACCAGTACGGCAATCAGCAACAGCAATACGCGAACCCGTACGGCGCGCAATACGGCACCGTCACGAACATCCAGCCGGTCAACGGCTCGGTCGCTCCGTCGGGGGTCGCCGGCACCGTCGTCGGTGCGCTGGTCGGCGGCCTGGTGGGCAACCAGTTCGGCCGCGGTCATGGCCGCGATGCGGCGACGGTGATCGGCGCGCTCGGCGGTGCGGTGGCGGGCAACCAGATCGGCCAGCAAATGGGCGCCGCGCAAGGCCCCAGCAGCTACCGGGTCGACGTGCAGGTCAGCGACGGCTCGATGCGCTCGTTCGACGTGCAGTCGCCGGGCAACCTGCGTCCGGGCGACCGCGTGCAGATCAACGGCAATCAACTGTCGCGCTATTGATTCCCGTTGCGTGCGCGTGAGCGGATCGCGCGCACGTCGAGCATTCGACGTCGGGTACCGGTTCGACGCGACGGCACACGCGCTTGGCGCGCCCTCGTTGACGGGGGCACGACCCGCCGCCATCACTGTCTTCTCCGTTCACGATCGTGCCCGCACCGGGCAGCGCCCCGCGACATCCGGATTCCTATTAGGATAAGGCCGATGCATCCCGCGACCGCAGCAGCGGCGCGCGCCGGCATGCATGCCCCTCAACCGGAATGCTCCCGATGACGATCACGATTCGCCTGCTCGACGCGGCCGACGCCGCCTGTTTCCGAACCGTCCGCCTGCGTGCGGTCGACACCGCCCCCCTGTCCTTCCTGCCGACGCTCGACGAAGAGTCGCAGGTGCCGGTCGACGAATTCGCGAAGCGCCTCACGCCGACGCAGGTACAGGCCGTGTTCGGCGCGTTCGACGGCGACACGCTCGTCGGCATCACCGGCGTGCGCCGCGATGCGCGCACGAAGATCGCGCACAAGGCGACGATCTGGGGCGTGTACGTCGACGCCGCGTATCGCGGGCAACGCATCGCGCAGGCGCTGCTCGACAGCGCAACCGGGCATGCGGCGAACGCATGGGGATGCAGCCAGCTGATGCTGTGCGTGAACGAGGCCAACCCCACCGCGGAGCGACTGTATGCGTCGCAGGGGTTCGTGCGGTTCGGCACGGAGCCGCGCTCCCTGTTCGTCGATGGCCGCTTCTACGACGAGCACTACATGATCAAGACGCTGGCGTAACGCATTCATATTCACGTTCGCGTGCGTGCACCGACCGGTTGCACGCACGCGAACGCCGTGGTGTGTTGCCTCATCTCACCGCTTGTCGGTGATCGTCGTGTCGACGACCTGCCCGGCGATCGTCACGTTCGTCAGCGTCATCGCGCTCACGTTGAACGCATAGATCGGCCCCGGCGACGTGACCGTCGGCGTGCCCGACGCCACCGGCGTGCCGAAGTCGCAATTGCTGATCGTCACGCCGGCGATCGGCTGCACGGCAGGCGTGGGGCGGCGTGCCGTTGTAGTCGAACGCGACCGGCCCCTGCGCGACGATCGCCTGGAAGCACGACGCGCTCACGCCGTTCAGCGTCACGTTGCTCGCCTTCACGTCGGCGATCGTCACGTTCTGCACGACCGGCGCGCGCGTGCGCACCGCATCGTTCGCCGGCTGGTAGTCGCAGTCGAACGTGACGATGCCGCCCTGCGCCGCCGACGGATTGCCGGCCGACGCCGTGACGACGCCGAGCGGCACGCTCGCGTTGACCGGGCTGCCCGCGAGCAACGCACTGCCGTAGCCGCCGCCCTTCAGCGTCACGCCGTTCGGCAGCGTGACGCCCTTTACGTGGAAATCCTTCACGTAGCCGCCGCGGTTCATGTTGGTCTTCACGCGAATCGCGATGTTCAGCGGATTGGTCTGCCAGTTCGCGTTCAGCATCGACAGGTTGGTCGCATAGATCTGCTCGACGCCGCCGCCCATCTCGCTGCCGAGCGTGATGCCGCCGTGCCCGCTGTTCATCGTGCAGTTGCGGATCAGGTGCCGCTTCGCGGGCCCGTATTCGGTGTCGCGGTCCTTGCCCGACTTGATCGCGATGCAATCGTCGCCGGTGTTGAACGTGCAGTCCTCGCACAGCACGTCGGTGCACGCGTCCGGATCGAAGCCGTCGTTGTTCGGGCCGATGCTGTTGGTCGTCACGCCGCGGATCACGACGTTGCGGCTCGCGGTCGGATGGTGCTGCCAGAACGGCGTGTTCTGGGTCTGGTAGTTCGCCATCAGCACGTTCGTGCAGCCGATGAATTCGACCATGCACGGCCGCAGATAGTGACCGAGGCCGAAGATGCGCTTCTCCACCGGCACGCCGGCCTCGGACAGCGCGGGCAGGTAGTTCTGGTCCTGCTGCCACGGCGTGACGGGCGACGTCAGCAGCGCATAGAGCGCGTCGGGAATCGCGGGCGCGACGATCCGCAGATCGACGTTGTTCGGGTTCGTGGTGTTCTGGGCCGGCACCGTCGCGCTCGCGCCGTACGCGCCCGACGAGCCCTTGTAGGTCCACCAGCAGACGCTGTTCGCGCCGCTGCCGGAGAACGGCGTCATCGCCTGCCCGTTGAGCACCGACGTCGGGCCTTCGCCGGTCAGCGCGATGTTCGTCGCATTGCGCGCGTAGACGGGCGCGCCGTAGTTCAGGCAATCGTTCGCCTGCCAGCGGCTGTAGTACAGCCGGCCGTTCGCGCCGCAATCGACCGGGCCGTCCTTCGCGTAGTCGGCCGGGTTCGGGCTGAAATAGATCGTGCAGTTCACGCTCAGGTGGAACGTGACGTTGCTCTGCAGCACGATCGGCCCCGCGCAGTACCAGGCGCCGGACGGCACGACGACCCGGCTGCCGCCTTCACGCCGGCATGCGTCGATCGCCGCGAGAAACGCCGGGCGCGAATCGAATGCGCCGGGCGCGGTCGTCAGTTCGGAACCGGGGCTGACCGGCGATTTCGCGGCCGGGTACGGCGACGTCTGCGCGACCGTCGCGCACGGACGTGCGCCGTAGTGCGTCACGTCGAAGTCGCGCCCGCGCCGCGCGAGCCGCGACACGTGCGCGAGCGATGCGGCGATGCGCGCCGCCGCGCCGTGCTCGCCCCACACGAGATCGACCGCCGACGCATCGGGCGTCGCGCCTGCCGCCAGCGCCCGGCTGGCCGCGAACGGTCCGCCGAGCATCGCGCCGCCGGCGAGCGCGCCGCTCCAGCCGATGAAGGCGCGGCGCGATACCCGTTTCGATGCGGGCGATCGGACGGACGAAGACGAACGGCGGCGATGGGCGGCCATGGGCACTCCTTCAGGGTAACGGGTATCGATGCGCCGGTCGGCGGATCGCAATTTATACGTCGTCGTACTACATTGCGCAGTCTAGACGTGATCGGCGCAGGGCACGTATTTGCCGTTTACCCTGTTCTTTTCTGACTTTATGTGACAAATGTGTGCGCACACTCACATCGACGAATGTGTCTTTAGAGATATGTTGTCGTATGTTTATGCGCAAAAACTTTTACTGAATCGCCCCGACCGACGATGTCCGCCGGGGCGATTTTCCTACTCGCCAGCCGCCGCTACCGGTCCCTTCGCCGGCTCGCGCCCCGCCGAAGCTGCCGGTTCGAACACCAGCACCAGGTCGCCGCGATAGCGCCCATTGGTCGATACCGTCCCGCCGACAGCCGGCGCTTGCGCGCTGATCCTGACATTGCGGGTTTCGTCGTAGCCGTCGAAGCCATCGTGCCCGGGTTTCACCAGCGTGAGCGTGCGAGCCGCGCCGGGCGCGATTTCCGCGTCTTCGGCCTTGCCCGTCAGCACGACCTTCGCATTGGCGAGGTCGTCGCGACCGTTCGACAGGCGCAGCGGCTGCAGCAGCGTGACGTTGATATCGGGCGTCGTCGTGCGCACGCGGATCGGCAGCGTCGTCGCGAATGCCTGCCGCGTGCCGTCGGTCACGTTCAGTTCGACCACGTCGTACGCAGAGTCGTCCGGCTTCGATACGAACAGGCTGTCGCCGATATGCGCGACCAACGTGATGGTCTTGACGACCGCTTGCGGCGACGTCGAGCCCGCATGGGCGATGCCGGTCAAGGCGCCGCATGCGACGAGTGCGGTGAGAGAAGTTCGGATTTTCATTGTGTAGTCCCGCATTCCGGAGGGTTGGGATTCGGGCGCCCGCGCCTTCCTTTGCCGGAAAATCCGGAACCTGCTTATCCCGAAATTAACCGGCACGATCCCCGTGGCATTCGATGCGCCCAGCCGCGACGCGTACGATCGAGTCGGCTGGATTCGATCGCAAACAGGTAACAGATTCGCGCAACAACCAATACTAGCCTTGTTGTGCGAACCCTCCTCGCCACGGCATGCAACAACGATAGGTTGCGAGAAGTCCGTTAAAAATCCATGGAAACCTTCACGGGTTTTTACGGTTTTCATTTACCAGTGCCATCTTGAAATCAAATAGGACGCACGCGCGAATTCCCCCCGGCCTAATCCGCGTCGGTCATTCCGCCTCTGGTCAGCCCCGCGCCAACCGCGCTATCGTTTCCCTATCCGCACAGCCCAGGAGCTGCCTTTGCCTACCCGCCACGGAATCGACCTCATCCGCGCCCGCGCGTTGTTCGATCGCGAGCGCCAGGCGTTCATCGAAGCCATGCCGGTCTCCCGCGCCCTGTCCGCGGAAGCATCCGAGCACTTGCTGTTCGGCGTGCCGTTGCACTGGATGCAGGACTGGTCGACCCCGTTCTCGCTCTACGTGAAGGAAGCGCGCGGTGCGACCTTCACCGACGTCGACGGCCATCGCTACGTCGATTTCTGCCTCGGCGATACGGGCGCGATGTTCGGCCATGCGCCCGAACCGGTCGCGCGCGCGCTCGTCGAGCAGGCCACGCGCGGCTACACGACGATGCTGCCGAGCGAGGACGCCGCGTGGGTGTCGCGCGAACTCGCGCGCCGCTTCCGGTTGCCGGTCTGGCAATTCGCGCTCAGCGCAAGCGACGCGAACCGCTTCGTGCTGCGCTGGGCGCGCGCGGCCACCGGCCGCAACACGATCGTCGTGTTCAACGGCTGCTATCACGGCACGGTCGACGATGTGTTCGTCGATCTCGTCGACGGCCGCCCGGTGCAGCGCGACAGCCTGCTCGGGCAGTCGTACGACCTGCTCGCGAACACGCGCGTCGTCGAATTCAACGATCTGGCCGCGCTCGAGGCGGCGCTGAAGGACGGCGATGTCGCGTGCGTGCTCGCCGAGCCCGCGATGACGAACATCGGGATGGTGCTGCCCGACCCCGGCTTCTGGGAGGCCGCGCGCGAACTGACGCGCCGCCACGGCACGCTGCTCGTGATCGACGAGACGCACACGATCAGCAGCGGCCCCGGCGGTTACGCGGTCGCGCACGGTCTCGAACCGGACATGCTGGTGGTCGGCAAGCCGATCGCGGGCGGCTTGCCGTGCGCGGTGTACGGGTTCAGCGCCGAATTCGCGGAACGCGCGAAGCAGGCGAAGCTGAACGCGCCGCCCGGCCATTCGGGCATCGGCACGACGCTCACCGCGAACATGCTCGCGATGCATGCGATGCGCGCGACGCTCGCCGAAGTCGCGACCGACGCCGCGTATGCACACATGTTCGAACTCGCCGCGCGGCTCGCGACAGGCCTCGAACACGCGATCGCGACACACCGGCTGCCGTGGTGCGTGACGCGCATCGGCGCACGCACCGAGTTTCAGTTCGCGCCCGTGCCGCCGCGCAACGGCACGCTGGCCGGCGCGCAGCTCGACAGCGAGCTCGAACACATCGTGCACCTGTACCTGCTGAATCGCGGCGTGCTGATCACACCGTTCCACAACATGATGCTCGTGTGCCCGCAAACGACGGCCGACGATGTCGACCGGCTCATCGCGCAGTTCGATGCGTGCCTGGGGGAACTGGCCGGTTGATCGAATGCGACGACGGATGATCCTCGACGCGCCGGCAACCCGGTGCGGTCGAGTATCGATGAGTCGTCGATGACGAAGGTGCACCGCACGCGCAGCGAACCGGATACGCAGCGACCCGCACCCGCCCCGCTACACTCCCTTCAACGCGCGCCGCGCGACTTCCGCGAAATACCGCGCGCCCACCGGCAAAATCTCGTCGTTGAAATCGTACGTCGCGTTGTGCAGCGGCACGCCGCCCTGCCCGGCCGCTTCGCCGTTGCCGATGAACACGAAATTGCCCGGCACCGCCTGCAGGAACGCGCCGAAATCCTCCGAGATCATCATCGGCTGCACGTCGGCGTTCACCGCGTCGGCGCCCGCGACCTGCGCGGCGGCCTGCACGGCCGTGTCGACCCATTCCGGTGAATTCACCGTCGGCGCGAACTCGTGCGTGTAGTCGAACGTGCAGGTCGCGCCGTGCGTGCGGCAGATCCCTTCGCTGATCTCGCGCATCCGCGTTGCCAGCAGCGCCTGCACGTCGCGCGAATAGCTGCGCGTGTCGCCCTTGATCGTCACGGTCGACGGCAGCACGTTGCGCAGCCCGTCGGTGATGAATTCCGTGCACGACACCACCGCCTGCTGGCCGGGGTCGAGATTGCGCGACACGATCGTCTGCAGCGCCAGCACGATCTGCGCGCCGATCACGATCGGATCGATGCCCATGTGCGGCCGCGCCGCGTGCGTGCCGCGCCCATCGATCCGGATCACGAAATTGTCTTCGCTCGCCATGATGCCGCCCGCACGCGTCGAGAACGTGCCCGCGCGCATGCCCGGCATGTTGTGCGCACCGAAGATCGCGTCGACCGGAAAGCGCTCGAACAAGCCGTCGGCCATCATCGCCTTCGCGCCGCGGCCGTGCTCTTCCGCCGGCTGGAAAATGAAGCGCACCGTGCCGTCGAAATCCTTGCGCTCGGCCAGCAGTTGCGCGGCGCCGAGCACCATCGACATGTGGCCGTCGTGCCCGCACGCATGCATCTTGCCCGGCGTGCGCGACACGTGTTCGCGGCCCGGCGCGTGCTCGCCGATGTTCAGCGCGTCCATGTCCGCGCGGATGCCGATCGCGCGCGTGCCGGTGCCGACCGTCAGGTTCGCGACGAGCCCGGTGCCGCCGATGCCGCGATGCACGTCGAGCCCGAGCGTCGTCAGGATCCGCGCGACATAGTCCGACGTGTTCACCTCTTCGAAACCCGTCTCCGGATACTGGTGCAGATGGCGGCGCCAGGTCTTCAGTTGCCCGTGCAGCGTGCTGGCTTCAATTGCGTCGGTTTCGTCCATTGCATTCGCCTCGTCGGTCGTCATGTCGTTCAGGCCGCCACCGCCGCGCGGCTCAGCCAGTCGCGCTGGCGCGCGAGCACCGCGTCGGCCGTCTCGCCGATGCAATTCCGGTACACGGACGGCGCGGTCGCCCCTTCCGTGTTGATCGCCAGCACGCGCGCATTTGCGTCGAGCCCGACCTGCCGCGCGAGCGCCGGGTCGCGCATCAGCACGTCCAGCCCCGCCACGCCGGCCGCGCCCGATTCGCCGGCGACGAGCGGCACGTCGCGTTCGCTGCCGGCCGCAAGGCCGCGCATCGCCTGCACCGCGTCTTCGTCGTCGATCAGCATGAAGTAGTCGATGCACATCTCGAGGAAATCCCACGCGAGCGGCGACGCCTCGCCGCACGCAAGCCCGGCCATCACCGAATCGACGCTGCCGGTGGCCTTCGTCGCGCGCCCGGCCAGCGCGCTCTGGTACAGGCAATCGGCCTGGCGCGGCTCGACGACGATGAAGCGCGGCCGCTGCACGCCGTCGCGCTCCCACAGGTAGCTCGCGACGCCCGCGGCGAGGCCGCCCACGCCGCCCTGCAGGAACACGTGCGTAAACGGCCGGCCGTCGTCCTCCGCGGCCTGCGCGACCGCTTCGGCGGCGATCACGCCGTAGCCCTGCATCACGTCGCGCGGAATCGCTTCGTAGCCGTCGTACGACGTATCCGACACGACGTACCAGCCATTCGCCTGCGCAAGCTGCGCCGCGCAGACGACCGATTCGTCGTAGTTCCCCGCGATGCGCACGATCCGCGCGCCGTACGCCGAGATCGCGCGTTCGCGCTCGGCGTCGACGTTCGCGTGCAGCACGATCACGCAGCCGCAGCCGATCGCGCGCGCGGCGGCGGCCAGCGCGCGGCCGTGATTGCCGTCGGTCGCACTGATCACCGTCAGGTCGGCCAGCTCCGACGCGTAGCGGCCGGTGACGAGCCCTTGCGGATCGAAATCCTGCGTGCGCCGCAGCCGCTTCACGAGCCGCACCAGTGCGATCGGCGCGCCGAGCGCCTTGAAGCTGCCGAGCGGCGAGCGGCACGACTCGTCCTTCACGCTGACGCTCGCGACGCCGAGCCGCGCGGCGAGATCGGGCAGCGCCCGCAACGGCGTGCGCGCGTTGCCGACGAGCGGCCAGTGCGCGAGCCATGCGCCGCTTTCGTCGGCCGACGCGATGTTCATCACGCGGCGCAGCGCCTGGGGATAGGGAGTGCGCGACGCGCGCGGGTTGGCGATCAGCATGGCGAAAGGTTCAGGATCGGGACCGCGCGGGCGGTCCGTCGGGTGGGTCGGATCGGGCAGGCGCGGGTTGCGCTCGCCGTCGGTTGGAAAATAATATTGCGCATGCCGATCAACAAAATCGCCAAATCGACGGCTCCGACGCAAAAATTTCTCATTCTTTCGAGGTTTGACACGCCATCATGACGACCCCTCTCGATGCGTTCGATCGCAAGCTGCTGATGGAAGTCCAGCGCGACGCGCAGACGCCGCAGGCCGAGCTCGGCGCGCGCGTCAACCTGTCGACCGCCGCGGTGAACCGGCGGCTGCGGCGCCTCGCGGAAGACGGCGTGATCGAGCGCTATACGGCGGTCGTCGCGCCGGAGAAGGTCGATCATCCGCTGACGATCGTCGTGAACGTCGAGGTCGAAAGTGAGCAGATCGACCAGCTCGACGCGATGAAGCGCGCGTTCGAGCGCTGCCCGCAGATCCAGCAGTGCTACTACGTGACGGGGGAATGGGATTTCGTGCTGATCCTCGCGGTGCGCAACATGGATCAGTACAACGCGCTCACGCGCGAGCTGTTCTTCGCGAACAACAACGTGAAGCGGTTCAAGACGCTGGTGAGCATGAGCCGCGTGAAGGTCGGGCTCGAGGTGCCGGTCGATATCGATCCCGGCGAGTGAAGGCGACAACGAAGCGGCCGGCGCGCGATAGCGTGCGCCGGCCGTTTCCCATCGACGGCTACGTCAACGACAACTGAAGCTCGCCGCCGAATTCACGTCGCCCGAGCCGTTGTAGCGCGCGACCTGCGGATACGGGCACAGCGGGCGGGTACGCCCAGCGCCCCACGACGTCGGCACGTCCGCGTTCGGCACCGCGTTCGTCGAGTCGCGCGCGGTAGCAACGACCGCCGCGGGCGCCTCCCCCTGTTCGACCCACGCGACGAGCGGCGTCAGCATGTCGAACTGGTCGGCGGCCGGCCCGCCCGCGCAGTGGTTCATCCCCGGCACCGGATAGAAGCGTGCGAAGCTCGACGCATCGCCGCCATTCGCCTGCGCGACCTGCGCGTACCAGTCGCGCGTGTCGTTGAACGAGAACACCGGGTCGCCGGTGCCGTGATAGACGAGCAGCTTCGCGCCGCGCGACTTCAGCGCGGACAGGTTCGTCTCGTCGGGCGGCGTCATGAACGACCACGCGGATTGCGTGTACACGCCGTTCGTCGCGAAGATCGCCGGCGCATCGTTGTCCATGTCGAAGCCGAGCGCGAAGCCGGGCAGGTTCGCGAGCGCCGCGGCGGTTTTCGGCGGCGTCATGAACGTGAACGCCATCGCGGCCGGATCGAGCGTGATCGACGCCGATTGCTTCCACGACGCCCAGCCGCCGGCAGCCACGCCCGGATCGTACGGAAAGCTCGCGTACAGCGCCGTGCCCGCGCTGTTGCGCGCCCCGGCGAACACGTTCTCCAGCGCGGTTTTCTGCGCAGGCGTCAGGCAGGCGCCGGTGCGGGTGCCGTTCGCGCAGGTCGGGATATCGGCATCGACGCTGAAGTGCGCCTGGCACGCGGCGACGTCCTGCACCATCCCGTCGGCCGTGCCGTCGAGCGCATCGCATTTGTCGAGGATCTTCGTGCCGACGAACTGGCGCTCCGCATCGTTGAAACCGCTGCGGATATCCGGCAACCCGTTCGATCCGGTCGCCGACGCGATCTTCGCGAACTGCTGCGCGCCGTACATCTCGCCGATCGCCGCCTTCGGCAGATGGAAGCCCGGATCGCCCGCGATGATGCCGTCGTAGTCGGCCGGGTTGCGCACCGCCGTGACCATCGCGTGACGGCCGCCGTTCGAGCAGCCGCCGAAGTAGCTGCGATCGGGCGCCTTGCCGTACGCGAGCCGGATCACCTGCTTCGCCATTGGCGTCAGTGCATCGACGGCGCCGTAGCCGTAGTCGATCCGCGCCTGCGGATCGAGGCCGAACAGCGGATTCTGCGCAGCGCTGTGCCCGGAATCCGAGCTGATCACCGCGAAGCCCTGGTTCAGTGCGTTGGTCAGCGGCCCGCCGCCGCCAATCTCGCCGGTCGCGGTCACGACGTTGCCGTCGAGCCCACCGTTCGCCTGGTAGAAGAAGCGGCCGTTCCATGCTTTCGGCAAGCGCATCTCGAAGCCGATCGCATAGGTCTTGCCGTCCACCGCGCTCACGCGCTCGTTCATCTTGCCTGCGATCACGCAGTGCTCGGCGACCGGCTTGCCGGCCACCGTCAGCGCGCCGGCAGCCGCGGTCGTCACCGACGTGAACGACGTGTTCGCATACGCGAGCTTCGCGGCGAGCGCGTCGCAGGTCTGCGCCATCGTGGCCGGCGTCGCGGCGCTCAGGTGCGTGGGCGCGGCGCCGATCGAATCGTCGCCGCCGCAACCGGCGAGCATGGCCGCGGCGGACAACGGCGCAATACAGAGGAATGCAGATTTCCTGTTCAAGATAACTCCCGTTCGGTTCGTCACGCCGGTGAATCAGAACATGTGCCGCACGCCGACCATCGCGCCGAGCTGCCCCATCCCTGCGCCGGGCGTCGTGCCAGGCCCGCCGCCGCTGACCGAGTAGCGCGCGTGCGCGCTGTTCCACAGATACGACGACTGCGCATAGACGGCCGTGCGCTTGGTCAGCAGATAGGTCGCACGCAGCGTCGCCATCGTCGCGCGCGTGTCGTGCGCGCTGTTGACGATCCGGTAGCCTTCGCCGTCGACGACGAAATCGGGTTTCACCGCATACGACGCGCCGACGAAGAACAGGTCCGAATGCGCACCGGGCGCGGCCGGCGAACCGGTCGACACGCGCCGCCCGATCCAGCCCGCGCCGATCCGCGCGCCGGCCGCCTGCGCATACGCGCTCACGTGCGTGCGCGCGTCCTTGCCGCCGCTGCTCGTGAAGGGGACGGGCGCGATGCCGTCGAAGAAGTTCGCGGCCGCGCCGGTGCCGCCGCGCTGCTCCTCGTACGACGCCGCCGCACCGAAATACGCGCTGTCGTACTTGAGCATCACCGACCAGTTGCGGCACTGCACCGCGTCGCCGGGCACCTGGCCCGCGCACGTGCCCTGCCCCGGCGAGTTGCCGGTGCCCGCGCCGTCGCGGCCGAACGAATACGCGGCGCCGAGCGTCACGCCGCGATACGTGCCGACGTAGGTCACCGCGTTGTCGGCGCGCCCGTTCGGCACGTACGCGTCGAACGAGCCGAGCCCGTAGATGTCGGGGCCGATGATGTCCGCGCCCTGCAGCGCGAGGTAGGTCATCGTGTACTGCCGGCCGAACGCGAGCGTGCCGAAGCCGCTCTTCAGCCCGACGAAGGCCTGCCGCCCGAACAGCCGGCCGCCCTGCCCGAGATCGCCGCCGCGCACGTTGAAGCCGCTTTCGAGCGTGAACACCGCCTGGTAGCCGCCGCCGAGATCCTCGGTGCCGCGCAGCCCCCAGCGCGACGGCAGTTCGCCCGTCACGCCCGGCATCCGCACCACGTGGTCGCCGGCCGCGTTCGCGTGCGACACGAATTCGACGCCCGTGTCGATGATCCCGTATAGCGTCACGCTCGACTGCGCATGCGCACCGGGCGCCGCGAGTGCGCAGCACGCGCCGGCGGCCAGCAGGCCGTTCCTTGTCTTCGTCTTCATCGTTGCGTCTCCAGACCTTGAGTAAGCGCGCTCTGACGGCGCGCATTGAAAAATCAAAACCTCAGTCGCCGGCTTGCGGGCGGCGAATCAGCACGAATGCAGCGAAAGCCGCAACGAGCGTGACGGGGATGCTCGCGCCGATCACGACGGGCGCGCTGCGGCCCGCGGCCAGCAGCGTCGCAGCCGCGAGCGGCCCGACGACGGAGCCGAGCCGGCCGATCGCCACCGCCGCACCGACGCCGGTGCCGCGCATCGCGGTCGGGTAGTAGATCGCAGCGAGCGCATACAGCACCGACTGCCCGCCGACGACGAACATCCCCGCCGCGAACGCGGCCGCCGCGAGCGACGCGAAACCGGGCGCGGCCGCGAGCGCGGCGAGCGACAGCACGATCCCGACATACATGCCGCCGACCACGCGCGACGCGCGCATCCGGTCGAGCGCCGCACCGATGCCGAGTGCACCGAGCCCCGCGCCGACGTTGAACGCGATCTGCACGAGGCCGACGTGCGCGCGATCGAGCCCGCGCGAGGCCATCAGCGACGGCAGCCAGTTCAGCAGGAAGTAGAGGACGATCAGCGTGCAGAAGTAGCTGACCCACAGCGCGACCGTCGACGTCGTGCGGCCGTCGCCGAACAGCGTGCGTGCGACGCTGGTGCGTGCGGCCTGCGTGCCGGCGACGTCGAGATACGCACGCGATTCCGGCAGGAACCAAACGAGCAGCGGCACGAGCAGCAGCGGCCCCACGCCGCCGACGTAGAAGATGTGCCGCCATTCGGTGTCGCCGGCGAGCAGCACGCCGATCACCGATGCGATCACGCCGCCGAACGGGATCCCGCAGTACATCGTCGCGACCGCGCTGCTGCGCGAGCGCGGCTCGACCGCTTCGGACGACAGCGCGATCAGGTTCGGCATCGCGCCGCCGAGGCCGATGCCGGTCAGCACGCGCACGACGACCAGCATCGCGAAGGTCGATACCTGCGCGGTCGCGATCGACAGCAGCCCGAACAGCACGACCGATGCGATCAGCACGCGCTTGCGGCCGATCCGGTCGGCGAGCCGCCCGCCTAGCATCGCGCCCGGCAGCAGCCCGAAGGTGCCCGCGCTGAACGCGATGCCCATCTGCGATACGGACAGCCCGAATTCGCGCGCCATTCGCGGCGCGGCGACGCCGACCGACTGCAGGTCGAGCCCTTCGAGGAGGGCGATCGCGAAACACAGCGCGAGCGTGGTCGCGACCGTGGATTTTTCGGCAACGTAAGTGTTCATGTCTCCAGTCCCATGTCTTGTAGTCGGTCGGCCGTGCAACGGCTACCGCGCGTCGCCGCCGGCCAGTGGCGGATCGGCGCGCGAGGTGTCGTATGAACGGCTGCCTTTATCAGGCAACCTGATTCACTGGCCGCAAGCGTGCCTGCCGGTGTCGTGGCCGGCCGGTCGTTGTACCTGCTTGTTGCTGCTTACTGCTGCTTGCTGCTTGCTGTTCGTGCGTGCTGCTTACGCGTAAATCACGTCGGGATCGCGCCGCGCCGGGTCATACAGCGCGTCGATCATCGCCGCGCGATGCTTCCGCACGGCCGCTTGGTTCAGCGAACCCTTGTCGGTCACTTCGCCGAGATCGAGCGACGGCGGCGTGTCGATCAGCCGGATCCGCGCGACGAACGTCGAGCCGCCGCTCGCGTTCCGGTTCAGCGCGGCGAGCCACGCCGCGAACGCCGCACGCACGGCCGGCGCGCGCAGCACGTCGGTCACGGACGCATCGGCGGCGAGCCCCGCCAGCGCACGGCATGCATCGACGCGCGGGAACACCAGCAAGCCGATGTCGTCGCGATCGATCCCGGTCACGACCACGTCCTGCACGTACGGCGCGCCGGTCGACACCGCGTTCGCGCGCAACGGCCCGACGCTGACGAACGTGCCGCTGCTCAGCTTGAAGTCCTCGGTCAGCCGGCCGTCGAACAGCAGCCCGAGTTCCGGCCGCTCTGGATCGGCAAAGACGCCCGCGTCGCCGCTGCGGTAATAGCCTTCTTCGTCGAACACGTCGCGCGGATCGGCCTCCGCGTGCCAGTAGCCGCGCATCACGTTCGGCCCCTTGAAGCGCAGTTCGTGCTTGCCGCCGCACGGTACGAGCTTCGCGTCGCAGCCGGGCGCGGGCAGCCCGATATAGCCGGCGCGCATCAGCGGCCCCGTCGTGAACAGGCACGACGGCGACGCCTCCGTCATCCCGAGGCCGGCCATGATCCGGATGCGCTCGCCGCAATGCGCTTCGGTCACGCGGTCCAGCCGATCCCACGCGGCCTGCGACAGCCCCGCGCCGCCGAAGAAATACAGCTTCACGCGCGAGAAGAACGTGTCGCGCAGCTCGGCGTCGCGTTCGAGCGCGGCGGTCAGCTCCTCCCAGCCCTTCGGCACGTTGAAGTAGATCGTCGGCGCGATCTCGCGCAGGTTGCGCACGGTTTCGTCGAAGCGGCCGGGCATCGGGCGGCCGTCGTCGATATACAGCGTGCCGCCGTTGTACAACGCGATGCCGAGGTTGTGACTGCCGCCGAACGTATGATTCCACGGCAGCCAGTCGACCAGCACCGGCGGTTCGCGCGTGAGTTCCGGCATCGTCTGGCGCAGCATCTGCTGGTTGCTGCACAGCATCCGGTGCGTGGTCGGCACGGCCTTCGGCTGCTTCGTCGAACCGGACGTGAACAGGATCTTCGCGAGATGGTCGGGGCCGACCGCCGCGTGGATCGCGTCGATCGTGCGCGGGACGGTCGCGAGCAGGCGCGACAGCGGCACCGCGCGGGCCTCGGCATCGGCATCCGCATCGCGCGCGACGATCAGCGCCGCATCGGCCGGCAGCGTCGCGTCGAGCGCACGCGCGAACGGCGCGCGTTCGGCGACGAACACCGCGCCCGGCCGCAGCACGCCGAGCGTGTGACGCAGCTTGCCGTAGTCGGTCGACACCAGCGAATACGCGGGCGAGATCGGCGAGTACGGCACGCCGGCCAGCATCGCCGCGAACATCAGTTGCAGATGCTCGAGATCGTTGCCGGACAGCACCGCGAGCGGACGCTCGGCCGACAGCCCGAGATCGACGAGCCCTTGGCCGAGCGCGCGGGCGCGTTCGAGCATCTGCGCGTAGGTGAGTTCGATCCAGCGGCCGTCGGCGCCGCGCCGCGCGGCCAGCACGCGGTCGGGGTGCGCTTGCGCGCCGCGCACGAGGCAGTCGGTGATGCGCGTCGGGTAATCGCCGAGCGGTTCGCGCGAGCGCAGGTACCAGGTACCGTCGTCGTCGCGGCGAATCTCGGCCGCGCCGACCGCGACGGCGGCCGCGCGATAGCGTACGCCGCCCGTGTCGGTCACCGGCCCGCTGGCGGGGTGCGATACATTCATCGTGACCTCGCTCATATCGGGTAGTGCCGCGGCGTGGTCTGCACCGTGATCCAGCGCAGCTCGGTGAATTCGGCGATCGACGCGCGGCTGCCGAAGCGGCCGTAGCCGCTCGCCTTCGTGCCGCCGAACGGCATCTGCGCTTCGTCGTGCACGGTCGGCCCGTTGATATGGCAGATCCCCGATTCGATCCGTCGTGCGACCGCCATTGCACGTGCGATATCGCGGCTGAACACGCTCGCCGACAGCCCGAACTCGCTGTCGTTCGCGAGCGCGACCGCTTCGTCGTCGCTATCCGCACGCAGGATCGCGACGACCGGCGCGAAGGATTCCTCGCGATAGAGCCGCATGTCGCGCGTGACCCCGTTGACGATCGCGGGCTGCATCGTCGCGCCTTCCACACGGCAGCCGAGCGGCAGTTGCGCGCCATGCGCACGCGCATCCTCGACCAGCGACGCCGCGCGCGCGGCGGCCGACGCATCGACCATCGTGCCCAGCGGATGGCCGGCCAGCGGATCGCCCGCGACCAGCGTGCGCGCCTTCGCGGCAAGCCGCTCGACGAGCGCATCGGCGATCGGCCGCGCGACGATCACGCGCTCGGTCGACATGCAGATCTGCCCCTGGTTGAAGAATGCGCCGAACGCAATCGCGTCGACGGCCGCGTCGAGATCGGCATCGTCGAGCACGAGCACCGGCGCTTTCCCGCCGAGTTCGAGCAGCACGGGTTTCAGGTGCGCGGCCGCGTGGCGCGCAATGATGCGGCCGACGTGCGTCGACCCGGTGAAGTTGATCCGCTTCACGTGCGGATGCGCGATCATCCGCTCGACGAGTTCGGGCGCGTCGGCCGCCGCGTGCGTGATCACGTTCACCACGCCCGCACCGAGCCCCGCTTCGTCCAGCACCGCGCCGATCAGCGCGTGCACGCCCGGGCACGCCTCGGACGCCTTCAGCACGACCGTGTTGCCGCACGCGAGCGGCATCGCCAGCGCACGCGTGCCGAGGATCACCGGCGCATTCCATGGCGCGATGCCGAGCACTACGCCGCACGGCACGCGCATCGCGAGCGCGAGATTGCCCGGTACGTCGGACGGGATCACGTCGCCGGCGATCTGCGTCGTCATCGACGCGGCCTCGCGCAGCATGTTCGCCGCGAGCGTCACGTTGAAGCCGAGCCAGCCGGGCGTCGCGCCGGTTTCGGCCACGCCGGTCGCGATGATCTCGTCGATGCGCGCGTCCATCAGGTCGGCCGCCTTCAGCAGCCGGCGGCGCCGCTCGGTCGGCGCAAGCGCCGCCCATGCGGGGAACGCGCGGTGCGCGGCGTCGATGGCCGCGTCGGCGTCGGCCACGCCGGCCGCCGGCGCGTGCGACGCGAGCGCGCCCGTCGCGGGGTTGAAGCGGTCGAAGGTGCGGCCGTCACGGGCGTTGCACCACTCGCCGCCGATCAGCATCCGTCTGTCGGTCATGTCGTCTCCTGCCTTGCCTGTCTCTTGCGATTACGCCGGCGGTGATGCCGGCGGCTGCGTCGGCGCTTGTCTCAGCGCTTGTAAGCCTGCAGGCCCGGCTTGATCGTCTTGTCGTCGAGGAACTGCTTCAGCCCCTGCTCGCGGCCGCGCTCCGGGTCGCGCAGCTGCGCCTGGTCGAGCTTCGCATACAGGTAATCCTCGCACTGTTCCCACGTAAGTTCGCGCGAACGCTTGAAGCCGTGCTTCGCCGCGCGCAGCACGACCGGGTTCTTGTCCATCAGCCGCGCGGCGAGCGCGATCGTCGCGTCGCGCAGGTCGGCGAGCGGCACGCTGCTGTTCACGAGGCCCATCTCCGCCGCTTCCGCGCCGGTGAACGTGTCGCCGGTCATGATGTAGTGCAGCGCGCGGCGGTGCCCGACCGTGTCCGCCATCGCCTTGCTGACGAGGTTGCCCGGCGGGATGCCCCAGTTGATCTCCGACAGCCCGAACACCGCGTCGTCCGCCGCGATCGCGAGGTCGCACGCGACGAGCGGCGAGAACCCGCCGCCGAAACACCAGCCGTTCACCATCGCGATCGTCGGCTTGTTGTACATCCGCAGGCGGCGCCACTGCCAGTCCGATGCGTCGCGGCGCACCTTTTCCTGCAGCGCGTCGGAGCCGCCGTCGATCTCGCGGAAATATTCCTTCAGATCCATGCCGGCCGTCCACGCGGCGCCCGCGCCGGTCAGCACCAGCACCTTCGCCTCGTCGTCGAACTCGACCGCGTCGAGGACTTCCAGCATTTCCCGGTTCAGCGTCGGGCTCATTGCATTGCGCTTCTCGGGGCGATTCAGCGTGACCCACGCGATGCCGGCCTCCACTTTCACTTCAACGGTCTGCCAGCGGTTGTCGTACTTGCTCATGTCTGTTCCTGTCGTTCGTTCCTGTGCGATTCGGTGCGCAGCATGCCTGCTGCGGACGACTTCATTTAATATCAGGCTACCTGATATTGCAAGCGGCACGAGCGCCGGTGTAAACCCGGAGCGGAAGGCGGAGAAAGCGTTGGGGAAATCGGGGAGCGGTCGGGCAACCGCCGACGGCGCGTACGAAGCGGGCGGGGGCCTGGCGGGCCCGCGTCGTGAAAACCGGGGAAGCGGTCAGCCGCGCAGATTGCGCGAGAACAGTTCGAGCGCGTGCTGCACGTGCGCAGCGTCGTCGGCCGAGATGTCGCCGAGCATGCGTGCCTCGAGCGGGCGCAGCACGGCTTCGCATTCGCGCAGCATCGCCGCGCCCGCGTCGGTCAGCGTCAGCAGGATGATGCGGCCGTGTGACGGGTCGGCTTCGCGCGTGACGAAACCGCGGGCGGCCATCACGCTCATCACCTCGTTCGCCGATTGCGGCGTGATCCACGAGCGCTCGGCCAGCTGCGCGTTCGACGATGCGCCGCGCGCCTCGAGCACCGACAGCGCCGTGTATTGCGCGAGCGTGATGCCGAGCGGCGCGAGTGCGTCGGTCATGTGACGGCGCAGCAGCCGGTCGAGGCCGCCGATCACGTAGGTCAGGCGTTGTTGCACGCGCGCTTTCGGCTTGTCGCCCGTCGCGCGGGCGGCGTTTTTCGCGGCGTTCTTCACCGCGCCTGTCGCGGCGTTTTTCGGTTTCGCGGGCTTGGTCGGAGTGGAACTCATGGCGCGTGCTGGATGGAATTGCGGGCCATCTTACCAGCAGGTCGGGGGGGGGGGCGAACGCATAGTCGCGACATCACTCTCAGCGTCCCTCCATGTTCTCAGTTGCCTCGTATAAGTACGAAATATCGGTCGGCACACTAATTAAATTACCAAAAAACAATCAATTCTCATCTTGAAAATGGTTCGCCACTTCGTGATGGGGTAAAAGAACAGCTTCACTCAAACCTTCACAGGATAGAGTGACTGGATACTGGAACCAATAATGATTAATATAGGAAGAAATATGCAGACCAGCCTCCCCCGAATCACTGGGTTAGCCATTCTTGTGTTTTTACTGATTGGCATTTCCATTCATATGACCAGGCCAAATTATGGCCGGTGTGATTTTTTTGAAAAAGAACTGAATGGGGGGAAGAAAGAATTCGGAGGCGCGGAATATTACGCGAAGTTGTGTGGCGCGAATATTCGGAATGGGCACGAAGTGAGATTTCAGCTTTTTGATGGGACTGGAGAATTGCGCGCTCAACGCTATTTTTCATACTACGCAAATTCTGCAACTGAGCGAGAACTGGTAGATGGTGTGGGCGGAATCGTATATTACGATAGCTCAAGCAGTGATGTGATGCAGTTGCTTGCGATTCCGCCTACCAAATGGGATTGGATTCGCGCCCGACTACCTTTATTTTGATTGTGTGTAAAAGAAAAGCCCCCGAACCTTCACAAGCCGGGGGCTTTCGTTTTGCCTGCCGGCCGATAGAACCTGCCGTCCACACCCGCCACTCATCCAGCACGTGTCCCCGCAAACCGCGCGGTCGGCAGCCCCGCATGCCGCGTCTGCGCGACGAACACGCCGCCGGCGTGCGTGTCGCCGGCCAGCACGTCGTCGCCCAACCCGATACGCGCACTCGTCACATACAACCGGCCGTCACCGTCGATCGCGACGCAGCTCGGCTGCGCGGTCGGCACCTCAACACGATCCGTCTCGACCCCGTCCGGCCCATAACGCACCACCCGCCGCCCGCCCCACTGCGCATTCCACAGCCCGCCGTCGCGATCGACGATCGAACCGTCCGGGTCACCATCGGCATCGGTCAGCCGCGCGAACGGCCGCACGTTCGCGACGTCGCCGCCCGCGCGGTAATCGCACACGAAGATCTCGCGCACCATCGAATCGCAGAAAACCATCTTCGACCCGTCCGGCGAGAACCCGATGCTGTTCGCGATCGCGGCCGGCGGCAACGCAAGCCGTTCGAGCGTCAGATCGGAATTGAGCCGATAGAACCCACCGATCGCACGCGGCGGCTCGCCGCCTTCGTCCTTCATCCCGAACACGAACGCGCCGAACGGATCGCAGCGCCCGTCGTTCAGCCGCGTCGGCAAATCGGGCTCGACGTCGACGATTCGCGTAAACGCGCCGCTGCGCAGGTCGAAGAACGCGAGATGCGTCGCGAGCCCGACGAGCAGCACGTCCGGATCGTCGGTCAGCGCGAAGCACGCGAGCCGCTCAGGCATCGCCCACTGCGCGAGATCCGAGCCGTCCGCGCGGCAGCGCCACAGCTGCGCGCCTTCGATGTCCGCCCAGTACAGCGCGTGCGTCCTGTCGCACCACGTCGCGCCTTCGCCGAGCGTGTTGCGGCTGTCGGCCAGCAGCGTCGCCGACGCGGCCGGATGAGTCTGTTGCATGCCGTCTCCCGATATTCGTCGTATGTGCAGGCGGCCGCGCGTGGTCGAAATCAGATCTTCATCGCACGCCGCTGGTTGCGACGATACTGGTCGAACAGCACCGCGAGCAACAGAATTCCGCCGCGTATCAGATATTGGTAAAAGGTCGGCACGTTCAAGAGGCTCATCGCGTCCTGCACGGAGCCCATGATCAGCACGCCGACCAGCACGCCGGAGATCGTCGCGACGCCGCCCGTCAGCGACACGCCGCCGAGCACGCACGCGGAAATCACGCCGAGTTCGAGACCGACCGACGTCTTCGGATCGCCGAGGCTCATCCGCGACGCAAGCATCACGCCGGCAAAGCCAGTCACGAGCCCCTGCAGCACGAACACCGCAATCTTGATGCGCATCACCGGCAGCCCCGCGAGCAGCGCGGCCTCGCCGTTGCCGCCGACGGCCAGCACGTTCTTGCCGAACACCGTCTTGCGCAGCAGGAAGCCGAACACGACGAAGCCGATGATGTTGCTCCAGATCGGATACGAGATGCCGAGGAACGAGCCGCCGCCGAGATCGAAGAAGCGTTCCTCGGAGATCATCACTGCGTCGCCGTTCGACGTGATGAACGCGAGCCCGCGCACGACTTCCATCATCGCGAGCGTGACGATCAGCGAGTTGATCCGGTAGCGCGCGATCAGCACGCCGTTCACGAGCCCGACCGCGCCGCCCGCGAGCACGCCGGCCGCGATGCCGAGCACGACGCTATGCGTCGCGGTGATCAGCGTCGATGCGACGACGCCCGAGAACGCGACGATCGACGCGACCGACAGGTCGACCTCGCCGAGCGCGAGCACGAACATCATCGTCACCGCGATCGAGCCGATCAGCGTGACCGACAGCAGCAGGCCCTGGATGTTGCGCGGCGTGAGGAAGTCCGGCACGGTCAGCGACAGCGTCGCGAACAGCACGAGAAACACCATCACGATGCCGGAGCGGTTGATCAGTTGCCATACGCCGCCGCGCGCTCGCGCGGGCACGGCGGGGGTATCCGGGGAGGGGGAAGTACGTTGGGGTTGCATTGCCTGGCTCATAACGTTTGCTTTCCGGTTGACTGCGGGCCGCTAGCGCGGCAGCGCGAGCTTGATCAGCGCGTCGGGCGTCGCGTGCGCCTTCGCGACTTCGCCCGCGATCCGTCCTTCCTTCATCACGATGATGCGATCCGCCACGCCGATCACCTCGGCCAGATCGCTCGACACGAGGATCACCGTGCGGCCCGCTTCCGCGAGTTCGTAGAACAGGTTGTAGATTTCCGCGCGCGCGCCGACGTCGATGCCGCGCGTCGGCTCGTCCATCAGGAACACGTCGATGCGCTCGGCCAGCCAGCGCGCGAGCACGACCTTCTGCTGGTTGCCGCCGGACAGCGCGCCGATCGGCGTGTCGCCGTCGCGGGTCTTGATCGCGAGCCGCTCGATGTATTTCTGCGCGAGCGCGCGTTCGCGCCGCCCGTCGAGCAGCACGCGCGCCGGGCTGAAATGACGGCGCGCGCTGATGTTCAGGTTGTCGGCCACCGACGCGATTGCGACGATGCCTTCCTGCTTGCGGTCTTCCGGGCACAGCGCGATGCCGGCGCGCACCGCGTCGCGCGGGCTGCCGAACGCGACCCGCCTGCCGTTCAGCTCGACGTGCCCGGCGCTCGATCGCACCGCGCCGTACAGCAGCTTCATCAGTTCCGAGCGGCCCGCGCCGACGAGCCCGAAGAAGCCGACGATCTCGCCGCGCCGCGCGGTGAACGACACGGGCTCGGCCAGCCCCGGCCCCGTCAGCCCCTTCGCTTCGATCAGCACGTCGCCGGCCGTGCGCGGCCGATAGCCGTACACGTCCTCGATCGAGCGGCCGACCATGCAGCCGATCAGCCGGTCGCGGTCGAGATCGGCGACGGAATCGAACGTGTCGATGCGGCGGCCGTCGCGAAACACCGTCACGCGGTCGCACAGTTCGTAGACTTCCTCCATCCGGTGCGTGACGTAGATGATCGCGCGGCCTTCCGCGCGCAGCGCGCGGATGATCCGGAATAGTTGCGTGGTTTCGCGCGCGGACAGCGAGCTCGTCGGTTCGTCGAACGCGATCACGCGCGCGTCGCGCATCAGCGCCTTGCCGATCTCGATCATCTGGCGCTGGCCGATCGACAGATACTTCACCGGGATGCCCGGATCGATGTGCTCGCCGAGCCGCTCCAGCGCATCGAGCGCGCGCGCGGCGAGCGTACGCTCGTCGACCACGCCGAGCCGGCTCGGCAATTGCCCGAGCATCAGGTTTTCCGCGACCGTCAGCTCGGGCACCAGATGCAGTTCCTGGTAGATGATCGCGATGCCGGCCTCGAGCGCCGCGCGCGTCGACGCGAAGCGCTGCACCGTGCCGTTCAGCGTCAGCGTGCCGGCCTGCGGCTGGTTCACGCCGGACAGCACCTTCAGCAGCGTCGATTTCCCCGCGCCGTTCTCGCCCATCAGCCCGTGCACTTCGCCCGCGCGCACCGACAGCGACACCGCGTCGAGCGCACGCACGCCCGGAAACGTCACGGTGATGCCATCGAGCGCGAGCAGCGGGCCGTCCGGCGGCGTGAGCACTTCGGCGTCGTGGCCGGACACGGCCGTCATCGTCTGCATCGTCATCGCGTTCTCGCCTCGCCCCGCTCAAATACCGAGTTCGGCGCGCACGGCCTGCCAGTTCGCGCGCGTCATCAGCTTGCCGCTCGTCTGCGTGTCGGCCGGCGGCGCCTTGCCGTTGCGAATCCAGTCGACGAGGTTCTGCGTGCTGTCCTTGCCGTGGTTCGTCGAGCTGACCGCGATCGTCCCGTAGAAGCCGGTCGGCTCCTTCTTCTGGAACTCGGCGAACGCCTCGCCCGCGCCGTTGATGCCGACGCCGATCACGTCGGCCGCCGGGATGTGCAGCTGTTCGGTCGCGCGCACCGCGCCGAGCACGGTTTCCTCGTTCAGCGCGTAGACCACCCATTTCTTCACGTTCGGATGGCGTGCGAGCACGGGCGCGGCCGCGCTGAAGCCGCCTTCGTCGTCGGTCGTCTTCTGCGGCGCGTCGAAGATGTTCTCCTTGCGGAAGCCGTTCGCGAGCAGCGCCTGCGTCGCGCCGTCGGTGCGCAGCTTCGCGGTCGGCAGCTCGTAGTTGGTGATCCGCAGCGCGCCGACTTCCTCCGGCTTCCAGCCGCGCCGCTTCATCTCGTCGGCGATCGCCTGGCCGACCTGGTTGCCGATCTTGATCGCCGACATCCCGAGGTGCGGCACGTTCGACAGCGGCTTGCCGGTCGAGTCGACGAGCTGGTCGTCGACCGTCACGAACTTCATGTTGTAGCGCTTCGCGCGCGACGCGATCGCCGGCCCGAGGCGCACGTCCGGCGCGCAGATCACGAAGCCCTGCGCGCCCTGCGAACCGAGGTTGTCGATCGCGGCCAGCACCTTCTCGCCGTCCGGCGTGCCGATCTTCACGACCGAGAAGTTCTCCTTCTGGCCAAGGGCGGACGCCGCGTTCTGCTCGTTGATGAACCACGCCTGCTCCGGCATCTTCACGAGGAAGCCGATCTTCAGTGGCGCATCGGCGCGCGCGACGCCCTGCATGCCGAGCGGCGCGATGCACAGCGCGGCCAGCAGCGCGCGCAGGGTGTGTCGACGGATCGTGTGAGTCGTGCGGTTCATGGGAGTCTCCTTTGTATCGGCAGATGCCGTGATGTGTGTCGAAATATCAATCAATCGCCGCGCGCGTCGAGCCGAAGCGCGCACGCAGGTTCAGCGGCCGAACGCGTCGGTCTGCACGCGCCGGCCGAACAGGAAGGCATCGGCGACAAGCCGCAGCGGCCGCACGTCGACGTCGCTTTCGCCACGCGCGATCAATGCGTGGAAATGCGCATACAGCGCCGGGTACTCGCGTTCCGGCCCGATCTCGACCGGCTCGCCCGCGATCGACAGTTGCGCGCCGCCGCGGCTGATCGCGAGCACGCCGTCGGCCGTGTCGACCGCGATCTCCCATTGCTCGACCGGGCCGTGCCGCCAGTCGAATTCCGCGCGCACCGGCACGCCGTCGGTATCCGCGCAATCGAGTTCGGCCGCGATCGGCATCTGTGCGTCGCTCGGCACGAACAGCGTCGCCTCGCGCAGCACGAGTTCGCGCGGCAGGATCCGCGTGACGATCGACAGCGCGTTGATGCCCGGATCGAACACGCCGAGGCCGCCCGGCTCCCAGATCCACTGCTGCCCCGGATGCCAGCGCCGCACGTCTTCCTTCCAGCGCACCTGCACCGCGCGGATCGTGCGCGTGGCGAGCCACGCGCGCGCCGGTTCCACCGCGCTCGCGCAGCGCGAATGCCAGGTCGCGAACAGCGTCAGGCCGCGCTCGCGCGCCAGCGCGTCCAGCGCGGCGACTTCGCCGAGCGTCGCGCCCGGCGGCTTCTCGAGCATCACGTGCTTGCCGGCTTCGAGCGCCGCGCGCGCCTGCGCGTAGCGCACCTGCGGCGGCGCGCACAGCGATACCGCGTCGAGTTCGCGCTCGGCAGCCAGCAGCGCGTTCAGATCCGGATAATTGCGCACGCCGCTGACTTCCGCGTGACGGCTCGCACAGGCAGTCAATGCAAAGCCCGGTTCGGCGGCGATCGCCGGCAAATGCTGGTCGCGCGCGATCTTGCCGATCCCGACGACGCCCAACGAAATCACATCGCTCATCTGCGTTTCTCCTTCGTCACCCGCTCAGCGCGCCCAGCGCAGCACGAGCGGATCGAGCCGGCGCGCGATCGCGAGCAATTCCGCGCGCGTGTCCGGGTGCAGTTCCGGCATCGGATGCCGCGGCCGCTCGCACGCGATCACGCCGCCTTCGCGCATCAGCGCCTTCGCGGTGAGGATCCCGGACTGGCGGTTCTCGTGATTGATCAGCGGCAGCCACGTCTGGTAATGCGCGAACGCATCGTCGTGGCGGCCTTCGCGGAACGCTTCGAGGATCGGCCGGATGCCGTCCGGAAAGCCGCCGCCCGTCATCGCGCCGGTCGCGCCCGCATGGAGATCGGCGAGCAGCGTGATCGCCTCCTCGCCGTCCCACGGCCCCTCGATCGCGTCGCCGCCGAGCCGGATCAGCTCGCGCAGCTTGTTCGCGGCGCCCGGCGTCTCGATCTTGAAGTACGCGACCTGCTCGATCTCGCGCGCCATCCGCGCGAGGAACGGCGCGGACAGCGGCGTGCCGCTCGCGGGCGCGTCCTGGATCATGATCGGGATGTCGATCGCATCCGACACGCGCGCAAAGAAATCGAAGATCTGCGCTTCCGGCACGCGGAACGTCGCGCCGTGATACGGCGGCATCGTCATCACCATCGCCGCGCCGAGCTGCTGCGCGCGCAGGCTGCGCGCCGCACACACCTGCGTGCTGTAGTGCGACGTCGTGACGATCACCGGCACGCGGCCCGCGACGTGTTCGAGGATCGTGCGCGTGAGCACGTCGCGTTCGTCGTCGGTGATCGCGAATTGCTCGGAGAAATTCGCGAGGATGCACAGCCCGTCCGAGCCGGCGTCGATCATGAAATCGACCGCGCGCTTCTGGCTCGCGAGGTCGAGCTCGCCGGTGTCGGAAAACGTCGTCGGGACGACGGGGAAAATGCCGCGATGGCGCGGCGTGCTGCTCGATGTCATGGTGGGTCCTGCGTCAGTCGAATCGGCGTTCAGCCGGAAAACAAGCGTTCATGATTCGCCGGCGAATGCGCCCGCGGCCGGCTCGGGCGCGCGCAGCGCGGCCCGGACCACGAACGTCATCAGCACCGCGAACAGCAGCGTCGCCGCGAGGAAATACAGGCCCGCCGCGAGGCTGCCGGTCGATGCCTTGATCAGGCCGATCCCGTACGGCCCGGCGTAGCCGCCGAGATTCGCGAGCGAATTGATCGCGGCGATGCCGACCGCGGCGCTCGTGCCGGTCAGGAATTCACCGGGCAGTGCCCACACCACGGCCTGGATCGAATAGAGCGAAAACGCGGTGAGGCAGATGAACATGAATTGCAGCGCGGGCTGCCGCACCCACGCGCTCGCGGCCATCGTCACGGCGGCCGCCGCCGATACGACGACGATGTGCCAGTAGCGCTCGCGCTTGCGGTCCGAATGGCGCGGCACGACGAGCAGGCCGACCACCGCGAACAGGTAGGGCACGGCGGACAGCAGACCGGTCATCGCATCGCCGGCGCCGAACGCGTGGATGATCGTCGGCAGCCACAGCGACAGCCCGTAGATGCACAGCGGGAACGGCAAGAACAGCGCGGCGAGCAGCAGCACGCGGCGGTCGCGCAGCGCGGCGAGCGGATTGCCGTGCGAATCGGGGCGATACGTGTCGCGGTCGGCCGCCAGCTGCCGCGCGATCCAGCGCCGTTGGTCATCGTTCAGCCAGCGCGCATACGCGGGCGACTCGGGCAACAGCCGCAGCGTCGGCCACGCAAGCAGCACGGCCGGCAAGCCGCTGACGACGAACAGCGTCTGCCAGTCCGACAGGCCGAACCACCCGTGTGTCGACAGCAGCCATCCGGCGAGCGGCCCGGTCACGATACCGGCGAGCGGTTGCGCGAGCACGAGCAGGCCGATCACGCGGGCGCGGTCGCGCATCGGGAACCATTGCGTGAGGAAATACAGGATGCCGGGATAGAGGCCGGCTTCGGCCGCGCCGAGCAGGAAGCGCAGCACGTAGAAGCTGGTCGGCCCCTGCACGAGCGCCATCGCCATCGTGATCGCGCCCCAGGTCGCGAGGATGCGCGCGAACCACACGCGTGCGCCGAAGCGTCCGAGCGCGAGGTTGCTCGGCACCTCGCACAGGAAGTAGCCGATGAAGAACAGTCCCGCGCCGAGCCCGTACGCGGCGTCGCCGAGGCCGATCGCCGCGTTCATGTGGAGCTTCGCGAAGCCGACGACGGTCCGGTCGACGTAGGCGACCACGTAGATCAATGCGAGGAACGGCACCAGCTTGCGCGTGAGCAGGCGGGTCAGTTGCCGTTCGTCGACGGCTGCCGTCGAATCGGACTGTTCCGCCGCGGCGTGCACGGGCGTGTACTGCGTCGTCATCTTGTCTCCTGTCGACGTACGTTAGCGCTTCAGCGCTTACGTACGTCCCATGCTTCGCGGTCGGTGTGCGTTAGCGCTTTAGCGCTTACGCACGCCCCATGCTTCGCGGTCGGTCCGCGTTGGCGCTTTAGCGCTTACGTGGGCCCCATGCTTCGCGGTCGACGTACGTTAGCGCTTCGGCGCTTACGTACGTCCCATGCTTCGCGGTTGGCCCACGTTGGCGCTTCAGCGTGACGTGGGCCGTGTCTCTGCGCTACCGGCCATTACCGCCCGCCGCTCAATGCGAATGGCTCGGCACGTCCGCGCCGCGCATGCCGACCAGGAAGTCGAGGTCGCACCCCTCGTCGGCCTGCAGCACGTGATCGATATACAGCCGCGCATAGCCGCCCTTGCCGAGCTGGCCGGCCACGCCCGGCGCCGCGGTCGGATCGACGTCCGACAGGCGGCGCTGCAGCTCTTCATCCGTAATGTCGAGATGCAGCGTGCCGGCCTCGCAGTCGAGCTCGATCCAGTCGCCGTTGCGCACGGCCGCGAGCGGCCCGCCGGCCGCGGCTTCCGGCGCGACGTGCAGCACGACCGTGCCGTATGCGGTGCCGCTCATCCGCGCGTCGGAAATCCGCACCATGTCCTTCACGCCCTGGCGCAGCAACTTCGGCGGCAGCCCCATGTTGCCGACCTCGGCCATGCCCGGATAACCGCGCGGCCCGCAGTTCTTCAGCACCATCACCGAGCTGGCGTCGATGTCGAGCGCCTCGTCGTTGATCGTCGCCTTGTAGTGGTCGAGGTTCTCGAACACCACCGCGCGGCCGCGATGCTTGAGCAGTTCGGGGCTCGCCGCCGACGGTTTCAGCACCGCGCCGCGCGGCGCGAGATTGCCGCGCAGGATGCAGATCCCGCCGTCCGCGATCAGCGGCCGATCGAGCGGGCGGATCACTTCGTCGTCGTAGTTCGGCGCTTCGCGCACGTTGTCCCACAGCGACTTGCCGTTGACCGTCAGCGCATCCGGGTGCGGCAGCAGCCCGCCTTCGCCGAGCCGGCGCAGCACGGCCGGCAGCCCGCCCGCGTAATAGAACTCCTCCATCAGGAAGCGCCCCGACGGCATCAGGTCGACGATCGTCGGCGTGTCGCGGCCGATGCGCATCCAGTCTTCCAGTTCGAGCGGCACGCCGATCCGGCCGGCGATCGCCTTCAGGTGAATCACGGCATTCGTCGAGCCGCCGATCGCCGCGTTCGCGCGGATCGCGTTCTCGAACGCCGCGCGCGTCAGGATCTTCGACAGCACGAGCCCTTCGAGCGCCATCTCGACGATCCGGATGCCGGACATGTGCGCGAGCACGTAGCGGCGCGAATCGACGGCCGGAATCGCCGCGTTGTGCGGCAGCGCGACGCCGAGCGCCTCGGCCATGCACGCCATCGTCGACGCGGTGCCCATCGTGTTGCAGGTGCCGGCCGAGCGCGACATGCCGGCTTCGGCCGACAGGAAGTGATGCACGTCGATCTCGCCGGCCTTCAGCGCTTCGTGCAGCTGCCACACGGCCGTGCCCGAACCGATGTTCTTGCCCTCGAGCTTGCCGTTCAGCATCGGGCCGCCCGACACGACGATCGCCGGCACGTCGCAGCTTGCCGCGCCCATCAGCAGCGCGGGCGTCGTCTTGTCGCAGCCGGCGAGCAGCACGACCGCGTCGATCGGGTTGCCGCGGATCGCTTCCTCGACGTCCATCGACGCAAGATTGCGCGTGAGCATCGCCGATGGCCGCAGGTTCGATTCGCCGTTCGAGAACACCGGGAACTCGACCGGGAAGCCGCCCGCCTCGGAGATCCCGCGCTTCACGTGCTCGGCGAGCTTGCGGAAGTGCGCGTTGCACGGCGTCAGTTCGGACCACGTGTTGCAGATGCCGATGATCGGCCGGCCGTCGAATTCGTGATCGGGAATGCCCTGGTTCTTCATCCAGCTCCGGTACATGAAGCCGTTCTTGTCGTTCGTGCCGAACCATTGGGCGGAGCGCAGCCTGGGTTTTGTTGCCGACATCGTCAGTCCTGTGGTGACGGGATACCGGCGCAGTCTAGGCAGAATTTTGATAACTGGCTAATGACGATTTAGGCGATTACGATATCGATTCCGATATCGATATAAACCCGTACGATGCCCGAAGCCAGCCCGTGGGGAAACCGCGCCCGCCTGAAGACGCGCCAGTTGCTGCTGCTCGTCGCGCTAGCCGACGAAGGCAGCATCCACCGCGCGGCGGCCGCGCTGAACATGACGCAGCCGGCCGCGTCGAAGCTGCTGCGCGAACTCGAGGAATCGATCGGCGCGGTGCTGTTCGAGCGCCTGCCGCGCGGGATGCGGCCGACGCTGTACGGCGACGCGCTGATCCGCCACGCGCGCGCGGCGCTCGGCAGCCTCGACCAGGCGCGCGAGGAGCTGGCCGCGCTGAAGGCCGGCCATCTCGGCCACGTGGCGGTGGGGGCGATCACGTCGCCGGGCCTGCGGCTCGTGCCGCCGGCCGTCGCCGCGGTGAAGGGCACGCATGCGGGCCTGCACGTGTCGGTCGAGATCGACACCAGCAACGTGCTGCTCGAACACCTCGCGCAGGAGAAGATCGACATCGTGCTCGGCCGGCTGTCCGCCGAACACGACAAGCTGCGCCTGCGCTACGAGCCGCTGACCGGAGAATCGGTGGCCGCCGTCGTGCGCCCCGGCCACCCGCTGCTCGCGCACGCGCCGCTGTCGCTCGCGGACGTGCAGCGCGCCGCCTGGGTCGTGCCGCCGGCCGGCAGCGTGCTGCGCCACCGCTTCGATCTCGTGTTCCAGCGCGCGAGCCTCGCGCCGCCGGCGAACGTCGTCGAGACGGCCGCGCTGCTGTTCATCACGCAATTGATCGAGCAGAGCGACATGATCGCGGTGCTCGCCGAGGACGTCGCGCACTACTACGCGCGGCACGGCATCGTCACGGTGCTGCCGCTGGAGATGGATTGCCGGATGGACGATTTCGGGATCATCACGCGCACCGACCGGCTGCATTCGCCGGCGGTGACGGTGATGGTCGATGCGATTCGGGCGGCGGCAACGGAGGTTTACGGCGTCGCGCTGTGACGACGCAGCCGCGGTTACTTACTCCGCGGCGAATTCGATAACCGGTTCGCAGCGAATCGGGAAGTTGACCGAATTCGCGATATAGCACTTCGCATGCGCGTCGTGATGCAGATGCGCCGCCCGTTCACGATCGTCGCCGGCCCGGATCGTCACCTGCGGACGCAGCACGATTTCGGTGAAGCGCCCCGCTTCGGCGCCGTCGAGCATCGTGCCTTCCGCGTGGTCGACGTAGGCCAGCACGCGAATGCCGGCCTCCGAACACAGGTGCAGATACCAGAGCTTGTGGCATGCCGACGCCGACGCGAGCAGCAGGTCTTCGGGGTTCCAGCGCGCCGCGTCGCCGCGGAACGCCGGGTCCGACGAACCGGGGATATCCGGCTTGGAACCGGCCCGGATCACGTGATCGCGGCCGTACTCGCGATACCCCGACGTGCCGGTGCCGCGATTGCCCGTCCACTCCACTGCAACGCGATACGTGTGTTCGCCCGATGCCATCTCGCTCTCCATTGATGTCGGTTGCCTCGACCGGGCCGAACGCCGTTGCATGACGCCCGCCGGTGGTCGCCATTGTGGCACCGGATTATCGTTTGGTATACCATTATTCCAAAATGACGGAACAGGCAGGCATGGAAGCCAAACTCGACTCCACGGCGGACGCGGTCGCCGCATCGCTGCGCGACATGATCATCAACGGCGAGCTGGCGGCCGGCGAGCGGCTCGTCGAGCGCGACCTGGCCGAACGGTTCGGCATCAGCCGGATTCCGATGCGCGAGGCGATCCAGCGGCTGGAACGCGAAGGCCTGCTCGATATCTTCAGGAATCGCGGCGCCGTCGTGCGCATGCTGAGCGCGTCGGACGTGCAGGAAATCTACGATCTGCGCGTGCTGCTCGAAGGCGATGCGATCTACCGCAGCGTGAAGCGGCTCGACGACGAAACGCTCGCGCGTGCCGAACTCGTGCATCGGCTGCTCGGCGACGCAACCGTGCCGCGCCGGCAAGGCGAGCTGAACCGCGAATTCCATGCGCTGCTGTATTCGTGCTGCGGCAACGCGCGGCAGTTGAAGTCGATCGCCGAACTGCGCAGCCAGGTCGAGCGCTACGAGCGCTTGCAGGCCACGCTGCTCGCGGATACGCCGTCGTTCCAGGTCGAGCACGACGATATCCTCCAGGCGTACCGCGAACGCAATGCACGCGGCGCCCGCGCGATGACCGTCGCGCATCTCGATTCGGCCCGGCGCATCGTGCTGCGGCTCGTCGAAGGCGGCTGAGGCCGGCGCGCGGAGCGTGGGCTTCACGCGCGCCGGCCTGCGCGGCGCTGACGGCGAGATCGCTGTAGCTCAGGTAGAGACGGGGCGAGCCGGCCGTCACGCATGGGAAACGCGCGCTAGCGACGCGCGTCGGGCTGCGGAAACAGGTCATCGAGCGCCGCGGCCGTCAAGCCGATCCGCATCGCGTTGACGTGCAGTACCTCACCGGAACGCAACGCAATCACGCCGCCGCCCTCGTACACGGCCCTGCGCAGGCGAGCCGCTCGACGTCCGGGCTCAGGTTTCGATGCCGTGTCACGCCACCGCGTTCTGCGCGATGCATCGTGCGAAGTACGCGAGGCTTCGTTTCGGTGTGCGAACCTGCGTATCGATATCGACGTGCACGAGGCCGAACTTCTTCGAAAACCCCTGCCCCCATTCCCAGTTGTCGGTGGCGGACCAGTAGAACAGTCCCTTCAGCCGGACGCCTTGCCGATAGGCGTCGTGTGCCGCGCGCAGATAGCGCGACAGGTAATCGATGCGCGGGCCGTCATCGACGGCGCCGTCGTGCGGCGCCGGATCGTCGAGCGCAAACCCCGTTTCGGTGACGTAGATGTCCGGCGCGCCGTAGTCGCGATGCAGGCGCAGCAGCATCTCGGTCATCCCGTCCGGCTCGACCTGGAAGTACGCGGTGCGCGGCAGATCGGCCGGCGGCTCGCCCTGTTCGACGCCCAGCGGCACGGACGGGTTGGCGCGCACGTAGATGCGCGAGTAGTAGTTCATGCCGAGAAAGTCCGGCTTCGCGGCAATGATGTCCATGTCGCCGGGCCGGACGAGACCGGCGAGCGAGTGCACGAGCGGCTCGGGGTAACCGTGCCCGTACAACGGATCGAGGAACGCGCGATTCCACAGCACGTCGACGAGGCCGGCCGCCTTGCGGTCTTCGTCGCGCGACCCGGCCGGGCGGATCGGTTGCAGATTGATCGTCGTGCCGATCCGCGCGTCATGCAGGTTGGCACGCAGCGCCTGGAATGCGAGGCCCTGCGCCAGATTCTGGTGATGCATCGCAGCGAACACGCCTTTCGGCGAACGCAGCCCCGGCGCATGCACGCCCATCCCGTAGCCGCGCAGCGCGAGGCTGTTGGGCTCGTTCAGCACGATCCAGCGCTTCACGCGGTCGCCGAGCCGACGCGTCACCCGGTCCGCGTAATCGGCCAGCCGATAGGCGATGTCGCGTTTCCGGAAATCGCCGGCCCAGACTGGCGTATCCCAGTGAAACAGCGTGGGAAACGGCTCGATGCCGTGCGCCAGCATCGCATCGATCATCCGGTCATAGGTGCCGAGGCCCGCGTCGCTCGGCGCGCCGGGCCCCTGCGGCTGGACGCGCGGCCATGCGATCGAGAAGCGGAATGCGCGAATCCCGGCTGCCGCCATCCACGCGATATCGGCCGGATAGCGCCGCTCGAATTCGGTGCAGCGCACATTCGTCGAGCCGTCGGCGATCGTGCCGGCCCGCTCCGCGAACTCGTCCCAGTTGCTGCGTCCGCGGCCTTCCCGGCTTTCCGTTTGCGCAGCCGATGCCGCGACGCCCCAGACGAAGTCGTCGGCAAAGCGGGCACCGTCATCGCGTGCGAATGCGGGCGCACCGGCAAGGCCGGCCGCGGCTGCGCCGCCGGCGCGCAGGAACAGGCGACGCGCTGGCGAGCGCGGCGTGGAAGTATCGACAGGCATTCGGATCTCCATGTGATGACGGGCCGGCTGCGTCATTTGCGGTGCAGCCCCAGCACGCATGCGCTGCAACATACAAGTAGGCCATATTGCTTGTCAACGAAGCGCATCGAGCGTTGTCTCGAAATGCGGCTTGGGTCCCTGCAATACGTTGCGCCCCCGGATCGACCGGTGATCCTGGCGTTGCCGAACCCGTCGCCGCGGAGTGCAGCGCCGTCAGCCGCCCACCGACGGCCAGCGGCCTATGAAAATCGTCAGCGGAATATCAGCGCGAGGCGCGGCGCTTGGCGGTTTTCGCTTTCGCCGCAGCGGGTGGAGGCGTCACGTCCGCGATTTGCCGAAGCGCGATGTCGCGCCAGAGCGCGAACGCGGCGCGCGCGGTGGCCGGCTCGCCGCCGGTCACGACGTCGATGGTGAGCCCCCGGATCATCGACCCGGCCAGCACCTGAAATTGCTTGATCGTCGCAGCGGTCGCGGTGTCGAAATCCGCGACGACATCGTCCATCAATGCGCGAAAGCCCTGGTCGAACGGTTCGAGGACGCGCGCCACCGCGTCGTCGAGTTCCTTGTCGGCGCGCCGCGCCAACTGGATCTCCATGCTGGCGGCGAACAACGACGTACCGATGAGCGCGCCCGCGACGTCGAGCATCCGGTCGATCCGTTCGAGCGGCGTCGTCGCGCCGTGCGATGCGCTTTTGAATTGCGCGAAACGATCGCCGGTGAGCCGCTCCTGCACCGCGGCCATCAGTTCCGCCTTGGTCGGAAACTGGTGCTGCAGCGCGCCCATGCTGACGTCGGCTTCGCGCCGGATCGCGAGCGTCGTCGCGCCCGAATAGCCTTCCTTGTGGAGCAACGATATCGCGGCGGCGATGACGCGCTCACGGGTCGCCTGGCTGCGCTCCGCCTGCGTCGGCCGGCGTGTGCGCGCGGTGCCGGAAGTCGTTGCCGCGCCTGTCTTGACGGTTTTCTTCATTCACGTGTTGGGTCGGGTGCCGGAACGGGCGTGGGTCGGCGCGCCTGGCGCGGCCGCCGTTCGACGATGGCGATCGATAACCGGTCGCCGCGCTCGATGCGTCACTGCGCAAAAACGCGCGGCACACACCGCGGACGACGGCATAGGAGAGCGCGGCGCAGCCGTCGACGGAATCGATCGCGATCGGCGGCGGTCTACGGAGGCGAATTCTACCAACGAACCTCGCACCGGCACATGACTGGCACGTGTTCAATATTCGGCCGGCACGCGGCTTCAGGTACGCGACGATCGCGCGGCACGGTGCATGGCGCGGTCGCTGGCCGGCCCGGTCGTGCCGCGCACCGTCAGCGTCGGCAGCGACGCGACCCGCACGCGCGACGCGTCGTCGCCCTGCCCGCCCGCCTCGCGCAGCGTATTGAGCAATTCGACCGCGATGCCGGCCGCTTCGGCGGTCGGGATCGCGACGGTCGTCAGCGTGGGCCGCGTGTCGCGGGCGAGATGAATGTCGGTGATGCCGACGATCGACAGATCGTCCGGCACGCGCCGGCCGCGATCGGCCGCCGCATGCATGGCGCCGATCGCCGGCAAGTCGTTGGTCGCGACCAGCGCGGTCAACTGCGGGTGCGCATCGAGCAGCCGGCCGGCCGCGCGCAGGCCGCCTTCGATCGAATCGTGCTCGGCCGCGACGATCGACGCGTCGAGCCCCGCGTCGCGCATCACGTCGACGAAGCCGTCGTAGCGCGCCGCCTGCACGCCGCACGCCGCGCCGCCGACGATCACGCCGATTTTCTCGTGACCGAGTTCGAGCAGATGCCGCGTCGCGATCCGTCCCGCCTCGCGGAAATCGATCGCCACGCACGGCAGCCCGTCGGGCGGCGCCTCGGGCCGCTCCCACAGGCACAGCACGACCGGCACGCCGCGCCGCGCGACGTCGAGCAGATCCGGCAGGTGCAGGTTCGCATTGGTCACGAGAATCCCCTCGGAGATCGTGCCGGCGATCTGGTCGAGATACGCGCGCCCCTGCAACGGATCTTCGTTCGTATTGCAGACGATCAGGAACTGCCCGTTGCGGCGCACCGCACGCTCGACCGCCAGCGCGAACTCCGGATAGAACGGGTTCGCGATGCTCGACACCATCAGCGCGACCGTCGGCGCACGCCCTTCCGCCAGCGCCCGCGCGGCGAGATGCGGCCGATACCCGAGCGCGTCGACCGCTTCGAGCACCCGCGCCCGCGTCGCGTCGCCCACCCGGCCGCGGTCGCGCAGCACGTTCGATACCGTCGCGGCCGTCACGCCGGCGCGGCGCGCCACTTCATCCAGAGTTGCCATCGCTTGCTCACTATATGAGACGCCGATCCAGTATTTGCTTCGCTCACCGAAGCGGCGCACTATCGCCGCACACCTTGCCGCCCGTCCGACGGGCGCGACTCGGCCGCGATCGCATCGCCCCTTTTTTTGATCGCGATGATTAAGCGCTTAATCAAGCAGTACGGCGCATTAAAACATGGAGCGGAGACAATGGCGAGCATCTCGATGCGACGCGTGCAGAAAGCCTACGGCGAGCACGCGCCGGTCATTCGCGACGTCGATCTGGAGATCGGCGCGCACGAGTTCTGCGTGTTTCTCGGGCCGTCCGGATGCGGGAAATCGACGCTGCTGCGCATGATCGCCGGGCTCGAGGATCTGAGCGCGGGCGAGCTGTCGATCGACGGCCGCCGCGTCGACGACGTGCCAGCCGCCGAGCGCGGCGTCGCGATGGTGTTCCAGAGCTACGCGCTGTTTCCGCACATGACGGTGTACGAGAACATGGCGTTCGGGCTGAAGCTCGCGCGCGTGCCGAAGGCCGAGATCGACCGGAAGGTGCGCGACGCCGCGCGCATCCTGCAGCTCGACACGCTGCTCGAACGCAAGCCGAAGGCGCTGTCGGGCGGCCAGCGGCAGCGCGTCGCGATCGGCCGCGCGATCGTGCGCGAGCCCGGCGTGTTCCTGTTCGACGAACCGCTGTCGAATCTCGACGCGGCCTTGCGCGGCCAGACCCGCATCGAGATCGCGCGGCTGCACCGGCAGTTCGAACGCGCGAGCGTCGTCTACGTGACGCACGACCAGACCGAGGCGATGACGCTCGCCGACAAGATCGTGCTGCTGCACGCCGGCGCGGATACCGCGCAGCACGGCAGCATCGCGCAGGTCGGCGCGCCGCTCGACCTCTACCACCACCCGGCCAGCCGCTTCGTCGCCGGCTTCATCGGCTCGCCGCGCATGAACTTCCTGCCGGCCGTCGTGACTGCGTGCGACGCGCATCGCACGACCATCACGCTCGTGCCGTCCGGCGAAACCTTCGTGCTGCCGCGCGACGGCTCCGCGCTCGCGCCAGGCGCGGCTGTCACGCTCGGCATCCGCCCCGAACACCTGACGCTCGGCGCCGCGCCCGACGCGACGACGCTCGCGCGCGACGTCGCGCTCGTCGAACGCCTGGGCGAGCAGACCTACGTGCACCTCGACCAGCCCGGCGGCACATCGCTGATCGCGAAGGTGCCCGGCGACGCGCAGGTGCGCACCGGCGAACGCGTGCACGTGCACGCGCCGGCCGCGGCCTGCCATCTGTTCACCGAAGACGGCCGCGCGGTGCCCGCGTGCGCCGACGTCCACGTTCACCACTACGCATAAGGATCGGCATGCGCCTCGGAGTCTGCTACTACCCGGAACACTGGCCGGAATCGATGTGGGCCGACGACGCCCACCGGATGAAAGCGCTCGGCATCGAGCAGGTGCGGATCGCCGAATTCGCGTGGAGCCGCATGGAGCCGTCGCCGGGCGAATATAACTGGGGCTGGCTCGACCGGGCGGTCGACGTGCTCGGCGCCGCCGGCCTCGAGATCGTGATGTGCACGCCGACCGCCACGCCGCCGAAGTGGCTGGTCGACCGTCATCCCGACATCCTCGCGATCGGCGCGGACGGCCGCCCGCGCGCGTTCGGCTCACGCCGCCACTACGATTTCTCGTCGCCGACCTATCTCGAAGCGTCGCGCCAGATCTGCACGGCGGTCGCCGAACGCTACGGCCGCCACCCGGCCGTGCGCTACTGGCAGACCGACAACGAGCTGGGCTGCCACCAGACCGTCGTCAGCTACTCGCCGGCCGCGCTCGTACGCTTCCGCGAATGGCTGAAAGCGCGCTACGGCACGATCGACGCGCTGAACCGCGCGTGGGGCACCGTGTTCTGGAGCATGGAGTATCGCCATTTCGACGAAGTCGACGCGCCCGTGGGCACCGTGACCGAAGCCCATCCGTCGCATCGCCTCGACTACCGGCGCTTCGCGTCCGACGAGCTCGCGCGCTATCACCGGATGCAGGTCGACGTGATCCGCGCGCACTCGCCGGGCCGGCCGGTCGCGCACAACTTCATGCAGCTGTTCACCGAGTTCGATCACTACGAGGTCGCGCGCGACCTCGACGTCGCGACGTGGGACAGCTACCCGCTCGGCGCGCTCGAGGAGCTGTGGTTCGCGCCCGACGTGAAGGCGCGCTGGCTGCGCACCGGCCATCCGGATTTCGCGTCGTTCAATCACGACCTGTACCGCGGCATGTCGAAGCTGCCGTTCTGGGTGATGGAACAGCAGCCGGGCCCCGTGAACTGGGCGCACTGGAACCCCGCGCCGCTGCCGGGCATGGTGCGGCTGTGGAGCTGGGAAGCGTTCGCGCACGGCGCCGGCTGCGTGTCGTACTTCCGCTGGCGGCAGGCGCCGTTCGCGCAGGAACAGATGCACGCGGGCCTGCACACGCCCGACGACAAGCTCGACGAAGGCGGCCGCGAAGCGCAGCGCGTCGCGCGCGAGATCGCGGCCGTGCACGACGCCGGCGCGGACGCGAACGGCCCGGTGCGCGCACCGGTCGCGCTGGTCTTCGACTACGAGGCGAAGTGGCTGTTCGAAGTGCAGCCGCAGGGTGCCGATTTCCACTACCCGCGTTTCGCGTTCGAGTACTACTCGGCACTGCGCTCGCTCGGCCTCGATGTCGACATCGTGTCGGCGCACGCGCCGCTCGACGGCTACCGCCTCGTCGTCGTGCCGCCGCTGCCGGTCGTGCCGGACGATTTCGCGTCACGGCTCGCGGCATCCGGCGCGCACGCGGTGTTCGGGCCGCGCACCGGCTCGAAGACCGCCGACCTGCAGATTCCGCCAGCGCTGCCGCCCGGCCCGCTCGCGTCGATCCTGCCGGTACGCGTATGGCGCGTCGAATCGCTGCGGCCGAACCTGACCGAACGGATCGACGGCACGTTGCGCGACGGATCACCGCTCGCGGGCGAAGCGCGTCACTGGCGCGACCTCGTCGAGCTGCACGACGACACGCGCAGCGTCGTGCACGCGCGCTTCGCCGATGGCCATCCGGCCTGCGTGTCGCACGGCGCGCTGCATTACTGGGCCGCGCTGTTCGACGAGGCGACCACCACGCGCCTGTTCGCCGATGTCGCCGCCGAAGCGGGCCTCACGCCGACGCCGCTCGGCGACGCCGTGCGCGTGAGCCGGCGCGGCGGCCTGACCTACGTATTCAACTACGCGCGCACACCGCACACGATCGACGCGGTGCCGCCGTCCGCGTTCGTGTTCGGCGCCGCGCAGGTCGAACCGCAAGGCGTCGCCGTGTATCGAAGCCGTTCGTAGCAACCGCCCCCGGCGCCATGACGCGCCGGTCACGCACAACGACACACAGGACTGGAGACACTCATGACCCATCGCCCCCTTCGCATCGCCGCCCGGCTTGCGACCGCCGCCGCCATCGCGTTCTCCTCGTTCGGCGCCGCGGCGCCCGCCGATGCCGGCACGCTGACGATCAACATCGCGTTCAAGGGCGCGAGCCAGCGCGCGGTGTGGCAGTCGACGATCGAAGCGTTCCACAAGGCGCATCCCGACATCGACGTGAAGCCGACCTTCGTCGACGAGGAAGCGTACAAGGTGCAGCTCCCCGCATGGCTCACGACCGTCGCGCCGGACGTCGTGAACTGGCACGCGGGCGAGCGGATGGCGTACTACGCGAAGCGCGGGCTGTTCGAGGACCTGAGCGCCGACTGGACGAAGAACGGCTGGGATGCGATGTATGCGTCGACGCGCAGCGCGTCGTCCTATAACGGCAAGCAGTACGCGGCGCCGACCGTCTACTACTCGTGGGGGCTGTTCTACCGCAAGGACCTGTTCCGCAAGGTCGGCATCGCCGACGAGCCGAAGACCTGGGACCAGTTTCTCGATGCGTGCAAGAAGCTGAAGGCCGCCGGCATCACGCCGGTCGCGATCGGCGGCCGCGATGCGTGGACGCTCGCCGGCTGGTTCGACTATCTCGACCTGCGCCTGAACGGCAACGCATTCCACCAGCAGCTGATGGCCGGCGACGTGCCGTACACCGACCCGCGCGTGAAGAAGGTCTACACGACGTGGAAATCGCTGATCGACTCGGGCTACTTCATCGACAACGCGCTGTCCTACGATCTCGACGGCGCGCAGCCGTTCCTGTTCCAGGGCAAGGCCGCGATGATGCTGATGGGCACATTCATCGCGGCGGGCTTCCCGCCGAACGTCAAACAGGAAATGGGCTACTACCGCTTCCCGATCATCGACCCGAAGGTGCCGACCGCCGAGGACGGCCCGGTCGAATCGCTGCACATCCCGACCAAGGCGAAGAACAAGGCCGACGCGCACACGTTCCTCGCGTTCGTCGAAACGCCGGAGATGGGCGCAAAGCTCGCCGAAGGGCTCGGCTCGTTGTCGGCCAACAGCAAGTCGCCGGAGCCGGCCGATCCGATCTCGCGCATCGGCTTCCGGATCCTCGCCGACACGAAGGGCGGCGTCGCGCAGTTCTACGATCGCGACATGACCAAGGAAATGGCCGACGAAGGGATGAAGGGCATGCAGCAGTTCCTCGCAAATCCCGCGCAGCTCGATACGGTGCTCGCGCAACTCGAACAGACCCGCAAGCGGATCTACAAGAAGTGACCGCGTGACCCAACCGGCGGCCGCGCGCCGCCGTGTCCGTTCAGGAGGCTTGCCGTGTCCAGTCCGATCACGTCCCCCCCGCCCGCCGGCACCGCACCGCCGCCGCGCGGCCCGTCCGCCAGCACGTTGCCCGCGCGCCGCCCGTCGCCTGCCGTGCGGCGGCAACGGCGCGCCGCGTGGCTCTTTCTCGCGCCGGCCTGCGCAATGGTTGCCGTCTATGTGATCTGGCCGATCCTGTCGACGCTATGGCTGAGCCTGTACAACTGGGACGGGATGACCGAGCGCACCTTCGTCGGCCTCGCGAACTACGCGGAGCTGCTGCATGCGCCGACGTTCTACACGGCGCTGCGCAACAACGTGATCTGGCTCGTGCTGTTCATGCTCGCGCCGCCGCTCGGCCTCGCGCTCGCGCTGTACCTGAACCAGGCGGTCGGCGGCATCCGGCTCGTGAAGTCGCTGTTCTTCGCGCCGTTCGTGCTGTCGGGCGTGGTCGTCGGACTGATCTTCTCGTGGTTCTACGATCCGACTTTCGGGCTGCTCGCGCTCATCGCCGGGCACGGCATCCCGGTGCTCGGCGACGCGCGCTACGCGACCTTCGGCATCGTGTTCGCCGCGCTGTGGCCGCAGACGGCGTACTGCATGATCCTGTACCTGACCGGCCTCACGTCGGTCAACCCGGAACAGATCGAAGCCGCGCGGATGGAAGGCGCGCGCGGCTTCGCGCTGCTGTGGCACGTCGTGCTGCCGCAACTGCGGCCGACCACCTTCATGGCGATCGTCGTCACCGTGATCGGCGCGCTGCGCAGCTTCGACCTGATCTCGGTGATGACGGGCGGCGGCCCGTTCGAAAGCTCGACCGTGCTCGCGTATTACATGTACGACCAGGCGATCAAGTACTACCGGCTCGGCTATTCCGCGTCGATCGCGGTCGTGCTGTTCGCGATCATGCTCGTCTACATCGTGTTCCAGTTGCGCCGCATGCTGCGCAACGAACAGTGACCTTTCGGGAGTTCACTCATCATGTTTCCGACACCCGTTGCCCACTGGAAGCCGGTATCGCGCCGGCTGTACAAGCTGTCGCTGCCCGTCGCGCTCGTGATCTGGCTGCTGCCGATGATCGCGGTGTTCGTCACGTCGGTGCGCTCGACCGAGGAACTCGTCGAAGGTCACTACTGGGGCTGGCCGCGCCGCTTCGCGATGATCGAGAACTATCGCGACGCGCTGACCACATCGCCGATGCTGCATTACTTCTGGAACAGCGTGCAGATCACGGTGCCGTCGGTCATCGGCTCGATCGCGCTCGCGGCGATGGCCGGCTTCGCGCTCGCGACCTACCGGTTTCGCGGCAATACCGCGCTGTTCGGCACGTTCGTCGCCGGCAACTTCGTGCCGGTGCAGGTGCTGATGATTCCGGTGCGCGACCTGTCGTTGCGGCTCGGCGTGTTCAATACCGTCGAAGCGCTGATCCTGTTCCACGTCGCGTTCCAGACCGGGTTCTGCACGCTGTTCCTGCGCAACTTCATCAAGCAGCTGCCGTTCGAGCTGATCGAGGCGGCGCGCATCGAAGGCGCGGGCGAATGGACGGTGTTCTGGCGCATCGTGCTGCCGCTGATCCGGCCGGCGCTGGCCGCGCTCGCGATTCTCGTGTTCACGTTCGTGTGGAACGATTACTTCTGGGCGCTGTGTCTCACGCAGGGCGACGAGGCCGCGCCGATCACGGCGGGTGTCGCGGCGTTGAAGGGGCAATGGACGACGTCGTGGAATCTTGTCTCGGCCGGGTCGATTCTCGCCGCGCTGCCGTCGGTCGCGATGTTCTTCGCGATGCAGAAGCATTTCGTCGCGGGGCTCACGTTCGGCGCGACGAAAGGCTGAACGCGCGTCGGCCGCGTTTTCGTATCTCCCCCTCCGCATCGTGAGGTTGCCCGCTTCGGCGGGCTTTTTTCATGCTTTGCGGGGGTGGGTGGATGGCGGTTGGCGACGGCGGCACCCTTGCCTTTTCTGCGGATCCAAGGCGAACGTATGAAACTGGGGATAGACGGGTACGAAACGCCATCCTCATTTTTTAACAACAATGAGGATGGTGAATTGTCTGGCTCTCGACGTAGCTTTGCAGAATCGGCAGCGCTTAAACCTGCTCGATGACGTAGGGAGCGTGCCCGAATTCGAGATGACGCTCGTTCGCGAAGTCGTACATCCGGATATCGCGGCCCTGCCTGAAGCTCGGAATGATATTGCTCAACACGTTCACGTTGTAGACGATTGAGGCACGGGCGGTCGGCAGGGTAAGGTTCAGAACGGCGTGAAAAGTCGGTTGGATTTCGCCGTCAGAGAGCTCCGTTAATAGAGACCCTGAGATCACGATGGCCTGGTCCTTCGCGACGTCGACGAGACACTCCTTGTCTCCCTGGAACAGGACGAGTCCTGGCGCATTCGGCTTGATAACCGTGATCAGATGCCCGTCCTCGTGCTTTCCTTGCAGATAGCGGCTGTTACCGAGGCGGAGGTCTTCGCGGTAGTGGTTGTATTGCAGATATGAGTCGTCGCGCGTGGGGATTTCGTGCGCGTAGCCGTAGCGCTTCCGGATCTCGTCGACCAACTTCTGCCCATAGCCGGCGACCTGCGCCTCATAGCTCGCGATACGCGAGTAAAACTCGCTACGGCTGAACTCGTATTGCTGATGCTCGTCTTTGAAGCGATGCCAGTAGTTGAAGATCTCGCACCTGTCACTATTTTCTTTTCCGATATGGGAGTATCCGACCGGAAAGTAGCCGTCAGTCCGGCCGACGAAGCAGAACTCTTGCTTGTCGCGAAAGCCCACAGTCCCCGCCAACTGCTGGAGCGCATGAAAATCATCCTGCATCCCCGGCCCAATCGAGACGATCGCGAATCCTCGGTCGACAATCTGGCTAGCCCACTCCTGCCAAGGCGCCGTGTTGTCGAGCCTTCGGTCAATCACGATAAGCTCACTGGATTCTTTCTGGACTTGATCGAAAGCAGCGCGCATGAGTTTCTCCATAAAATAAAAGGTTGAAGGGACACGCACAAGCACCGATTGCCTCTCCGCAATCGGGACATCAATTCGTGACCACGCGCAAGCGAGGGTGATACTCCGTGACGATCATCGCGACGATGATGAGCGCTGCGCCGGCGAAGTTCACGGGACTCAGGCGATCACCGCCGAGGACGTATCCGAAGAGCCCGCCGAAAACAGGCTCCAGCACAAGAATCAGCGCGATTCGACTTGGTGCGGATTCGACCTGTGCACGGGTCTGCACGAAGTAGCCGATCGCGGTTCCCCCGATTCCAACAATGATCGCCGTCCAGATGGGCTGAGGTGAGGTAGGAACTGAGAACTCGCGGAATGCCAGCGACCACAACAGCGACAGGACGCCTACGACCAATACCTGGATGAATGCAAGCAGTTCGACGTCGGCCCCCTTGCTTCGCTTAGATAGGACTACGATGTGCAGCGCCGTGAAAACTGCACACCCAAGGACAAGTGCATCACCGACGTGTATCGAAAGGTCCCGCATCGTCAACATGGCAAGACCGGCGGCGCCAATCGCCGCGCCGATCATCTGTTGCCGGCTCGGCCGAATCTTGAGCATCCAGTAGCCAAATGCTGGAGCGAATATGACCGCGAGCCCCGTAATGAAGCTCGCGTTCGATGCAGTCGTGTAAACGATGCCGGCTGTCTGGAGCGCGAATGCGATGAAAAGGACAACGCCGGGCAATATGGCACGCCGCGCCGCGCGCCATTCGACGTGTCGCCAGCGGCGCATCAACACGATGAACATCGCCGCTGCGCCGATCAGGAAGCGATATGCGTTGAACGTTGATGCACTGACGAACCCTAGAGATTGATGGATTGCGACAAATGACCAGCCCCAGAGTATGGTCACGCAAACAAGCGCGAATGCCCAAATATTCTCAGACTTCATCTCATATCCCAGTATGAAAATTTATAAACGATTTACCATCGCGAATAAAATAAATACTTTCGCGGCTTCGCTAAGTATCGGCTCAGACGAGGAGAGAGATATTGCTATGGAGGGCCATCACCAAGATTCAGCAGAACGAGGCTACCTGCAGCCATTGCGAGGCCACAGAGCTTCAATACCGAAACAGACTCGCCGAAGAGCAATATTCCGAGTCCGGCGGTGATGGCTGTACTGGCGCCAGCCCACGCGGCGTAGGCTAGACCCACCTCGACGTTTAATGTCGTAATGGACATGAGCCAAACGGCGCCAGCGTAGCAAACGACGGTGAAGACTGAAGAGGAAAGGTTGGTGAATCCAGACGAGAACTTGAGACCAATGGTGCCGAATACTTCGGCAATCACACTCAGTCCGAGGACAAACCAGGCAAATCGGCTCGAAGTCACGACACACCTCGCCATCTGCGTCGCTTATACCGAACGATGCAGGGGAGGGGTGGATTCAGCGGTACCCGGTAGACGCCAGATTAATACAAGCCTCGATGGTCTACAAGAGGCGGGCAGCCGCCTGAATGAATTGATTGTTTCTATCGATAGCGTCGGCGTAAAAAAGACGACCCATGATTAGAAAGGGTTTTGAAAAACCAGACAACGCCGCCAACGACCGCTGACAGGCAACTTCCGCCACCTGCCATATTGCCTTCACATGTGGACCTGGATCGTCGAGAATGCGGACCGCTTCCGAGAAGCGAGGCAGAATTTCGATAGACAGCACCGCGACACAGACTCGTAGCTTGCCGGGGTCTCGACGCGCTTGGCACTTGCGCGCGACTTTGATTGACATCGCTCGTCGAGATATATTTCGACATGCTTACAAATCATCAGAAACAGCATCCGTGGAAGTTTGACGTCATGCGGAACAGCCCTGCGCAAACGCCAGCCTTCGGTATCGAGCGACATCGATTCAGTTACGCGTACTTGTCGCCGACCGTACTGCGAATCGGATGGGTGTCGTAGACGATGATCATCCGTTCGATGAGCCCCGCGACGTCGAACTCGAATACGTCGACGCACTCGAAGCGCGCCACCGAACCGTCTTTCAAGGCCCAGTCGTAGATGAAGTAGCCTGTCGCACGTCGAGCCCCACTCGTGCTGACGCAGATATCGATCGGTGTAATCCTGCTTTCTCCCGACGCGGCAGCGACCTTCGAAAAGAACGGCTCAGGGTGCATCCAGCCGAGAAACGGCGAGAAAATCTGCGCGTCCGGCGTAAATAGCGCGCAGATGGCGCCGACATCGCCTCGCTCCAGTTCCCGAAGGTAAGCGCGAACCTGTTGCGTATATAGTGATCCCGACGTTGAGTCAAAAATTATCCTCCGATCATTCGTTGACCACCCCGTTCATTCGTAGGAACAGGGCATCCGGTAGACGCACGATAGCGACGCACCGATGACCGAACAATCGAAAAATTTGCAACCCGGGTATGCGGCGCATGCATATCCGCTGGCTGACCTGACGCGGCCGCTCCCACCGTTGGCGGCGATTCAGTCGTTCGTCGCCGCTGCGCAGCTGGGCAGCGTCAGCAAGGCTGCGGATCATCTATGCCGGACGCAAGGTGCAGTGAGCCGTCAGATACAGCAGTTGGAAACGCATTATCGATGCGCACTCTTTGTGCGCCATGTATCGGGCCTGACGTTGACGGCAGAAGGCAATGGACTGCTGACGGTCGCGGTCAACGTGCTCACGCAATTGGTTCAGCACGCGGATTCCCATGCACGAGCGACCTCGGTGCTCACGTTGAAGTTGCCGTCCACGTTCGCCATTCGCTGGTTGCTCCCGCGGCTGCCGGACATTCATCGCGCCATGAGCGGCACGGAGCTTCGTATTTCGACATCCGCGGACGATACGCCGGATTTCACGACGTCCGACGTCGATGCCATCGTCGTGCGAGGCACCGGACAGTGGACCGGTATGGAAGCGGTACCGCTGTTTCCGGAGAGGCTCACGCCGACGTGCGCGCCCGCATTGGCAACATCACTGCGATCCGTTGCCGACCTTGCGCAGGTCGATTTGCTCCATCCCGGGCCCAGCCACGCGGAGTGGAGATGCTGGCTTGAGCATGTCGGGGCACGCCAGATCGATGCGGGACGTGGACTCGTATTCGATACCCTCGAATTGACGCTCGCGGCATCGATGGAAGGACACGGCATTGCAATCGGCGACCCACGAATGGCAAGAGACCGGCTGCGTGCCGGATCGCTGGTGACACCGTTCGAGGGTGTGGTTCAAGACGGCCTGTCCTACTTCCTCGTCTATCCGCCCCAACGTGCGGCACAACCGAAAATTCGAGCCCTCGCTGACGTCTTGCTACGCCTTGCGCGAGAAGATTGATGGATAGGCGAGCGTCCGGTCCGTGGGGGGGGCCGACCTTCAAATGGCGCGCCCAACGTACCGGCGAATGACAGGCCTGGTCAGAGATCTCCGCGCACTTCACCGGTTCCCAGCGCGCTCCGCTGCCGGTTGACTTCGGCCCAAAGCTCATCGCTGTCGTCATTGCGCAGCACGACCATCCAGTCCAGTTGATCGTCGGTCACGCCGAAGTATTCCAGGATTTCCCGCCGAACCGCATCGACGAACTGCGCGTATTCCGGGGTTGCCTGGGCCCGCGCGTGCAAGGCGTCGTATTCCGCATCGTCCGCGCCGCCGCCGTGCTCGTCGATATAGCGCGAGATCCACTGGTCTCGTTCGTGGTCGTAATCGGCCTCGGCGCGCATCGCTTGCACGGCCGTGTAGAAATCCAGTTGGGCAAACGCGGCGATCGCCGCCGTAGTCGCCTCGTCGAATGTCGTCGTCATTCCATCTCTCACTTCAGTCATTGCACATCATCGGTCACGCCGCGAAGCCCTTATCGCGGGCGGTTTCAGGTCGTTAACGAGAAAACCGGCGGTCCTGTTCCGAACCACCCGTATTCGTTCACTGCATCGGACGGGTCAATCGTATCGGGCACGTTGAAAGGGAAGGATTCAGGCTACCTGGACGGTTTGCCAAGCTTGCCACGACCACCAGCAGATTTGCCAGCAGCCTTCCCCGCAGCCGGCTTGCCGGCCGGTTTGCTGCGCGGCTTCTGCGCGCTGAACGGGCTACCGATGGTGTAGTCCGGGCCTTTACCGGCACCCGTGGCCGCCGCATGCTGCGCCCCAGGCTTGCGCTTGCCTTCGCCACCTTGCGTATGCGGCTTCTTGCCCGGCGCCTGCTTGCCGACCGGCGCAGCTTGCTGCACCTTGGGCTTCTTCGGCTTTTTCGGTTTCTTGATGATCTGTCCCGTCGCGCTGGTTTCCGGCACGCGGTGTTCGGCTTCGAAACCCGGCTCTTCTTCACGCCGCAGCGTCTGCCGGATCAGCGCCTCGATCGCGGCCAGTTGCGGCGCTTCGTCGGCGCACACGAGGGACACCGCCACTCCGCTGGCGCCCGCGCGGCCGGTACGGCCGATACGGTGCACGTAGTCTTGCGCGACGATCGGCAGATCGACGTTGATCACCAGCGGCAGATCGTCGATATCCAGCCCGCGCGCCGCGACGTCGGTGGCAACCAGCATCTGCACTTCACCCGCCTTGAAGCGCTCCAGCGCACGCAGGCGCGCGGGTTGCGGCTTGTCGCCGTGGATCGTATCGACCGCATAGCCCGCTTTCTCCAGCATGACCGCCAGATAATCGACGCCATTGCGGGTCTTGACGAATACCAGCGCGTGCTCCCACTTGTTTTGGGCCACCAGGTGCATGAAGAGGTCGGGCTTGTTCCGCTTGTCGACCGGCACCACCCATTGCTTGATCTTGCTCGCCGTGGCGTTGGGTGGGCTGACGCTGATATCGACCGGGTTGCGCAGAATGCCCGCCGCCATCGTGCGGATTTCGTCGGAGAACGTGGCGGAGAACAGCAGCGTCTGGCGCTTGGCGGGCAACGCGGCAAAGACCGCGTCGAGTTCGCGCGCGAAGCCGAGATCGAGCATGCGGTCGGCTTCATCCAGCACCAGCGTCTGGACCTGATCGAACTGCACGGCGTTCTGGCGATTGAGGTCGAGCAAGCGGCCCGGCGTCGCAACGAGCACGTCGACACCCTTGCGCAGCTTCATCATCTGAGGATTGATGCTCACCCCGCCGTAGGCGGCCAGAAATCGCAGATCGAGCCCTTTGCCGTACTCGATGAAGCTTTGCAGCACTTGCTCAGCCAGTTCGCGCGTCGGCACCAGCACCAGCACGCGCGCACGGTTGCTGGACACCGCCGGGCCGTGTTGCACCAGCCGTTGCAGCAGCGGCAGCGCAAAGCCGGCCGTCTTGCCGGTGCCGGTCTGTGCCGCAGCCATGACGTCCTTGCCGCCGAGCACGACGGGAATCGCCTTGGCCTGCACCGGCGTGGGTGTCTGATAATTGAGATCCTGCAGATTACGCAGCAACGGCTCGATCAGGCCAAGCGAGGCAAAAGACATGGACGTATTCCGGACGAAAACCGCAATTCTAGCGGTTACTGCGCCGGCCAAGCCCCGCCCGCTCACGTCCACCCTTCGAGCCGCAACGTCGAACGCACGAGCCGCTGTTCCTCCTGCTCGATCTCGCGCAGATAGTCTACGCACTGACGGATATGTTCGCTCGCGGCCTTGCGCGCTTGGTCGGGCAGCCGCCCCGTGACCGCGTTGTAGAGCCGCGCATGCTGGCGATCGATCTGCTTCTTCAGCGGTTCGCGGTGATAGAGGTTGTTCACCGACGCGAACACCGAACTGAGCAGCAGGTCGGTCAGCGACTGCAGCGTATTGACGAGCACGGGGTTGTGCGACGCCTCGCAGATCGCGAGATGAAACGCGTGGTCGAGCTTCGCGCGCGCGGCGGGGTCGAGATCCTGCGCGTCGGCCGCCGTCATTTCCTCGTAGCGGCGCCGGATCAGGATGAAATCGGCCGGCGTGCCGCGCAGCGCCGCGAGCCGGGCGGCTTCGGCCTCGAGCATCCCGCGCACCTCGAACAGGTCGTACAGCGTGCGCGGCTGCGAGCCGAGCAGATGCATCATCGGCGTGATCGCGCGCTGCGGGGTCAGGCTCGCGACGAACGAACCCTTGCCGTGCGCGGTGTCGATGATCCCGCGCGCGTGCAGCAGCTTCATGCCTTCGCGCACGGCCGTGCGCGACACGCCGAGCTTCTCGGTCAGCCGCCGTTCCGACGGCAGCGCCTGCCCGGCCTTCAGCACGCCGTCGACGATCAATTGCTCGATCCGCTCGGCGACAACGTCGGCCACGCGCCGCGCCGGCCTTTCTCGATCCTGCATTTCCATACTGGTATGACCACTTTGGACGGATGACGTCGATTTTCGCACAAAGCCTTGTTGCGATTGGGTTTCATCGAACCGAAGAGAATGCGTGTTCAATGGCATCGAAAAAACTGGTACGACCACCTTCGACACGTCTGGACAGGCCCGCACGACCCACCAAGAATGCCTTCCATCCGGCGTGTCGCGCGTCGCGCGGCCGCCTGCATGGTGGAGACGGAGACATACGATGAGTTTCATCTACGACGAACGGATCGACGGCCCGCTGGCGACCGTCGACCGCGCCACACTCGTCGCCGCGCTGCACGCGGCGGCGCCCGGCCTCGACGTGCTGCACGAACGCGAGGCGCTCAAGCCGTTCGAATGCGACGGGCTGGCCGCGTACCGCACGGTGCCGCTCGCCGTCGTGCTGCCCGACAGGGTCGACCAGGTGCGCGCGGTGCTGCGTGTCGCGGCTGCACACGGCGTGCCGGTCGTCGCGCGCGGCGCGGGCACCGGGCTGTCGGGCGGCGCGATGCCGCTCGAAAAAGGCCTCCTGCTGGTGATGGCGAAGTTCAACCGGATTCTCGACATCGACCCCGATGCCGGCATCGCGCGCGTGCAGCCCGGCGTGCGCAACCTCGCGATCTCGCAGGCCGCCGCACCGCACGGCCTCTACTACGCGCCCGATCCGTCGTCGCAGATCGCGTGCTCGATCGGCGGCAACGTCGCCGAGAACGCGGGCGGCGTGCACTGCCTGAAATACGGGCTCACGGTGCACAACATCCTGAAGGTCGAGATCCTGACGATCGACGGCGACACGCTCACGCTCGGCGCCGATGCGCTCGACGCACCGGGTTTCGACCTGCTCGCGCTGTTCACCGGCTCCGAAGGCATGCTCGGGATCGTCACCGAAGTGACCGTGAAGCTGCTGCCGAAGCCGCCGTGCGTGAAGGTGTTGATGGCAAGCTTCGACGACGTCGCCGAGGCCGGCGTCGCGGTCGCGCGGATCATCGGCGCGGGCGTGATTCCCGGCGGCCTCGAGATGATGGACAACCTCGCGATCCGTGCGGCCGAGGATTTCATCCACGCGGGCTATCCGGTCGACGCGCAGGCGATCCTGCTGTGCGAGCTCGACGGTGCGGCGAGCGACGTCGACGAGGACGCCGAACGCGTCGCCGCGCTGCTGCGCGACGCGGGCGCGAGCGAGATTCGCGTCGCGCGGGACGAGGCCGAGCGCCAGCGCTTCTGGGCCGGCCGCAAGAACGCGTTCCCGGCGGTCGGCCGCATGTCGCCCGACTACTACTGCATGGACGGCACGATCCCGCGCCGCGAACTGCCGCGCGTGCTCGAAGGGATCGCCGCGCTGTCCGCCGAATACGGGCTGCCGGTCGCGAACGTGTTCCACGCGGGCGACGGCAACATGCATCCGCTGATCCTGTTCGATGCGAACCGGCCCGGCGAGCTCGACCGCGCGGAGGCGCTCGGCGGCAAGATCCTCGAGCTGTGCGTCGCGGCGGGCGGCAGCATCACCGGCGAGCACGGCGTCGGGCGCGAGAAGATCAACCAGATGTGCGTGCAGTTCAACGCCGACGAAATCACGTTCTTCCACGCGGTGAAGGCCGCGTTCGATCCGCAGCGCCTGCTCAATCCCGGCAAGAACATCCCGACGCTGCACCGCTGCGCCGAATTCGGCGCGATGCACGTCCATCACGGCAAGCTGCCGTTTCCCGAACTGGAGCGCTTCTGATGCGACGCGACATCGAATCGATCGACGACAGCGCGGCGCTCGTCGCGCAGGTCGACGCGGCGATCCGCGATCGCCAGCCGCTGCACATCCGCGGCGCCGGCACGAAGGCGTTCGTCGGCCGCCCGGTCGAAGGCCGCACGCTCGACGTGCGCACGCATCGCGGCGTCGTATCGTACGACCCGACCGAGCTCGTGATCACCGCGCGCGCGGGCACGCCGCTCGCCGATCTCGACGCGATGCTCGACGCAGCCGGCCAGATGCTGCCGTGCGAGCCGCCGTCGTTCGGCGGCGCGGCGACGGTCGGCGGCATGGTCGCGGCGGCGCTGTCGGGGCCGCGCCGCCCATGGGCCGGCGCGGTGCGCGACTTCGTGCTCGGCTGCCGCGTGATCACCGGCCACGCGAAACACCTGCGCTTCGGCGGCGAGGTGATGAAGAACGTCGCGGGCTACGACGTGTCGCGGCTGCTCGCGGGCAGTTTCGGCTGCCTCGGCATCGTGACCGAGGTGTCGCTGAAGGTGCTGCCGAAGCCGCGCGCGACCGGCGAGCTCGCGTTGACGCTGACGGCAAGCGAAGCCGTGCAGCGCGTCGCCGCGTGGCGTCGCGCGGGGCTGCCGCTCGCGGGCGCGTGCCACGCGGACGGCGTGCTGCGCGTGCGGATCGAAGGCGGCGAAGGCTCGGTGAAGGCTGCGCGCGACACGATCGGCGGCGACCGGATGGACGACCGCGACGATGGCTTCTGGACGCGGCTGCGCGACCTCGCGCTGCCGTTTTTCGACGATCCGCGCCCGCTGTGGCGCGTGTCGGTGCCGGCCGCCGCGCCGCTCGACGCGCTCGCGGGCGCGCAGCTCGTCGACTGGGGCGGCGCGCAGCGCTGGCTGAAGACCGACGCCGCGCCGGCCGACGTGCAGCGCTTCGCCGCGCAGTGCGGCGGCCACGCGACCTGCTTCACGCCCGGTACGACGCCCGAGCCGTTCCAGCCGCTGCCGCCCGCGCTGCTGCGCGTGCATCGACAGCTCAAGGCGCAGCTCGACCCGCACGCGATTTTCAATCCCGGCCGGCTCTACGCCGACTTCTGACGCGAACCCGATCCCGATCCCGACCCGCCGATGCAAACCAACCTCAGCGAAGCAAGCAAGGCCCTCGCCCGGGCCGACGAAGCGGAAGCGATCCTGCGCGCGTGCGTGCACTGCGGCTTCTGCAATGCGACCTGCCCGACCTACCAGGTGCTCGGCAACGAGCTCGACGGGCCGCGCGGCCGCATCTACCTGATCAAGCAACTGCTCGAAGGCGAGCCGTGCGGCGAACGCACGCAGCAACATCTCGACCGCTGCCTGACGTGCCGCAACTGCGAGACGACCTGCCCGTCCGGCGTGCGCTATCACACGCTGCTCGACATCGGCCGCGCGGAAGCCGAGAAGCGCGTGCAACGGCCGGCACGCGAGCGCCTGCTGCGCGCGGGGTTGCGTCATGTGGTGCCGCGCCCGGCGACGTTCGCCGCGCTGCTGAAGGCCGGCCGCGCGCTGCGCCCGCTGCTGCCCGGCACGCTGCAGGACAAGATTCCGGCCGCCGTTCCCGCGGCCGCGCCGCGCCCGGCCGTGCGTCATGCGCGGCGCGTGCTGATGCTCGAGGGCTGCGTACAGCCGTCGCTGTCGCCGAATACCAATGCGGCCGCCGCGCGCGTGCTCGACCGGCTCGGCATCAGCGTGACCCCGGCGCGCGAAGCCGGCTGCTGCGGCGCGACCGAATATCACCTGAACGCGCAGGAAGCAGGCCTCGGCCGCGCACGCCGCAACATCGACGCGTGGTGGCCCGCGATCGAGGCCGGCGCGGAAGCGATCGTGCTGACCGCGAGCGGCTGCGGCGCGTTCGTGAAGGAATACGGCGACCTGTTGCGCTCCGACCCCGTCTATGCGGAGAAGGCGCGGCGCGTCAGCGCGCTCGCGCGCGATCTGGCCGAAGTGATCGCGGCCGAGCCGCTCGACGCGCTCGCCGATGCGACGCCACGGCGCGTCGCGGTCCATTGCCCGTGCACGCTGCAGCACGCGCAGCGCCTCGGCGGCGCGGTTGAAAGCATCCTGACGCGGCTCGGCTTCGATCTGACGAATGTCGCCGACGGCCATCTGTGCTGCGGCTCGGCCGGCACCTATTCGCTGACGCAGCCCGAACTCGCGACGACATTACGCGACAACAAGCTCGATGCGCTGGAAGCCGCGCAGCCGGACCTGATTGTCACCGCCAACGTCGGCTGCCAGACTCATCTGAACGGCGCGGGTCGCACGCCCGTGCGTCACTGGATCGAGCTCGTCGACAACCGGCTGGTCAACTGACCGCCGCTTCCGGAGGAAAGCCATGCAAACGAAACCCGAACTCGAACTGGCCGATGCCGAGCGCATGCTCGCCGCGGCCCGCGCGGAAGCGGAACGCCATGGCTGGGCCGTGTCGATCGCCGTCGTCGACGACGGCGGCCACCTGCTCGCGTTCGCGCGGCTGGACGGCGCATCGCCGGCCAGCAACACCATTGCGCAGGACAAGGCGCGCGCGGCGGCGCTCGGCCGTCGCGAGACGAAGGCCTATGAGGATATGATCAACGGTGGCCGCACCGCATTTCTGAGCGCGCCGCTGACGGGGTTGCTCGAAGGCGGCGTGCCGGTCACGGTCGGCGGCCGGATCGCAGGCGCGATCGGCGTGTCTGGCGTAAAGTCCGAACAGGACGCGCAGATCGCCCGCGCCGGTACACAAAGCGTCGCGGAATAACCAGCCAAGCCGCGCGCGTTTTTTATTCCCCGGGAGGATTCACGATGATCGACCAAGCAGGACTGCAAGTCGCGCCAGCGCTGAGCCAGTTCATTGAAAACGAAGCGCTGCCGGGCACCGGCATCGACAAGGCCGCGTTCTGGAGCGGTTTCTCAGCTCTGGTGCACGACCTCGCGCCGCGCAACCGCGAGCTGCTCGCCGAACGCGACCGCCTGCAGCTGGAGCTCGACGCGTGGCATCGCGCGCACCCCGGCCCGGTACGCGACCACGCCGCGTATCGCGCATTCCTCGAACAAATCGGCTACCTCGTGCCGGTCCCGTCGAACGTCACGGCAGCCACCGCGAACGTCGACAGCGAGATCGCCACGCAGGCCGGCCCGCAGCTCGTCGTGCCGCTGTCGAACGCGCGCTATGCGCTGAACGCCGCAAACGCGCGCTGGGGCAGCCTGTACGACGCGCTGTACGGCACCGATGCGCTGCCGGAAGACGGCGGCGCCGAACGCACCGCGGCCTACAACCCGACGCGCGGCCAGCGCGTGATCGACTACGCGCGCAACGTGCTCGACAACGCGGCGCCGCTCGCGAGCGGCTCGCACCGCGATGCGCTGCGCTACCGCGTGGAGAACGGCCAGCTCGCCGTCGAAACCGGCAAGGGCGTCACGCAGCTCGCGCAGCCGGCGCAATTCGTCGGCTACCAGGGCGCGGCCGGCGCACCGTCCGCGATCCTGCTGAAGCACAACGGCCTGCACCTCGAGATCCAGATCGATGCGTCGACGCCGATCGGCCGCGCCGATCTCGCGAACGTGAAGGACGTCGTGCTCGAAGCCGCGGTCAGCACGATCATCGACTGCGAGGATTCGGTCGCGGCGGTCGACGCCGACGACAAGGTCCAGCTCTACCGCAACTGGCTCGGCCTGATGCAGGGCACGCTCTCCGAGGAAGTCGCGAAGGGCGGCAAGAGCTTCACGCGCCGCCTGAACGCCGATCGCGAATACACGACGCCGGCCGGCGGCACGCTGTCGCTGCACGGCCGCTCGCTGCTGTTCGTGCGCAACGTCGGCCACCTGATGACCAACGGCGCGGTGCTCGACCGCGACGGCAACGAGATTCCGGAAGGGATTCTCGACGGCGTCGTCACGACGCTGTGCGCGCTGCACGACCTGAAGGCCAAGCGCAATTCGCGCACGGGCTCGATCTACATCGTGAAGCCGAAGATGCACGGCCCGGTCGAAGTCGCGTTCGCCGACACGCTGTTCGCGCGCATCGAGGATCTGTACAACCTGCCGCGCAACACGCTGAAGATGGGCATCATGGACGAGGAGCGCCGCACCAGCGTGAACCTCGCCGCCTGTATCGCGGCCGCCGCCGCGCGCGTGGCGTTCATCAACACCGGCTTCCTCGACCGCACCGGCGACGAGATGCACACCGCGATGGAAGCGGGCCCGATGATCCGCAAGGGCGACATGAAATCGTCGGCGTGGATCCAGTCGTACGAGCGCAACAACGTGCTTGCGGGCCTGTCGGCCGGCCTGCGCGGCCGCGCGCAGATCGGCAAGGGCATGTGGGCGATGCCGGACCTGATGCACGCGATGCTCGAGCAGAAGATCGCGCATCCGCGCGCCGGCGCGAACACCGCGTGGGTGCCGTCGCCGACCGCCGCGACGCTGCACGCGCTGCACTACCACCTCGTCGACGTGCAGGCCGTCCAGCAGGAACTCGAGAAGACGCCGTACGCGAGCGAGCGCGACGCGCTGCTCGAAGGGCTGCTGACCGTGCCGGTCGTCGAGCGCGCCGCGTGGAGCGAGGCCGAGATCCTGAGCGAGGTCGAGAACAACGCGCAGGGCATCCTCGGCTACGTCGTGCGCTGGGTCGAACAGGGCGTCGGCTGCTCGAAGGTGCCGGACATCCACGACGTCGGCCTGATGGAAGATCGCGCGACGCTGCGCATTTCGAGCCAGCACATCGCGAACTGGCTGCGCCACGGCGTGATCACCGAGGCGTTCGTGCTCGACGTGTTCAAGCGGATGGCCCGCGTCGTCGACCAGCAGAACGCCGGCGATCCGAACTATCGCCCGATGGCGCCCGATTATGACCAGTCGACCGCGTTCCAGGCCGCGTGCGCGCTCACGCTGCAAGGCACGTCGCAGCCGAGCGGCTATACCGAGCCGCTGCTGCATCGGTTCCGGCTCGCGTTCAAGGCGCAACACGGCGCGTGAGCGTTCGCATGCGGGCTTTCCCGCATGCGGTTTCACGAAACGGGCGGCCATCGCGGCCGCCCGTTTTCATATCCGGATCAGACGAACCGCTGAAACGAATGATCGCCGCGTATCGCCCGACCTCGGGTGCCGAGCGACCTTTACGGGCATACGCAACGACTTCCGCTTCCCTCTCACGAGAATGCCCGTTGAAATTCTCCCTGGAGATGGAACGGGATCGTGCAATCAATGACGCACTTGTTGGTAAAACCTTTCTGGCCGCCGCCGGCATATCGTTCCGATTGAGTCGGATCCAGCGACGTGCCGCGCAAACTCGCGGTACTGAAAATGTCCCGTTCCAGGCGGCAGCGCGTCGCCATCGCCCAGAGTACGTCGTCGGCAGAACCACGACGTGTCGGGCATGCGATACGACGCAAGATAGTCGTCGATCAGCTCGACATGCGGATCGCGCGGCGCGGCGATCTCGACCGGCCGCTCCCCTGCTCGCGCCAGCGCATCGAGCGCGCTGCGAAGGTCGTGTATGCCGGTCACGCCGCGCCTCCGATCATTTACTTCGAGAGTCCGACCGATGCCGGGTCCGCCGATCGGGCTGCCGCCGGCCGCGACGCGGCGACCGCGATCAGGACCACCGATGCGAGCGCGCACAACGCGCTGAACACGATCGACGCGACGTAGCTCCCGTACACGTCGAACAGCAGCCCGCCGATGCTGCCGCCCGCCACCGCCGCCACCCCGACCGAGATATAGAGCGCCCCCAATATGGCGCCGAGATTCGCCGTGCCGAACCAGCTGGCGGCGACCGACGGATAGAGCGAAATGCAGCCGCCGTTCGCCACGCCGAACAGCACCGCGAAGATCGCCAGCGCGACGAATCCGTGCGCGCCCAGCCAGAATCCATTCAGCAACGCCAGCGCAAATGTCAGTCCCATCAACAGTTGCCGAGCGCCGATCCGGTCCGCGATGCTGCCCAGCAGCAAGCGGCCGGCCACGTTGCCCACGCCGATCAGGCCAATCAGCAGATTCGCCTTCGTTGTCGAGATATCCAACTGCCGCGCATACGGATTGATGTGCACGAGCGCGAGAAACAAACCCACCGAACCGAGGAAGATCGCGACGAAGTACCACCAAAAGCGCGCCGTGCGAATCGCCTCCGCCAGCGTCGCGTCGATCGCGGTCGACGACCCGCCCGTCGCCGCGGCGGCCTGCGTCGTCCCGTCGGGCATCAGCCCCAGTTCTTCCGGACGGCCGCGGACCGCGGTCGCAGCGGCCAGCCCGAGTCCGGCGATGCCGATCGCGAAGATCCGCATCGTCGCCTCCCATGACAGATGCTGCATCAGCAACCCGGCGAGACTGGGGCCGACGAACGTACCCAGCCCGGTGCCCGCGAGGGCGAGCCCGGACGCCTTGCCGCGACTCTTCACGAACCAGCGCTGCACGGTGGTCACGGTCGGGACGTAAACCAGGCCGACGCCGAGCCCCACCAGCGTGCAGAACGCGGTCAGAAAGCCCGCCATCGAATGGCCCGTGAAACTGCTGATGAAAAATCCCAGCGCAAGCAGCACCACGCCAGTGCCGACCACTTTGCGCGTCGAAGTCCGATCGGCGATCGACCCCGCGAACACGCCGACGACGTAGTAGATGAGCGCCGTCAGCGAAAAGATCGAAGCGACGGAGAAACGCCCGACGTCGAAGCTCGATTGCAACTGCACGAAGAACGCGCCGAACGAATAGGCCGCGCCGAAGATCAGTGCCAGCAGCAAATGGGCCGCCAGGACGACATACCAGCCTCGAAAGATCCTGCTTTCCATATCGGTCCCCTCGCTATCAATAGTTGACGTCCAGCACGCGCGACCTATCTCCCGCCACGCTCACGCGCACCAGCGTCCTGACGTCGAGTCCGGTCGCCTCGCGCACCCGCTCGACACCCGCGTAATCGGCCTTCTCCACGACGCAGACGATCTGTTCGACGGTTGCGCCCGCTTGCCTGACGGCCTCGACGAGTCCGATCAGCGTGCCGCCCGTGCTGATCATGTCGTCGACGATGACGACACGATCGCCGTCCTCCACACCGTTCAGGTACAGCTCGCCGGACGTATATTCGCAACCGAACCCGACCTTCACCTGCCCCTCGAGCCCGGACGGATACCAGCGCGCGATGCCGAACGGCAGGCCGGACAACAGCGACACGGCGGCCAGCAGCGCACCGCCCTTGTCCTCTTCACCCACGAGTTTCAGCCCCGGCTTCGACACGATCGCATCGCAGACGCGCTGCGCGGCCACCCGCAGCAGATGCGCCGGCGTCGCGGGCACCTGCTCGGTCAGCGAGTTGACCAGGAACTGCTTGCCGTTGATGCCGACGAGCTGCCGATCGTCAAACGACGCGCGCAGCATGTCGGCGTCGCCCGACACGCCATCCGCCACACCGTGCGCCTGCCTGACTGCCGCGACGAATTCGCGCAGTTTTTTCGGATCCTTGCGGGTCGCGCTCGCGCCAACCCCCGAGCTGACGTCGACGCCCGCCGGACCCAACAGGTCGAGCATGCGCCTGACGTTGCCCGCATCGAGCCCGCCCGCGACGATCACCGGCCGGGAAAACCGGATCCCCCGCAGTCGCTCCCAGTCGAAGCGCACGCCCGTCCCGCCGTCCCGGCCGTCGACTGCCGCGTCGAACAGATACGCGCCGACATCGTACGTATCGACGATCGCGGGATCGAACTGCTCGTCGATGCGAAAGCCCTTGATGACCGGTCGCCCGATCTGTCGGCAATAGGCGGTGCTTTCCCTGCCCTGCAACTGGACCAGCGCAACACCGGATATGTCGACCGCGTCGCGAAGCCGCTCGAGCGGTTCGTCGACGAATACGCCCACCGTGCTCACGAACGGGGGCAGCCGATCGACGATCGCCCGGACATCCCGCGCCGCCATCCGGCGCGGACTCTCCGAGAAGACGAACCCCAGCGCATCGGCGCCCGCGTGCACGGCGGCGAGCGCATCGTCCAGATTCGTCAGGCCGCAGATCTTGATGCGTGTTTTCATGTCTTGCGTGCTCCATGCAGAAAGTTTTCGAGGACACGTCGCGCCGCACCGATGTCGATCGCGTGGCGTGCCTGGCGGGCGCCGTCCAGAAGGGTTGGCGCGCGGCCGCTGAGCACCAGCGCCATGCCCGCCGCCGCCACCGCGGTATCGGCGCGCGGGCCGCGCTCCCCGCCGAGGATCGCGCGGCAGATCGCGGCGTTCGTCGCCGGATCGCCGCCCCGCAGATCCTCGACGCGACAGGGCATCAGCCCGAAATCCCGCGCCGTGACGCTGAACGACGTCGTAGCGCCATGCCGGATGTGCGTGACCTGCGTTTCGCCGACGCAACTGACTTCATCGAGCCCGGCCATGCCATGCACGACGAACGCCGCGTCCCGCTCGAGCTTGACCAGGACGGCGGCGATCACGGCCATCTGCGATCGTTGCGCGACACCGACGATCTGCCGCCGCACCGCGGCGGGATGCACGAGCGGACCCGCGAGATTGAAGAGGCTGGGCACGCCCAGCGCACGTCGAATCTCGCCGAGCCGCGCCGGAAAGCGGTGATGGCCGGCCGTCGAAACGAACGCAAAGCCATCTGCATCGAGACTGGCCTTGATATGGGCGGGCGTGCCGCAGCGAACGATATCGGCGCCGAGGGCCACGATCAGGTCGGCGCTGCCGCAGGCGCTCGTGACATTGCGGTTGCCGTGCTTGATCACGCGCGCCCCCGCCGCCGCTGCGATGAAAGCGGCCGTCGTGGAGATGTTGAACGTCCCGGCGCGATCCCCGCCCGTTCCGCCGATATCGATCGCATCCGTCATCGCGGCCGGAAACGGCGTGCCATGCCCCATGATCGCGTCGACCGCGCCCGCGATCTCGTCCGCCGTCTCGCCTTTTCCGGCCAGTGCAATCAACGTGGCCGCGATTTCGAGATCCGCGAACCGCAGCTCGAGCATCGCGTCGACCGTCCTGGCGGCTTCCGCGCGATCGAGATCGGCGCGCGACGCGACCAGCTTGCAGATCACGGTGTGGTAATGCGCATCCGGCCCGTGGCGTGAGCGCTCATCCATGCAGCCCTCCATCGGCGGACGAAAGATGCGCGATCACGACGTCGAGCGGCAGCACACGCCCGAGGACATAACCGATATGGTCGAGCGCCGCCGCGTGTCGCGCCACCGTCGTGCCCGCCACGCATTCCCGCGGCACGAGAACCCGGTAATCGAGTTGCAGCGCGTCCTGGGCTGTGGCGCGGACACAGACATCGGTCGCCACGCCCGTCAGTATCACGGTGCTCACGCCGAGCCCCTTGAGCAGCAGATCGAGATCGGTCGCGAAGAAGCCGCTGTAGCGGCGCTTCACCAGCACGTAATCCGATTCGTCCGGGGTCAGCGCATCGACGATCTCGATGCCGGGCGTGCCTTCGACGCAATGCTCCGTTTCACCGTATTCGAGCTCGAGACCGAAATCGACTTTCTGACGACGATGCGATTCCCGAGTGTAGATGACGGGCATCCCCGCATCACGCGCGGCGCGCGCCAGCCGCTGGATGGCGGGCACGATGTCCGGCGCGCCCGGGCATGCGATCGGCGCATCGACGTCGACGAAGTCCCGTTGCATGTCGACGATCAGCAGCGCGACGCGGCGCGGGTCGACACCCTTCTTGAGCGTGTCCATCGAATGATTCCTCCTGGCAGCTCAAGCGCAACGATTCGTCACGATGTCCGCGAGCGCGAGATGACTGTCGCGAATCGCGTCCAGCTCGTCGAGGTGATCGAAGCCCATCACGTGCAGTACCCCGAAGCCGCCCGACAGCGCCTGCATTTCATCGATGCGCTCGCGCACCGTCTCGGGCCCGCCGACGATCCAGCAGTGTTTCGCGACGTACTCGACGGTCACGTCGCTATCCGGCATCCGGGGATCCTCCTTGAGCAGCCCGAGCGCGTTGTTGCCCGCCAGCATCGGCAGGTAATCCTCGCGAAAGTACCGTCCCATTTCGCCGTCGACCGCCCTGCGCCATGCCTCGGCGTCGGTATCGGCCACGAGAATCGGCCGGCTGACCCGCCACTCGCCGCGATCGGGCGCCTGTCGCCCGGCCTCGCGCGCGCCTTGTTCGACGACGTCCCAATGGGTATGCAGGTAGTGCGGCGTGAAACAGAAGCTGATCGGAATCCAGCCGTTCGCGCCGGCGATGCGGACAGGCCGGTCACGCCAATGGGCGGATACGGCTTCTGAAAAGGCTTGAGGTGATAGCTGCTGCACTTGTGCGGCAGATCGGCGGGGCGGCGCACGGTCCAGAATTTTCCGCGGTGCTCGAACGGTCCGTCGCTTTCCCAGAACCGGGTCATGATCGAGATCGACTCAGCCGTCATCTCGCGATGTGCGCCGGCCTGATAGTCGATGTCGAACATCTTCAGATCGAGGTTGGTGCCGCTCGCGCCGATGCCCACCATCAGACGCCCCTGCGAAATATGGTCCAGCATGCAGATGCGGTGCGCCAGTTCCGCCGGATGATGGAAAGGCAGCATGAACGCCCCAGGCGCCAGGCGGATGCGCTCCGTCCGCAGGAATGCCTGCGCCAGCAACAGATCAGGTGACGGACACGGCTCCGCCGGCATCATGTAATGCTCGCCGACCCATGCTTCTTCGAAACCGATTCGATCGAAGTATTCCAGCGTGTCCAGATCGTGATAGTGACCGTCGTGAAGCGTTCGATGCCGCGGGTGCGCAGGCATCATGAAAGCGCCGAGCCTCATGCTGTGTCGTCCTCGGAAAAGCCGCGCGTCGATCGCCGCCCAACTGGATGGCCGATGGAAGCTGCGATGTTTTATATGGCCGAAACCGAGCTCCGACGCGCCGGCCGACCGACTTGCCCGGGAAAGGCAGTTCGGCACGAGCCGTCGCGACGGAATCGGAAGGAGTACTACACGGTCTTGCGATCGAATCGACGGCCTGCAGTTGTCGATTCGAATGGCGATGCGGTGCCCTACCTCACCATCGGCAGCGTGAGACCCGAGCGCTTGGCGCAATCGATCGCCGCCTGATAGCCGGCATCGGCGTGACGCATCACACCCGATCCGCAATCGTTGACCAGCACGCTCGCCAATCGTTTCTCGGCGGCATCGGTGCCGTCCGCCACGATCACCATTCCGGCGTGCTGGGAATAGCCCATGCCGACGCCGCCGCCATGGTGCAGGCTCACCCACGTTGCGCCGCCCGCCGTATTGAGCAGCGCGTTCAGCAGCGGCCAGTCGGACACGGCGTCGGTTCCGTCCTTCATGCCTTCGGTCTCCCGATTCGGGCTGGCGACGGAACCGGTGTCGAGATGATCGCGACCGATGACGATCGGCGCTTTCAGTTCGCCGCGCCTGACCATCTCGTTGAACGCGAGTCCGGCCCGATGCCGCTCGCCGAGGCCGAGCCAGCAGATTCGCGCCGGCAGGCCCTGGAACGCGATGCGCTGGCGCGCCATGTCGAGCCACCGGTGCGTGTGGTGATTGTCCGGAAACAGTTCCTTGATCTTCGCATCCGTCTTGTAGATATCTTCGGGATCACCCGACAGCGCCACCCAGCGAAACGGCCCCTTGCCCTCGCAAAACAGCGGGCGGATATAAGCGGGCACGAAACCGGGAAAATCGAACGCGTTGGTCACGCCTTCGTTGAACGCAACCTGGCGAAGGTTGTTGCCGTAATCGAAGACCGGCACGCCCATCGCACGAAATTCCAGCATCGCGCGAACGTGTGTCGCACATGACGCGGCGGCGGCATGGGTCAACGCGCCGTGCTGGGCGGGATCGCGTTGCGCGACGCGCCAGCGTTCGAGGGTCCAGCCCGCCGGCAGGTAGCCGTGGATCAGGTCGTGCGCCGACGTCTGATCGGTGACGAGATCGGGCCGCGGACCGCCCGCTCGCGCGCGCTTCGCCAGTTCCGGCAGGATCTCCGCCGCGTTGCCGAGCAGGCCGATCGATACCGCCTCCTTCGCCGCGGTGTGACGCTCGATCAGTGCGAGCGCTTCGTCGAGGCTTTGCGCCTGGCAGTCGAGATAGCGGGTGCGCAGCCGGAAATCGATGCTGGCCTGGTTGCATTCGATGTTGAGCGACGCCGCGCCGGCCAGGGTTGCCGCGAGCGGTTGCGCGCCGCCCATGCCACCGAGCCCGGCCGTCAGGACCCAGCGGCCCGCAAGATCGCCACCGTAATGTTGCCGCCCAGCTTCGACGAACGTTTCGAAGGTGCCCTGCACGATGCCCTGGCTGCCGATGTAGATCCAGCTGCCCGCCGTCATCTGCCCGTACATGAAGAGACCTTTGCGGTCGAGTTCGTGGAACTGCTCCCAGGTTGCCCAGTTCGGCACCAGGTTCGAATTCGCGATCAACACGCGCGGCGCGTCCGGTTGCGTGCGAAACACGCCGACCGGCTTGCCCGACTGAATCAGCAGGGTCTCGTCGTCGTCGAGATTGCGCAGCGCCTCGAGAATCTTGTCAAAAAACGCCCAGTTGCGCGCCGCTCTGCCGATACCGCCGTACACCACGAGATCCTCCGGCCGCTCCGCGACTTCGGGATCGAGATTGTTCTGCAACATCCGATAAGGCGCTTCGATCAACCAGTTTTTACAGCTAAGGCTGCTACCGGTGGGCGCTTTAATCGACACCGGGCGCGACCCCGAAATCCCGGAAGCATCATTCGATATCCAACTGTCTCGACTATTCATGAGTTTCTTCTCTCTTTGAGTTGATAAAAAGATCGTTTTTATCCGACCCTGTTTATAGAGGACGAATCAAGAGCAGAACGAGAGACAAAAAATGCGGACTCGGCCAATGTGCGAAAGCCAACACCACGACATGAATCAATCTGGAAGCCGCAAAGTTGTATATACAACTATATGTGACGAAGTTTATTTTGCGGTCTTATCGACGTCGATACGTGTAAACCCTTGTTTTTAATGAGATAAGACATGTTCAACCCACTGCGCCACGGCATCACCGCTCGATTACAAATAAATTATTCAAATAGCCTCAACCACCATCAATCAAATCAGCAATCGGAAATATATTCTTATCTATTGATGATTATCTCAACATGGTTGATTACCGAACATCTCGAATTGGAATCTTTCTGAAAAATCGTGCGATCAAGTGATGGAAAGACTTCAGAAATCGGAAAATATTGCATGCCAAGGTCAGCCAAGGTCGGCACTACCCCCGTGATTGCGTGAACCAGGCGGCAATCGACTCGCGGGAGCGATCCCCCGTGCGTATGAGAAATGCCAAGGATCGACACGCCCGTTGGGTCAATCTTCTTAATTTGATCTGGATCAACGGCCCCCAACATTTTCGTCGCACGTAGGGGCGCGCGTTATACTCGGATCAATCCGCGCCACCTGAATCGCGGGGGTCGTCGAAGCGCGGCGGACCTCGCTGGCGAATCGGCGATTCAGTGGTTATCCGGGCGCAATTACCGATAATCAACGCCGTTTTTCCCGAGCGGACGGGGAACGCACCGGGGGCCGCGCACCGGATCGCCGCCAGCCAATCATACGAACAATCGCATCGGCCCGCCGCCCGGCGACGATGCCCCCCGATCCACGGACCATGGCAGAAACCGACTACGCAATGCCCAGCGAATCCGGCCTGACGAGCCGTGTCGCCGCTCATCTGCGCCGGTTCCTCCTGCCGCACCTGATCTTCTATACGGGGCTGCTGATCGCGCTGATCCTGCTGCTCCTGTGCGGGATCGTGCTGTACGAAGGCCGCATCGACGCGCGCGACCGCTCGCGCAGCATGCAGCAGAACCTCGCGCTGATGGCCTCGTGGGACATCGAGCGCAACATCGAGATCTATTCGCTGTCGCTGCAGGCGGTCGTCGAAGGCGAGAACGACCCCGAGGTGATGCGGCTGCCGATGCCGCTGCGCCGCCAGGTGCTGTTCGACCGCGCGACGACGGCCAAGTACCTTGGCGGCATCTACGTGCTCGACGCGAAGGGCGACATCTCGGTCGACGGCAAGAGCGACGTGCCGCGCAAGGCCAACTTCAGCCACGAACCGTACTTTACCGTGCACCGCGACCGCCCCGACGTCGGCCTGTACGTCAGTCCCCCGTATCATTCTCGGCTGCGCGACGGCTCGCCGAGCGTCGCGCTCAGCCGGCGGATCACGAAGCCCGACGGATCGTTCGGCGGCGTCGCGGTGATGTCGATCCGGCTCGAATATTTCCAGGACCTGTTCTCGCGCCTGTCGCTCGGCGATCGCGGCTCGATCGCGCTGATCAACACGGACGGCAGGATGGTCGCGCGCGAGCCGTACGACCCCAAGATCGTCGGCCGCGACATCAGCCGCGCGAGCACGTTCCGGCAATTCATGACCGCCAGCGAAGGCAGCTTCGCCGATACCGCATCGATCGACGGCGTGCGGCGCCTGTACGTGTTCCGGCACCTCGACGGCCTGCCGCTCATCGTCATGGTCGCGCGCTCGGAAGCGGACACCTACGCCGCGTGGTACGACCGCGCGATCCCGATCGGCTCCGCGATGGCCGTGCTCGCGATCGGCTTCGTCGGCCTGTCGCTGCTGCTCGACGTGCAACTGCGCAAGCGCCATCGCGCGGAAACCGAGCTGCAGGCGCTCGCGCGCACCGACGGCCTGACGGGCCTCGACAACCGCCGGATGCTCGACGTCACGCTCGCGCGCGAATGGCGCCGCGCCTCGCGCTCGCAACATGCGCTGTCGCTACTGTTCATCGACGTCGACGACTTCAAGCGTTACAACGACACGCAGGGCCACCAGGCCGGCGACGACGCGCTCGCCGCGGTCGGCCGCTGCATCGCCGGCTGCCTGCGCCGCCCGGCCGACTATGCGGCGCGCTACGGCGGCGAGGAATTCGTCGTGGTGCTGCCCGACATCGACACGGACGGCGCGGTGACGATCGCCGAAACGATCCGCGCGGGCATCCTCGATCTCGGCATCCGGCACGACGCCGGCACGGTCGGCCGCCTGACGGTGAGCATCGGCGTGACGACCAGCTATCCCGAACGCGACGACAACATCCAGGCCGCGCTGAAGCGGGCCGACGATGCGCTGTATCGGGCGAAGGAAGGCGGGCGCAACCGCGTCGTCGTGCAGGCGGCCGCGTCGCCCGACGATCTCGAATCGCGACGGGCCTGAGCGTACGGGCAGCGGCGGGGCGGCTGCCGGGTCGCCGCCGTCCGCATGCAAAATCACCGACAATATCGGCTCGATACGCCGCCGCGCGGCCGATGCGCCCGACCGGTCCGCGCCTAGCCGGCCGCGCCGCTTCGCAGCCGCTTCGCACCACCATGAGACTCAAGGCAAAGATCTTCCTTCTGGCCATCGTGCCGTTCCTGCTCGCGATCGCCGGCATCGGCTTCGGCGTGCGCCAGCAGGCGACGTCGCTCGCGCGCACGCAGCACGTGACGATCCAGGCCGCGTACCTGTCGAGCAAGGAAGTCGAGCTGAAACACTACGTCGAGCTCGCGACGAGCGCGATCATGCCGCTCTACGACGCGAGCGGCCGCAATGCGCGCGACGACGCGCTGCTGCGCACGCAGGCGCTCGCGATGCTGCAGAAGATGGATTTCGGCCCCGACGGCTATTTCTTCGTCTACGACCTGCACGGCAATTCGCTGATGCATCCGCGCGAGCCCGAGCGCGTCGGCCACAACTTCTGGTCGATGCGCGACCCGCAGGGCGCGCTGACGATCCAGAAGCTGATCGGCGCGGCGTCGCAGGGCGGCGGCTACGTGCGCTACGCATGGCAGCGGCCGTCGACGGGCCGCGTCGCGCCGAAGCTCGGCTACGTCGTCGCGCTCGAGCGCTGGGGCTGGATGGTCGGCACCGGCATCTATCTCGACGACGTCGACACCGCGCTGCAGCGCATCGACGCGCGCGCGTCCGCGAACATCGAGCGCACGATGAGCTGGCTCACCGCGATCGCGCTCACCGGCGCGGCGGCGATCGCCGTGTGCGCGCTGGTGCTGAACGTCAGCGAGTCGCGCAGCGCCGACGCGAAGCTCAAGCTGCTCGCGCAGCGCGTCGTCGAATCGCAGGAGCAGGAGCGCGCGCGGCTGTCGCGCGAACTGCACGACGGGATCAGCCAGATGATGGTGTCCGCGAAGCTGATGCTCGAATCCGCGCTCGCGCGCTTCGAGCGCGGCACGTCGCGCGTGCCCGAAGCCGAGCAGGCACTCGCGTCCGGCGTCGGGCGGCTCGGCGACACGCTGCGCGAAGTCCGGCGCATCTCGCATGCGCTGCGTCCGTCGATGCTCGACGATCTCGGCCTCGCGGCCGCGCTCGAGCAACTCGTGCGCGAGCTCGGCGCCGAGAGCGGCATCGACATCGGCTATACGCAGGTCGCGCACAGCGGCACGCGGCCGCTGCCCGAAGCCGTCAACACCGCGCTGTTCCGGATCGCGCAGGAAGCGCTGAGCAACATCGTGCATCATGCGCGGGCGTCGCGCGCGGCCGTCACGCTCGACGTCGGCGCGCACTCCGTCACGCTGACGATCGCCGACAACGGCTGCGGCTTCGACGCCGAACGCTCGCAGGCCGACGCACGCCGCGGCATCGGCCTGCGCAACATGCGCGAGCGCCTCGACGCGCTCGGCGGCACGCTGTCGATCGCGTCGCAGGTCGGCCACACGATCGTCGCCGCGAGCGTGCCGCTGCCCAGCGCGGCGTGACGACGCGCCCCATCACAGGAGACTTTCACGCATGAGCGCCCCCGATACCGCCCGGCCCGCCGCCCGGCTGCTGCTCGTCGACGATCACCCGCTCGTGCGCGACGGCTTGCGGATGCGGCTCGAAGCGGCCGACCTGTCGGTGGTCGGCGAGGCCGGCAACGCGGACGAGGCGCTCGCGCTGGCCGAGTCGCTCGAACCCGATCTCGCGCTGATGGACGTCGGCATGAACGGAATGAACGGCATCACGCTCGCCGGCGTGTTCCACGAGCGCTTTCCGGGCATTCGCGTGCTGATGCTGTCGATGCACGACAACATCGAGTACGTGACGCAGGCGGTGCGCGCCGGCGCGAGCGGCTACCTGCTGAAGGATTCGCCCGCGAGCGAGATCGTCCGTGCGATCGGCGCGGTGCTGGCCGGGCAGACGTTCTTCAGCGAAGGGCTGGCCGCGCGGATGATCCAGGCCAGCGCGACCGCGTCGCCGCTGGACCGGTTGACGCCGCGCGAGCGTGACATCCTCGACGCGCTGGCCGAAGGGCTGTCGAGCAAGCAGATCGCGCAACAGACGGGGCTGTCGGTGCGCACGGTCGAGACGCACCGGCTCAACCTGAAGCGCAAGCTGGAGATCGAGGGGCAGGCCGAGCTGATCAAGTTCGCGGTCGAGCATCGGCGGCGGTAGGCGCGCCTGCCGCACCGATTCGCAACGAAAAAGCGATCGGCCGGTACGCCGCCTCATTCCGGTTCCGGCTGCGAAGGCGTCACGCACAACGCGGCCGCTCGCGGCTCCTTTTCACGCCGCATCATCAACATCACCACGACCGCCATACTGAGGATCCCGGAACACAGGATCGCGATCGAAAACCCGCGCGCCATCGCATCCCGATACGCGCCGAGCATGTCAGGTCGCCCAGCCACGAACACGTGCTCCATCACTGCCTGCCGCGCAAGCGTATCCGCTTGCGCACTGCCCGCCGCGTGCATCGCCACCGTCATCCGGTGCAACGCGCCCACGCTCATCATGCTGCCGAGCACCGCGATGCCCAGGCTCATCCCGGTCTGGCGCAACGCGTTCATCGTCGCCGACGCCATGCCCGCGCGCTCCGCCGGCGCCAGCTCCATCACGGTCATGCCGGTCGCCGGCACCGCGAGCCCCATGCCGACGCCGAGCAGCGCCAGCACCACGCCGACCGCCGCATAGGGGGTTGCCGCACCGAAGCCGGCCATCACCGCGAGCATCGCGCCGATCAGCCCGTATCCGGCCACCATCAGCGCGCGCAACGGGATACGCGCCGCGATGCGCCCGAACAGCATCGACGTGATCGCCGTCATCACGAACTGCGGCATCAGTTGCCACCCGGCTGCGGCGGGCGCACGGCCCTGCGCCTGCTGCAGGAACAACGACAGGAAGAACAGGCTGCTGTACCCCGAGAACCCGAGCACGAACGACGCGAGATTCGCGCGCACCAGCCGCCGGTCGCGAAACAGCCACACCGGCAGCAGCGGCCGCGCGACACGCGTTTCGACACGGACAAAGACGACGAACGCCACCGCCGCGCCCGCCAGTGGCGCCAGCACCTTCACGTGCGAGGTGCCGGCTTCGCCGATGCCGATCAGCCCGTAGGTCAGCAGGCCGAGCCACGCCACGCTCAGCACCTGCCCGAACGGATCGAACGCCGCATGCTCCGGATGCCGCCGCTCCGGAATGCCCCAGGCGCCGAGCAGCACGGCAACGATACCGATCGGCACGTTGACGAGAAAGATGTCCTGCCATCCGCCATGCTCGACCAGCAGGCCGCCCAGCAGCGGCCCGACGATCAGCGCGAGCGCGCTGAACGCCGACCACCCGCCGATCACGCGGGCGCGTTCGCGCGCGTCGGGAAACGCATGGGTGAGGATCGGCATCGCGCCGGGAATCAGCAACGCGCCGGCGAGCCCCTGGATCGCGCGGCCAGCCAGCAGCGGCTCGATCCGGCCCGCACACGCGCAGACGATCGACCCGGCCGTGAACAGGATCACGCTGGCGAGCCACACGCGCTTGTGACCATAGCGGTCACCGAGCGGGCCGGCCGACAGCATGAATGCGGACAGCGCGAGCGCGTACGCGTTGACGACCCACTGCAGGCCGCCGATATCGGTATCGAGCGCCGTCTGCAGCGTCGGTAACGCGACGTTGACGATGCTGATATCGAGCGTGGCGAGAAAGGTGCCCAGACACGCGGCCAGAACGAGTGCGGCACGACGGTAACGAGACATGGCGGTCGGGCCGCGGCGGGCCTATCGATGAGAATGCTTCTCATCTTATATATCGACTGACCGTCGGTCAATCAACTGCGTTGGCCGTGAACGAGGTGCTGGCCTAAACTGCGGGCTTTGCATGAACGGGCGTCGAGCCGCGCGATGACGGACAGGACCAAGGCAGGGATCAGGACAGGGAAAGACGACGGGGCGGCGGGCAAGCCGCGCACGAAGCCGGCGGAAGTCCGCCTCGAGGAGCTGATGGCCGCGGCCGAGACGCTGTTCCTCGCGCAGGGCATCGAGGCGACGACCATCAGCGAGATCGTCGAGCACGCGCAGGTCGCGAAGGGCACGTTCTATCACTACTTCGAATCGAAGGCCGACATGCTCGCGGCGCTCGCGCAGCGCTATACGGCATCGTTCCTCGACCAGCTGCAGCACGCGGTGAACGCGTGCGACGCCGACGACTGGCTCGCGCGCCTGCGTGCGTGGATCCGCGCCAGCATCGAGATCTACGCGGCGACTTATCGCACGCACGACATCGTCTACACGAACCATCATCACCACGATCGCGAGAATGCCGACAAGAACGCGATCCTCGAGCAGCTCGGTGCGATTCTCGACGGTGGCGTCCGGGCCGGCGCCTGGCGGCTCGCGCACCCGCCAGTCACCGCGCTGCTGATCTACGCCGGCGTGCACGGCGCGACCGACCACATCATCGCGTCGCCGGAAACGGATCGCGCCGCGTTCGTCGATGCGGTGGTCAACGATTGCCTGCGGATGCTCGGCGTCGGCACATAGCGGCAATCCACGTGCCGCCAGGAAAAAAGGGCGCCCGAGGACGCCCTTCCTACATTCAGACCACGGCCTTGCAACAGCCGTCAGTTCGTCCGCGAATTATGCTTCTGCAGATACGCGATCAGCCCGTCGATCCCGCCCGTCGCGAGCTGGCTCTTGAACTGGCCCTGGTAGACCTGGATCAGCCACGCACCCGACATGTCGATGTCGTAGATCTTCCAGTCGTTGCCGACCTTGCCGAGACGATAGCCGACCGACTGGCTGTCGCCGGGCGTCGTGACCGTCGACTGCACGAGCGCGTCAGCGCCCGATGCGCCGCCGGGCTTGAACGAGAACTTCGCGTCCTGGTTGCCGAGCTGCGCGAGCGACGCGGCGTAGGTGCGCGTCATCAGCAAGCGGAACTGCTTGTACAACTCCTGCTGCTGTTGCGGCGTGGCCTGCTTCCACGCGTCGCCGACCGCGATGCGGGTGGTGCGCTCGAAATTGGTCACGGGCAGGAAGCGCTGCTCGACGACCTGCGTGATCTTCGCCATGTCGCCGCCGCGCGCGGCCGGATCGGCCTTCATCGCATTGACGGTACCCTCGACCGCCGTGCGGACGATATCGACCGGCGCGCTCTGCGCGAAAGCGGAAATCGACACGGCGGCGGCCGCGACGAAAGCAAACAGATGACGTTTCATACGAATTTCGCACTCGATGGGAAAAAACGGCCGGCTCTTTGCATCGGCCGGTGGAGCAAAGTATACCGGGCCTGACGCCGCGTTGCCGCCCGGTGACCGACTGTTACCTTTCAGTCGCGTTTGTCACAGGCGCGCAGCGGCGCGTCGACGCAGTGCCGTGCCGATTATGTAAATATCCCCATACAAATGAACCGGCCGCGCGATCCGATTGCAACGCCGGGAGCAAATATCCTTCCCGCCCCGAATCTCCCCACCGTCACGACCGTCGCCGCGCCGCGCCGGTATACTTGGCTACTTTGCCCTAGCCAGCCGCTCCCCACCGCCACATGGTGACTTCTCTCATCGTCCGACTCGTTGCGTGGTCGGTGCGCCGCCCCGTCTGGGTCGTCGTCCTGTCGCTCGCCATCGCCGCCTTCAGCGGCGTCTACGTCGCGCAGCATTTCAAGATCAACACCGACATCAGCAAGCTTGTCGATGCGGAACCGCAATGGGCCGCGCTCGGCCAGGCCGTCGACAAGGCGTTCCCGCAACGCAACGGCACGATCCTCGCGGTCGTCGAGGCGCCCGCGCCCGAATTCGCGACTGCCGCCGCGCACGCGCTGACCGAAGCGCTGCAGAAGGACGCCGACGCCGGTCGCATCGGCCCGGTCGCCGAACCGGGCGGCGGGCCGTTCTTCGAGCACAACGGGCTGCTGTTCCTGTCGCCGCAGGACGTCTCCGATACGACCGCGCAGCTCGCGAGCGCGCGCCCGCTCGTCAACGAACTCGCGAAGAACCCGAGCCTCACCGGGCTCGCCACCACGCTGTCCACCACGCTCGGCCAGCCGCTCCTGACCGGCCAGGTGAAGCTGCCCGCGATGGCGAAGCTACTCGCGCGCAGCGCGGCGACCGTCGACGACGTGCTGGCCGGCAAGCCAGCCGCGTTCTCGTGGCGCGCGCTGGTCGACAACGATGCCGCGCGGCAGCCCGCGCGCGCGTTCGTCACCGTGCAGCCGGTGGTCAACTACGGCGCGCTGAAGGCCGGCGCGGCGACGAGCCAGGTGATCCGCGACGCGGCCCGTTCGCTCGATCTCGACAAGCGCTACGGCGCGGCCGTGCGCCTGACCGGCGAACAGCCGCTCGCCGACGACGAATTCGCGTCGGTCGAAGACGGCGCCGCGCTCAACGGCGCGCTCACGCTGCTCGCCGTGCTCGTGATCCTGTGGCTGGCGCTGCGCTCGAAGCGGATGATCGGCTCGGTGCTCGTCACGCTGTTCGTCGGCCTCGTCGTGACGGCCGCGCTCGGCCTCGCGATGGTCGGCTCGCTGAACATGATCTCGGTCGCGTTCATGGTGCTGTTCGTCGGCCTCGGCGTCGACTTCTCGATCCAGTACGGCGTGAAGTACCGCGAGGAACGCTTCCGCGATGAGCGCATCGATCACGCGCTGATCGGTGCCGCGCACTCGATGGGCATGCCGCTCGCGCTCGCCACCGCGGCCGTCGCGGCGAGCTTCTTCTCGTTCATCCCCACCGCGTATCGCGGCGTATCCGAGCTCGGCCTGATCGCGGGCGTCGGGATGTTCGTCGCACTGCTAACCACGCTCACGCTGCTGCCCGCGCTGCTGCGCCTGTTCGCGCCGCCGGGCGAATCGAAGACGCCGGGCTTCCCGTGGCTCGCGCCGGTCGACGATTACCTCGATCGCCATCGCAAGCCGATCCTGATCGGCACGCTCGCGGTCGTGATCGGCGCGCTGCCGCTGCTCGCGTTCCTGCATTTCGACTTCAACCCGCTGCACCTGAAGGACCCGAACAGCGAATCGATGGCGACGCTGCTCGCGCTGAAGGATTCGCCGGAAGCCTCCGTCAACGACGTCACGCTGCTCGCGCCGTCGCTCGCGCAAGCCGATGCGGCCGCGAAGCGCCTCGACGCGATGCCTGAAGTCGGCCGCACGACCACGCTGTCGACCTTCATCCCCGCCGACCAGCCGGCCAAGCGCGCGGCGATCGCCGCGGCCGCGAGCGAGCTGCTGCCCGCGCTGACGCAGCCGGCCGCGCCGCCCGCGACCGACGCGCAACGCGTGGCCGCGCTCAAGCGCGTGTCGGATCTCCTGAGCTATGCGGCCGAAGATCACCCGGGCCCGGGCGCCGCCGCCGCGCAGCACCTGTCCGCATCGCTCGCGAAGCTCGCCGCCGCCGACAGCGCGACGCGCGACCGTGCCGAACGTGCGTTCTCCGATACGCTGCGCATCGCGCTCAACCAGCTCGCCTCGCTGCTGCAGCCGCAGGACATCACGCGCGAATCGCTGCCGCCGCAGGTGGTGCGCGACTGGGTCGCGCCGGACGGCCACGCGCTCGTGCAGATCTCGCCGAAAGTGCCGAAGGGCGTCGACCCGAACGACGACACGATGCTGCGCCGTTTCGCCAAGGCCGTAAAGGCCGCGGAACCGGGCGCGACCGGCGGGCCGATCTCGATCCTGCATTCGGCCGACACGATCATCAACGCGTTCCTGCATGCGGGGCTGTGGTCGATCATCTCGATCACGGTCCTGCTGTGGGTCACGCTGCGCCGCTTCGGCGACGTACTGCGGACGCTGGTGCCGCTGCTCGTGTCGGGTATCGTGACGCTCGAGATGTGCGTCGTGCTCGGCATGTCGCTCAACTTCGCGAACATCATCGCGCTGCCGCTGATGCTCGGCGTCGGCGTCGCGTTCAAGGTGTATTTCGTGATGGCGTGGCGCGCGGGGCAGACGGGGCTGCTGCATTCGAGCCTCACGCACGCCGTGCTGTTCAGCGCCGCGACGACGGCGACCGCATTCGGCAGCCTGTGGCTGTCGCACCATCCGGGCACGTCGAGCATGGGCAAGCTGCTCGCGCTGGCCCTGACCTGTACGCTGATCGGCGCCGTGGTGTTCCAGCCCGTCCTGATGGGCAAACCGCGCGTCAACCGCGCCAAGAACCAATCGCAAGGAATCAATGAATAAGGTGCGAATCATTGCGGCGACCGTCGCCGCCAGCGCGATGCTGACCGGCTGCGCGACGGGACCGAACCGCAATCCCAACGACCCGCTCGAGCCGATGAACCGGGCGATGTACAAGTTCAACGACACGGTCGACACGAACATCGCCCAGCCGATCGCGAAGGGCTACCAGAAAGTCACGCCGACCCCGGTGCGCACCGCGATCAGCAACTTCTTCTCGAACCTCGGCGATCTCGGCAACATGGCGAACAACCTGCTGCAGTTGCGCATCACCGATGCGACGCAGGATCTGATGCGCGTGGCGATGAACTCGGTGTTCGGCGTCGCCGGCCTGATCGACATCGCGACGCCGGCCGGGCTGCCGAAGCATCACCAGGATTTCGGGCTGACGATGGCGCGCTGGGGCATGCCGTCCGGCCCGTACCTCGTGCTGCCCGTGTTCGGGCCGAGCACGATCCGCGACGGCGTCGGCCGCGCGGTGGACGTGCGCTTCAACCTGCTGAACTATATCGAGCCGGCCGCGCGCAATCCGATGTACATCGCGCAGTTCATCAGCGCGCGTTCGGACCTGCTCGGCGCGACCGACCTGCTGAAGCAGGCCGCGCTCGATCCGTATTCGTTCGTGCGCGATGCGTATCTGCAGCAGCGCAAGTCGCTGACGTACCGGAGCCAGTCGTCGTCGGCCGCGCTGCCGAGCTACAACGAACCGGGTGAAGCGGGCGCCGTGCCGGCAGCCGCGCCCGCCATGCCGGGGCTGCCGAACTACGAGGATCCGGGCGATGCAGGTGGCGCATCGGGCCCGGCGCCGAACAACGCACCGGCCGCGCCGGGATTGCCGCAGTACGACGACCCGGGTGCGGACAACGCGATACCCGCGAGCGCGCCTGCTGCTGCGTCGGCGGCTGCGTCGGCGGCTGCACCGGCTGCCGCTTCGGCCGGTGCGACGACGGTGCCGGCCGCCAACGGCGCGCCGATCGCGCCGGCGATGCCGACGCTGCCCGCGAGCGGTCCGGCCGCGCAGTAACGCCGCAACGGCGGCCGCGCAAAAACGAAGAGCGCTGCATCATGCAGCGCTCTTTTTTTGTCCGCGCGAAACGGCAAACCGGGAAGCGGGGGAGAGGCCAGCGGCGCGTGCCGCTCAGACGATCCGCATCGCGCCCGCCCGCTCGAACGCGTGCCGCGCCTGGATCAGCGTCGTGCGCGCCGCGCGCGCGTCGCTGGCGACCTGCAGCAGCGGGCCGAGCTGCGACGGCTGCTTCAGCAGTTCGCGCAGGATCGGCAGGATCGCCGTGCTGCCGTCGTCGCGCAGGCCAGCCGTTGCCGCACGCGGCAGCGTGCGCCACGCCGGATCGACGATCGCGCGGCACACCGCGAACGGCACGCCGCGCGCGGCCGCGAAGGCCGCCGCGATGTGCGACTCCATGTCGACGGCCAGCGCGCCCTTCGCGTGATGCAGCGACGCCTTGTCCTGTTCGCTGACGACCGGCGCGCCGACGGCCGCGATCGTGCCGCGCGTGACGCGCGCCCACACCGGCGTGTCATGCAGCGCGGCGACGAGCCGCGTGCTCCAGCCCGCATCGGTCTCCACGCGGCCGAACGGCCCGTCGATCGCGCTCGCGATCACGAGCGCGCCGGGCGCCAGATCCGGCGCGAGGCCGCCCGCCGTGCCGAAGCTGACGATGCCCGCGCAACCGCGCGCGGTCGCATCGGTCAGCGCGCGTTCGAGCCGGTCGGCCCGCGCGGCGAACACGGCTTCGACGCCGTCGCCGCGCGCGATGCGCGCCTCGAACGCCATCCCCGTGACCGCGATGACGGGCAATGCGCCGTTGTGCCGTGACACGCCCACGCGTTACATCCCCACCGTGACGCGCGTCGCGTTGTCGCGCTTCAGGTTGCGGTAGCGCGCCAGCGCCCACAGCGGGAAGAACTTGCGATAGCCGTGGTAGCGCAGGTAGAACACGCGCGGGAAGCCGGTCGCGGTGAAGCGTGTCTCGTCCCACAGGCCTTCTTCGTTCTGCTGCGCGACCAGGTAGTCGACCCCGCGTGCCACGGCCGGGTTGTTCACTTCGCCGGCCGCCATCAGGCCGAGCAGCGCCCAGGCCGTCTGCGACGCCGTGCTCGGCGCCTGCTCGAAACCGCGGTAGTTCAGCTTGTAGCTGTCGCCGTCCTCGCCCCAGCCGCCGTCCTTGTTCTGGATCGACAGCAGCCACTGCGCACCGCGCTTCATGCGCGGATCGTCCGGCGTCAGGCCGGCCGCGTTCAGCGAGCACAGCGCGGTCCACGTGCCGTACACGTAGTTCATCCCCCAGCGGCCGTACCAGCTACCGTCGGGCTCCTGCTCCTTCAGCATGTAGTCGAGCGCGCGGCGGGCCGGCTCGCTGTTCAGCGGCGTCTCGCCGAGCTGCGACAGCATCGACAGGCAGCGGCCCGACACGTCGGCCGTCGGCGGATCGAGCAGCGCGCCGTGATCGGAGAACGGGATGTTGTTCAGGTAATACTGCGTGTTTTCCGGTTCGAACGCGCCCCAGCCGCCGTCGCTGCTCTGCATGCCGACGACCCATTCGCGCGCACGCGCCATCGATTCGCGATACGTGTCCGACTGCTCGAGCTTCTGCGCGCGATCCATCGCCATCACGACCACGGCCGTATCGTCGACGTCCGGGTAGTGCGCGTTCGCGTACTGGAACGCCCAGCCGCCGGGCCGAACGTTCGGGCGGCGCGAGATCCAGTCGCCGCGCACGTCGAGAATCTGCAGCGGGCGCAGCCATTCGAGGCCGCGCAGCACGGCTGCCTGCGCGCGCGCATCGCCGGTTTCGAGCAGCGCATGCGCAACGAGCGACGTATCCCACACGGGCGACAGGCACGGCTGGCAATACGCTTCGTCGTCCTGCACGACGAGCAGCTTCTCGAGCGCCTTGCGCGCGATCGCGCGGTTCGGATGATCTTCCGCGTAGCCGAGCACGTCGTACATCATCACCGCGTTGGCCATCGCCGGATAGATCGCGCCGAGGCCGTCCTCGCCATTCAGGCGCTCGTCGACGAACGACACGGCCTGACGGATCGCGCGTTCGCGCGTATAGCTCGGGAACAGGCCGTCGACCGCGCGCAGCGCATGGTCGACCACGCGGAAGAACGCGAACCAGCCGGCGCTCTGGTGCCCCTGGCGCGGCAGCAGCCCGGCGTTGACGGGCGGGTCGATGAACAACTCGTCGATGCGCACGCCGCGCGGGTTCTTCGCGAGCGGGCGCTTCGCGTTCAGCACCAGCAGCGGCACGATCACGGTGCGCGCCCAGTACGACACCTTCGACAGGTGGAACGGGAACCACTGCGGCAGCAGCATGATCTCGACCGGCATCATCGGCACCGCGCGCCACGGAATCGCACCGTACAGCGCGAGCTGGATGCGCGTGAACACGTTCGACATCTCGGCGCCGCCCATCGCGTGGATCGCGCGGCGCGCACGCTGCATGTGCTCGGCGTTCTCGTCGTCGCCGATCACCTTCAGCGCGAAGTACGCCTTCACGCTCGCGCTGATGTTCGGCGCGCCGTCGGTGAACAGCGGCCAGCCGCCGTCGGCCTGCTGGATGCGGCGCAGATACTTGCCGATCTTCTGTTCGAGCTCGAGGTTCGGCGTCTCGCCCAGATAGTGGACGAGCAGCACGTATTCGGCGGGAATCGTCGAATCGGCTTCGAGTTCGTAGACCCAGTGTCCGTCCGGTTGCTGCGCGGCCAGCAGTGCGTCGGTCGCACGCGCGACAGCCGCGTCGACGTCGGCCGGCACAGCGCCGGCGGACAAGCTAGCCATTTCGGTGAGATCGTTCATCGGTCCCTCTCTTTATTGCGTCTGGAGCACGTCCGCGGCCAGCTGGCCGGAACGGATCGCGCCCTCGATCGTGGCGGGCAAGCCGGTGGCAATCCAGTCGCCCGCGAGTACAAGATTGGTCCAGCGCGTACGCACGGCCGGACGTTTCATTTCCTGCGACGGCACCGCCGCAAAGCCCGCGCGCGGCTCGACGACGAGCTGCCACGCGGGAATGGTTTCCGGGTTCGCGCCGGTCACGCGCGCGACGTCTTCCCAGATGCGCCGCGCGAGCGTGTCGCGCGGCATGTCGAGCCAGCGGCCCGCATCGCGGATCGTCGCCGCGAGCAGGCCGTCGCCGGTCCGCACCGCATCGACGACGCCGTTGACGACGGTCGTCTGCAGCGGATTGCCGGCCGGCTTTTCGATCGCGAAATACGCGGTCACGACCGCGCTGAACGTGTCGGGCGCGGTGAGTTCGGGCACGAGCGGCTGCGCGACCTCGGGCGGCACGGCCAGCACGACCGCGTCGCCGGGCGCGAGATCGATGCGCTCGCCGCCGACCGACACCGCATCCACCGCATTGCCGTGCGCGCCGAATTCGAACGCGTCGAGCCGCGAATTCAGGCGGATCTGCGCGCCGCCGTACTGCAGCATCCGCAGCGCCGGTTCGACGAACGCGCTGCCGAGCCCGCGGCGCGCGACGAGCGGACGGCAGCCGGGGCCGCCCGCGGCAAACGCGCCGCGCAGCGCAGCGCGCGCGAGCTCGGCGCTCGCGTGGCGCGGCTCGATATTCAGCACCCCGAGGAAAAACGGTCGCAGCCAGCGATCCCACAGCACGCCGTCGCATCGCATCGTCTGCGCGAGCGAGCGGCCCGTGCGCGCGAACGCGAGCGGGGCCAGCGCGAGGTAGTCGAGCGGCGTCGTGCCCGGCGCGCGCGACGCGGCATCGAACAGCCACGACGGCCAGCGGCCGTTGCCGAAACGCAGCGTCCAGCGCTGCTGCGAAGCGATGTCCATGACCGGGAATTCAGCCAGCGCGGGCCCCGCGAGCTGATCGGCCGCGCCGATCGCGCGCAGGTAGCGCTGCGTCGCGGGCTGTCCCGCGAAAACCGTATGCAGCCCGCTGTCGAGCGTCGTGTTCAGCGTCCCGTCGAACCACGAGCGGCAACGGCCGCCCGCGTGTGCGTGCGCGTCGTGCAGCACGATGCGCCGCCCGCGGCGTTGCAGCTCGACCGCGGCCGACAGGCCCGCGAGTCCTGCGCCGATCACGTGGACGGTTCTGGGCATCGCGTCGGTCGACTCAGAACAGCGCGTAGCGCGCGGCGATCATCAGCATGCGCGCCTTCGGCTTGCGCAGCGGCGCGCGCGGCGCGGCAAAGCCGCGTACGATCGCGGCCTCGAGAATGCAGCGATACGCACCCGACATGATGCGCGGCGCCTTCACCTGCGCACGCGGGCAGGTATCCATCACCGCGTCGGCCTGGCGGAAGTGCTCGAGCGCGCGCTCGACGAGCGTCGCGCACACGCGCGGCAGCGCCGGATCGCGCACGATCGTCGCTGGATCGGTGATCGCGATGCCTTCGCGCGCGAGCAGCTCGCGCGGCAGGTAGCACCGGTTGATCGCCGCGTCGTCGTCGATGTCGCGCAGGATGTTCGTCAGTTGCAGCGCGCGGCCGAGGTGGTGCGACAGCGTGATCCCTTCGGCTTCCGGCATCCCGAAGATCCTCACCGACAGCCGGCCGGCCGCGCTCGCCACGCGGTCGCAGAAGAGGTCGAGCGTCGGCTCGTCGGGGGCGCAGATATCTTCCACCGCGTCCATCGCCATCCCGTCGATCATCGCGTGGAAATCGTCGCGCTGCAGGTTGAACGCGCGGATCTCGCGATCGAGCGCGGCCAGGTGGCGCGGCGGGCGGCCGGCGAAGCATGCGTCGATGTCCGCGCGCCAGCGATCGAGGCCCGCGTTGCGCTCGGCGCGCGGCAGGTCGCTGTCGGCGATGTCGTCGACCGCGCGGCAAAACGCGTAGACCTGGAACATCGCATCGCGCTGCACGGCCGGCAGGATGCGCATCGCCAGATAGAAGGAGCTGCCCGATGTGACGGCAGCGGCGTCGGTTTCTTGTTCGTCCACGACGGAATGGGAAACGGCCAAGACGAGCTCCACGGAGACACCCACGCGGGGCGATTGAAGAAGCCATGCCCGGCTGGGATGGTCAGGACGTCAATGCGTGCGAGATATGCGAACGATCGACGCAGACAGGCACAAATTACCGGCCGGAAGCCGGAATTGGCCGAAAGTATAGCAATCTTTGAAGTTCGATGGCGGACACGCGCCATGTGTGGCGGGGCATCGAGCGCCACCGGCAGGCCGCTGCGGCCGGCCTCCGCGAACGGCCGCCCGAAAGCGCGTCAGCCGTAAACGATGTCGCGCTGCAGGTCGAGCGCGATGAGCCCCATTTCGCGCGTGAGCTGCAGCATCGAGCGGCGCTCGAGGCGCGAGCCCATGAAGCTCGTCACGCGGCCGTCAGGCTCGGCGGTGAACTGGAAAACCGCGCCGCCCGTACCGAACCACGCGCCCGGCACGTCGGGCGATTCCTGCCAGTCGATCTGCTCGAACACGCGCGCGATGCCCTCGCGCACCAGGGCGCCCGGGCCGATCGGCGGCGCGATGTCGCCCAGGTCGTCGAGCGAATAGGGGCCGGGTTTGTTCGGCTTCCGGTAGAAGAGATAGTCGACGTTCATGGGGAGCAATCGCAAGCAAAACAACAAATTAGCGCGCTTCGGCACAAATTCAAATCGGATCCGGACGAAATGTGGCCTGCGCGACACAAAGGGACGGATCGTTGCCGATCAGGAAACGCGCCGCGCGATCGCGTCTCGATACCGGCGGGTTCGTCTAAGATGACACCTTTCTCGAAAAAATACGGACACCATGGAGACGAACGACACCGCCACCCCGCAGTCCGATCATCCCGTTTTCGTGCTCGTGCACGGCGCGTGGCATGGCGCGTGGTGCTACGCGCACGTGGCGGACGCGCTCGCTGCGCGCGGCTACCTGTCGATCGCGCGCGACCTGCCCGCGCACGGCATCCATGCGCGCTTTCCCGCGTCGTATCTCGCACGGCCGCTCGACAAGGACGCGTTCGGCGCCGAGCCGTCGCCGGTCGCGAACACGACGCTCGACGACTACGCGACGCAGGTGATGCAGGCCGTCGACGACGCGTACGCGCTCGGCCACGGCAAGGTCGTGCTGGTCGGGCACAGCATGGGCGGCCTCGCGATCACGGCGGCCGCCGAACGCGCGCCGGAGAAGATCGCGAAGCTCGTCTATCTCGCGGCCTTCATGCCCGCGTCGGGTGTGCCGGGCCTCGACTACGTGCGCGCGCCGGAAAACAAGGGCGAGCTGCTCGGCCCGCTGATGCTCGCGAGCCCGCGCGTGGCCGGTGCGCTGCGCATCGATCCGCACAGCGGCGACGCCGCGTATCGCGACTCGATGAAGCGCGCGCTGTACGAAGACGTGCCGCAGGCCGACTTCGACGCGGTCACGAACCTGATGAGCTGCGACGTGCCGGCCACGCCGTTCGCGACCGCGATCCCGACGACCGCCGCACGCTGGGGGGCGATCGACCGTCACTACATCAAGTGCCTGCAGGATCGCGTGATCCTGCCCGCGCTGCAGCAGCGCTTCATCGACGAAGCCGACGCGTTCGCGCCCGGCAACCCGACCCACGTGCATCAGCTCGACAGCAGCCACTCGCCGTTCGTGTCGGAGCCGGCCGTGCTGGCCGGCGTGCTCGCCGACATCGCGAAAAGCTGAGCGGGCGGGTGCGGTCAGTCAGGCGTATACGCGACCGACCGATCGCGCCCGAGCCGCTTCGCACGATAGAGCGCGGCGTCGGCCTCGCTGACGAGCACGTCGCAGGTCAGCGCGCCGGCTTTCGCGCACGCGCCGCCGACGCTCGCCGTGACCGGCACGCTGACGCCCTCGGCATCGACCGGCGTGCTGCCGATCGCCTCGCGCACCTTGTCGGCCACCCGCATCGCCTCGTCGAGATTCGTGCACGGCAGCAGCAGCGCGAATTCCTCGCCGCCGAAACGGCCGAACGTATCCTGCGCGCGCACGATCGACGCAACGCGGCGCGCCGTCTCGCGCAGCACGGCGTCGCCGGCCGCATGCCCGAAGCGGTCGTTGATCGTCTTGAAGTGGTCGAGGTCGAACAGCAGCACCGACAGGTCGCTGCCGTAGCGCTGCCAGCGCGCGAATTCGTCGCCGAGCCGCGCCTCGAAGAAGCGCCGGTTCGCGATGCCGGTCAGCCCGTCGCGATTCGCGTGCTCGCGCAGCTTCGCGACCGCTTCCTCGCGCTCTCTTTGCATCACGCTCACATGCGTGACGTCCGAGATCGTCACGCACACGGCCTCGACGTCGCGGCCGCGCGTGAGCGGCATGAACGTGCAGTCCTGCTGCATGTAGTCGACGCCGCCCGTGATCGGCCGGTCGTGCTCGAAGCGGAACAGGTAGGGCCGCTGCTCCCACGAGCTGAAGGCGAAGCTGCCGAGCTGGAACACGCTCTCGAGCTTGCGCGACAGCCACGCGCGCGGCAGGTCGGGAAAGCGGTCGAACAGGTTGCGGCCGATCACGTCGGCGGCCGGGATGCCGCTGTGGTCCTGCATGAAGCGATTCCACATCAGGACGGTCATCGAACGGTCGAGCACGAACAGGCCGAAGCCGACCCGCTCGATCACGAGGTCGCTCAGCGACGGGGCGGCGGCCGTCATAGCGCGGACAGCAACGCGTCGAGCGCGTCGCCCATCAGCCGCATCGAATCCTCGGCCATCAGCATCACGAAATGTGCGCGGAACGTGTGATCCTCGAGCCCGAAGTTCACCTCGAGCAGCAGCGCGACGCTCCACGCGAGATCGTTCGGCTGGAAGACATCGTCGAACGACACGTTTGCGCCGAGCAGCCCCGGCGGAAAGAACACGGGCTTGCGGCCGAGCTCGTCGAGAATCGACGCGACGCAGGCGCCCATCAGCACGTTCGCGACGTCGAACACGACCTCGTCCGGCGTCGCCATCCCGCCGTACACGCCGTCGCCGAACGTGCGGTCGACGACCGACATGAGCCGCGCGACGCCCGCCGTGCGGCACAGCACGATCGCCTCGCCCTTGATGTCGGAACGGAAGCCCTGGCGCACGGCGGTCACGTTGTCGTGGATGCCCGTCATCTCGCGCAGCGCGTCGCCCGCGTCGGCCGCTTTCACGACGCGCACGCGCGGCACCGACAGCTCGATGAAGCGCCCGAGCAGCAACGCAAGCCGCGCGGCGGCGCGGCCCATTGCAAGGTTGGCGATTTCCTGCAACGCGTCGCGTTGCTCCGCCGTGAACACCGATTCAGGCATACAACCCATACTCCTTGAGAATGGGCAGCAATGCCTCCGACGTCACGGGCTTGGCAACGAATGCGATCGCGCCCAATTCACGCACGCGTGCTTGCGCTTGCGGCTGGATATCGGCGGATACCACGATCACGAACGTGTTCAGATCTTCGTGGCGCAGTGTTTCCAGGACCTGATATCCGCTCATGTCGGGCATCGTCAGGTCCAGAAACATCACGGAAGCTTTGCCGTCACGATAGAGCGCCAAGGCCTCGCGACCATTCGCTGCATACGCGACGTCAACGTCCCAATCTCCCGGCAGCGCCTTTGTCAGCAGTTTGCGAGCAAGCAGCGAATCGTCGGCAATTACAATCGGCAAAGGCATGGGGCGATGCTGTATACGGAATGGTCTCTCTCGCGTTAACGACCGCGCGGCCCACTTCTTTAGTGCCATGCGTTTCGGGCGCGGGCAACCGCCTTGCGGCCGCGCACGGGCGACGCGACGCGGGTGCGCGCGACGCACCGCGCGGCAATCGCCGGCGGGCGCATGTATCTGTCATAGGGAAAGCAAGGCGCGATTCTCGGAGTAAACCGGAGGCGATGCAACTCGCCATTTTCACCATTTCGAACAGAATCGATCGGATCGCGCGCCATTCCGAAAACAGGCGCGACCATTTTCGAGATAAGTACGCAAAATTTTTCCTTGTGTACGTTTGCGCTGCCGGATTCGTCGCGTTTTCAATCTGACGGTTTACCTCTGTCATATGCGACAGGATCGCGTCCGTACGGCGCCGCACGGCGGGCTGCCGCAACTCGTTTATGATGGCAGGCACCGCTGCTTCACCCGCTTTCCTCGATGACGTCCGAACGGCCTGCCGCCCCCCACGCCCCCGCCCCCCCTCCCGCCGACGACTGGCAGGACGACGGCAGCTACGCGTCCGGCGCACCCGAGCACGATTTCGCGGTGCGCCGCGTGACGCTGATCGTGCTGCTCGTCGCGGCGATCGTGCTGCCGTGCATCTACGTGGTGGTGATGGCGTACAACGACCTGAACGCGCGCGAGGCCGCCGCGAGCGACGTGACGATGCGCACGGTGCGCGTCGCCGAGGAGCACGCGCTCAAGGTGTTCGACCTGAGCGAAACGCTCGATGCGCGCATCGTCGACCTCGTGCAGGACATGGACGACGCGACCGTGCGCAACAGGGAATCCGACATCCACGAAGCGCTGAACACGATCGGCGGCGGCTATCCGCAGGTGGCCGCCGTATCGATCTTCGGCGCGAGCGGGATGCTGCTCGCCAACAGCCTCTACTATCCGGCGCCGTATGCGTCGATCGCGAATCGCGACGACTTTGCCGGCATCCGCGACGGCAAGGTCATCGAACACATCTCGCGGCTGATGATGGGGCCGCTCAAGCTCGAGAACATTCCCGTCTTCAACACGGGCGTCGCGCGACGCCATAGCGACGGTTCGTTCGCCGGCATGGTGTCGATCGCGCTGAAGTCGTCGTATTTCAACGCGTTCTACCGCGACCTGCTCGGCGGCGCGAGCACGCCGATGACGATGGCGCTCGCGCGCTCGGACGGCGCGGTGATCGCGTCGTATCCGCCGCCGCCGTCGTTGGCGCACACCGATCGCTCGGTCACGTTCGGCAATGCGCGCAACGATCCGCGCGCGGGCGTCGTGCGCGTGCGCCACGACGGCGCGAGCAGCGAGATCGTCGCGTATCGCCAGGTCGGCAGCTATCCCGTCTACGTGAGCTGCGCGTACCGCACGTCGGCGATCTGGCATGAATGGTACGAACACCTGAGCGTGCTGTTCATCTCGATGTTCGCGCCGTCGGTCGCGCTGTGGTCGGTGATCTGGCTGTCGCTCAAGCGGCTGAAGGCGGAAGAGGAGGCGTGGGACCGCTGGCAGGCCGAAGCGTCGATGCGGCGCTCGATCGAATCGGCGTACCGGCAGTCGCGCAAGATGCAGGCGCTCGGCAATCTCGTCGGCAGCGTCGCGCACGACTTCAATAATCTGTTGATGATCATCTCGAGCAATGTGCAGATCGCGCGGCGGCGCGGCGTCGAGCAACTCGACAAGGAGCTCGGCGCGATCGAACGCGCGCTGAAGAACGGGCAGTCGCTCACGCGCCAGCTTCTCGGCGTCGCGCGCAAGCAGCCGCTGCACAACGAGACGATCGACATCGGGCAGTGGGTCGGCACGTGCCGCGAACTGCTGAAGACGTCGCTCGGGTCGAAGTCGTCGCTGGTCATCGCGATCGAGCCGGGCGTCTGGCCGATTCGCGTCGACGTCGCGGAGCTCGAGCTCGCGGTGATCAACCTCGCGGTCAACGCGCGCGACGCGATGGCGACCGGCGGACGCTTCACGGTCGGCGCGCGCAACGTCACGCTGCGCCGCGAGGACGGCTTTCCGCTGACCGGCGATTTCGTACAGATCTCGCTCGACGACACGGGTTCGGGCATGGCGCCCGACGTGCTCGCGCGCGCATTCGAACCGCTGTTCACGACGAAGGCGCAGGGGATGGGGACGGGGCTCGGCCTGCCGCAGGTATTCGCGTTCTGCGAACGCTCGGGCGGCCTCGCGACGATCGACAGCGCGGTCGGCGCGGGGACGTCGGTGCGTCTGTACCTGCCGCGCGCACGCGCCGAGGATGTCGTCGCGCGGCCGGCGGCCGGCGCGCACGACGCGGGGAGCGGCGCGCTCGCCGGCCTGCACGTGCTGCTCGTCGAGGACAACGGCGAAGTCGCGGCCGGCACGGAAGCGCTGCTGTCATTGCTCGGTCATCGCGTGACCTATGCGCCCACCGCCGACGACGCGTTGCGCCTGATCGAAGGCGCCACCGCGAACGACGCGTTCGATCTCGTGATTTCGGACATCCACATGCCGGGCCGCCTGAACGGCATCGACCTGGCCGAAGCGGTCGAAAAGCGGCCGGGGAAACTGCCCGTGATTCTCGTCACGGGTTATGCGGAGGAGCTCGACCGCACGCGCACCGTCAACGTCCGCGTGCTGTCGAAGCCGTTCGACATCGCGCTGCTCGACGAGATCCTGCTGGGCATCCGCGAAGCGCGCGACGCACGACACGCCGGCGCGTGATCCGCGGTATGCGGGCTGGCGCCGACGCGACGGCGTGAACGGGCGCGGCGATCAGGCCGACGACGTCAGGCCGATTTCAGCAGGCGCACCCAGCCCGCGTAGCGATCGACGAAGCCCTGCAGGAACTTGCGGGTGTCCTCGCTGACGATCTGCCCCTGGTCGTCGATGCGTGCCGGGTCGTGCTTGATGAACATCTCGGGCTGGCCGAGCGTCTTCACGTCGAGGTACGCGAGCACGTTGCGCAGGTGCTGCTGCGCGAGCGCGGTGCCCGTCGCGCCCGGCGACGTGCCGAGCACCGCGCCCGGCTTGCCCGACCACGAGTTGGAACCCCACGGACGCGAGCCCCAGTCGAGCGCATTCTTCAGCACGCCCGGAATCGAGCGGTTGTACTCGGGCGTGACGAACAGCAGCGCGTCGGCGGCTTCGATCGACTGCTTGAAGCGCTTCGCGACTTCCGGGAGATCCGCGTCGTAGTCCTGGCTGTACAGCGGCAGCTCGCCGATCTCGACGAACTCGAACGAAAAATCGGCGGGGGCGAGCGAGATCACGGCGTGCGCGAGCGCACGGTTCGTCGAAGCACGACGCAGGCTGCCGACGACGACCGCAATACGATAGGACATGGCATTCTCCTTCCGGTGAGTGAGGAATCGGATCGATTGCTTCCGAATGGGCGACAAAGGTCTGTTTATAGGCAAGCCAGCCCGCGAGCCGTCCCACGGGGCCGTCCGGCCGACTTTCCACAAGGTTTTCCACAGAAATTGTGGATAACTCGACCGTTATGTTCTGACGTTACAGATTGCCCGCCGCGCGGCGGCGTCGACGCGCGAAACGGGGTTCGGCAAGCATAGCGCAGCGCGGCAGCCGGTTTCGTGAATTCGTGACGGAACATTGCGTTGCAGGCCGGCACCGCGCCCAGTAAGCTGCTCGCACCGCGACGCGCCCGCTCCGTGACGCACGCGCGATCGCTTCGAGACACTGCCACCCAGACATGCCGTCCGCCCACGACGATTCCGCCTATCTCGCGCAACTGCGGCGCGACCTGCTGCGCTTCGCGCGACTCCAGCTCCGTGATGCCGACGCGGCCGAAGACGCCGTGCAGGAAGCGCTGACCGCCGCGTGGTCGCATGCCGGCGAGTTCGCCGGGCTGTCGGCCCACAAGACCTGGGTGTTCGGCATCCTGCGCAACAAGCTGATCGACGTGCTGCGCGTACGGCAGCGGATGGTGAGCCTGAGCGCGCTCGATGCGGAGCTCGACGGCGAATCCGTGCTCGATCGCGAACTGTTCAAGGACAACGGACACTGGGCCGCGCATGCGAAACCGCGACCGTGGCCGAAGCCCGAAACGCTGTTGCAGCAACAGCAGTTCTGGACGCTGTTCCAGGTCTGCCTCGACCATCTGCCGGAGCAGATCGGACGCGTGTTCATGATGCGCGAATTCCTCGACGTCGAGATTGCGGACATCTGCAGCGAGTTGACGCTGACGACGAATCATTGCAGCGTGCTGCTGTACCGGGCGCGCACGCGTCTGCGAACCTGCCTTAGCGAAAAAGGACTGACGACCGAAGATGCTGCCGGGGAAATGTACTGACGTGACACGACTGCTGTCGGATGCGCTCGACCGGCATCTGACGCTGCACGAGCGCCTGCGGGTGCGCGTGCATTTGCCGACTTGCAGCGGATGCCGCGCCTATCGCGGACAGATCGCGCTGTTGCGGACGGCCGCGAAAGCGGCGGCGGGGCGGGACCCGGACGATGATGGTGGGTCGTCCGGTGGAGGCTAGGCGCCGCGGTGTCGACGTATCGTTTCGGTGCCGGGTAGCAAGGTTACCCGGCGATTGCGTCGGCCTGGATTGCCGTTGCGTGTGCCGGGCTGGGCTGGGTCACGTTGATGCAATAAGAAAAATACGCCGGGCAAGAATTATTCGAACAGCGCCTTCACCGACTCAGGCGGACGACCGATGGCCGCCTTGCCGCGATACACGACGATGGGGCGTTGCAGCAGAATCGGATGAGCGGCGATCGCCGCGTAGGCTTCAGCGTCGGTCAGAGCCGCGCGAGCCAGGTTCAGCGCCTTGTACGGCTCCTCGCCGTCGCGCAGCATGTCACGGACCGGGCGGCCGAGCTGCTTGTGCAGCGTTTCCAGTTCCTCGACCGTTGGCGGCGTCTTCAGGTACTCGACGACGTTCAGCGCCGCGCCGGCGGTATTCAGCGACTCGACCAACGCAAGCGTCTCGCGGGACTTCGAGCATCGGGGGTTGTGGTAGATCGTGATCATCATTCAAGCCTGGATGGTGGAGCCCAGTATTGTAGCCAGTCTGCATCGAGGGGCTCGGTGGGGTGGTTCAACCAAGATCGGGGCGGCTTTCCTTTCGACAGGTCGCTGAGGCGGTTCGGTTTAACGCGCGCCGTGACGGAAGAGGGGCGTGTCTGGTGTCTGGGGAGACGCCTTAAAGAGTGATTGTGTTTATGCGCATAAAATCGGGCGGCCTGCTTCGCGGGACCAAGGAACTGCAGTTAGCCCAGCCAATGCTTCGTGAGGGTTCCTGTCTCGTGAGGGCTGTCTCGTGAGGGCTGTCTCGTGAGGGCTGTCTCGTGAGGGCTGTCTCGTGAGGGCTGTCTCGTGAGGGCTGTCTCGGGTGGCGAAAGCGGGCGCGTGATTGCGAAGCACGTCGGTTAGGTTTATGCGCATAAAGCCTCTGAGTGTGGAACGAGGGCTGCTCGGCTCCGGGCATGGACGTATTGTCGATACGAGACGGCACCACGAGATCACTGTATCGATAGCCATCCCGGCGCGACCTCATCGCGCGCTGCTCGCAGGCGAGATCTCTGCCTGCGGCCCTGCATCGCGGGCCATTGTTGCATCCGGTTTATGCGCATAAACGCTGCGGGCCAACAGGGCGTTGCCTCGATACATGCCCGTTCAGCGACCAACTCATGGGCGCGCATCTGACTCCGGCCCGCAGATCACTCCTCTCGCTCGCGAATGCCGGGCGCTCTAGCGACGAAGTTGATCGCCTCGACCTCGGCAGACTTTATGCGCACAAACTCGCAGGCGACGCAGTCCGTCCAGCGAAAGGGCAGCGCACCGAGACATCTCTGCGGCGAACAGCCCTCCGACGCGGTAGCACGTGAAGACCCGACCATCGATCGGCCCATCGCCTCCTCGGCATCAGCCTCGCCATCTCCAACACACCACCCAAACGCGCTACCCATCTCCACCACCTCGTTTATGCGCATAAACCGATAGTCCGAATGGCCAATGCGTAGTTGTCGAACGACAATTTCATTGAAATTCAAATATCGTCCTGTAGAATTCCAACGACCAAAACAGGAGTGAAAATTGGCCGCGGAAATCATTGCAGTCACTCAACAAAAAGGGGGCGTCGGCAAAAGCACGATTGCCATGCATCTCGGCGCCGCGTTCCACGAAAAAGGGAAGCGCGTCCTCGTCATCGACGCAGACCGTCAAAACACGCTGATTCACTGGTCGAGCGCAGCCGGCGACAGCGACAACGGCATCCCGTTTCCGGTCGTCAACCTTGCCGAAGCCGACGGCCAGATCCATCGCGAGATCAAGAAGTTCATCAACGACTACGACATCATCGTCGTGGACTGCCCGCCGTCGATCACCGAGAAAGTCTCCGGCGTCGTCCTGCTGGCCGCATCGATTGCCGTGATCCCGACATCATCGTCGCCGGCCGATTACTGGTCGAGCGTCGGGCTGGTCAAACTGATTCAGCAGGCTCAGGTGATGAACGAAGACCTCCGCGCGGTCTTCCTGCTGAACAAGACCGAAGAGAAGCGCATGCTGACCCGCGAGCTCAAGCGTGCACTCGAGGAACTCGGCTTCCCGCTGCTGAAGACGCAGATTCCGACTCGGGAAGCGTACAAGCAGGCGATGGCGCTCGGTCAGACCGTACTGCAGATGAACGATCGCGGCGGCAAGCTGGCCGCCGCCGAAATTCGCGCATGTGCCGACGAAATCGTCGCCATGCTGCCCTGACTTTATGCGCATAAAGGAGTCACATGAAACCTTCCCAATTTGCCAAAGGATTCCAAGCGCGCCCGGATATCACGACGAGCGAGAAGCGCACGGCGCTTGATCGGCTCAATGCGATCGACGGTATCGTCAAGTCCGAGACGCCCACCCCGGCGCCGACCAAATCCGCGAAGAAAGACATCGCACCGCCGCCTGCGCCGGAATTCACGATCGATCCGTCGATCGACGAATCGCAGCCATATCGCGCGTGGCGCCTCGAGAATCGCTATGCGCCGGGGCAGGTGATCGAGCTGCCGCTGAAGGCGATCAAGCACAGCCCGTTCAACCCACGGCACTTCTATCTGAAATCGTCGATTGCCGAACTCGCGGTCAACCTCGCGAAGCAGGGGCAGCAGCAGGCGATTCACGTGATTCCGGATTACGACAATCCGGGCACGTATTTCGTCAGCGACGGTGGCCGCCGCGTGCGGGCGCTGAAGGAAGCGAACAAGGAGTCGGTCAAGGCGATCGTGATCGACGTGCCGATCGGCATCCAGAGCTACAAGCTCGGCTACGACCTCAACGTTCAGCGCGATTCGCAGACGGTGTTCGACAACGCCGTCGTGTGGCGCCGCTTCCTCGACGACAAGCATTTCCAGAGCCAGAAAGAACTCTCCGAGCATCTCGGCCTCGACGAGTCGACGGTGGCCGTCGCGCTGTCGATCGGCAAGCTGCCGGAAGCGATCATGCAGGAAATGGTCGCGCGCCCCGATCGCTTCGGGTCGAACATGGCGTATCAGGTCGGCCGCTATCACAATGCGCGCGGCACCGAAGCGACGCTGCGGCTGATCAACAAGATCGTGTCGGACGATCTCAGCACGCGCCAGGTGTCGGACATCGTCAAGGGCCGCGTCGCGGCGCAGGAGACGCCGAAGGCCGCAGGCCGACAGCGCTATGCGCAGCGTCTCGAGATCAAGCTCGGCGGCAAGTCGGTCGGCGACCTGAAGTCTTATGGCGAAGACCGCATCGAACTGCGCCTGCGCGGCCTCCCGAAGGACAAGCGCGACGCGATCCTCGAGCAGCTCGAGCGGATGCTGTTGTCGGAGTGAGGAAAGCGGCCGGCAGGGCCTGGTGAGGACGCCGGTCCCACCCGACCAGGGGGTGGGGACCGGCGGCGGCCCGTCAGCGGGCCTGAGCGGGTCTCAAGCGGCCCGCGACTGGTTCAGCGTGAACGACAGCAGGTCGCCGTCCGTCGGCTCGCCCCAGGTCTTCTGGGCCAGCCAGTCGAAAAAGGCCGTCTCGGCCAGCTTGGAATCGAGGCCGCGCTTGCGCCAGTCGTCGCGCAGATGCGAGCCCATCGTCGGCAATGCCTCCGACTCGAACGACTCGCGCGCCACTTCGCGCTCCGCGTCGCCCTGCTCTTCGTACAGCACCTTCGCTTCCTTGCGACGGAACGCGGAGAACTCGCTCAGCAGGCGAGCCTTCAGATCGTCCGGCTGCGCAGCCGCGACCTTCGCTGCCGGCGTGCCGGCCGGCAGCGCGTCGACCGACTCGACCGGCGGCGCATACCCCTTCTTCAGCGCATCCTTGAACAACGCCGGCGCGCTGCGCACCGGCGGCAGCGTCGTACTGCGCATCCGCTGCTCGGTCATCTGCAATGCGGCGCGAATCCGGTTTTCCTCGCTGTCCGCATAGAGCGTCTGCGCTTCCTTCAGCGGGATCCCGAGCTTCACCATCCGGTCGACCAGCGTGCTGTCGAATACGTTGGGGTGTTCGTCGAGCGCGAGCATCGGTTGCTTGCGCTCGGTCACGCGGAACTGGATCTCGGCAACCCGACGCCCTTCGCGATGCTCGATCAGCTCGACGAAGATGTTGGTGACCGCGTTGACTTCCGCGATCGCGGGGCGCAGGTAGTCGCGCTTGAAGTACTTGTACTCGCGCTTCGCTTCGTCGCCGGCTTCCGTGTCGGGTGTGCCCGACAGGATCGGCCGCCACCATTCCCACGGCTCGCGCATCGTCAGGTGGCTCGGGTTCGTCAGGTAGCGCACGCAGATCTCGTACAGCGCGAGTCCGGCGCTGCTGCGCAGCTGGCTCTGGAACTGCAGGCTCAGGCGCGCATACTGGACCGGGTCGAGCAGCTTCTTCTTGATCTTCGGTGCGAACGAGAATTCGACCCACACGCGGCGGGTGGTCGGATCCTCGAGAATTTCCGCATCGGCGATCAGCGTGGAGATGCCCCACTTGCGGCCGGGCTTCTGGCTCGACGTCCCCGTGCTCCATTCGACCTGCACCGACACCATGCGGCGCAGGTGTTCCTTCACCAGCGCGGTGTCGTTCGAATCGAAAGCGGAGTTGGCGACGATATCCGACAGCAGCGCGCGATACGTGTCGCCCGAGTCGTCGGCCTGCTGCGCCACGGCGAGCAGGACATTGAACAGCTTGCGAGTGAGGAGCGTGATCTTGCCGCTCTTCGGCTGAATGGCGATCGCCTCGACGGCCTTTCGCAATTCGGCTGAACTGGCACTCACCACATCCACATCGGTTTTCTTGGCGCGCTTCGTCGTGGCCATACGTCGGGTCGGAGGAGAAGTTTTCCGGAAGGATAGCGCCTGCGGTGATGTGCGTCCAGAACGACATGCTCACCATAGCCGGTGAAGCGCGCCGGCGAAACGGCACTCACCCGAACTGCTCCCGAAAACGCTCACCGGTCCGCCCGTGCAGCGTTCCAGACTCTTCCAGACGTGCCGCGGCATGCGCCGATTCACAGAATTTCACCTGTGCGCGACACGTGCGAAATTGGCTCCCGTATCGGCTCACCTTTCGATTTGTCGTAATTTTGCGACTGCGCAGCCGTGAGTTCAGCACAGGGTTGCGATTGCACCTCACCGTCCCTCCCCGACCGCCGCACATCGGCCTGTATGCATGTACAGGCGCGGCTCGCCGGAAGATCGGTTCGGCTTCGACACGCGGAAAACCGCCGTCGAAACCGGCACGCGCGGCCCGATCAGCAGGTAGTTGGCCAGCCCGGGCGCGCATTGTACAGCGCGCGAATCGTGTCCGGTCCTGAAAATACTCACCTCAGGCACAGCATGTTGATTCGTCCGGATGCCGAGGAAGGCCCGGCACACGCGGGACTGGCTGCCAATGACTCCCGAAAACGCTCACCTTACCGAAAAAATGCGGCACAACAGCGGGCACGGAAATGGCTCCCGAAAAACCTCACCGTAACCGGCGCGGTATCAAAAATCCCAATCTCTTCCGATACTTATGCACAGAAGGCATTTGGCTGTGCAGCCCCGGGATCCCCCGAAAAACCTCACCTTTCGACTGGAATCCCTCATACGACAACCGTATGTCGGCCCCCGAAAAATCTCACCTGTGCCAAAAGGTGGCACAGCAAAAACGAGATTTCTTCCAGTCCTGGCGGGCTTTTCGGCGAATTCGGCCGGTCACAGGCCCCGAAAAGCCTCACCTTTGACCATTTTTTTAGCAAATACCGCTCCCGGAAAGCCTCACCTGTGAGCCAGGTCACGGCCTGTGATCCATGCCCCGAAAAAGCTCACCTTAGGGGGATCCGGGCAGGAAAACCCGGATTTCCCTCCCGAAAAACCTCACCTTTGGGGCATCACAGGCCCCTGAGAGCACTTTTGCTGTGCAAAATGGCGTTCGCTTCCCGGAAATCCTCACAGCAAATTCCCGTGGAGTCCCGTGAAACCTCACCTTTCGCCAAATCTGCCCAAAAGATGGGCAGAATCGGGGCGCAAAGCAGGTCCTGCAAATTCTCACCTATGTCTGCACAGGCAGAAAACTGTGCAGTCAGGCACCGCGCGGGTTCCGTGGCTGTGCGGCCCCGAAAACCCTCACCTGTGGGAAAACGCGTGTTTTACTGTGATCCCGAATCCGCTCACGACCCTTCCTGCAACGGCTCACGCAGCTCCCTGAACCCCATCACTTTAGCTCCCGCAGAAGATCACCTTGGCTCCCGTAAAACTTCACCTTGTCGGCCGGAAAGCCTTGCACCATAAGGCTGTGCCGTGGCGTTAACGTTTTTAACTAAGGGTTCAAGGGTGTTTACTTCTAATACTCTCAAGACATGGGCTGACGAGTTTTCCACAGACACCCCAACCCCTGAACACCCACAGGCAACCGGATCCGTCGTCATGTGAAACAAATGCCCAAATTCCTGGTTCGCTGGAAATCGCTTGTAGTACAAGGACTTGACTGACTTTCTTCGCTTTGTTTCACGGAATTCCAGGCCACCTTCAGCAGGATCGGCTCACAGATCCGATTTCTGTGCAAAACGACGTAAATTCACAACGGACCCTCGAAACAAGTATCAAGAAATACGTATTTCGTTATGATTGCCACACTTCATTGTCTGTGAGTGTTGCCATGACCCTGGACGAAATGCGTCAAGTCATTCGGGAAGAACTGGAATCGCTGCGCGCAAGCGGTGCACGGCGCCAGGAATTGTCGCTGCATGCGTGCAAGCGCTTGTTCTTCGATCTGGGTATCCGGCCGTCGGCCGCCAACGTCCGTGATCTGACCCAAACCGGCAGCGCCAGTGACATCCCGAAAGACATCGACCATTTCTGGGAACGCATCCGTTCCGCCTCCAAGATCAGGCTCGACGGCGCGGCGATCCCAAAAGCCGTCGAGGAAAAGGCCTGCGCGTTGCTCGGCGCACTCTATGAAGAGGCATTGAAAGCCGCGCGCGACAGCCTCGATGGTGACCGCGAGCAGGTTCGCGCCGACATGGCCGACGCCGAACAGCGGTTGCGCGACGCAACCGTCCGCCAGGAAACGCTTGAAGGGGCGCTCGCACGCGGCGAAGCGAGAAACGAGCAATTGCAGGCGCGGGTGACCGAACTCGAGGTTCAGCTCGCGTCGCAGACCACCCACGGTTCGGCAAGCGAAGCCACATTGCTCACCACAGTCGCCCGACTGGAAAAGGAACTGGCCGCGGCTGCCGGCCGGATCGATGCCGAACAGGCCCAGAACGCCGCGCTGCGCGACCGCATCGATGCGCTGCAAGCCGAATTGCAGCAGCGTACCGAGCACTACGCGCAGCAAATCAAGGATGCGGTGGCCGAAGCCGAACGCCGCGTCAAGCCGATGCTGGTCGAACTGGACTCGTTGCGCAGCATGGCGTCGACCTACCAGAGCGGGTTGCGCGACGTTCAGCGCAAGGAGTTCGATTTCCTGCAGCAATTGAGTTCGGCCAAGGCGCGCGCCGACCGGCTCGAAGAACAGTTGCGTACCCAGAGCGACGAACTGGACCGCGCAACGCGAGACGCGAGTTCGTTGCGCGCGAACCGCGGGATGAATCCGGAAATCGCCGCGCTGCTTCGGCGCCTGGCCGATGCCGGACAACTGGATGCGGACGCGTATGCCGCGATCGGCACCACGCTGGATCACGAGATTCCGGCGCCGGCCAGGTGCCCGCATTGCGACGGCGAACCGGAACTGTCACACGGCGACGAGGGTTTTGAAGTCGCGTGCCCCGAGTGCGAGCACGCTTCGGGCGCATGGCCGTCCCGCTTCGAAGCCGTCGCGCGTTTTGCGCAACCCTGACCCGGAAGTCGGCGGCGCCGCACAGGTGAGAGGGTCCGGGACGCTTGAGGTGAGGTTTTTCGGGAGCTGCGAAACGGTGAGGCTGCGCCACGCAAGGCTGCTCACGGATCGTTTTGCGTGAGCAGCCATTTCCCGATCAGTGAGTTTCGTCGCGGTCGGACATGTCACCGTTGCTGTCGGCCAGCCCGTCGCGCCAGTTTTTCCAGGCGCGATGCAGGCGATTCGACGAGATCGGCCGCATGAAGCCCAGCCATTTGCCGACGCGCTCGGGCGCCACATCGTGCTCGAACAGTTCGGCCGCGTAGGTATTGCGCAATGTTTGCGGGCTTGCACGCGCGGTGCGTGACGACGTGAGCCCGGCCGATTCGACGATCGCGTCGATCGCGCGCAGCATCGTCGCCTTGTGCATCGGTCGCCCGGCATGCGATGCGGGGAAGACGAGCTCTCCCGGAATCTCCTGGCGCTTGCGTTCGGTGAGCCAGGCTTCGAGCAAGGCGATCGCGAACGAGGCCAGATGGGTTTCGCGCGCGAAATCCGGATGCGTCGACTCGATCCGCAGCGACGTGCCGCTCGTATTGATGCAACTAATCGTAAGTGCGCGCGCTTCGCCGGTTTTGATGCCGGCACCGAGAAACGCGGCGACGAGCGCGCGGTCGCGACGCTCCTTCCAGTACGCGGAACCCGATACGCCGATCGGCGAAAACAGATACGCGAGCAACGTCGCGCGCTCCGCCGGCGTGAGGAAACCGGTCGGTTCGTTGTCGCGGGCATTGCGCCAGTTCGCTTCGCCATCCTGAGCAATGAAGCGGGCCGGATTGGTCGATGCGTACTCGGTGCGGCGGATATGATCGAGCACGCGCTCGATCAGCCGGAGATAGCGCATTCGCTGCGTTTTCTTGATCGGCAACTCGCCGACGAAGTTCGCGATGGTCGGCGTATCGACCGTCGCCAGGTTCTTTTGATGTGTACGCATCCACGCGAGAAACGCGCCCCATTGCGCGCGATAGACATCGGCCGACGAGCGGCGATAGTCCTGCATCGCCAGCCACGCGTCGAACGCGGCTTCGGGCGAGACGACCCAGTCGGATGCATCGCGGTCGAACAGATCCTTTTCTTCCGGCGGGGCGGTGGTGTCGGGAGAGGCGGGAAGGGACATGGTATTAATTCCGTTAGTTGCGTATATGGTAGCCCTTTCCGCAACGTATCGGGCAGCAAGCGGGTGAACCGGCCGCCATGCGCCGCGGCCGGGGCTGGGCCATCAGTCGCCCCACGCCTTCGGCTGGCGGTGAGCGCGCACGGGGCGCGCGGTATCGTGTGTCGTTGCCGCAGCTTCGTACGCGAGAACGGCGAATGAAAAAACCGCGGGCAGCGCATTCGAGCGCCCGAAGTCGATCGGATCGTCCGTTTCGGGAAACGTCATGTCCGACGGCCGTTCGAACAGTTGACGCATGCCGGCGTCGTGCCGGCTGGCAAAGCCGAGATCGGCGAGCGCTTCGGCTTCGATCGCGTGCAGCAGGCGCCACGTCAGCGGCACGCGCTGACGGATGTAGCGCCCGGCGATATGGCGAACGATCAATTCGAGGTCGTGCGCGGCAGCCTTGAAGCTGAGCGCGGCCAAATCTTGTTCTTCTGTCATTGCAGGCTCCTGTCGACCGGAGCGGGCGCCTCGGTGCGCCGGCTCCGGCCCGTGCATGGCGGAATGTCCGTATACTGTACAAACATACAGTATTTTCCGCAACTGGCCTGCGATTGTCCTTTTGGCTAGCTATACGCGCCGTCAGCGATGTATCACGATCAACAAGGCCCGCGCTTCGGTCTTGCCGGGATTGCGGATCGCATGCGGCTCGTCGGCCGGGTAGCGCGCGGTGTCGCCCGCTTTCAGGCGCCGGCTGGCCGCGGCGGCTTCGATTTCCATCGCGCCCTGCAGCACGGTGAGGTGCTCGCGCGTGCCGGGTTCGTGCGCGTTCGATACCAGTGCGCCGCCGCCCGGCAGCGTCAGCTCGTACCACTCGAACTTGCCGGCGAGGTCGATCGGGCCCCATACGCGCAACTGGTACCGGCCGTCGTGGCCGGCGAGCGTCGGAATGTCGTGCGGGCCGTCCACGCGGATCGTCTCGGGCGCCTTCGGCTGCGAGAACAGTTCGTCGAGCGTGATGCCGAGCGCGTTCGTCAGCCGCCACGCGACGGCGATCGTCGGGTTGGCCTTGTCGCGTTCGATCTCGGAGAGCATCGATTTCGATACGCCGGCTGCGCGCGACAGGTCGTCGAGCGTCAGCTTGCGCTCGTTGCGCAGCCGCTGGATCTGCTCGCCCACGCGCGGCGGGGTCGCGGCCGGCGGCTGCGGGGCGGCGTCGGCACGCGTGCGCCGCGATCCGGAGGAACTTGCCATTTGGATTCCGTTCGCTTAGAGTTGTTCGATATTTCGAATTCTAGTTCGGAATATCGGATAAATGCGGTCAACCGAACGACCGACTATAACAGTAGCAGGCCGTTGCGCCGCCACGAGCCGTGCGCCGCGGAATGCGAAACCCTGTCAGGAGCTTTGCGATGCGTGATGCCTTTCTCGCCCAGGTGCGCGGGACGCTCGACCAGATCCGCGCGGACGGTTTTTACAAGACCGAGCGCGAGATCGCGAGTCCCCAGGCGGCAGCCGTGCGGCTCGCCGGCGGTGCCGGCGTGCTCAATTTCTGCGCGAACAACTATCTGGGTCTGGCGAACGATCCGCGCCTGATCGACGCGGCGAAGGCCGGCCTCGACCAGGACGGCTTCGGCATGGCATCGGTGCGCTTCATCTGCGGCACGCAAACCGTCCACAAGCAACTGGAAAGCGCGCTGGCCGCGTTTCTCGGCACCGAGGACAGCATTCTCTATTCGAGCTGCTTCGACGCGAACGGCGGGCTGTTCGAGACGCTGCTCGACGAGAACGACGCGGTGATCAGCGACGAGCTGAATCACGCGAGCATCATCGACGGCGTTCGCCTGTGCAAGGCGAAGCGTTTCCGCTACAAGAACAACGATCTGTCCGACCTCGAGGCGAAGCTGAAGGAGGCCGACGCCGCGGGCGCGCGCCACAAGCTGATCGCGACCGACGGTGTGTTCTCGATGGACGGCATCATCGCCGACCTCAAAGGCATCTGCGATCTCGCCGATCGCTACGGCGCGCTCGTGATGGTCGACGATTCGCATGCGGTCGGCTTCATCGGCACGCACGGCCGCGGCACGCCCGAGCACTGCGGCGTCGAAGGCCGCGTCGACATCATCACGGGCACGCTCGGCAAGGCGCTCGGCGGCGCCTCGGGCGGCTATGTCGCCGCGCGTCGCGAGGTGATCGAGCTGCTACGCCAGCGCTCGCGTCCGTACCTGTTCTCGAACACGCTCACGCCGAGCATCGCCGCGGCATCGCTGAAGGTGCTGGAACTGCTCGGCAGCGACGAAGGCGCGAAGCTGCGCGAGCGCGTGCGCGAGAACGGCGCGCGGTTCCGCCAGCAGATGACCGAAGCCGGCTTCACGCTCGTGCCCGGCGCGCATCCGATCATCCCGGTGATGCTCGGCGACGCGCAGCTCGCGACGAACATGGCCGACAAGCTGCTCGGCGAAGGCGTGTACGTGATCGGCTTCTCGTTCCCCGTCGTGCCGCGTGGCCGGGCGCGCATCCGCACACAGATGAGCGCCGCGCATACGCCCGAACAGATCGACCAGACGGTCGCCGCGTTCGTGCGCGTCGGCAAGTCGCTCGGCATCATCTGACGGAGGCGCGACCATGAAAGCACTGGCAAAGCTCGAACGCGGCCCCGGCCTCACGCTCACGCGCGTGAAGCGTCCCGAAGTCGGCCACAACGACGTGCTGATCAAGATTCGCCGCACGGCGATCTGCGGCACCGACATCCATATCTGGAAGTGGGACGACTGGGCACAGAAGACGATTCCGGTGCCGATGCACGTCGGCCACGAATACGTCGGCGAGATCGTCGAGATGGGGCAGGAAGTGCGCGGCTTCGCGATCGGCGATCGCGTGTCCGGCGAAGGCCACATCACGTGCGGTTTCTGCCGCAACTGTCGCGCCGGGCGTCGGCATCTGTGCCGCAATACGGTGGGCGTCGGCGTGAACCGCGAGGGCGCGTTCGCCGAATACCTGGCGATTCCGGCGTTCAACGCGTTCAAGATTCCGCCGGAGATCTCCGACGATCTCGCGTCGATCTTCGATCCGTTCGGCAACGCGACGCACACGGCGCTGTCGTTCAATCTCGTCGGCGAAGACGTGCTGATCACCGGCGCGGGCCCGATCGGCGTCATGGCCGTCGCGATCGCGAAGCACGTCGGCGCGCGCAACGTCGTCATCACCGACATCAACGACTATCGGCTGGAGCTCGCGCGCAAGATGGGCGCGACGCGCGCGGTCAACGTCGCGCGCGACTCGCTGCGCGACGTGATGGCCGACCTGCATATGACCGAAGGCTTCGACGTCGGTCTCGAGATGTCCGGCGTGCCGAGCGCATTCACGAGCCTGCTCGAGGCGATGAACCATGGCGGCAAGGTTGCGCTGCTCGGCATCCCGCCCGCGCAGACGGCGATCGACTGGAACCAGGTGATCTTCAAGGGGCTCGAGATCAAGGGCATCTACGGCCGCGAGATGTTCGAGACCTGGTACAAGATGGTCGCGATGCTGCAGAGCGGCCTCGACCTGTCGCCGATCATCACGCATCGCTTCGCAGCCGACGACTACGAGCAAGGCTTCGCCGCGATGCTGTCCGGCGAAAGCGGCAAGGTGATTCTCGACTGGACGGTCTGAGTCGAGCGTCGAGACGGGGCAGTGCGGCGCGTTCGCCGACTGCCCCGCTTTCGTTTGCACGCGCAACGTCGCGCGTCGGAACGCGCGATTCAACGCTTGAGGTGAGATTATTCGGGAGCTGTGTTTGCGCGCCGAATCGCCACACGATCCCGCGTCGGTGACGTGCAGTTGCATGGTCGCTTCACCTGTCGACAGACGCATCGCTTCTCCTCGTCACGCCATTCGGCGCCTGTTTCTCCTCTTCCCCGCACTTCCCTGCTTCGCTTCGCTTGGCGTGCGAGCGCTCGCACGCCACCGTATGCGACATCGTGCCGAACCGGAACATCAACCGTGAGCCGCACACAGCGTTGCGACTCACTGATGCGCGATGCGATCGACACCGATTGGCCTTGATCGGTGCGCAGACCACTACTTGATCCGTTCACCCTTCGATCCGCGCGGGGCGAGCTGAAGGCTCAACACGACGCGCCGGCGCTTCGGGCACTTCAGCCCTCCCACCGGCAGGGCCTCTTCATCCGGGTATTGACGACGGAGAACGATCGTTCTACCGTAAACCCATGAACACACTTCTCGACTCCTCCGGCGACCCGGGCGTTCGCGACCGGCTGCTCGACGCGGCCGAAGCGCTGATCTATTCGGGCGGCATCCATGCGACCGGTGTCGATGCGATCGTCAAGCGATCCGGCGCGGCACGAAAGAGCTTTTATTCGCATTTCGAATCGAAAGAGGCGCTGGTGGTCGCCGCGCTCGAACGTCGCGACGAACGCTGGATGCGCTGGTTCGTCGACGCCACGCTGGCGCGCGGCAAGGCGCCGCGCGCGCAACTGCTCGGCATGTTCGACGTGCTGCGCGACTGGTTCGGGCAGCCCGACTTTCACGGCTGCGCGTTCCTGAATGCGTCGGGCGAGATACCCGACGCCGACGATCCCGTGCGCATCGTTGCCCGCATGCACAAGGCACGCCTGCTGGCGTTCGTGCGCGAGCGCTTCGACGCCTATGCCGATGAAACCGGCATCGAGCGCCGCGGGCTCGCGCGCATCGCGCGTCAGTGGCTCGTGTTGATCGACGGCGCGATCGGCGTGGCGCTCGTCAGCGGCGATGCAAACGCCGCGCGCGATGCGCGCGCGACGGCTGAACTGCTGCTCGATACCGTATCGCGGTAGTCGACGCAGCGAATCCGAACCGGCTGCGTGCATTCGCAGCCAGAACCCTGAACAGGAGCAACCCATGTCCGCTTCCCCCGAAGTTCGTCCGCCCGTTCCGCCCTTCACGCTCGACACGGCGCGCCAGAAAGTGCGCGCCGCCGAGGACGCGTGGAACACGCGCGACCCGCAACGCGTATCGCTCGCCTATACGCCGCAAAGCCGCTGGCGCAATCGCGCGGAATTCGTGACGGGCCGCGACGAGATCGTCGGGCTGCTGCAGCGGAAGTGGGCGCGCGAACTCGACTACCGGCTGATCAAGGAGCTGTGGGCGTTCGGCGGCAATCGCATCGCGGTGCGCTTCGCGTACGAGTGGCACGACGATGCGGGCAACTGGTTCCGTTCGTACGGCAACGAGAACTGGGAGTTCGACGAAAACGGCCTGATGGCGCATCGTCACGCGAGCATCAATGATCTGCCGATTCGCGAAGCGGACCGTCTTTATCACTGGCCGCTTGGCCGTCGTCCGGACGATCATCCGGGGCTGTCCGACCTCGGGCTGTGATGCTCGCATGCGTTCGACGGATCGGCGAACGCATCACCCGGGTTCAATGGTGAGGAAATTCGGGAGCCGTCCGCTGAAGGTGAGATTTTTCGGGACGAGGTGAAATATCGCGTCGAGCTGTGTGCGTTGAATAGATCGACGCGACATCGCGCGGGTAAAACGGTGCATGCGTCGAAGTGCTGCGGTGTGCTTCACCGCGTGATGCATCTCACCGATCGCGTTTAAGCGATCGTGCATTGACGATCGGTGTGTGCGAGCGCGACGTGCAACTCACCGATCGGATCATCTTTCGACGCTCAACGAAAGACCGCACAAGCAGTGCGCGTCGCGACGTGTCGTTGCTCACCGCTCGACTTCACCGCCGACGCATCGGCGGAGTCCGCACACGTGCGCAACCGCATCATGCGTCGCTCACCGCAGACCGTTTCACGAAGGTCATGCCCGGCGCGAGCGCCGGGCATGACCTTCAACCCTCAACCCGCAATCCGTGCGGCGATCGCTTCACCCACTTCCTGCGTGCCCGCGTTGCCGCCGAGATCGCGCGTACGCGGCCCCGTGCGCAGCACGTCCTCGATCGCGGCGACGATCGCATCGTGCGCGTCGCGTTCGCGGCCCGTGCCGTTACCGAGGAAGTCGAGCATCATCGCCGCCGACCAGATCATCGCGACCGGATTCGCGATGTATTGCCCCGCGATGTCGGGCGCCGAACCGTGCACGGGTTCGAACAGCGACGGGAACGTGCGGTCGGGGTTCAGGTTCGCCGACGGCGCGATGCCGATCGTGCCCGTACAGGCCGGCCCGAGATCCGACAGGATGTCGCCGAACAGGTTCGACGCGACGACGACGTCGAAGCGGTCCGGCTGCAGCACGAAGCGCGCGCACAGGATGTCGATGTGCTGCTTGTCGACCGCGATTTCCGGATAGCGTTCGGCCATTTCGGCCGCGCGCGCATCCCACCACGGCATGCTGATCGCGATGCCGTTGCTTTTGGTCGCGACGGTGACGCGCTTCGCGCGCCGCTGCGCGAGTTCGAACGCGAATTTCAGCACGCGTTCGGTGCCGTGCCGCGTGAAGATCGACTGCTGCATCACGACTTCGCGCTCGGTGCCTTCGAACATCGTGCCGCCGACCGACGAATATTCGCCCTCGGTGTTCTCGCGCACGATCATGAAATCGATGTCGCCCGGGCGGCGGCCGGCGAGCGGCGACGGCACGCCGTCGAACAGGCGCGCGGGCCGCAGGTTGATGTACTGGTCGAATTCGCGGCGGAATTTCAGCAGCGAGCCCCACAGCGAAATGTGATCGGGCACCGTCGCCGGCCAGCCGACCGCGCCGAACAGGATCGCGTCCATGCCCGACAGTTGCGCCTTCCAGTCGTCCGGCATCATCGTGCCGTGCTGCGCGTAGTAGTCGCAGCTCGCCCAGTCGATCTCGACGAAGTCGAAGCGCACGCCGAAGCGCGCGGTCACGGCTTCGAGCACGCGCAGGCCCTCGGGCATCACTTCGCGGCCGATGCCGTCGCCGGGGATCACGGCAATCCTGTAAGTCCTGTCGGTCATGCAAATCTCCTTGGCTGTTCGGCCGGCTGCGGGGAAGGCAGCGGCCCGTCACGTCATTCTATTTATTTCCATATGGATTAAAATCGCTCAAAAGTTAATCGACTTTCCACGAATCGTGAATAAATCGCCGAACCTCGACGACCTGCGCGTGTTCAGCCTGGTCGTCCGCCTCGCGAGCTTCAGTGCGGCCGCCGAGCAGCTCGCGGTGTCGCCCGCGTATGTCAGCAAGCGCGTCGCGATGCTCGAGGCGCAGCTCGGCACGCGCCTGCTGCACCGCTCGACACGCCGCATGACGGTCACCGAAGCCGGCGAGCGCGTGTTCGCGCGCGCCGAAAAGATTCTCGACGACGTCGATCATCTCGTCGAGGATGTGTCGACCACGCGCACGGTGCCGCGCGGCACGCTGCGCATGTCGAGCAGCTTCGGCTTCGGCCGGCACGTCGTCGCGCCGGCGCTGCTCGACTTCAGCGCGCGCTATCCGCAACTGAACGTGCGGCTCGATCTGTTCGACCGGCTCGTCGATGTGGCCGGCGAGGGCTACGACCTCGACGTGCGCATCGGCGACGAGATCGCCGATCACCTGATCGCGCGCCGCCTTGCCACGAACCATCGCGTGCTGTGCGCGTCGCCCGACTATCTCGCCCGCCGCGGGACGCCGCGCTCGCTCGCGGATCTGGCCTCGCACGATTGCCTCGCGATCAAGGAGCGCGATCATCCGTTCGGCGTATGGCGGCTGAACGTGCGCGGCGAACCGGCCACGGTGAAGGTCGGCGGCGCGCTGTCGACGAACCATGGCGAAGTGGCCGTGCAATGGGCGCTGGCCGGGCGCGGCATCGTGCTGCGCTCGATCTGGGAGGCCGGGCCGCTGATCGAGCGCGGCGCGTTGTGCCGCGTGCTGCCGGACGCGATCCAGCCCGCGAACATCTGGGCCGTGTATCCGGAACGCGTCGCGGCGTCGGCGAAGGTGCGCGTGTGCGTGGATTTTCTGGTGGAGACGCTGGCCGGCCTGAATGGCGCCGCGGGTGACGATACGGCCTGAAACCGGCTAAAGGTGAGCTTTTACGGGGGCGTGCGCAGGCACCGCCGACGATGCCTGCGGAGCGTCACGCCGCGTGCAGCGCGCCGAGCATCAAGTCGAGATTCTGCACGGCAGCGCCGGATGCCCCTTTGCCGAGATTGTCGAACACGGCGGACAGCAGCACCTGACCGCCGTCTGCGTTGACGAACACGCCGAGCCGCAGATCATTGGTGCCGTTCAGCGCTTGCGGATCGAGATGCGTTGCCGCGCGTGCGTCCGCGAGCGGCATCACGTCGACGTGACGCGCGTTCGCGTAGTGGTGCGCGAGACACGCATGCAGCCGCTCACCGGTCACCCCGGCCGGAAGCAGGCGCAGCTCGATCGGTATGGTGAGCACGATGCCTTGCCGATAGGCACCGTAGGCCGGCACGAAGAACGGGCGATGCGCGAGCCCCGCATGCTGCCGGATCTCGGGCACGTGCTTGTGTTCGAGCGCGAGGCCGTAGACCTGTAGCGGCAACGCGCGTGCGGCGGCGTCGCCCGATTCGAATGCGTCGACGGCAGCCCTCCCGCCGCCCGAGTAACCGGACACCGCGTGGATGCTCACCGGGTAGTCGCGCGGCAGCAGCCCGGCCTGCAGCAGCGGGAGAAGCAGGCCGATCGCGCCCGTCGGGTAGCAGCCCGGATTGGTCACGCGCTTCGCCTGCGCAATGTGTTGCGCGTGTCCGGCGGCCATCTCGGGAAAGCCGTAGACCCATTCGGGCTGCGTGCGATGGGCCGAACTCGCGTCGATCACGCGTACCGCCGGGTTCCGGATAAAGCCGACCGCTTCGCGCGCGGCCGCGTCGGGCAGGCACAGGATGGCGATATCGCACGCGTTGAGTGCGTCGGCGCGCCGCGCGGGGTCCTTGCGTTCGGCGGCGGGAAGCGTGAGCAGCTGCACGTCGGTGCGGTCGCGCAGACGCGCGTGAATCTGCAACCCGGTCGTGCCCTGGTCGCCGTCGATGAAGACAGTGGGGAAGCTCATGATGGTCGTGTTCGTCGCGTTCGGTCGTCGGGGGAAGCCGTATCGTCCACCGAACGCCTAGAATAGGAAAAGTTGAATTTGCTGACCGTCAGATTCAGCTTTCCTGAACGAGAGGTGTGTGATGCGCGAGATCAGTCTGGACCGCCTGCGTACGCTGGTCGCAATCGCGGACCAGGGATCCTTTGTGGCGGCGGCGCAATGGCTTCATCTCGCGCCACCGACCGTCAGTCTGCATGTCGCCGAGCTGGAAAGCCGCGTCGGCGCGCCGCTGCTGTCGCGCACCCGCGGCAACGTGCGCCCCTCGGTGATCGGAGAAGTGCTGGTGGAGCGGGCGCGGCGTCTGCTGGCGGAAGTCGAGGCCACGCTGGACGACGTGCAGCGACAGGTGCAGGGGTTGACCGGGCGCGTACGCCTCGGCGCATCGACCGGTGCGATCGCACACCTGTTGCCGCAGGCGGTGGCCGGATTGCGCGCGCAGCATCCGGATATCGACGTGCAGATCGCGGTGCTCACGTCGCAGGACACGCTGGCGCGCATTGCACAAGGCACGCTCGATGTCGGGCTGGTCGCGCTGCCGCAAGCGCCGGTCGCGGGGCTGTCGATCCGCGCGTGGCGTCGAGACCCGGTGATGGCTTTCCTGCCCGCGGACTGGCCGCTTCCGGCCCGGGTGACGCCCGCGTATCTGGCCGCGCGGCCGCTGATTCTCAACGATGCGACGACGCGTCTGTCGCGGCTCACGACGGAATGGTTCGCGCTCGGCGGCCACCGGCCCGAGCCGCGGATCGAACTCAACTACAACGATGCGATCAAGAGCCTGGTCGCCGCAGGGTACGGCGCGACGCTGCTGCCGCACGAGGCCGGGGCCCCGCTGCCGGATGCGCGCATCGTCATGCGGCCGCTACGTCCGGCGTTGTGGCGCGAGTTGGGGATTGCCCACCGGGCCGGCCCGGTCGAACGGACGACGCAGCACGTGCTCGATGCGCTGCGGGCACTCGGCGCGCGATAGCGGGCCGTCGTGCGGCTGGCCCGTGCGGGCCGAACGCGCGTTCAGTTCAGAGCCGGTTGTCCTTCGCGAGCATCAGCACGCGCGCCCAGCGCTGTGCATCGTGCTTGTTCATCATCGGCAGCTTCCATTCGCCGCGCACGGCGTCGCGCACGCGCACGACGAGATGCCAGCGGCCGTCGATCGGCGCGGCCTCGCAGCCGTCGAGCTGCGACAGCGTATAGCGGCCGTCCGCGCCGTCATGCGACAGCCACAGCAGCCCTTGCGTCGCGGACACGCGCAACTCGCCCCACGCGCGATGCACGATATGCGTCCAGCCTTCTTCCTTCGTGTTCGGTGCGATGTCGCGACGGCGCTTGAGCCACCACGCGATCAGTGCGATCAGGATCGCGGCGGCCAGCACGGCGGCCGCGATCGCGACCGGCTGGCCGAACTGCGCGGCGATGACGTGAAACAGGTGAACGGCGCCCCAGCCCAGGGCGATGAGCGCGAATAGCGCAATGAAAATCGGCATGTCGAATCGGAAAGGAGGACGGGCCGGCGCATGCGGCGCACCGGCCCGTTGCACACGGCATTACCGGCGGCGGTGAATGTCGTGCGTGACGAAGCCCGCGTCGTTGACGGGCAGCGCGAGGCCGTCCTTCACCGCGAGCGTCTTGCGGATGTCGTCGAGACCCGCGGACCAGTGGTCGCGCATCGTCGACAGACCGAACTGATAGTCCTTGTAGTGATGCTCGTACGCTTTCTGCTGATAGATCAGGTGCTGGATGTTGTACTTCTTCCCGCTCGACATCGCGTCGGCCTCGACGCACCACGGGTCGTTCTTGCGCTGCTCTTCCGGCACCTGGTCGAGCACGTGGCGCAGCACGTTGCGGTAGCGCTGTTCGCGCTGCAGCGTATCGGTGACGAAACGCGTGCGGCTCGAATACTGCACGTCCTTCGTGCGCTCGGCGACGTCGGCCATCGTGCGCGGCAGCGGCCCGCGCGCGCTCCACAGATCGACCTGGAACGCGAGCGTGTCGCGGCGCGGCCGGGCGCGGAGCACTTCCATCAGCGGCGTGTTCGACACGACGCCGCCGTCCCAGTAATACTCGCCCTCGATCTCGACGGGCGGGAACGCGGGCGGCAACGCACCGGACGCCATGAAATGCTCGGGCGCGAGACGGATGCGCGAGTTGTCGAAGTACACGAAGTTGCCGGTGCCGACGTTGACCGCGCCGACCGACACGCGCGTCTCGCCCGAATTGATCCGGTCGAAATCGCATAGTTTCAGCAGCGTCGTGCGCAGCGCCGACGTGTCGTACCAGCTGACTTTTTCAGGATGGTCGGACACGCCCGGCAGCGGCGTCGGAAAGCGCGGCACGAAGAAGCCCTGCTGGCCCTGCATCATCGCGCTCGCGGCCTGCGATGCTGTGAAGAACGTGCGGATCTGGTCGATGCTGTTGAACAGCGCGAACTCGAACGCGGCCGGCACCGCGGGAAAGAACGCCGGCTGGCAGATCGTTTCCCAGAATTCACGCAGGCGCTCGACGCGATGCTCGGGCGCATTGCCGGCGATCAGCGCCGTGTTGAGCGCGCCGATCGAGATGCCCGCGATCCAGTCGAGCGGAATGTCTGCTTCATGCAGCCCTTCGAACACGCCGGCCTGGTATGCGCCGAGCGCGCCGCCGCCCTGCAGGACGAGCGCGATCGTTTCGTACGGCAGCGACCGCGCAGCAGCCGGCGCGCCGGCTTCGTGCTGCAGGTCCGCCGCATCGACGGCCTGCTTTTCTGTACGCGCGTGCGGTTTCATCAGTTGCTCCGAGAAATCCCGCCGTGGACGGCGGAGGCGAACGGAATGACGTCGACAGACGGCATCCCGTCGTAAGAATAAGCGGTGCTGCGGGGAATCGCCTCCCGTTCGGGAGGCGAGGGACCTTACTGCATGAACCAGCCGTGGCTGACGATGAACGACTGGCCCGTGAGCGCGGCGCTCGGGAACGCCGACAGGAACAACACCGTCTGCGCGACGTCCTGCACCGTCGTGAACACGCCGTCCACCGTGTTGCCGAGCATCACCTTCTTGATCACTTCCTCTTCGCTGATGCCGAGCTCCTTCGCCTGCTCCGGAATCTGCTTGTCGACCAGCGGCGTGCGCACGAAGCCCGGACACACGACGTGCGAGCGCACGTTGTGCTTCGCGCCTTCCTTCGCCAGCACGCGGGCCAGGCCGAGCAGCCCGTGCTTGGCCGTCACGTACGCCGACTTCAGCGGCGACGCTTCGTGCGAGTGTACCGAGCCCATGTAGATCACGACGCCGCCGCGATCGTCCTTGTACATGTGCTTGAGCGCGGCCTTGGTCGTCAGGAACGCGCCGTCCACGTGAATCGCCTGCATCTTCTTCCAGTCGGAGAACGAATAGTTCTCGATCGGGTTGACGATCTGGATGCCGGCGTTCGACACGAGGATGTCGACCGAGCCGAACGCTTCGGCCACCTTGTCGATGCCGCTGTTCACGGCTTCCTCGTTGGTCACGTCCATCGCGACGCCGATCGCCTTGCCGCCTGCCTTGTTGATCTCGTCGGCAACCGCGTTCGCGCCGTCCTGGTTCAGGTCGGCGATCGCGACGGCCGCGCCTGCCTTGGCCAGCTCCAGCGCGATTTCCTTGCCGATGCCGCTCGCGGCGCCCGTGACGACTGCGGTCTTGCCATTCAGATTGCTCATGTTCGAATTCCCGTGGTGAAAGGATTGACAGGGAGAAAGGACTGCGGACGTGTTACTGGGCCAGATAATCGTAGACGACTTCGCCGAGGCCGAGTGTCAAATCTGCGACGATGTGCCGGGCTTCGACGATCTCGAGCACCGGCAGGTCGGCCACCGGCGCGAGCGCATGCGGCGCCAGTTCGAGCGAAGCGGGGCCCGTCCACGCGCCCTTCATCTTGATGTCCTGCATGTAGTAGCGCACCAGTTCGCACACCCGCGCGGTGCCGTCGACGTGCGGGATGATCTTCAGCAGGAAATTGGGGCCGGCGAGCCGCTTCGCCTGCTCGTCGATGTCGAGTTCCTTGTGCTTGTAGCCCATCGTGCCGGTCGCGACGCGCACCTTGCCGTAGTCGAGCGTGCCGAGGAGGTGATCGGTGTTCACGTGCAGCGTGGGCGATGCGAGCTTCTTCGGGAAACCCCACAGCTCGCGGCCGCCGGCGATCGGCGGGTGATCGTCGAGATACATCGCGAGCGTATAGCCGCCCGGCTTGCCGTCGTATTCGACCGGGATCACCTGGCCGCTTTCGGTGTAATCGCCGAAGCCGGTCGAATCGGCCATGCGGATGAATTCGTAATGCACGAGCGGCTCGGTGACCTGCAGCGGCTCGGGGACGATTTCACGGAGGCGGTCCGGATCGGTGCGGTACGTGATGATCAGAAACTCACGATCGACGAAACGGTACGGGCCCATCGGGAACGCAGGGCTGGTCAACGGCATCGCAAACGCTTTCGATCGGACATCGCTGGGTTTCATGCGGACTCCTTGTTGTTGATCGCTTCGTGGATGAGTGGTCGTAATCGTATGCCTGTGCGTTGCCGTTGTGCGATGCCGCATCTGGAATTAATTGTTGCCGATTTCGAATAATTCGACGCGTAAATATTGAGATGAATGAGGCAAACGGCCTGGACGACACTCGGGCCGGGCGATGGTGGCACGTGTCGATGACGCCATCATGTGAAAAAGGTGAGCCTTTACGGGAGGCGGGGTGGGCCTTTACGGGGACGTTCGCGCGGTAATATGACAATTGTGTGAACTTGTGTTGCGGTGCAGGATCTAAGTCCGTTCGCCGCGCGGGCCTTGTCCGGGCGGCTGCCGCATTCAGCACTCAGCACCGCTTAAGCGGCCACGCCCTGGCATCGTTCGTATCCGGCCGGGCAACCGGCCGATCTTTTACGCCCCACGCAACCGGATTCATGCAGAACCTCAATCTCGCCCTCTTTTCCGCCATCAACGCCGGGGGTGCACCGCACCCGGGCGTTGCCCACCTCGCGATCTTCGCCGCCGACTGGCTCGTCTATGCGCTGCCCGCGGTGCTGCTGCTGACCTGGATCTTCGGCGCGCGCCCCGCGCGGCGCCAGGCGATCGAAGCCGGTGTGGGCGTCTGCGTGGCGCTCGTGCTCGCGCAGGTGCTCGGGCATGTCTGGTTCTCGCCGCGCCCGTTCATGGCCGGCGTCGGCACGCAACTGATTCCGCACGCGCCGGACAGCTCGTTTCCGAGCGATCACATGACGTTCGCGTGGAGCATGGCGGTCGGCCTGCTGCTCGGCGGCACGACGCGGGTCACCGGTTTCGTGATGGCCGCGATGGCCGTCGCGATCGCATGGGGGCGCATCTATGCGGGCGTGCACTGGCCGTTCGACATGGCGGGCGGCGTGCTGGTCGGCACGGTCGGCGCGCTGGCCGCGCACCTGTACGGGCAACGCGTGACCGCGCTGCTCGAACGGCTCGGCGATTCGGTGCATGCGGTCGTGAGGGGGCGCCGGCAGGCGCCGTAAGCGGAAGGAAGCGGGCAGGACGCCGTCAGCCGGACGAGCCGGGTGTGCGGGCCGATTCGGCCGAGGCGGACGGGCCGCCGTCCGCATCGTGCAGTTCGGGCGTATCGGCCGGATGCCGTGCGGCATCGCGGTCGAGGGCGCTTTCCGTCAGGATCGCGCACATCGCGACGAACAGCGCGAGGACGACTGCGGCGAGGCCGCAATAACCGGCGATCTTCAGGTGGCGAAGGAAAGGCGAAGCGTGGCTTTCTTTTGTCATGACCGGGCGCTCCTGGGCGGGCTGCGGCGGCTGTCGCCCGACAGCGGCGTCGCAGACATACATATATACCAGCCGCGATGCCGATGCCAAGCCCGCCGCTGCGCCGGCGCCACGATTGTTTCAGCCGCCCGGCAACCGGGCGCCCATCCCGGTCAGTCTTCCAGCGTTTCGTGCACGGCCGCCGCGCCGCGCTTCCAGTAGGCCGCCGCGCGGATGCGCGACTTGTCGACGCCGCGTTCGCCGGTCAGGTGCTGGCGCACCGCGCGCATCGACAGCGCTTCGCCGGCCGCCCACACGTAGCCGTCGCCGGACGACGGCAGCGGCAGGTCACGGACGGCATTCAGCAGCACGTCGCCGTTCGCCGTGTCGGCTTCGGCGCGGAAGCGCCAGATTTCATGCACGTCGGCGCGCGTATCGAACGAGATCTGCGCGGTGCGATCCGCGACTGCCAGCACGACCGCCGCGCGTGCACCGGCCGGCAATTCCTCGAGACGCCGCGCGACGGCCGGCAGCGCCGTATCGTCGCCGATCAGCAGATGCCAGTCGAAACCGGTCGGGACGACGAACGAACCGCGCGGGCCGCCGATGCCGAGCCATTGGCCGACGCGTGCCTGCGCGGCCCACTGCGAGGCCGGGCCCGGATGGTTCAGCACGAATTCCAGATCGAGCTCGCAGGCGGCGCGGTCGAAGCGACGCGGCGTGAAATCGCGCGCGACCGGCTTCGGCTCGCCTTCCGGAAACTCGGGGCCGTTCGCGCCGAGCGTCGGCAGCGCGGGCCGTTCCGCGCCGGCCGGCGGGAAAAAGACCTTCACGTGATCGTCGAACGACGCGGATTCGAAATCCGCGAGATCGGGGCCGCCGAGCGTGACGCGCAGCAGATGCGGCGTCACGGTCTGCACGCGCAGCACCTGCAGCAGCCGGAACTTGAGGGTGTGGCGCACGCGGGTGACGGTGCGTTCGGATGTGTTCTGCATTAATCCGTTCTCCTGAGTGGTGACGCGGCGGCGCGGATCACGCGCCGCCGCCGCCTTCGATTTCGGCCGTCGCGCGGCGCAGAATGGCCGCGATGCGGCGCTGTTCGTCCGCATCGGCGGCGCTCTTGTGCAGTAGCGTGCGCTTGAGCGCGAGCCGCGCCTCGACGAATTCCGGCAGCCAGCCGGCCTGCGATTCGTCCTGCGCTTCGTTGCCCGCCGATTCCCCGGCGAACGCGCGGCGCATGAATTCCATCTTGCGAGCGAGGTGCGTGAGGCGCGCGAACAGCGTGTCGACGCGTTCGCGCTGGGCGTCGAGATGCGCGCGGCCTGCGTCGGTCAGCGCATAGCGCTTGCGGTTGCCTTCCGCCTGCGACGCGACGAAGCCGACTTCCTCGAGATACGTGAGCGCCGGATACACCATGCCGGGGCTCGGGCTGTAAAAACCATTCGAGCGCGTGTCGAGCGCCTTGATCAGTTCGTAGCCGTGGCTCGGTTGTTCGGCCACCAGCGCGAGCAGCAGCAGTTGGAGATCGTCGGAGCTGAACTGGCGGCCGCGCGGCATGCCGTCGTCGCCGAAATCGCCAAAGCCGCCGCGCCCGCCCCGGCCGCCGAACGGGCCGCCACCGAACGCATCGTGGCCGCCGCGACGGTGGCGGCCGATCGCGTACCAGAGACCGGCGAACCAGTCGGGGCGGGCATGCGCACCGTGACCGTCGCATCGGGCATGGCCGCGGGAGGGGTTGTGTCGCATGATCGTGTCCTATGTGTCGTAAAACATATCTAAAGATATATATCGAAAGATAGGGCGTCAAGGGGAATTATTGGGGTTGGATGGGGGAGGTGGAGCGAGTGAGCGGCCCTTGCCGGTGGTCAAGGAACGTCGCTCGTTCTTCTGGATCGAGGGGGAGGTCCCTGGTGAAGGAAGCGATGCATTTCTCTTCCGTGTCACCGGAAGCAACGCGATAGTGCGGTTGATGATGAGGCTGCATGGGGCCGAATTTTTCGAATTGTTATGGATGACTTAGCTTCTGGAAATATAGAGACGATTCGTGGCGGATAAAGAAATTAAGGAATTCAGATATTTTGAGGAATGACTACTTCCATCCTCGCATCGACTTTCTTTCAGAATTTTCCCGGCGCGTTCCTCTGAAGTAGTATTCAGGCCGCGAACGCCCGGGGTGCCTGGTTGATGACGCTGATCGACGGCGTCACGTTGTGACATGGTCACGGAAAATGAGCGCGTGATTCAAGGCTCCGTGGAATCGTCGGACGAAATGAAATTCACGAGGAATTCAACGCAGGGTCGGAATTCTCTGTCTGGCGATGCGGTCCAATCAATTCGGCGTTTGCTGTTCGCGAAGCGAACTGCGTGTGGGGCCGGAGGCGATTTTCCTTTGGATTTTTCGTATTCGTTTTCATGAAGGCCGCTGCATATGGAGGTGGGGATGCATCGCATGAAGTCGGGCCGATGCGGTCGTGTCGCGTGGAATGACATTGATTGACACTCCGGTCATGTCGCAAAGCGGGCATCTGTCGTAGTCTGCGCGATCCGCTCGTTGAACCCGTTCTCTCTCCACATTGAGATGAAGCCTAGCCAGCTGAAAGTCTTCGTTACCATTGCCGAAACCGGCAGCCTTGCAAGTGCCGCGATCCGATTGCATCGCACACAACCTGCCGTTTCCAAGACGCTTCGTGAACTGGAAGAGTCGCTGGGTTTGCAGCTCTTCAATCGTACGAATACCGGGATGACGCCGACAGAAGCAGGCGACGCGCTGCTCGTGAGGGCGCGCATCGTGCTCGAAGAGCTTCGGCGAGGCGAACAGGACATGGCAACGTTGCGCGGGATCGCGAGCGGCAGGATCCGCATCGGCATGAGCCCTATGGCCGCGCTATTGATTACGCGCGCGATCATTCGCTTCCGTCAGCAAATGCCCATGGTGGACGTCGAACTCCATGATCACGCCACGGGAACCCTGCACGATCTCCTCAATGCCGGGAAGCTCGACCTGGCGTTCTCCGCGTTACCGTCGTTCGCCACGTTGCCGTCCGGCGTGGAAAGCAATCGACTGAAGGTGGAGCCGCTGTCGCTCGCGGCGCCGCGAAACGGTGCTTACAGCACGGCTACCTCTCTGCAAGATCTGCGCGAGGCGACATGGGTCTACGTGGATTCGACAGGCGCACATCGCGACTATGTCACCGGGCTTTATCGCGCGGCTGGACTCGAGCCGCCGTCGCACTCATTGTTGTGTACGTCGCCTATCATCATACTTATGCTGGCGGCCGAGTTCGACGTCGTCTTGCTGCTAACTCAAGAGCTCCTCGCCATCTATCGAGAGCAGTTGGTCGCGTTGCCTCTGATCACCCCGCCACCGTATCTCGAGTTGTATAGCCTGCAGCGTGCCGGCACGGTTCAGACGAAAACAATGACGACGTTCCTCGAATGCGTGAACGATACGCTCGGAGAACCGATTCCGATTTATCCACATACGCGCCTCCTGTTGGGACATTGAGGTCCGCGGTGCTTGCGTGTGCATCGCGCCTGCCGAGCACGCGATCCGAGAGGTTAACCAAACAGTTAAGGGGGGCGAGGACATTTCAATAGACGTCGGTTCCGCACGCGCGGATGATCGTGAACATTTGGCGGGTATCCCGTCGCTGGTGCGGTCTTATGTCCTGCAACACTCACGATCACGTTCCACTTCACCGACGCCCTGGCCGTCCCTCGAGAATGGGTCAGGACAGGAAGGTGATCGTTGCCGCGTCGATCGGCAATGCGCTGGAATTGTTCGACTTCACCGTGTTCAGTTTTTTTGCGGCGATCATCGGGCAGCAGTTCTTTCCTGTCGGAAGCGAGACCGGCCAGTTGTTGCTCGCGCTGGCAACCTTCGGCGTGGGCTTTCTTGCAAGACCCGCCGGCAGCGTGATCATCGGCGGCTACGCGGATCGACACGGCCGCAGGGCCGCGATGACGTTGACCATTGGTCTGATGGTTCTCGGTACTGCACTAATCGGCTGTACGCCGGTCTATTCGCAGATCGGAATCGTGGCGCCGATCCTGATCGTGGCGGGGCGGCTTTTGCAGGGGCTGTCTGCTGGCGGCGAGGTCGGGACGTCGACCGCCTATCTGATGGAGTCCGGCGCATTGGAGCGTCGCGGCTATATGGTCAGTTGGCAAATGGCGAGCCAGGGCGCCTCCGTTCTCCTCGGGGCTTTGTTCGGCTTTCTGCTGACAAGAGCATTGTCCCGCGAAAATCTCGTCGCATGGGGATGGCGTGTTCCGTTCATCTTCGGGCTTCTGATAGGACCGGTCGGATTCTATATTCGTAGAAATCTCCACGAGACGCTCGTTCGCGGCGAGTCGCGTCGATGGCCGATTGCGGAATTGCTGCATCGATATGCGGGGCGTGTGGGACACGGCGTGCTGCTGATCATCAGCGGGACGACGGCGGTGTACATATTGGGCTTCTACATGCCCTTGTACGCGGTGAAGGAACTGCACTTGCCGCAGGCCGCGTCGTATCTTTCGGGATGTGCGGCCGGCATCGCAATCATGGGCGGGGCGATTGTTTCCAGCCGTGTGCTCGATCATGTTCCGAGTCGCAAGACGGTACTGTATGCGACATCCGGCGCAACGCTGCTGCTGGTTTATCCGTTGCTTGCCCTGGTTTATTACAGGCCGTCCATTGCGCTGCTGATATTGGTGGTGTTTGTCATCATGTTCATCTGTGCAATCGGTGCGGCTGCCTTTTTACTGTTGATGCTCGAGCAATTCCCCGCGGACATCAGGGTAACCGGGCTATCGGTAATCTACGCGATTGGCGTCACTATTTTCGGCGGATTTGCACAATTCAATGTGACATGGTTGCTTCAGGCGACGGGGAATCCGATGTCGCTTGCCTGGTATCTGCTTGTGACAAGCGGTATCAGTTTTTTTGCCCTATTTTCGTTTCGTGAAATTGACAAAGAATAACAATAAAGATGTGGACGCCTGATAGATAGGTTCGGGTGAGGCGGGTTATTATTAAATTCGGGGTGGTTTATGCAAGAGCCCGCAAATGCTCTCGGCGGAAGGTCGAGCGGCGTCGATAACGGGGAGTTCGCCGAGCGAGTGCGACGAGGCCTGAAAGCAGGGGAGTTTCACGTCGTTTTTCAGCCAATCCTGCATGCGCCGAGCAGCATGGTGTCATGCGTCGAATGCCTGCTGCGCTGGGACCATCCGCAATTCGGACTATTGACTGCCGGAGCATTCAGTGACGTCTTGAGCGATCATGAGACGGCACTTGATGCATTCCGCTTTGTGCTGGCAGTCGCCTGCAGGGAAACTGTCGCCGCGAAGAACGCGATGCCTCATCGGCCGCTGCCGCGCGTGGCAATCAATATTCCTGCGTCGCTTCTTGTGCGGGAGGGGTTCGGCGAAGAGATCGAAACAACGGCTGCTTGCTATGGAATTGACGCTGATTTTCTCGATCTGGAGATCGTCGAGACAGAAGATGCGTCGAAATTTCTGTCGTTGAGTGCTTTCACGAAGCCATTGAGAGACCGCGGAATAAGGCTGTTCTGTGATGATTTCGGTATTGCTCATCCACCGTTCATCGCGCTGAGCATGATGCACATAGACGGCCTGAAGCTCGACAAGATGTTCTTGAAGCATATGCCGAAATCCGACCGGGCGGCTATCGTTCTGGAGAATCTGCTCGATCTATGTTCGAAGTTGCGGTTGGATGTGGTGGTTGAGGGCGTCGAGAATGAAGCGCAATTCAAATGGCTGAGCGCATACGGGGACGTGGGGCAACAGGGCATGTTCGTCGGGAAACCCCAACTCAATATTGAAGAAGCGATATCGCTCAGTTTGCGGCGATGCTGACTCACGAGCATCAGTGATGGGGACGCTGGTCGTTTGTGGGAATTCCTGATTGTCATTGATTGAATAAGCCATCTGGCTGCTGATTGAATACATCGTTGTCCGGTATGGGTTGGTGTAGGAAGTTAGGACAATTAAATATCAAAATCTGTTAATTTTCTATGAATAAATCATACCGTTCAATATGGAATGAGGCGCTCGGCGCCTGGGTTGCCGCATCGGAAATTGTTACGGCGCGCGGCAAACCCAATCGATCCTCGGTCGTCTCGCGCGCGGATGGCGAAGCCTCGGTCGGAGCGCTTGCGAGTGTCTGGCGACTTCGTCCGCTTTCCGCGGCCGTGCTGCTGGCATGCTTTGCCTCCTCCGCACACGCGGGTTACGGGTTGTTCATCAACGACGGCACCGATGCGGGCTGTAGCTGGACGTTCGATCAGTCAGGCGTTTCGGTGATGGGGAACTACAACAACACCAATGCTCCAACGAGCGCGACTTCACTGTCCCTCGGTGGTCAGGGTGGATTTACACCCGTTCCCTCGCTTTCGCAGCTCGGGTCGGCCTCGACGATGTGCATTTCGTCCGATAAGGCGACCCAGACGAACCGCGCGTTGCTCTACGGTCCGTCGAGCGGCGTCGGATCCAATTCGCTGACGCTGGGCGGCGAGTTGTACGTCAATAGTGGCAATCTGGGGTTGGGTGGCGGCAGTACTGCCGGCGTGAACGCAATGCGAATCGGCAGCGTCGCGACGTTGAGTACGACCACTTCCGGCAATGCGTCGATCGCAATGGGCGGCGGCACGGTGGCGACGGTGGCGAGCGGCGCGAATGCGATCGCGATTGGTACGGCAGGCACGGCGGCGGCGGGCTCGGATCTCAGCATCGGCAACGCATCGACGGCCAGCGGCGGCAGCTCGATCGCGCTGGGCGCGACGGCGACCAGCGCGGGCAGCAATGCAGTGGCGCTCGGTTCTACGTCCAAGGCAATGGGTGCTGGCGACATCGCGATCGGCCAGAATGCGTTTGCTCAGGGTACGACGGGTACGGCGGCGGCTACGCCCGCAACGGCGATCGGCTTCTCGGCTACGGCTAACGGGCAGGATGCTTCGGCATACGGCAATACGGCCAATGCAACCGGAAACTATGCCACCGCGCTCGGCAATGCTGCCTCCGCAAGCGGCGCGAACGCGGTGGCTACCGGCAACTCGGCAACGGCCAGCGCTATCGGCTCATCTGCGTTCGGCAACTTCGCCACCGCGTCGGGCGTCAACGCGACTGCATTGGGCGGCGGCGGCGTGGCAGGCACGTTCACCGGTGCGAAGGCCTTGGGCGCGGGCTCGGTCTCCATCGGCGGAAACGCAACCACCGGTGCAAGCGCAGCCGCTTCGGACGCGATCGCGGTTGGCGGTCAGTCGTCTGTCGCGCCTACGGCGACGTCGGGCATCGCAGTCGGTCGGGGCGCGACGGTTAATGGCGCCTATGGCATCGCCCAGGGTGATGGCGTCATCTCCGGCGCGACCGGCCAGAACGTGGCGATCGGCTCGAGTGGCACGATTGCCAACAGCAGCTCGGCGGCTGGTGGTGCCATCGCAATCGGTCGCGGCCAAACGGCGACGGGCGACGGCGCGGTCGCGATCGGCGATCCGAACTCGGCGATCGGGACGGGTGCGGTCGCGCTGGGCGCGAACGACTCATCGAATGGCCAGGGCGCCGTCGCAATCGGCAATGCGAATTCCGCGACAGGTCAAGGCTCGGTCGCATTGGGCAACAGCAGCATGGCGACCAACAGCTCTGTCGCGCTCGGTAGCTCGGCGAGCGCGACCGGCGCCAACGGTTCAGTCGCCATCGGCAATTCCGCAACCGCGACGGGCACCGGCGCGATTGCGCTCGGCAACGGCGGCAGCTTCTCCGCCAACGCGCAGGCCACCGGCGCCGATGCGCTTGCACTCGGGAATGGATCGACGGCGAGCGGCAGCGCCGGTGCAGTCGCCGTCGGCGCCGCGGCTGTGGCCTCGAATTCCTATGCGACGGCCCTCGGCTCGAACGCGACCGCATCGGGTGCAGGGTCGGTCGCGTTCGCACAAAATGCTACCGCGTCGGTCTCGAATGCTGTCGCCATCGGCGTCGGTTCGACAGCGAACGTCGCGAATTCGATTGCTCTCGGGAGCCGCTCGGTAACGACCAGCGCGTCGTCGACGACGACCGCCGGCACCACTACGGTCAACAACACGACGATCGGTAGCCAGACGTTCGGCAACTACGCTGGCGCAGGTTCGGCCGGTGGCGTCGTCAGCGTCGGACAGCCGAATGCGGAACGCCGGATCCAGAACGTCGCCGCGGGCCTCGTCAGCGGAACCAGTACCGACGCGATCAACGGCAGTCAGCTCTTCGCGGTGGCGAGCACGACGACATCGAGCATCGCGAGCCTGTCGACGTCCACGTCGACGGGCCTGTCGTCGGCCAACAGCTCGATCGGTTCGTTGTCCACTGGCCTGAGCTCGACGAACAGCACGGTGACGTCGCTGTCGACGTCCGCATCGACGGGCCTGTCGTCGGCCAACAGCTCGATCGGTTCGTTGTCCACTGGCCTGAGCTCGACGAACAGCACGGTGACGTCGCTGTCGACGTCCGCATCGACGGGCCTGTCGTCGGCCAACAGCTCGATCGGTTCGTTGTCCACTGGCCTGAGCTCGACGAACAGTTCGGTGACGTCGCTGTCGACGTCCGCATCGACGGGTCTGTCGTCGGCCACCAGCTCGATCGGTTCGTTGTCCACCGGCCTGAGCTCGACGAACAGCTCGGTCACGTCGCTGTCGACGTCCGCATCGACGGGCCTGTCGTCGGCCAACAGCTCGATCGGTTCGTTGTCCACTGGCCTGAGCTCGACGAACAGTTCGGTGACGTCGCTGTCGACGTCCGCATCGACGGGCCTGTCGTCCGCCAACAGTTCGATCGGCTCGTTGTCCACTGGCCTCAGCTCGACCAACAGCTCGGTCACGTCGCTGTCCACGTCGACTTCGACGGCGATCGCCGCCGCGAAGGCGCACTATTACAGTGTCAATGACGGCGGCACGCAAGGCGCCAACTACAACAATGACGGCGCAACGGGCCTCAATTCGCTCGCGGCAGGCGTGGGTGCATCCGCTGCCGGGGCGAGCGGCATCGCCGTCGGTGCGGGCGCTATTGCATCCGGCACCACGAGCGCGATTGCCATCGGCACCGGCGCGGTCGCTTCCGGCAACCGCGTGATCGCGATCGGACAGCAGGCGGGCATCAATTCCACCGGCTTTGACAACCTCGCCATGGGCGTCCAGTCCGGGCAGAACAATAGCTCGACCGTCAACACCGCGGTTGGCCTTCAGGTCGGCAACAACGTGTCGAGTACGGCGAACGTAGCAGTCGGCAGTCTGGGCACTGGCAGCAACGTGTCCGACACCAGCACCCAACCGATCGTCTTCTCAGGGGTCACCGGCAACAACGTGGCGGTCGGCGGTGTCGCCGGCAGCAATGTAAAGGGTGCGCTGAATGTCGGCGTGGGCTGGAAGGCGGGGCAAATCGTCGATGGCTACAACAACGTCGGCGTGGGTGCACTCTCGGGCTACAAGACCACCGGCGACAACAACATCGGCGTCGGTTCCTTCGCGAGTTCGACGGTGACCGGCCATCGTAACGTTGGCATCGGCAATAACGCTGCCAACACCGTGACCGGCTCATCCAACATCGCCGTCGGCGACAATGCCGGCGACACGGTAAATGGCAGTTCCAACTTTGCGGGCGGCCTCGGTGCAGGCAACTCGGTAACGGGCAGTTCGAACATCGCGCTCGGCACCTCTGCCGGAAGCGGCATTACTGCAAGCAACACGATCGCAATGGGTACGCAGGCGCTGGCGAGCGCCGGCGGCGCGATCGCGATCGGTCAGGGTGCGACGGCTACCGGCGCCCAGTCGATCAGCATCGGGACGGGCAACGTCGTGAGCGGCAGCAGTTCGGGTGCGATCGGCGACCCGACTACGATCACCGGAAGCGGGTCGTACTCGCTCGGCAACAGCAACACCATCAACTCGAACAACGCATTCGTGGTGGGCAGTAACGTCACGGTTTCCACCGGACTCGATGGCGCGGTAGTGCTCGGCAACAACTCGACCGTGACGGCCGCCACTCCGACGCCGACCGGCACCATCAATGGCGTCACATCTACCTATGCCGGCGGCAATCCGGCGGCTGGCAGCGTGGTGAGCGTGGGCGCGGCAGGTGCGGAGCGGCAGATCCAGAATGTGGCGGCAGGCCAGGTCAGCGCCACGAGCACGGATGCGATCAACGGCTCGCAGTTGTACGCCACCAATCAAGCGATGTCGTCAATCGGCTCCGGTCTCACGAGCCTCTCCACCTCGGCCTCGACCAGCATCGCTTCGCTGTCGACGTCCACGTCGACCGGTCTCTCGTCGGCTAACAGCTCGATCAGCTCCCTGTCCACGTCGACCTCGACCGGTATCAATTCGCTGTCCACCGGCGTGAGCTCGGCCAACAGTTCGGTCGCTTCGCTGTCGACTTCCACATCGACGGGCCTGTCGTCGGCGAATAGTTCGATCACGTCCCTGTCGACGTCGACTTCGACCGGTCTCTCATCGGCCAATAGCTCGATCACGTCGTTGTCCACGTCAACCTCGACGGGCATCACTTCGCTGTCGACAGGCTTGAGCTCGACCGATAGCACGGTGACCTCGCTGTCGACCTCGACGTCGACCGGCCTCTCGTCGGCTACCAGCTCGATCAGCTCGCTGTCCACGTCGACCTCGACCGGTATCAATTCGCTGTCCACTGGCCTGAGCTCGACCAACAGTTCGGTCGCTTCGCTGTCGACAGGCCTGAGTTCGACTGATAGCACGGTGACGTCGCTGTCGACCTCGACGTCGACGGGTCTGTCGTCGGCAACCAGCTCGATCAGCTCGCTGTCCACCTCGACTTCGACGGGTATCAACTCGTTGTCGACGGGCCTGAGCTCGACCGATAGCACGGTGACGTCGCTGTCGACCTCGACGTCGACCGGCCTCTCATCAGCTAATAGCTCGATCACGTCGCTGTCCACGTCGACTTCGACGGGTATCAACTCGCTGTCCACCGGTCTCAGCACGGTTTCGACAAAGACCGACAACCTTGGCAGCAGCACGGCCTCGGCGCTCGGCGGTGGTGCCACGTACGACCCGACGACCGGAACAGTCTCCGCTCCGTCATACACCACCTACAACGCGAACGGTACGACGTCGACCGCAAACAGCGTCGGCTCGGCGATCAATAACATCAACAACCAGGGCATCAAGTACTTCCACGCGAATTCGACGGCAGCCGACAGCCAGGCGCTCGGCACCGACTCGGTCGCGATCGGTCCGAATGCCATCGCCAACAACACCGGCGACGTCGCGCTCGGCAGCGGCTCGGTCACCACCGCACCCAATCCGACACCGACCGGCACCATCGGCGGCGTGACCAGCACGTTCGCGGGCGGCAATCCGAGCAGCGTGGTGAGTGTCGGCAACGCCAGCACGGGCGCCACGCGTCAGGTCACCAATGTCGCGGCAGGTCAAATCACGGCAACCAGTACCGACGCGATCAACGGCTCGCAGCTCTTCGCGACCAATTCGATCGTGGATTCGCTGTCGACGACGGTGTCGTCGTCCAGCGGCGCGATCTCGTCGCTGTCGACGGGTATCACTTCGTTGTCGACAGGTCTGAGCTCGACCGATAGCACAGTGACGTCGCTGTCGACGTCCACATCGACGGGGCTGTCGTCGGCGACCAGTTCGATCAGCTCGTTGTCCACGTCGACCTCGACGGGTATTAACTCGCTGTCGACGGGCCTGAGCTCGACCGATAGCACGGTGACCTCGCTGTCGACTTCGACGTCGACCGGCCTGTCGTCGGCAAACAGTTCGATCGGCTCGTTGTCCACCTCGACTTCGACGGGTATCAACTCGTTGTCGACGGGCTTGAGCTCGACTGATAGCACGATGACCTCGCTGTCGACCTCGACGTCGACTGGCCTGTCGTCGGCGACCAGTTCGATCAGCTCGCTGTCCACGTCGACTTCGACTGGCATCAACTCGTTGTCGACGGGCCTGAGCTCGACCGATAGCACGGTGACCTCGCTGTCGACCTCGACGTCGACCGGCCTGTCGTCGGTGACCAGTTCGATCAGCTCGCTGTCCACGTCGACTTCGACGGGCATCAACTCGTTGTCGACGGGCCTGAGCTCGACCGATAGCACGGTGACCTCGCTGTCGACCTCGACGTCGACCGGCCTGTCGTCGGCGACCAGTTCGATCAGCTCGCTGTCCACGTCGACTTCGACCGGCATCAACTCGTTGTCGACGGGCTTGAGCTCGACCGATAGCACGGTGACCTCGCTGTCGACTTCGACGTCGACCGGCCTGTCGTCGGCAAACAGTTCGATCGGCTCGTTGTCCACGTCGACTTCGACGGGTATCAACTCGTTGTCGACGGGCTTGAGCTCGACTGATAGCACGGTGACCTCGCTGTCGACTTCGACGTCGACCGGCCTGTCGTCGGCAAACAGTTCGATCGGCTCGTTGTCCACCTCGACTTCGACGGGTATCAACTCGTTGTCGACGGGCTTGAGCTCGACTGATAGCACGATGACCTCGCTGTCGACCTCGACGTCGACTGGCCTGTCGTCGGCAAACAGTTCGATCACGTCCCTGTCGACGTCTACATCGACCGGCCTCTCGTCGGCGACCAGCTCGATCAGTTCGCTGTCCACGTCGACTTCGACCGGCATCAACTCGTTGTCGACGGGCCTCAGCTCGACCGATAGCACGGTGACCTCGCTGTCGACCTCGACGTCGACCGGCCTGTCGTCGGCGACCAGTTCGATCAGCTCGCTGTCCACGTCGACTTCGACCGGCATCAACTCGCTGTCGACGGGCCTCAGCTCGACCGATAGCACGGTGACCTCGCTGTCGACCTCGACATCGACCGGCCTGTCGTCGGCGACCAGTTCGATCAGCTCGCTGTCCACGTCGACTTCGACTGGCATCAACTCGTTGTCGACGGGCCTGAGCTCGACCGATAGCACGGTGACCTCGCTGTCGACCTCGACGTCGACCGGCCTGTCGTCGGCGACCAGTTCGATCAGCTCGCTGTCCACGTCGACTTCGACCGGCATCAACTCGTTGTCGACGGGCCTGAGCTCGACCGATAGCACGGTGACCTCGCTGTCGACCTCGACGTCGACCGGCCTGTCGTCGGCGACCAGTTCGATCAGCTCGCTGTCCACGTCGACTTCGACCGGCATCAACTCGTTGTCGACGGGCCTCAGCTCGACTGATAGCACGGTGACGTCGCTGTCGACCTCGACGTCGACCGGCCTGTCGTCGGCGACCAGCTCGATCAGTTCGCTGTCCACGTCGACTTCGACGGGTATCAACTCGTTGTCGACGGGCCTGAGCTCGACCGATAGCACGGTGACCTCGCTGTCGACCTCGACCTCGACCGGCCTGTCGTCGGCGACCAGTTCGATCACGTCCCTGTCGACGTCGACTTCGACCGGCATCAACTCGTTGTCGACGGGCCTGAGCTCGACCGATAGCACGGTGACCTCGCTGTCGACCTCGACGTCGACCGGCCTCTCGTCGGCAAACAGTTCGATCAGCTCGTTGTCCACGTCGACTTCGACAGGTATCAATTCGTTGTCGACAGGCCTGAGCTCGACGAATAGCACGGTGACGTCGCTGTCGACGTCCACGTCGACGGGGCTGTCGTCGGCCAATAGCTCGATCAGTTCGCTGTCCACGTCAACCTCGACGGGTATCAACTCGCTGTCGACGGGCCTCAGCTCGACTGATAGCACGGTGACGTCGCTCTCGACCTCGACCTCGACCGGCATCAGCTCATTGTCGACTTCCACGTCGACCGCGATCGCCGCCGCGAAGACGCACTACTACAGCGTCAACGACAACGGTACGCCGCAGGCCAACTACAACAACGACGGCGCGACCGGCCTGAACTCGATGGCGTCCGGTATCGGCGCAAGCGCGTCCGGCTCGTTCGCAACCGCAGTCGGCACGAATGCACTCGCGGCCGGCACCGGCACCGTCGCGCTCGGCGACTACGCCATGGCGGCCGGCCCCGGCACCGTCGCGATCGGCGCGGGCGCGGGTCGCGCCAGCAGCGGCAACATGAATACCGTGATCGGTACGGCGGCCGGCGGTGTCACGGGCGACAACAACGTGTCCATCGGCACGTTCGTCGCATCCGGCGCACAAGGTAACGCCAACGTTTATACCGGCGTAGTAGCGGGCGGCCTCGCGAACGGCAACATGAACGTCGGCACCGGCATGGCGGCAGGCGCCGGCACGATCGGCAGCGGTAACGTCGCGACCGGCGCAGCCGCCGGCGTGAACACAACCGGCAGCAACAACGTCGCGATCGGCAACGGCGCCGGCACGGGATACACCCTCAGCGTAAACGGCAACGCCGTCGACCGTAACGGCAATCCGGGCACCCTCGGCTCGCCGGCCTACGCGATGAACAACGCGGTCGCCATCGGCAACCTCGCGCTGACCAATGCCGACAACACCATCGCACTCGGCAACGGCGCGCAGGCAAACAACGCCGGCGACGTCGCGCTCGGTTCGAATTCCACGACCGATGTCCCGCACCCGACGTCGGGCGCCACCATTGGCGGCGCGGCCTATTCTTTTGCCGGCACAACCCCGAGCAGCGTCGTCAGCGTCGGTGCAAGCGGCTCGGAACGTCAGATCACGAACGTCGCTGCGGGCCGGATCACCGCGACAAGTACGGACGCGATCAATGGCTCGGGACCTATCCGTCATTTTGTGGGCGGGGCATATCATGAGAGGCAAAAGTCATGGATATGTCGATGAAGAAGAAGAGGCAAACCGTAGCGCGTCAGGCAGCGGCCCGCGGGCCGCTGCCTGAACTGCCCAAGGAACTGCTGGACCAACTGGTCAAGGGGCCGATGACGCCGACCGAGGTCCAGGATTTGATGCTGGCGTTCAACAAAGCAGTCATCGAACGCGCGATGGGCGCCGAGATGAATATGCATCTGGGCTACCCGTCGGGCCAGTCCAAGCCGGCCGGGCAAGCCAACGAGCGCAACGGCGCCAGCGGCAAGACGGTCATCACCGATCGCGGCCCGGTTCGGGTCGAAGTCCCCCGCGATCGCGACGGCAGCTTCGAACCGATCCTGATTCCAAAGCATGAGCGCCGCTTCACCGGCTTCGACGAACGCATCATCGCGATGTACGCCCGCGGCATGAGTGTGCGCGAGATTCAGGCCTTTCTGGCTGAGAGCTACGGCACCGAGGTATCTCCCGACTTCATCAGCTCGGTCACCGACGAGGTAATGGCCGAGGCACTGAGCTGGCAGAGTCGCCCACTTGAGGCGATGTATCCGGTCGTGTTCTTCGATGCGCTGCGTGTCAAGATCCGCGACGACGGCGTGGTCAGCAACAAGGCCGTCTATCTGGCCTTGGGCATTCAGGCCGACGGCCAGCGCGACGTGCTGGGCCTCTGGATCGAGCAGACCGAGGGGGCCAAGTTCTGGCTCAAGGTGTTCAACGAACTGAAGACGCGCGGCTGCCAGGACATCCTGATCGCCGTGGTCGATGGCCTGAAGGGGCTCACCGAAGCCATCGGCGCGGCCTATCCGCGGACCACTGTTCAGACCTGCATCGTGCATCTGATCCGCAACAGCCTCGAATACGCCAGCTACAAGGACCGTAAGGTGCTCGCCGCCGCGCTGCGCCCGATCTACGCGGCTGCCAGCGAAGAGGCGGCACGGCAGGCGCTGCAAGACTTCGCCGACGGACCCTGGGGCGCGAAGTACCCGACGATCGTGCAGTCGTGGCAACGCGCGTGGGAACACGTCGTGCCGTTCTACGTGTTTCCGCCGGAGATTCGACGGGTCGTGTACACCACGAACGCCATAGAAAGTTTGAACATGCAGTTACGCAAGATCATCAAGACCCGTGGTCACTTCCCCAATGACGAGGCGGCCATCAAGCTGCTCTGGCTGGCGCTGCGCAACGTACTGGCCAAGACCGTGCGGTCCGCGTTCGACTGGAAATCAGCAATGAACCAGTTTGCTATCCTGTTCGGCGAGCGATTTATGCAGGCGCGTGGATAACGTGCTGTTCAACCGCCTCGCCCACAAAAATGCGGACAGGTTC
>NZ_CADFDL010000008.1:0-330975 GCF_902832865.1 Burkholderia sp. BCC0397 | reverse complement strand
GACGCTGCCTGCGATCAAATCGGCAGCATGATTGCCTCGGACGTTCCACTTAAAAATCTCAGAAAACTGTCCGAATGAGCGAGGCCACCTCTCATCTTTCCGAGATTGATGCGGCCCAAACGAAATTTGACCGGAGCTTAGATCGCTCATGAGTCTCGAAGTCGGACCGAGCCCCCTGGGCGGCAGATGCCGACCGGCCAAGGCATACGCTATCAAGCGATAGAACGTGAAGTGCAGTCAGCGGCGCGTCGAAATCGGCCGTTGCCACTGCTGCATCATCTGACCTGCCCGGGAACTCTCGGACCAATTGAAACAGAATGGCTTCCTGATCCGCTTGGGATCTCCGGGTTTTCCCCATCGATCGCTGGTTCTTCGGTGCTGCTTCGTGCAACCGTCATGTAACCCGATCCGAGCAACGCTGGAATCGGGAGGCTATCGCGATGCGCATCGTTGGATGCTCGTGCAAGTGCTCCACGCTTTTGGTGCGCTGCACTCAGCCGATGCCCACGCCGGTCGTGCGCGCCTCGAGGTGCTGGCGCATGCCGGATGTCGCTGACCGCCTGCAGACGCATGCATGACGAGATCGGCGCACTTGTCGTGCGATACAAGCGGATAACCCCTGTTTTTGCATCGCTAGGAAAGAGCGGCAACGAACTGCGCTTGTCTCTCGATAGCATTGCGGAGTCACTTCTCCGGCACGGCGCTCGCGCGCGCATGAGGTGTTGGCGTCGCGACGCCTGGCATCCTGCTTTCGATATCATCAGATAATTTACTTTTATTTTCGTCTAAAATCGCGCTTCTTCTTACTTTAAGACGGAACGACGTTTTGATTAACCTGACGAAATGTATTTCACGTACGACCATTGCTGCATGTGTTGCTTGTGCCGGGCTGATGCCTTTGTCCCGGTCCGCCGAGGCCCAGGTCGAGCCCCTGAAGAGTCCGGTCTACGGCGTGACGCTCGACGATCTGACCAAACTTGATGCGATCATCGCGTCGCTGCAGAACCTGCCGTACCGGCCGACCGTGCGTGTCGTGTTCGATCCGGATACGTCTGCCGCCGACTACTACGCACCGTTGCTGCGCCTGCACGCAGTCGCGTACGTGATGGGCGAGGTCTACGATTCGTACTATTTCCCGACGGATCTCGCGACGTACAAGGCGCGAACGCAGGAACTGGTGTCGCAGTTGAAGAACACCGTCGACGTGTGGGAGATCGCCAACGAAATCAACGGCGAATGGTTGCGGGCCAACCCGAGCGGCACGAACGCCGTGGTCAATTCGCAAGAGCAGCAGATCGGCCAGATGGTCGCCGCGGCCAACACGATCGTCAAATCGAACGGCGGCAAGACGGCCATCACGCTGTACTACAACGACGACAGCAAGGGCAATAACTGCTGGGAGAAGCCGCAGGATTACTGGAAGACCTGGCCGACGAACTTCCTCTCGTCGACGGTTCGCCAGCAGGCCGACTATGCGCTGTTCAGCTACTACCCGTATCAGGATTGCACGGGGCTGAATCCGTCGTGGAACAACGATTTCGCGGCGCTGGAAAGCATCTTCCCGAACGCGAAGGTCGGCTTCGGCGAAATCGGCACGTCGTCAATCTCCGCGCCGGCGTCGGTGCAGCAGAACCTGATCAAGACCTATTACCCGATGGTCAACAGCATGACCGATCCGCGTTTCATCGGCGGATTCTTCTGGTGGAACTACGCCGAGCAGATGCTCCCGTACTCGACGAGCGCCTACTTCCAGTTGTTGCGTCAAACGATCATCACGCTCAAGTCGCCCAACTGATCGCCCCATCCCGCGGGTAGCCCCCAAGCGTCAGCGCAGTCGCTCAGAACCACAATGTCGCGCGCACCACGAGACCACGTGCGCGGACCGCTGACGTCAAGGGAAACCGGTATTGCACCGTCACGTCGAGATAGCTTGCCGGCGCGGTATACCTGCCTTCGCGAAACCAGTACCTGAACTGGATCCCTGGCCCCGCACCGATTGCCGTCTTGTCCGGCTGACGGTTGTCGTGATCGCCGGCCACCGCGGCGTGCGGGTAGACGGTCAGCCGATTGCTGAGCATCGGCAAACGCCACGTGTGCCCGTAACGCAGCTCCGAATAGATGATGTATCGGCCTGCCCGGATGAAATACGCCCCTTCGACGTACGCCTGCCAGCTCCGCCAGCTTGGTTCGGTGACCCGCAGGTCGGTGCCCCCTTCCGACGAATAGCCCAGGCGCATCAGCCAGTCCGTCATCGACAGGCTGCCGATGTGGAACAGCCGCTCGGCGGTCATCACCACGTTCTGGTCGGGTATCGGCTTGTAACGCACGCCCACCGATCCTTGCACGGTCGGCAAGCCGGTCACGTTGCCCGAGCCGTCGTAGGCCGTGCCGTATCCGCGCACGAAGAACTGAAGGATGCGGCCGTTCCGATAGCCGATCTTCGGCGGCTGCCAGTATGCCTCGATGCCTGGCTGGAGCACGCTGATCGTGCCCTGCGGACCGAATGCCGCCGACTGGTATGGCGCGCTCAGCACGAAACCCCAGGTGCGCTCCAGCTGTTCGACTTCCCGCCGATAGCCGAACTTGCGCTGCGCGTCGAACGCATGTTCGTTTTCGTCGGCGTCGAGACTGTGTTCGAACATCTGGACGGACTGCTCGTTCAATCCGATCCGCTTGGCGGCATAGCCCGCATCCGCGTAGTTCATCGCGTTGCCGGCGCCACCGGCGAAACCCTCCTGGAACGTGTCGAGCGCCTCGCGATCCTTGTGCTCGCGCAGGAGGTCGTAGGCCTGCTGCAACTTCCGTTGCGCGGTATCGTCCACCGGCACCTGAGGCGGCTGATCGGCTTGCCGCGCCTGGGCCGCGATCGACGCGGCCATGTTCCGCTCGCCATCGGTCGACGCGTCGCCGGCCGCCAGCTCGGCCACGCGGATGGCGCTGTCGCGGTCGCCCGCCTGCAAGCTCATCTGCGCGATACGCAACTGGATCACGGCCGATTTTTCATCGGCCAGCGGCGCCAGCGCAACGCCCGCCTCGTGCGGCCGATTCGCCGCGAGCGCACTGTCCGACCACGCGAGGCGCAGGTTGCGCTGCTGCTCCTTGCTCCAGTTTCCCGTCGCGACGGCCGCCGAGAAATCGCTGCACGCGACGTCGTAGCGCATCTGCCGCTGCGCCAGATAGCCATGCTGCGCCCGTACCGCCGCGCTTTTCCGAAAACGCACGCTCAGCGATTCCACCATCGCGTCGGCTTCGTCGACCTTGCCTTCCCGCCGGTAGACATCCACGAGCAGCAGTCCGAGCTGTTCGCTTCCGGGCTGAATCTTGAGGGCGCGCAGCGCATAGTCTTCCGCGCGGGGCAGGTCGCCGGCATTGATCGCCTTGTATGCGCCATCGGCGAGCCGATAGGCCTTGGGGGTGAGCTGCTGGGCGGCGGATGCCGGAGCCTGCCAGGCCAGCGACATGGCGATTGCCAGGGCGCTCAACCGTGCGCAGCGCTTGAGGCCAGCCGCGATGGGACGTGTCGAGCGCTTCATGCCTGTTCTCCCGACGGCTTTTTCACCGAAGCTGCCTGCGGCGTCGCGTCGTCGCCGTCGCCGTCGCGTAGCCGCGCAATTTCGACGAAGCGCGAGTGCCGGGCCAGTTCGGCGGCAATCTCCGCATCGCAGGCAATGAAATAGGCCACGTTCGATCTGGCGCCGCGCCGCACGATGTCCTGTTCGTCCGGCGTGAGCGGTCGCCCGACCGCGACGTTCAGCGTCCCGTCGTCCGCGGTTGAAAACGGGACGGCGTGATACGCGTACTGCAGCTCGAATGCCAGCGAGTCCGCGAAGTGACCCACCGCGACGTTGCCCAGGCTCACCCGCGGCAGTTCCGCCTGCTCGGCAATTGCGTCGGCCAGCGACTCGGTGGACAGCGCGCTGCCTTCGAGCAACAGTTCGCCCAGCCGCTTGCCGCATGTCAGTTGTTTCTCGAGACCGGCTTGCAACTGCTCCAGCGAGACCACCCCCCAGCCGACCAGGATCTCGCCGACCTTGAGGCGCGCTTTTCCGAGCTGTTCGTTCGACAGGTAGGTGTGACTGGTCTTGTCCCATGCGATGGGCTTGCCGCTCGCCAGGTGGCCGATATAGATGCGCCAGGCCCGGCAGACCGCGTAGAAATTGATCAGGTTGTTGATGAACATCCTCGGGATCGAGAGCAGCCCCTGGAGCGGACCGTTCAGCTTGCTGACGAAGTGAAAGCGCTGTCCGGCCCGGGCAAACAGCATGACGGTGTTCACCCACAGCAGCGGCGTGACCCATGCACTGGCCGCGACGAGGTGCGTGCCGGCGGGGATGACGTGCCCGGCTTTCTGCAGGGCGGCAAGCAACAGGAAGTTGAGCAGCACGCCATAGGCAATCACCGAAAACAGCGACGTCACGATGCCCTTGCGATCGTGGAAGAACATGTAGCGGGTGAGGAGGTCGCCCTTCCAGCCGAGTTGCTCCCAGCCTTGAAACGCGATGCCGAGAATCCAGCGCGCGCGCTGCCGGTAGGCGGTGCGGAAGGTCTTCGGAAAATACTCGCGCGTGGCCAGCAGGTTTCGATTGGGGGCGCCTTCCTTTGCGCGCTGGCCACCGGCGTCGTGCGCGACGTCCGAAAGCGCAAAGCGGGCGAAGGTTTCCTTCATGCCGAGGTCTCTCAACCGGAAGCTGAAGTCATAGTCCTCGGTCAGCGAACTCGTGTTGAACGGGCAACCGTCGCGCTCCTTCATCGCCGCTTCGATCGAACGCCGGCTGTAGCACGACGCAACGCCCGCGCCCGGGACGACGCCGGTCAGACGGGCGCGCACCGGCACATCCTTCTGGTGCGTTTCGCTGAAATCGTCGAGATAGCAGCCGGCCACGAACTCGTTCCATTTTCGCGGCAATGACAGGACCGGAAGCTGGACCAGGTCGCTGTCCGCCACCGCATGGTTGAGGTACTTGAGTTCAACCGGATGAATGACATCTTCGCAGTCGTGCATGACGACGCCTGCGAACCGAATATGGTGGACCTCTTCGTAGCGCAGGATGGCTTCGATGATCCAGTTCAGGCAGTCGGCCTTGCAGGTCGGCCCGTCGTTCATGACCGTTGCGCGCGTGACCCTGCCCGGATACCGGCGCACCATCCGTTCGACTTCCGCCGTGGTTTCGGCGTCGTTGTGATAGGTTCCGACGAAGATGACGTAGTGCTCGTACTCGAGGGTCGCCAGGGTGTTTTCGATCATTTTGGCGATCACGTCATACTCTTTCCAGGCCGGCACCATGAGCGCCAGATGGCGCTCTTCCAGCGCGCGCAGCATGCCGATATCGATGGTCTGCGATTTCTCGCGACGCAAGATGCGCCGGATTTCGAATGACCAATAACAGGCGTCCAGCGTGAGGTCATCCAGCGTGCTGACCAGGATGACGAGGGCGGCCACAATGGCGACAATGTTAAGTGCATATAAATACGCACTCCATATCATATTATCCATCATTTTTTCCGCGATTTTTCTCTTGTCAGCGTTTCCTCTCCTTCGTACCAACGTAAGACGAAATACGCCCCGTCCCCGTCGACCCCGTCACGTCCACTCGTGGCAAACGCCACACTCACTCCTGTCGCTCTCAACAGACTCGGTCAGACCTCGAGCGCTATTGATACGACCACGTAACATCATCAAAAATGCAACGTGTTCAGTGGATGACTTTTGACAGCCGGTTCTCCCGCTTGCTTGCCTCCATCCCTGCATTCGCCAACGCTTGCAGCCATGCTCGATCCGGCGTCTCGCAGTGCTCCCCGCGCACTGTCTTCTCGACTGACAGTTCATCAAGCAAGTCGTGCGCCACCGTCCCACCACCTTGAACCTGCCGGGCGCCGGACTTGTACGCCACGCACTCGGCTGATCGAACCCGAACCAAATGTTTCAGTGCTGAAACACGCGATCGAGCGATTCGATGAAAGGTGTCTGGCAGATCCGCTGCCGCGCTTCGGTCGCCGCCATCGGAGGGGCGTCACGCGATTGCGGCGTCATTGGCCGGAAGGAATCGACATCGAACCCGAAAATCCGGCGTTCGAGTCGTCATTGCATACGCGCTAACCGGGTCGATTGCCGCGTTGACGTGTGCGGAGCGCGGCGCGCAACCGGTTTTCCCTGAACCGTCCCACCAGGCTTTACGCGTTGAATTCGCGAAACGGGCCGCGTTGCATGCTTGAAACGTTTATCGAAGCAATTTTTGGACGGCCATGACGTACCGATTTGGGCGTCTCGGCCCGGTGCCCATTTGCAGCGGATGGTACGGATCTAGCTTGAAAGCCAAACTATCCGGTTTCGTTTCTTTAACCGGTATCAAGCGTGTCAAAAATCACGACATAACGCCCCGATTCTGAATGGCACTTCACCGTGCTCGTTTCGTTAACGAGATGAACTTAATTTGCATATCAAAGGATGAAAATCATGCCTTCGCATCGCAATCGATCTTTTCGAAACGGGTTGAGGACCATTGGACTACTCCTCGCGTTGGCCCCTGCACTCGTCGTCACCGGCGCGGAGACGAACAATGAGTCTCACGGCAAGATCAAGCCCCCGCCATTACCTATCGGCTCGACCCAGGTCGTCGTGAAGCCCGGTATGTCCGACGAGGAATGGGAAAAGGCGTACAAGGAGACGGGGCGCCCCAAGTTCGACAGAAAGCTCGTCAAGAAACACGGCGGCAACGTGGAACGTGACTAGGGAGAAATGGCCATGAAAAAGATCTTGATCGTCATAGCCCTGCTTGCCGGACTCGCGCAAATGACATTGCCGGGCACGGCGCACGCGCAGGCTACCACCGCACACACGCTTGTGCTGTATGACAACCCGGCCAACAACCCGTATTCGAAGCTTGGCCTGATGTACAGCATCATGTTGAGAAACCTGCTCGGCCACTTCAATACGACGGTCGATCTGGTGCCGATACAGAACTACACGCCCGGCATGATCGGGAGCCACGACGCCACGTTCTACATCGGCGACTACTACGACAACCCGATTCCGGCGGCGTTCATGAGCGACGTGATGACCGCCACGAAGACCGTGGTCTGGTTCAAGTACAACCTGTGGCAGCTCGCATGGAACACGGCCTATACGTTCAACCAGACCTTCGGGTTCAGCTTTCAAGGTGTTGCCGGGATGAACGCACCGCCTTCGTCGAGCAATCCGAATCCCGGCTTTTACGACACGGTCACGTACAAGAACCTGTCGATGGTCAAGTACTACGCGTATGACGCGTCGACCGGCGCCATCAATGCGGACCCGGAGGTCGGACTGACCCAGGTTGTCGATGCCACCAAGGCGCAGGTGCTCGTCACCATGAAGAACAGCAAGAGTGGGGCGACCACGCCATACATCATGCGTTCGGGCAAGCTGTGGTACTTCGCGGATATGCCGTTCTCCTACATCGGCCCGACGGATCGCTACCTGGTGATGTGCGACATCCTGCACGACATCCTGCAGACCAATGCACCGGTGAATCATCGTGCGCTCGTCCGCCTCGAGGATGTGGACGCATTTACGACGACGAGTTCGATGAGAAAGCTGACGGATTATCTGTACTCGAAGAACATCAAGTTCACGATGGCGACCATTCCGTTGTATACCGATCCGAACGGGTATTACAACGGCGGCGTGCCGGAGACGATTCACCTCTCGCAGGCAACGGGCCTCAAGAGTGCGTTGAACTACGCGCTCCTGCGCGGCGGCTCGATCGTGATGCACGGCTATACGCACCAGTATGACTCGACGCCGAATCTTCTGACCGCGGTCAGCGGCAGCGACTACGAGTTCTGGTTCGCGGTCCAGAATCGTCCGGTCGACGAGGACTCGGTGCAATGGGCGAAAGGCAGAATGGCCGATGGCCTGCTCGAGTTCACGCTCAACGGCTACAAGGTTGTGGGCTGGGCCGCGCCGCAGTACCAGATGTCGCCGAAGGCAGCAGCGGCCACGGCGCAGACGTTCCCGACCACGTTCCAGCGGGCCGTCTACTACACCGCGACCAATCCGCAGCTCGGAACGGGGGCGCCCAACCAGGACTTTTCGGCCGGGCAGTTTTTCCCGTACATCATCAATTCCGATTACTACGGGCAGCGGATCATCCCGGAAAACCTGGGCAGCATCCAGTACAACATCTGCACTATCGACAAGTTCTCATGCATCACGTATACGTGGCAGCAACTCCTCACCAATGCGCAATACGGTCTGGCGGTGCGGGACGGCTTCGCGTCGTTCTTCTTCCATCCGTACTGGCTTGAGTCCGATCTCGGCGTGCCTGCCTACCAGGACTTCCAGAGTCTCGTGACTGGCATCACGAATCTAGGCTATACATGGGTGGACGGCACAACGGCCAAGTGACGCGGGCTGGCAGCAACCTCGTGCGACCCGCATCGGCAACGCGGGTCGCACGTTTGCGTTTGATCGGCTACGATGACGCGCGGGAATGTTTTCCGGGAGGCAGCGATGACTACGTACGCCATCCCGGCCTTGCGCAGGCTTCAACAGCGTATGGGCCGGTTCCGACAGGCCGGCCGGCCGCGCCGGTGCTCGCCCGCGCCGCGTTTGCCCCGGGCGGCGACGCTCGCGATCATCGGCGCATCGCTCGCCATGGCCGCGTGTAGCTGGACGGCGCGCGACGTGCATGCTGACGGCATCGTCTGGCAGGTGGACAACACGACGACGAATCCCGTCGGAAGCTGGCAACAGCTTGGCGTGCACGATCTGTTGATCCAGTGGGTCGTCGTCGACGATACCGCGTACGTGGCCCATACCCGCATCCGTCCCGCGGCGCACCTTCCCGACTGGGAACGCATCGGTCGCGAGCCGTGGGCCAGAAACGTCATCCTGGGCCTGGCCGGCTACCAGGACGAAAAACGTGCGCGCACCCATCTGTCGACACTCGCGGACCAGTCCGTGGAGGCGGCGCGCGTACCTGTCCCGCTGCATGTCACCGGCTACTACTTCCCGGTCGAAATCGATCCGACCTGGCAGGACGCGCCCAAGCTTGCTGCCGTCCTGCAGCGGCTGCCTCGTCCGCTGTGGGTGAGCGTCTACGACCAGACCAATATCGGCGGCAAGGCGCTGGCGGACTGGCTCGCATCGTGGCTGCCTTCGGATGTCGGGGTGTTTTTCCAGGACGGCTGCGGCGTCTATGCGCGCGAGCCCGACGTCGCACGCACTTACCTCGACGAACTGGCTTCACGACTGGGTAAACGACGCGTGCGGGTCATTGCCGAGGCCTTCAGGCCAGCCGAGCATGGGGGGTTCCGTTCAGCCAGCGCCGACGAGTTGGGCAGGCAGCTATTGGCTTATCGCGGCTATCCGGCCTATCTGTTCGATGGGCCTCACTATATGTCAAACGACCTCACGCGCGCGCTTGCAACCTGGAAGGCCAAGCCTCCTGCGGCCGGGCCTGCCGGTACGGAACGCTGATTCTGCGTCACCTCGGAAGCCCGAGAAGAAGTGAGCGATCTAGCGGCGCATTGAATGCGAAGGGAGGCTCGGTGCGGCAGTCACTGATCGTAAATGATTTCAGAACGTATCCTGCGGCGTAAGGCACCACACGCATCCCGTCGCCGAGCACGCCATTTCAGTCAATAATGACGATTATTCGTTGACGGGATTTTCGATGTAGTCGTCAATCCAGGTATCAGGCTCCCCGGGGCATAAGGGTCCGGCATTTCGAGCTTCCATTCGTCCAGGTCGAAGGTCGCACGTTCGAATCGTGCAGGACGGCCCAGTTCGGGCATTTCAAGACCATCCGCGGATACGCTCGGGTGTCACTCGACCGTCACCGATTTGGCCAGGTTCCTCGGCTTGTCGATATCCGCGCCGCGCAAGCATGCCGCATGATAGGCGAGCAGCTGCAACGGCACGACGTGCAGGATCGGCGACAACAGCCCGTAGTAATCCGGCATCCGAAGTACCGATACGCCTTCGCTGTTGTCGATCCGCGTATCGGCGTCGGCGAACACGTAAAGCTGGCCGCCGCGCGCCCGTACTTCCTGCATGTTCGACTTGAGCTTTTCGAGCAGCGCATCGTTCGGCGCGATCGTTGCAACGGGCATCGTCTGGGTCACGAGCGCGAGCGGCCCGTGTTTCAGCTCGCCTGCCGGATACGCTTCCGCGTGGATATACGAAATCTCCTTCAGCTTCAGCGCGCCTTCGAGTGCGATCGGGTAGTGCAGCCCGCGCCCGAGAAACAGCGCGTTTTCATGCTGCGAGAATTCCACTGCCCAGCGCGCGATCTGCGGCTCCAGCCCGAGCACGTCTTCGAGCGCGCCGGGCAGACGCCGCAACTGCATCGTGTAGCGCGCGAGCTGCGCGTCGTCGACGTAGCCGCGCAGCCGCCCGAGCGTCACGGCGAGAATGAACAGCGCGACGAGCTGCGTCGTAAACGCCTTGGTCGACGCGACGCCGATCTCCGGGCCGGCCCGCGTCAGGAAGCGCAGGCCGGTCTGGCGCATCATCGCGCTGGTCGGCACGTTGCAGATTGCGAGCGTATCGATATGACCGAGCGCCTGCGCGTACTTGAGCGCGGCGAGCGTATCGGCGGTCTCGCCGGATTGCGACACGCTCACCACCAGCGTGTTTGGCATAGCGAGCGCGTCGCTGTAACGGTATTCGCTCGCGATTTCGACCTGCGCGGGCACGCGCGCGATCGTCTCGAGCCAGCGGCGCGCGGTCAGGCCGGAATAATAGCTCGTGCCGCACGCGAGAATCAGCACGTTGTCGATCTGCTCGAACGCCCGCGCGGCGTCCGGGCCGAATACGGCCGGATCGAACAGCCCCGCATCCGGGATGGTCGCGGCCACGGCCTGCGGTTGCTCGAAAATTTCCTTCTGCATGAAATGCCGGTATGGCCCGAGTTCGACCACGCCTTGCGCGGACGAAACGGTTTGTATCGCACGGTCGACCGGTGCGCCGGTGCGATCGAGCACCCGCACGCCGCCCGGCGTCAACTCGACGAGGTCGCCTTCCTCGAGAAAGATGAAGCGATCGGTGATACCGGCAAGCGCGAGCGCGTCGGACGCGAGAAAGCATTCGCTGTCCGTCACGCCGACGACGAGCGGCGAGCCGGCCCGCGCGCCGATCAGCCGCTGCGGCTCGTGTTTGCTGAACACGGCGATCGCGTAGGCGCCGTGAAGCTGCGACGTCGCATCGCGCACGGCGGCGAGCAGGTCGCCGCGATACTTGCTGTGGATCAGGTGCGCGACGACCTCGGTGTCGGTCTGGCCATCGAACTCGTAGTGCTCGTCTGAAAGCTGCTGGCGCAACGCTTCGTGGTTTTCGATGATGCCGTTGTGCACGAGTGCGATTTCATCGCGGGAGAAGATCGGATGCGCGTTGCAGGTTGCCGGCGCGCCATGGGTCGCCCAGCGCGTGTGCGCGATGCCGGTGCTGCCGGTTAGGCCGGCGCTGCGCACGTGCGCGTCGAGGTCGGCGACGCGCGACATGCTGCGCTCTCGGCGAGCTTGGCCGCCGACGACCGTCGCGACGCCGCATGAATCGTAGCCGCGATATTCGAGGCGGCGCAAACCTTCAATCAGAATCGGGACGATGTCCCGTTGCGCGACCGCGCCGACGATGCCACACATGACAGGTCTCCTTCTCTTTTGGTGATCATGGATCGCGCGCCCTTGCGTCAGCGCGTTGCGGCTGCCGTTGCCGCCGCCATCGTGAATCCGCATCGAGCGGGTGCGACGGGGGCGACCATTCGGCTTTCGAATGCCAGATAAAGCGACTCCTCCAGTACGTTCCAGTGTGCGCCGTGACGGTACGGACCGGATCGAGCCTGCCAGCAGGCGATCGTGCTCCAGTCGTTCATCCTGGACGCGACCAGCGCGACCAAACCCCACGGATAATCACTGCCGGCGAGTTGTTGCCAGGTCTTTCCGTATTTCTGCATCCATTGTGCATAGATCATTTCACTGGATTGTTCGGGAACCTGAATGCCAGACAAGAGTGGAAAGATTTGCGCGATTTTCGCCGGATAAAAGCTCGTATCGCTGACCTGCTGCGTGCTGGCGCGAAAGCCGGATTGCGTGCCGCGCCAGAATATTTTCAGGATGGCCGATGCGAGCCGGTCGGCGCGCTGGCTCCATGGGCTCGCGTGCGAATAGTCGGCGTGCCGGACGTAGTACGCCGCGAGGGCCTGGAATGCGCTATGCACCTCGACGTTGTCTATCAGCAACGCTACGTGCAGCGACGACGAGATTCGATAGACGCCGGCGGGCTTGTCGAGCAGCGTGTCCAGATGCATGCCCGCGCGGTTCAGGCTGAGTTCCCATGCGGCGGGCAAGCCGTCGGGCGGAGCGAAGCGGGCGAGCAACTCGATCCAGGTTGCCATCATCGCGTCGTCGGTGTCAGCTTCGGCGCATGCGCTGTACCGGTCGTTTTTCACACAGTAGCGATCGAAGCCGCCATCGTTGCGCTGGCGCGGCAACAGCCAGGCGATCCAGGCGAGTGCTGCCTGACGGGCGTCGAGTTGCGCGTCGTCCGCGGCGAGCAGCGCCTTCGCCGCGAAATAAGGATCGACGCCGGCGCCATTCAGGCGCACGGTAATCGCCCCGTCGGGGCGTTGGTACAGCCCGTTGATCCGGAGCTCGGCGGCACTCGCGTACAGCGTGAAGCCGCACGCGGCGACACAGCAGGCAACGCACCGCAGGCAGCACAGCCGCACGGTGGCCGCGACGCGTGAGCGTGTGATCGGGAAAAGCGCGAGCCGGTTCATGATCGTAGGCTCCTGCGCGGTGGTCCTGCGCAATCGTGCCGGGCGCGGCGTTGGCCGCGTCGCGCCTGGCGAGCATGTCGACGTTGTGGCTCAAGTTCACCGTGGCGCCGGTGAACTTGAGGCTGGTGCCGTTATTCGCGCTGCCGAGCCCGTTCCTCACATGAGAGCAGGAAGGCGGACCGTGGTTCGCGCGGAGGTCAATGGGCCGCGACGGTACGCTCGTCACGCATGAGCAGTCCTCCTTCGCTCCGTGCGGACGCGTCCCATCCCGGCTTCGTTGCTTGGGCGTGCCCGTCCGTCGGCTGTCGTACGAGCGCTTCGGGGCGCACCCGTCTGGCATCAAGCAAGGCGTGAGCCATCGGCCGCGACGCCCCGCGCAGCAAGGGTCGGGAGGCCGGCTGGGTGCGCGGGGCGGGCGGCGGCGGCACGTTTTGATTCATCGAAGAATCAGCTGGTGCGCAAGCGGCGCGACCGCGCGGTCGATGTCGCAGCCCATACGTGTCTCACGGCCAACGATTTGTCTGCTGAACCTGCGCCGCCTTGCCGGGAGCGGCTTTGCGTGGTTGCTCGACATTGTTAAATTAGTTGCGTGTGCAACTATATGGAGGGGGCGAAATACCCGCTGCTGCGTACACCGGATGAACCGGACTCCGATGAAACCATCCCGTGCCGAACGCGTGTTTCACATTCGCAACATTTCCCGCCCTTCGATTCGTGCGACGTGAACGGCGTTGCGTGTCGGGAAATTCTCCTGCATGACCGTGGCCGGGCGTCGATGACGTGCCGCGCACTGCACGGACAAAGGTTGCGAGTCGAGGCGGCGCAAAGCGCTTCAAAAGAGGCGTGCGGTTCAATCCGCAACGGATGCTCGATATGACTTCGCGATTCATCGGACGACGCCGTCGGACGGATCGCGCAACCGACCGGATGTTTGTCCGTACGCGCTCGGCCGGCGATGCGACGCTCGTAGCAGTTGTGAAACATTCCGTCACGCGCTGCGTGTGTGTCGTGTGCACTGCGCGGACCGGACGCGCCCGCAGGGCGGATGGTTTGAATATTGCTGTAGTGGAGAGGGCGTGACGAACCAACGTGACGCCCGACACAGCGAGGAACGAATCATGACGTGACCGATCAAGCGCAAGGGGACACCGGTAGTACGACGATTCGCGCGGCCCAGACCGCGCGGACGAGGCGGCGCGCTCGCCCCACGACACCGCCGCGTGTTGATCGCGTGCGAGCAGGGGATGCGCCGCCCGAATATATGCTTTGCGCCACGTTCAGGATCGCCAGGTGCGAAGTGGCTAAACGAGGATAACGATGAAAAAGATCTTGCTTGTGTTCGGGACTCGGCCGGAAGCCATCAAGATGGCACCGCTGGTGCGTGCGCTGAAGGCGCAAGCGGGTGTCGATGCCAGGGTATGCGTGACCGCGCAGCATCGGGAAATGCTCGATCAGGTGCTGACGCTGTTCGACATCAAGCCCGACTACGATCTCAACCTGATGCGGCAAAGCCAGACGCTGACCGACGTGACGACCGGCATTCTTCAGGCGATCGGCGTGGTTTTCGACGACTTGCGGCCGGACATCGTGCTGGTGCACGGCGATACGACGACCACGCTTGCGGTGAGCCTTGCAGCGTTCTATCGCTATCTGCCGGTCGGGCACGTGGAGGCCGGCTTGCGCAGCGGCGACATCTGGTCGCCGTGGCCGGAGGAATTGAATCGCCGCGTGACCGATGCGGTGTCGTCATGGCATTTCGCGCCGACCAGGCAGGCACGCGACAACCTGCTGAGCGAGGGGGTGCCGGGCGGGGCGGTCTCGCTGACCGGCAACACCGTGATCGATGCGCTGCACGAGGTCAAGCGCATGCTGGACCATACCGCCGCGCTCTCGGACAAGGTCGCCGCATACTTCCCGTTTCTCGAACCGTCGCGGCGCGTCGTGCTGATCACTGGCCATCGCCGCGAGAGTTTCGGCGAGCCGTTCCGGAATTTCTGCGACGCGCTGTGCACGCTGGCGAGCCGCTATCGCGATGCGCAGTTCGTCTACCCGCTGCACATGAATCCGAACGTGCGGGAGCCGGCGCGTGCGCGGCTCGGCGGCGTGCCCAATATCTACCTGATCGAGCCGCAGGAATATCTTTCGTTCGTATTCCTGATGTCGCGTGCACATTTCATCATCACCGATTCGGGCGGCATTCAGGAGGAAGGACCGGCGCTCGGCAAGCCGGTGCTCGTCACGCGCGAGACGACCGAGCGGCCCGAAGCGATCCAGGCCGGCACCGCACGGCTCGTCGGTACCGATCAGGATCGGATCGTATGGGAGGCGTCGAGGCTGTTCGACAGCGAGAGCGCGTACGAGGAAATGTCGCGCGCGAGCAATCCGTACGGCGACGGCCATGCGAGCGAGCGGATCGTTCATGCGCTGATGCGTACGCCCGGCGTGCCCACGAAGACGACCAGCTTCTCGATGGGCACCGCGGAGATGCCGTTCAACGCGCTCACGCTCGGGTTGCAGGCGTTGCGGTCGCCGTGAGGCGGATCGCGCGGTAGCGTCTTCCGGCGCGTTCTACGCAGCGTCTGGCATCCGGTTCGGCCTCGAGGTCGGCCGGATGCTTGCCTGTGTGCGGCCCAGGCCGAATTTTCCCGATGCATTCAAAAGTCACGCCACCGACACCTCCCGTTCCTGGCCGTGCTTCCTCCCCACTTGCCTAAAACTCCCGATTCCCCCCGATCCGACGTCAAATCCGAAATGGTTCGATAATGCGGACGGCGATCCATGCGGACGAGCCGCTGGCCGGCGTGACGTTGAAAGGTTGCGCAGGCAACCGGCCGGCCGCATCGTTCGCGGCATCTGCCCGACCGTGCCTGCACGCGACACGGTCGACGAAACGGCGCCACGCCTGCCTGATCGTTCTGAATGTGCGCCGCGCCGTTCGAATCCCCACCCGATGCCTGCCCGGCGGGCATCGCAACCAGGAGGTGAACGATGATCACGCTGACCGTCAACGGTAGCGAGCAGCACTTCGACGGCAATCCCGACATGCCGTTGCTCTGGTATCTGCGCGATGTGCTCGGCCACACCGGCACCAAGTTCGGCTGCGGCATGGCGCTGTGCGGTGCGTGCACCGTGCATCTCGACGGCGTGGCGATCCGGGCGTGCATCACGCCGGTCGCGGCGGCGTCGGCCAAGCGCGTGACGACCATCGAGGGGCTGTCGACGGACCTCACGCACCCGCTGCAGCAGGCGTGGCAGGAGCTGAACGTCGCGCAATGCGGCTACTGCCAGTCCGGACAGATCATGCAGGCCGCGTCGTTGCTGAAGACGAACCCCCATCCGACCGACGCGGACATCGACGATGCGATGTCCGGCAACATCTGCCGCTGCGGCACCTATACGCGCATTCGCGCGGCGATCCGGCTTGCCGTGCGCCGCGGAGGTGACGCATGAGCGCGCCCGAACTCTCCGTCCACAACGAAAGCCGTCGCGCGCTGCTGCTCGGTTTCGCGTCCGGCGGGCTGCTGCTCGCGTTCGGTGTGCCGTCGCTGGCGCACGCGGCCGCGCCGGTGCAGCCGCCCGTTAGTGCGAATCCGCAGTATGGCGGCGCAGGGATGCCGCACGGCTTGCGCGACGATCCGAACCTGTTCGTTGCGATCGCAACGGACGGCACGGTCACGGTGACCTGCATCCGCTCCGAGATGGGGCAGGGCGTGCGCACGAGCGTCGCGCTCGTGGTGGCCGACGAGCTGGGCGCGGACTGGGCGCGTGTGAAGGTCGCGCAAGCGGTCGGCGACGAGCCGCGCTACGGCAACCAGAACACCGATGGGTCGCGCAGTTTGCGCCAGAGCTTCGCCGCGCTGCGCCGCGCGGGGGCGGCCGCGCGCACGATGCTCGCGCAGGCGGCAGCGACGGCATGGGGCGTCGATGCCAGCCAGGTGAAGGTGACGGTGCACGAGGTCGTCGACACGAAGAGCGGGCGCAAGCTCGGCTTCGGCGAGCTGGCGGCGAAAGCGGCCGCGCTGCCGGTGCCGGATACGAAGACGCTCGCGTTGAAGGCGCCGGCAGAATTCCGCTATATCGGCAAGGGCAAGACGGCGCTGATCGACGGACGCGACATCGTCGGCGGCCGTGCGCAGTACGGGATCGATACGCGGCTCGACGGCATGCTGTATGCGGTCGTCGCGCGCCCGCCGGTCTACGGCGATACGGTAGCGTCGTTCGATGCGTCGGCCGCCGAGAAGCTGCCGGGTGTCGTCAAGATCGTGCAGCTGGCGTCGACGCCGCTGCCGTCCGGCTTCCAGCCGCTCGGCGGCGTGGCCGTCATTGCGCGCGATACGTGGACGGCCATCCAGGCCCGCGCGCAGTTGAAGATCGACTGGAAGCACGGACCCAACGCGGGCTACGACTCGGCCGAATATCGCAAGACGCTCGAAGCGGCCGCCGCGCAACCGGGCGACGTGATCCGCAACGACGGCGACGCGGCCGCCGCACTCGCCGGCGCCGCGAAACGCGTGCGCGCGACGTACTACATTCCGCATCTCGCGCACGCGACGATGGAGCCGCCCGCGGCCGTCGCGCGGGTGGCCGACGGCCGCTGCGAAGTGTGGACCTGCACGCAGGCGCCGCAGACCACGCGCGACGAGATCGCAAAGGCGCTCGGCGTGCCGACCGAGCGCGTGACGGTCAACGTGACGCTGCTCGGCGGCGGCTTCGGCCGCAAGTCGAAGCCCGATTACGTGGTGGAAGCCGCGCTGCTGTCGAAGGCGGTCGGCGCGCCCGTGAAGCTGACCTTCACGCGCGAGGACGACATCGCGCACGACTACTTCCACGCGGTATCGCTCGAAGCGTTCGACGGCGGGATCGATGCGTCGGGGAAGGTGGTCGCGTGGCAGCATCGCACGGTCGCGCCGTCGATCCAGTCGACGTTCCGGGCCGGCGTCGTGCACGAGCAGCCGGGCGAGCTCGCGCAAGGCATCGCGGATCTGCCGTTCGCGATTCCGAACGTGCGGATCGAGAATCCGGCCGCGGAAGCGCACACGCGGATCGGCTGGTTCCGCTCGGTGTACAACATCCCGCATGCGTTCGGCATCCAGAGTTTCGTGTCGGAGCTCGCGCATGCGGCCGGCCGCGATCCGAAGGATTTCCTGCTCGAACTGATCGGGCCCGCGCGGCGTTTCGAGCCGCACATCACGGTGAAAAACGTGAACTACGGCGAGGATCCCGCGCTGTATCCGGTTGATACGGGGCGGCTGCGGCGCGTGGTCGAGACGGTCGCGCGCGAAGCCGGCTGGGGGCGCAAGCTCGCGAAGGGGCACGGGCTCGGGATCGCCGCGCATCGCAGCTTCGTGTCGTACACAGCGGCGGTGTGCGAGGTGCAGGTCGGCGCGGACGGCAAGATTTCGGTGCCGCGCGTCGACATCGCGATCGACTGCGGGCCGCAGGTCAATCCGGAGCGGGTGCGCTCGCAGCTCGAGGGCGCGGTGGTGATGGGGCTCGGCATCGCGCTGCACGGCGAGATCACGTTCAAGGACGGCCATCCGGAGCAGAGCAACTTCAACGGCTTCCAGGTGCTGAGGATGAACGAGGCGCCGCGCGAAATCCGCGTCCATCTCGTCGCGCCGGACGACTTCGCGACGCCGCTCGGCGGTGTCGGCGAGCCGGGCCTGCCGCCCGTCGCACCGGCGCTGACCAACGCGATCTTCGCGGCGACCGGCACGCGCATCCGTAGCCTGCCGGTTGCCGATCAGCTCGCGAAACCGCAGGCGGGTTGACGCGCCATCTGTCCCGCGCCGGGCCGCGTCGTGCGGCCCGGTCCACCTCCCGGATACGCGGACTAGCTTGCTCGCCGTTGTCGTTTGCGAACGACCGTGCTAAATTCCTGCCAGCACTTGCAGTCACGCAACCCTTCATTCGGCTGACATGGCCGGCACCCCGGGAGGCAGCACGATGAGCCTGTTGATGTCGCGACGCGATCTCGCGTTCCTGCTGTATGACTGGCTCGACGCCGAAGCGCTCGCCGCGCTGCCGCGCTACGCGGAGCACGGTCGCGGGACCTTCGACGCGGTGCTCGACACCAGCGAGCGGATTGCCGAAGACCTGTTCGCGCCGCACGCGGCGCGCGGCGATCGCGAGGAGCCGCAGTTCGACGGCGAACGCGTGACGCTGATCCCGGAAGTCGAACCGGCCGTGCGCGCGTTCGCGGACGCCGGGTTGATCGCCGCGGGGCACGACGAAGCGCTCGGCGGCATGCGCTTGCCGAAACTGGTCGAAGCCGCGTCGTTCCTGTTCTTCCAGGCCGCGAACATCGCGACGGCCGCGTATCCGTTCCTGACCGTCGCCAATGCGAACCTGCTCGTCGCGCACGGCAGCGCCGCGCAGATCGACGCGTTCGCGCGCCCGGAGCTGGAAGGGCGTTTCCTCGGCACGATGTGCCTGTCCGAACCGCAAGCCGGCTCGTCGCTGTCCGACATCGCGACGCGCGCCGATTTCGAATGCGATTCGCCGCTCGGCGCGCGCTACCGGCTGACCGGCAACAAGATGTGGATTTCCGGCGGCGAGCACGAGCTGGCGGAGAACATCGTCCACCTCGTGCTCGCGAAGATTCCCGACGAACACGGCCGGCTGCAGCCCGGCACGCGCGGCATCTCGCTGTTCATCGTGCCGAAGTTCCTGACGGGCGCCGATGGCGACGCGAACGGCGAGCACAACGACGTCGTGCTCGCCGGGCTGAACCACAAGATGGGCTATCGCGGCACGACCAACTGCCTGCTGAATTTCGGCGAAGGGACGCGTTATCGGCCGGAAGGGCGTGCCGGTGCGATCGGTTACCTGGTCGGCCAGCCGAATCATGGGCTGGCATACATGTTCCACATGATGAACGAAGCGCGCATCGGGGTCGGCGCGGGCGCGGTGGCGCTCGGCTATACCGGCTATCTGCACGCGCTCGACTACGCGCGCAACCGTCCGCAAGGGCGCCCGCTCGGGCCGGCCGGCAAGGATGCGGCCGCGCCGCAGGCGCCGATCGTCGACCATCCGGACGTGCGGCGCATGCTGCTCGCGCAGAAGGCTTACGTCGAAGGCGGTCTCGCGTTGATCCTGTATTGCGCGAAGCAGGTCGACGAAGCACGCGCGCACGACGATGCGGCGGTACGCACCGATGCCGCGCGCCTGCTCGACGTCCTGACGCCGATCGCGAAAAGCTGGCCGTCGCAGTGGTGTCTCGCCGCGAACGATCTCGCGATCCAGGTGCACGGCGGTTATGGCTATACGCGCGACTACGCGGTCGAACGGCTTTATCGCGACAACCGCCTGAATCCGATTCACGAAGGCACGCACGGCATCCAGGCGCTCGACCTGCTGGGCCGCAAGGTGACCCAGGACGACGGCGCGTCGCTGCGCGCGCTCGATGCGCGGATCGGCGCGACCGTCGAGCGTGCACGAGCGCTGGATGCCGGCACGCGCGAGCAGGCCGATGCGTTGGCGCAGCGCTGGGCGAGGCTGTGCGACGTGACGCATCAGTTGAGCGCGATCGGCGATCCGCAGACGCGGCTTGCGAACGCGAGCGTGTATCTCGAAGCATTCGGCCATCTCGTCGTCGCATGGCTATGGCTCGACGTGACGCTTGCCGCGCACGGGCACGACGGCGATTTCCACGACGGCAAGCGGGCGGCGGCCCGTTACTTTTTCCGCTGGGAACTGCCGAAGGTGGATGCGCAGCTCGACCTGCTGTCGAGCGTCGACACGACGACGCTCGACATGCGCGACGCGTGGTTCTGAACGTGGCTAAAAAAACATTCCGGAATACCGACGATCTTGTCGATGCCGATAGCCATCGCGTGTTCGTCGTGAACCGGCCGCGCGGGGGTATCCCGCACACCGCACCGATGCGCGGCCACGCCGCGCAAGGAGACAAAAGCGCATGAAAGCCCTGTTGTGTACTGCATTCGGCCCGATCGACCGCTTGCGCATCGAGGACGTCGCGATTCCCGAGCCGGCTACCGGGCAGGTCCGGATCCAGGTGAAGGCGGCGTCGCTCAACTTCCCCGACGCGCTGATCGTCCAGGGGCTGTATCAGGTGAAACCGGCGCTGCCGTTTTCGCCGGGCGCCGAGTTTGCCGGCGTGATCGACGCGGTCGGCGAGGGCGTCACCACGTGGCGGCCCGGCGATTCGGTGATGGCGTTTACCGGCCACGGCGGGTTCGCGGAGCAGTGCGTGGCCGATGCGCACCAGCTCGCCGCGCTGCCGCCGGGGATGACGTTCGAGCAGGGCGCGGCGCTCGTGCTCGCCTACGGCACGTCGCTGCACGCGTTGCAGCAGCGTGCGCGGCTGCAGGCGGGCGAGACGCTGCTCGTGCTGGGCGCGGCCGGCGGCGTCGGGATCGCCGCGATCGAGATCGCGAAAGCGCTCGGCGCGCGCGTGATCGCGGCGGCGTCGAGCGGGGACAAGCTCGCGCTGTGCCGTGAAGCGGGCGCCGACGAGACGATCGACTATGCGACCGAAGACCTGCGCCGCCGCGTCGACGAACTGACCGGCGGGCGCGGCGCCGACGTCGTCTACGATCCGGTGGGCGGCCCATACAGCGAAGCGGCGCTGCGTGCGACCGCGTGGCGCGGCCGGTTCCTCGTGGTCGGCTTCGCGGCCGGCGAGATCCCGAAGATCGCGTTGAACCTCGCGCTGCTGAAGGAGCGCGACATTCTCGGCGTGTTCTGGGGCGATGCGGTGCGGCGCGATCCGGCGCAGCATGCCGCGAACATGCGGCTGCTCGCCGAATGGTTCGCGGCCGGCAAGGTGCGGCCCGCGATCACCGAACGCGTGTCGCTGGCCGGCGCGGCCGACGCGATCGCGCGGATGGCGAACCGGCAGGTGAAGGGCAAGGTGGTGATTTTTCCGGACGCGTGATCCGGTTGCGCCGCGCGGCGATTCAATGCGAGCCGCGCGGCGGGTTCTTCACGACGGCGGGCGCGACGCGACCTGCTGTAAAAACCCGTGACCCGGTAGTCGAGCGCACGATGCCGAGCGGTGCTGAAACGAACGCCGCCCGTCCTTCGTCGGCGCCTTCAATCCTTCGGCAAGCGCAGCGTATCGAGCGCATGCTGCGAAAACTCGACCCAGAACCGCTCGTTCGCGATGCCAGCTTGCAGCACGAGATGCTGCAGGCGCTTCGTGCGTGAATCGTCAGACGCCGGATCGCCGGCCGTCGAAAAATCACGCGCCTCGATCTGCAGATACACGTCCAGTTTTTCCTGATGCAGCGCGATGCGCCGCCTGATCTCGTCCTCGAGGCCGGCCGGCCCGAGCACGGCTTCCGCGCGTAGGCGCACCATCAGCGCTTCGCGCAGCGGCGTCGGATCTTCCGGTTCCGCGATCCAGCGTCGCAATTCCTTCTTGCCGGCCGGCAGGATCCGGTACGCGCGCTTGCGGCCGCGGCCGGACTCGGCGGGCAGCGATTCGATCCAGCCCGTTTCCTCGAGACGCCCGAGTTCGCGATAGATCTGCTGGTGCGTCGCCTGCCAGAAGTAGCCGATCGAGCGATCGAAACGGTCGGCGAGCTCGGACCCCGAACCGGGGCGTTCGGCGAGGGCGGTGAGAAGCGCGTGAGGCAAGGACATGTCGGATCGAAGGAGGCTGCGCAATGAACCGCATCTTGCCATATCGGGGCCGCGGCACAAACGACGGGAGCCTGTTTGTGCAACATGTTGCATAAACGAAATCGACGAGCTACCATCAGTGCAACTTGTTGCATAAAAAATGGAGACGCCCGATGACATCCCGTTATCCGCATTTGACGACCCCGCTCGAACTCGGCTTCACGTCGCTCCGGAACCGCGTATTGATGGGGTCGATGCACGTCGGCCTCGAGGAAGCGCCGAACGGCTTCGAGCGGATGGCCGCGTTCTATGCGGAGCGTGCGCGCGGCGAGGCCGGCCTGATCGTCACGGGCGGCTTCGCGCCGAACGAGCGCGGCCGTCCGGCGCCCGGTGGCGCGATGCTGACGACCGAAGCGGAAGCCGAACGCCATCGTGTCGTGACGCGCGCGGTGCAGGCGGAGGGCGGCAGGATCGCATTGCAGATCCTGCATTTCGGGCGTTATGCGTATCACCCGGCGCTCGCGGCGCCGAGCGCGCTGAAGGCGCCGATCAACCCGTTCACGCCGCATGCGTTGACGAGCGACGAGGTCGACGAGACGATCGCCGATTTCGTGCGATGCGCGGCGCTCGCGCAGCATGCAGGCTACGACGGCGTCGAGATCATGGGGTCCGAGGGCTACCTGATCAACGAATTCATCGCCGCGCGCACGAATCATCGCGACGATGCGTGGGGCGGCGCGTACGACAACCGCATCCGCTTCGCGGTCGAGATCGTGCGGCGCGTGCGCGAGCGCGTCGGCGCGAACTTCATCGTCATCTACCGCCTGTCGATGCTCGATCTCGTCGAAGGCGGCTCGACGCTCGACGAGGTGATCCGGCTCGCGCAGGCGATCGAGGCGGCCGGCGCGACGATCCTCAATACCGGCATCGGCTGGCACGAGGCGCGCATTCCGACCATCGCGACCAAGGTGCCGCGCGCCGCGTACGCGTGGGTGACGCGGCAGCTGATGGGCAAGGTCGGCATTCCGCTCGTCGCGACCAATCGGATCAATACGCCGGAAGTCGCCGAGCAACTGCTCGCCGACGGCTATTGCGACATGGTGTCGATGGCGCGACCGTTCCTCGCCGATGCCGACTTCGTCCGCAAGGCGCGGGAAGGGCGCGCGGACGAAATCAACACGTGCATCGGCTGCAACCAGGCGTGCCTCGACCATACGTTCAGCGGCAGGATCACGTCGTGCCTCGTGAATCCGCGTGCGTGCCATGAAACCGAGCTGGTGATCCAACCCGCGCCGCGGCGCAAGCGGATCGCGGTGGTCGGCGCCGGGCCGGCGGGCCTCGGCTTCGCGGTCACGGCGGCCGAGCGCGGTCATGCGGTCACGCTGTATGAAGCCGGCGCCGAGATCGGCGGCCAGTTCAATATCGCGAAGAAGGTGCCCGGCAAGGAAGAGTTCAACGAAACGCTGCGCTACTTCCGCCGGCAGATCGAATTGCGCGGCATCGCGCTGCACGTCAATACGCGTGCGACCGCCGAAATGCTGTTGCAGGGCGAATTCGACGAAGTGGTGATCGCGACGGGCATCGTGCCGCGCACGCCGCCGATCGACGGCATCGGGCATCCGAAGGCGCTCGGCTATCTCGACGTGTTGCGCGACGACCAGGCCGTCGGCCGCCGCGTCGCGATCGTCGGCGCGGGCGGCATCGGCTTCGACGTCGCCGAGTATCTCGTTCATGGCGACGGCGCCGAGCGGGTCGACGCAGACCGGTTCTTCAGCGAATGGGGTGTCGACCGATCGTATGCGAATGCCGGCGGGCTGGGCGCCGCGCGGCCCGAACCGGCGGCGCGGCACGTGCATCTGCTGCAACGCAAGGCGTCGAAGGTCGGCGACGGGCTCGGCAAGACCACCGGATGGATTCACCGCACCGCGCTGAAGGCGCGCGGCGTCGGGATGTCGTCGGCGGTCACGTACCGGCGTATCGACGACGACGGTTTCCACGTGACGATCGATGGCGTGGAACAGACGCTGCCGGTGGACAACGTGGTGATCTGCGCGGGGCAGGAGCCGTCGCGCGAGCTGGCGGAGCAACTGCAGGCCGCCGGATGCCGCGTGCATCTGATCGGCGGCGCATACGAGGCCGTCGAACTCGATGCGAAGCGCGCGATTCACCAGGGCACGACGCTGGCCGCGACCCTTTGATACCGATTCGTTTCTTTTCCGTCCAACCACGATGCTGGAGACTTCGATGACACACTCCCCGCTGCCTCTTCATCCCGCTGTCGCGAAATCGCTCGATACATGGCACGCGATGGTCGAGCGCAAGGATTTTGGCGCGCTGGAATCGATCGTCCATCCGGACGCCGTGTTCCGTTCGCCGATGGCGTTCAAGCCGTACGGGCCGGCGCCCGCGCTGCTGATGGCGCTGCGCACGGTGATCACGATCCTCGAGAACTTCACGTATCACCGCCAGTTCGTGACCGACGACGGCAAGAGCGTCGTGCTGGAGTTCGGCGCGACCATCGGCGACAAGGCGTTGAAGGGAATCGACATGATCCGCTTCGACGACGACGGCCGGATCGTCGAGTTCGAGGTCATGATCCGGCCGTTCAATGCGCTGCAGGCGCTCGGTGCGGAAATGGGCGCGCGGCTCGGGCAGCAGTTGCCGGCGTTCAAGACCGGCGGTTGAGCGGGGTGGGGGCCCCCGCACAGCTCGGGCCGCCGAACACGATCACGGTGCCGCGGACGCGCTCCGTCGTCGGATGAACCAGCCAGCCGACCAGGCGCGCAGCGCCGAACGGCACATGCGGGTTGTCTCCATGACGGTTTCGTCTATTGGTTTGTCGTGTGTTTGGCTCAGCGCATCGTCGAGCCGGGCAGGTTGCCGTCGAAGGCGTCCTGCAGCAGCGCGCGCAGGCCGTCGCGTTCGATCGGGCGCGGGTTCCAGTACGGATTCGCGGCCGCGAGATCGGCGGCGCGATCGAGGTCGGTTTCCTGCATGCCGATCGCCCGCAACGAGACCGGCGCGCCGTTGTCGCGTGCCAGCGCGTAGAGGCCGCGCGCGGCGTCGTTCGTGCCGATCGCGTGGGCGATCCGCTGCATCGCGTCCGGCGCGTGCGCCGCGTTGTACGCGAGCGCATGCGGCAGCACGACCGTGTGGGTCGGCGCGTGCGGCAGATTGAAGCTGCCGCCGAGCGTATGGCAGAGCTTGTGGTGCAGCGCCATGCCGACGTTGCCGAGCACCATCCCGCACAGCCACGCGCCGTAGAGCGCGTGGCCGCGCGCGTCTAGATCGGTGGGGTCGCGCCGCACGCCGGGCAGGCCGCGCGCCAGCGCGCGAATGCCTTCTTCGGCAACGAGGCTCATGACCGGATTCGCGTTGTTCGCGTAGAGCCCTTCCGCGGCATGCGCGATCGCGTTGAGGCCGCTCGTCACCGACAGTTCGACCGGCAACGTGACCGTGAGCGCGGGATCGTAGATCACCGTCTTCGGCAACACGCGTGCGTCGTGGCCCGTGCGTTTCACGCCGCCTTCGGTCAGTCCGTAGATCGGCGTCATTTCGCTGCCGGCATACGTCGTCGGGATCGCGAGGATCGGCAGGCTGCTTTCGAGCGCGATCGCCTTGCCGAGACCGATCGTCGAGCCGCCGCCGATCGCGACCGCGCAATCGGCGCCGCAGGACCGGGCGAATGCCTGCGCGTCGCGGGCGATCTCGATCGGCACGTGCATCGTCGCGCGGTCGTATAGCCCGGCGGCGCGCGCGCCGAGCCGCTCGACGATGCGTTGCGCGAGGTCGCGCTGCTCCGGCGTGCAGAGCACGATCGCGCGCTGCGCACTGAGTTCCAGCACTTCGCGTTCGAGATGCTCGAGGCTGCCCGCCCCGAAGATCACGCGTGCGGGGCGTGCGTGGTAGATGAAGTTCATGTGGTCGTCACTCCGTTGCGTAGTCGACCAGGTGGCGCGCGATGCGCAGCCCCGTCAGTGCGTCGCGCACACGTGCGTGTTCGGGATGCGTCGCGTACCCGTCGAGCGCCTCGTGCGACTCGAATTCGGCGACGAGGATCAGGTCGCACGCGTAATCGGCCGCGCTGAAATCCGCGCCGATCTCGAGGTGCGTCATGCCCGGAATCCGGCCGCGCAGGCTTTCGAAGGCGGACTTCACGCTGGCACGCGCGGCGGTGCGTTCGTGATCGGTTGCGCCGGCAACCTTCCACATCACGACGTGCCGGATCATGCGGCACCCTCCGCGCGATTCAGCACGAAGTCGTAATCGAGCGTGTAGAACGGCGTGTCCATCGGCGAACCGTCGGGCGCGATGCCGGGCGCATGCCGGACCCAGTCGGCGACGAGCGTCGAACGCACGCCGAAGACCGCATCGGAGTCGAGATAGCGGTCGCCGTCGCGGAACACGTGCGTGATCAGCGTCTCGTAGCCACGCGCTTCGATCATGAAGTGCAGGTGGGCGGGGCGCCACGGATGGCGGCCGAGCGCATCGAGCATCGCGCCGACGGGGCCGTCATGCGGAATCGGATACGGCTCGGCGAGGATCGAGCGGAACGCATAGCGGCCGTCGGCGCCGCTGCGCAGCCGCCCGCGCGCGCGATGCGTGACCGACCCGTCGTCGTCCGGCAACTGCACGTCGTAGTGGCCGTCCTCGTCGGCTTGCCACACCTCGAGCGACGCGTGGGCGACCGGCGTGCCGTCGATGCCGCGTACCTGGCCCGACACGAAGCACGGCTCGCCGCATGCGCCGTTCGCGATGTCGTCGAACATCCCGAATTCGGGGCTGCCGTCGACGTAGAACGGCCCGAACACGGTCGCTTCCGTGCAGCCGGCCGGCTTCGCGTGGTTCTGCGCGGTCACGAGCGTCGACAGCCCGAGCACATCGGACAGCAGGATGAACTCCTGGCGCTTGTCGTCGGTGATGTGGCCGACGGCCGTCAGGAAGCCGATCGCGGCTTGCCATTCGGCTTCGGTGAGTTTCGTTTCGCGCGCGAACGAATGCAGGTGCTGGACGAGGCTCGTCATCACCGTGCGCAGCCGCTCGTCGCGACAGCCGGAGAGCGACGCGATCACGGCCTGCGTGATGGTGTCTTCGTTGAGATTGCGCATTGGGGTTGTCTCCTGATGTCGCTCGATGGCGCATTGACGTAACATTAATTCCTCCCCGAATCGTAAAAAAGTGGGTTTGGAGGAGTTTTGTTCTCCGCCAGGTGGAAGAATCGAACGCATGGACAAGTGGACGCAGATCGAATTTTTCGTGCAGGTGGCGGAGCTGGGCAGCCTGTCGAAGGCCGCCGAGCGGCTCGGCATGTCGAGCGCGGCGGCGAGCCGTTGCCTGAACGCGCTGGAAGAGCGGCTGGGCGCGCGGCTCGTCGAGCGGACCACGCGCCGGCTGTGGCTGACCGACGCCGGGCACGAGTACCACCGGCGTTGCGCCGCGATCCTGACGGAGCTGTCGGAAGCCGACGCGGCCGTCAACGAAGCGAGCGTCAACCCGGCCGGCACGCTGCGCGTGACCGCGTCGGTGTCGTTCGCGTCGATCTACATCGCGCCCGCATTGCCCGAATTTCACCGGCGCTACCCGAACCTGAACGTGCAGATCATCGCGGCGAACCGCTACCCGGATTTCATCGAGGCCGGCATCGACGTGGCGATCCGCACGCGCGAGCACGAGGCAGATTCGGGCATCACCGTGCGCAAGCTTGCCGAGACGCGGCGCGTGCTGGCCGCGTCGCCCGGCTATCTGGCGAAGCACGGCGCGCCCGCGACGCCCGACGCGCTGGGCGACCACCGCCTGCTGGTCTATAACCTCGCGAACGATCCGTACGTGCTGCATTTCCGTCACGGCGCGAAGAAGCAGTCGGTCACGATCAAGAGCGTGCTCGATGCGAACGAAGGGCAGGTGATCCGCGCCGCGGCGCTCGCCGGGCTCGGCATCCTGATCCAGCCGCTTTACATCATTCACGACGATATCGTCGCGGGGAAGCTGGTGCCGGTGCTCACCGACTGGCAATTGCCGGCGCTCACCGTCAACATCGCGTATCAGAGCCGCCGACACCAGCCGGCGAAGATCCGCGTCTTCGCCGAGTTCCTGATCGAGCGGTTCGAACGGCTCGGGCTTGCGCGCAAATGGAAGGAAGTCGGCCGCTGAGCACAGGCCGGCGCGGCGCTGTCGCGCATTTCTCCGCATGACGGAGAACTGTTCTCCCGACCGTCGTCTTTTTCGCCGCTGTCGTGCGTTTTACATTGCGTCTCCCCGGGCCCGCCATGCCCGGCTCACGATAACAATCGGTCTGGAGACGACATGAGATACGCATTGCGACGGGTACCGTTGGCACGCCTGATCGCTGAACCACGCGACGCGCTATCACTCGGGCGCGGTCGCCGTGCTCGACTACCTGATCGGCTGTTCGCTCGACCGTCGCGTGCAGCTCGGCGTGCAGGGCACGTTCCTGAAGCAGTTCACGGACGATACGCAGGACGGCGTGAAGGTCGGATCGGACGGCTTTCGCGGGCAAACGGTCGCGATCGGTCCGCAGTTGCGCGACATGTGGGGGCCGGCGTCGGGCGTGGTCGTGAAATACCAGCACGCGTTCGCGGTGCGTAACCGGCCGCGGGGCGACAAGCTGTGGATGCAGTTCAGTTTCCCGCTGTAGACGCGCGGGGCGGCAACCCAGGTTGTCGAAATCCTGACGGATCAAGTTGATATATTGTATCATCTGACGTTTTCGTCGCCGGTAACCGGGCTGCCCGGCACACGCGCGCGCGACGACAACCGAACAAGATCGATACGACGTGACGAGAACCGGACACACCCCGGCGCGCGGGGCGCGGCGCCATGCCGCGCCGCGCCGGAACGCGGGCGCCTGGCGCACACGCGCGGCACGCAGTTGCACGACCTGGGTGGGCTGCGCGATGGCCGCCACCGGCGCGTTGGCCGCCGAAGCCGCCGAAGCCGCCGCACCGGCGCCGGACGATCGGCACGCGCTGCCGGCGATCAACATCACCGCTTCGTCCGCACTGGGCGACCCGCTGACGCAACCGCTCGAAACGGGCTCGCGGCTCGGGCTCGCCGGCCTCGACACGCCCGCGAGCGTCGAAACCGTCACGGCCGACACGATCGAAGCACGTGGCGATCGCACGGTGCTCGACGCGGTCACGCGCACGGCCGGCTTTTCGAGCGCGATCGCGCCGGGCACCGGCGGCACCGCGCTGAGCGTGCGCGGCTTCAGCGGACAGGAATCGGTGATGACGCTGCTCGACGGCGTGCGGCTGATGCCGGCGGCCGGCACGAGCACGTTTCCGTTCGACACGTGGTCGGTCGCGCGCATCGAGGTGCTGCGCGGCCCGGCATCGGTGCTGTACGGCGAAGGGGCGATCGGCGGGGTCGTGAACGTGGTGCCGAAGCGGCCGCAGCGCACGCGCGAGACGACGCTGCAGGCCGGCGTCGGCCCCGACGGCGCGAAGCGCTTCGCGTTCGATACGACGGGCGCGCTCGGCCCACGGCTGTCGTACCGCTTCTACGCGAGCGATGCACGCGCGAACGGTCTCGCCGAGCGGGCCGATACGCATACGACGGCGATCGGCGGCGCGCTGACATTCGACGTGAGCCCGCAGCTCACGCTGACGCTCGACTACGACTACGGGCGCCAGATGCCGGCGACATACTATGGCGTGCCCGCGTCGAACGGCGTGCTCGATCCGTCGCTGCGCAAGCTGAACTACACCGTCGGCGATGCGACGATTTCGTACTACGACCAGTGGACGCGCCTGTCTGTCCGCTACCGGCCCGCGCCCGGCGTGACGATCGACAACCAGCTCTACTACCTGACGTCGAACCGCCACTGGCGCAACGCGGAATCGTATGCGCTCGACCCCGCGACGGCGCGCGTCACGCGCGGCGACTATCTCGACATCGGCCACCACCAGCGGCAGATCGGCGACCGGCTGAGTGTGCGTTTCGACGGGATGCTGTTCGGTCGCGCGAACCGTTTCGTCGTCGGCACGGAATTCAGCCAGATCACGTTCAGCGGCATCAACAATTCGCCATACGGCGGCGAAACGACGGTGCCGGCGCATGGCTTCGATCCCGGTGTGTTCACGAGCCCCGACCCGACCGTGCCGCAGTTCAGCACGCGCGCGCGGCAGGCGGCGGTATTCGCGGAGAACCGGCTCGAGGTGCTGCCGCGGCTCGCGTGGGTGAGCGGCCTGCGCTACGACCATATCGCGTTCAGCCGCGAGCAGGCGGCGACCGGCACGGGCTTCGACAAGCGGTTCGCGAACGTCGGCTGGCGCACCGGTTTCGTATTCGACATCGCGCCGACGTTCAGCGCGTATGCGCAGTACACGACGGGTGCGGAGGGCGTCGGCTCGCTCGTGACGCTGTCCGCGTCGCAGGCGGGCTACCGGCTCGCGACCGGTGAACAGTGGGAAGCCGGGCTCAAGCAGACGCTGTTCGACGGTCGCGCGTACTGGACGTTCGCGGTGTACGACATCACGAAGCGCAACCTGCTCAGCACCGATCCGTTCAATCCGGCGCTGCGCCAGCAGGTCGGCCGGCAGTCGTCGCGCGGTGTCGAGCTGACCGGCGGCGCGCGGCTGCCGCACGGCTGGACGATCGATGCGAACGTCGCGCTGCTGCGTGCGCGCTACGATGCATTCAACCAGACGGCCGGCGGCACGACGGTGTCGCGGGCCGGCAACGTGCCGTCCGGCGTGCCGCAGCAGACCGCGAACCTGTGGCTCGGCTGGGCGTTCGCCGAGCGCTGGCACGCGAATGCGGGCGTGCGTTACGTCGGCGCGACCTACGGCGATGACGCGAATCGCGTGCAGGTGCCGTCGTATACGGTGTTCGATGCGTCGCTGCGCTGGCAGCCGACGTCGCGCACCGAGCTCGCACTGTATCTGCGCAATCTCGCGAACCGCACGTACGCGGTGACGACGTCGAACGGCGGCGAGCAATGGCTGCTCGGCCCGTCGCGCTCGGCGGAGCTCGTCGCGACGATGCGCTTCTAGGGCGGCACGACATGCGTCCCGTCACACACATGCTCGACATCGAACGCGTGAGCTGGTCTCCCGGCGGCGCGGTCGACGTGCTCGATTCGGTGACGCTGACGGTGGCCGAAGGCGAAGTCGTCGGCCTGGTCGGCCCGAACGGCAGCGGCAAGACGAGCCTGCTGCGCTGCGTGTTCCGTTACGCGCGGCCCGATGCGGGCCGCGTCACGCTCGACGCGCAGGACGTGTGGCGCATGCGGCCGCGCGCGGTCGCGCAGCGCATCGCGGTGCTGCAGCAGGAAACGCCGGACGATTTCGGGCTGACGGTCGACGAGCTGGTCGGCATGGGCCGCACGCCGCACCAGCGGCCGTTCGATGCGGAGTCGGCCGACGATCGCCGGATCGTCGAATCCGCGTTGCACGATGTCGGCCTCGTCGAGCGCCGCGCACAACGCTTCGCGTCGCTGTCGGGCGGCGAGAAGCAGCGCGCGCTGCTGGCCCGCGCGCTCGCGCAGCAGCCCGAACTGCTGTTGCTCGACGAACCGACCAACCATCTCGACCTGCGTCACCAGCTCGAACTGCTCGCGCGCGTGCGCCGCCTCGGCATCGCGACGCTCGCGACGATTCATGACCTCAATCTCGCGGCTGCGTATTGCGACCGGCTCCATGTGCTCGCGCATGGCCGCGTCGTCGCGTCCGGTGTGCCGGACGACGTGCTGACCGAAGCGCTGCTGCGCGACGTGTTCGGCGTCGCCGCGCTCGTCGATCGCCATCCCGTCACGGGCCGCCCGCGCATCACGCCGCTTCATCCGGAATGACCGCCATGCCGTTTCCTGTCCTGTCCTCCGTCTTCCGCCGGCTGGTCGCCGCTGCCGTGCTCGGCAGCGGGGCCATTCACGCGGGCGCCTATCCCGTCACCGTGCGCAGTTGCGATCGCGACGTGACGTTCGAGCGTGCGCCGACGCGCGCGGTGAGCAACGACGTGAACCTGACCGAAATGATGCTCGTGCTCGGCCTGAAGGACCGGCTCGTCGGCTATACCGGCATCGGCGGCTGGAAGACGGGGACCGCACGCGTGCGCGACGCATTGCGCGGCGTGCCCGAACTGGCGAGCCAGTATCCGTCGCTGGAAGTGCTGGCCGCCGCGCGCGCCGACTTCTATCTCGCGGGCTGGAACTACGGTATGCATGTCGGCGGCCCGGTGACGCCGGCGACGCTCGCGCCGTTCGGCATCCGCACCTACGAACTGACCGAATCGTGTTCGCACGTGATGAAGCAGTCGGCCACCTCGTTCGACGACGTGTTCCGCGACCTGAACAATCTCGGCCGGATCTTCGGCGTCGATGCACGCGCCGCGCAGGTCGTAGCCGGGATGCGCGCGCGGCTCGCGGCGGTGTCGCGCGCGATCGGGCGCCCGGCGCCGCTGCGCGTGTTCGTGTACGACAGCGGCACCGACAAGCCGATGACGGCGGGCGGGCTCGCGATGCCGACCGCGTTGCTCGCGGCGGCGGGCGCGCGCAACGTGATGGACGACCTGCCGCGCAGCTGGACGCAGGTGAGCTGGGAAAGCGTGGTCGCGCGCGATCCGCAGGTGATCGTGATCGTCGACTATTCGGCGATCACGGCCGCGCAGAAGCAGCAGTTCCTGTCGAGCCAGCCGGCGCTCGCGCGCGTGGCCGCGATCCGCGACCGGCGCTTCGTCGTGATTCCGTACGATGCCGCGACGCCGGGCCCCGAGAACGTCGCGGCCGTCGAGACGCTCGCCCGCGCGCTGTATCCGGCCGCCTTTGCCGGAGCGGCGCGATGAGCGTGCGCGGGCAGGCGGCGCGGCCCGGCATGCGCGTGGTGCTGCCGGGGCTGGCCGTGCTGCTGGTCGTGTCGATCGTCGTGTCGGCCGCGTTCGGTTCCGCGCCGATCGCGATGCCGGACGCGGTGCGGATCATCGCCGCGCACGTCGCGTCGGCGTTCGGCGGCGCGGATGCGTTCGCGGCGGCGGCCGGCGACGACAGCATCGTCTGGCTGATCCGGATGCCGCGTGCGCTGCTGGCCGCGATCGTCGGCGCGACGCTGGCGACGGTCGGCGTCGCGTTGCAGGCGGCGACCGCGAACCGCCTGGCCGATCCGCACCTGCTCGGCGTGAGTGCGGGTGCGATGCTCGGCGCGATCGCGGTCACGGTGGTGGCCGGCGCGGCGTTCGGCCCGTTCACGCTGTCGGCCGCCGCGTTCGCGGGTGCGCTTGCGGCGACCGCCTGCGTGATCGCGCTCGCGTACCGCGGCGGCCGGCTCGAATCGGACCGGCTGCTGCTCGCGGGCGTGTCGGTGTCGTTCATGATGGCCGCGTTCGGCAACCTGCTGCTGTATCTCGGCGATCAGCGCGCCGCGTCGTCGGTGCTGTTCTGGATGCTGGGCGGGGTCGGGCTCGCGCGCTGGGACCTGCTGCCGGTGCCGGCCGTGTGCGCGGTGCTCGCCGGCGGCGCGCTGGTTGCGCGTCGGCGCGAACTGAATGCGCTGATGTCGGGCGATGTCGCCGCGGCGTCGCTCGGCGTGCCGAGCGCGCGGATGCGGCGCGAGGTGTTCGTCGTCGCGTCGTTCGCGACGGGCGCGATGGTCGCGGTGAGCGGCGCGATCGGCTTCGTCGGGCTCGTGACGCCGCATCTGTGCCGTCGCGTCGTCGGTGCCGAGCACGGCCGGCTGCTGCCGGTCGCCGCGCTCGCAGGCGCGATCCTGCTCGTGTGGGCCGATGTCGCCGCGCGCACGCTCGCGGCGCCGGAGGATCTGCCGATCGGCGTCGTGACCGCGCTGTTCGGCAGCCTGTTCTTCGTCGCGCTGTTGCGCCGGCGCTGAGTGAAGGCGAGGGCAGGGCGGGCGCCCGCGCCTGTTTCAACGAAGCGGGATGACCGTACCCGTGCCGCGACGGCGGCGCGCATCGGCGTGCGGGTTCGCGACGTCCTGCGCGACGTCGAAGAGGCTGTCCGGCAGCGCGCGCACGGGCAATGTGATCACGAAGCGCGCGCCGCCGAGCGGCGAATCCTCGAGCCGCACGTCGCCGCCGTGCACCTGCGCGACGCGCCGCACGATCGCGAGCCCGAGTCCGAAGCCGCCGGTCTGCCGGTCGCGGCTCGAGTCCAGCCGCTGGAACGGCTCGAACACGCGGGCGCGCTCGGCGCGCGGAATGCCGGGGCCATCGTCGTCGACGCTCAGCACGAGCGCGCCGGCGCGGTCGCGGGCGGCGGCCAGCACGACCTTGCGCGACGCATAGCGCGCGCCGTTGCGGATCAGGTTCAGCAGTGCGCGGGCGACGAGCTTCGGATCGCAGACATGGCTCGCGGGCGCGTCGAGCGTCGACACGTCGAGCGCGATGCCGCGATCGGCGATGTCGTCCGCGACGTTGCCGGCGACGCTGTCGATCAGCGCGTCGACGACGACCTCCATCGGCGCGAGCTCGCTCGCCCCCTGTTCGAGCCGGCCGATCGTCAGCAGCTCGGTGACGAGCTCGTCGAGTTCGCGCACGTCGCGCCGCAGCGCGTCGCGGCGCTCGCGCATCCGGCCCGTTTCGTCGGGATCGGCGAGCAGCGCGAGCCCGAATTCGAGCCGGGCGAGCGGCGTTTTCAGTTCATGCGAGATGCCGTGCATCATTTCGCGCTGCTGCTTGATCGACGCCTCGATGCGCGCGGCCATGTCGTTGAACTGCTGTGACAGCTCGTAGATGTTCGACTTGCCCGACAGCTTCACGCGCGTCGACAGCATCCCGGCGCCGAACGCGCGCGCGGCGTCCTGCAGCCGGCGAATGTCGCGCCAGTGATAGTTGATCCACAGCACCACCGCGAACAGCGTCGCGAGCGCGAGCAGCATGTACGCATAGATCCGGATGTCGAGGTCAGGTGCCTCGATCGGCCGCGCATGCAGCACCGAGCCGTCCGCGAGCGGCATGTAGTAATCCTTGCCGTTGTAGCTGATCGCGATCCTGCCGGCATCGAGATCGCGCAGCGGCGCGCCGCTCAGTTGCGCACGCGCGTCGGCCATCGACATGAAGCCGAATCCTTCGCGGCCGTGCAGCGCGAGTTCGCGCAAGGCGAGCGCGCGTTGCGCGCCCGGATGGCGTTCGAGGTAGTCGTTCAGCACGAACGAGTAGGTCGTCAGCGAGTCGCGTTGCGCCTGCGCGCCGCGCTCGTAGAAGATCCGGTCGAACGACAGCTGGATGAAGATGATCGACGCGCCGACGAACAGGATCACGACGAGGTACAACCGGAGCAACGGGCGCAGCATTTATTCGTCCCACGCAGAAGGGCTGAACAGGTAGCCGCGACCCCAGATCGTCTTGATCTTGTGCGGCTCCGATGAAGCATCCTCGAAGCGGCGGCGCAGCTTCGAGATGCCGGAATCGACCGAGCGGTCGAGCCCGTCGAATTCGATCCCGCGCAACTGCTTGAGGATGTCGTCGCGGCTCAGCACGGTGCCGGCCGCGCGCGCGAGAATCAGCAGCAGGTTGAATTCGGCGGTCCTCAGCTCGACCGGCTCGCCGCGCCACGTGACGGTGCGGTTCGGCGGCGAGATCGTGAGTTCGCCGAATACGAGCGCGTCGGGCGCGACGACGGGCGCTTCCGCCGCGGCCGGCTGCGCGCGGCGCAACAGCGCGCGGGCGCGCGCGACGAGCACGCGCGGCTCGATCGGCTTCGTCACGTAGTCGTCGGCGCCGGTCTCGAGCCCGGCGACCTGGTCGTACACGTCCACGCGCGCGGTCAGGATCAGCACGGGGACGTTGGTGAACGCGCGGATGCGCCGGCAGACTTCCATGCCGTCGAGATTCGGCAACATCAGGTCGAGTATCACGAGGGCCGGCTGGTGCTCGCGCACCGCCGCGACGGCGAGGTCGCCGCGCCGCACGACCGTCACCGCGAATTCATAGCCGTCGAGGTATTCGCGGACGAGCTGCGCGAGGCGATCGTCGTCCTCGATCAGCAGCACACGGTATTTGAGCGGAACTTCGTTCATGGTCTCCTCAGGATGCACGCGCCATCTCACTCCCGGCAGGCCGATGCGCGGCGCGGCACGCGAATTCTATCCGGCGGACCGGCTGCCGGGGCAGCGGGGCGACAATCTCGAACAATCGAACACAATTGCGCACAGATTCCCCGCACATTCAGGACAGTCTCGGCGCAGGGCGGCACCTAGACTGCGGGCTTCGTCACTCATATCTCAATATTGTGCGCCCATCACTTCGCCGCTACCGCTATTGCATGCCGCTCGCCGGCCTGACCCTCGCCGCCGCCGCCCACGCGGAAAACCAGTACTCGTTGTCGCTCGGCGGCGGGGTCGCACCGCGCTATCAGGGCAGCAAACAGTATCGCGGCGTCGTGGCGCCGTCGTTTTCCGCCACGTTCGGCAATGGCTTCTTCGTCGACAGCACGCAGGGCGCCGGCTACCGGCTGGACCTGCCGCACGGTGCGTTCGTGTCGGCGGCGGTTAGCTACGACGCGGGCCGCGCGGACGAGAACCGCTTCGACCTGCCGGGCTCCGACTACCTGAAGGGGATGGGCCGGATTCCGGGCTCGGTGCTCGTCGGCGTGCGCGCCGGCGTGACGCTCTTCGACGCGGCGGAACTGAGCGTCACGATCGATACGCCCGTGACGCACACGTCGCGCGGCGTGTCGGGGCACGTCGATCTCGCGGTGCCGGTACTCAAGACGTCGCAGCACGAGATCATCGTGACGGGCACCGTGCACGCGGGCTCGGGACGCTACATGCAGACCTTCTATGGCGTGACCGACGCGCAGTCGATGACGAGCCGGTTCCGGCCGTATTCGGCGAGCGGCGGGATCGACAGCGCATCGATGGCGGTTGCATGGAACTGGACGCTGTCGCGGCACTGGTCGGTGCTCGCGACCGGCGGCGTGACGCGGCTGCTCGGCCGCGCCGGCGACAGCCCGATCGTGCAGTCGCGCAGCAACTACTACGGCATCGCGGGCGTGACGTACAAGTTCTGAACGGATTGTCGACGCGAGCCGGCGCGCGGGGCGCACACGATGCGTCGGCGTCGCATCGTCGCCGCGAACCGCGTGCGGTAACATGCGGGCGGGTTCGGCGTCAGGCCGGGCCTGCGACGCCGGTGCGCCGAGGCGGCTCCGCCGGGTCGCGACAGGCCGCCATTGGCTGGCCGGCTCCATCAGGAAACGGCCGGCAGCGCGCGGAATCGATTACGCATGCGATGCCCGGTCGTGCACGAATGCCGCACATCGACCGCCGGGCCGAGACAGGGAGAAACCGATGAAGAACACGATCGCGATGCTCGTTTCACTCGTTGCGGGCGCAACCTTTGCAGGATGTGCGGACATGGATACGAAGCACCCCAACGCCACCGCGGGTGGCGCAGCCAGGGCCCCTTTGCAGTCGGGCGCCGCGCAGGTATGCAAGGCGGACGCCGCGCCGGACGATGCGCTGGTCGGCAAGACCGAGACCGATGCGACCGCGCTGCTCGACGGCTGCCTGTGGCGCGTGCTCGAGCGCGACGGGAAGTCGTTGCCGGGCACGATGGATTACCGGGAGGAGCGCCGCAATCTCGGCATTCGCGACAGGAAAGTGATCTGGGTGCGGCGCGGGTGAGGGCCGGTGTCGGTATCGCAGCGCGCGCCGGGTCGTCGATGCGGTTCAGGGCGCGGGTGCTCGCACTGGTGCTGACGGTGCCGGGCGTGCTGGCCGGATGCGGGCGGCATGACGGCGATGCGTCTAATGACGCGCATACCGTGTGTATCACCGGATACAACGAGTACACCCGCAAGCTTCACGAATTCTGGCTCGACAACGAGCACAAGTCGGGATGCTTCGGCAATCCGTCGGCACGTGAGGACGGCGAGGCATTCGGCGGCGGCGGCGGGTTCGCGTGCGGCTGCAAGGTCACGCCGGGCCGGAAGGTGAAGCAGGACTGGGCATTCGCGCAGCCGCTGGACGAGATCCAGCGTGGTGTTCCGGCGGAGCACGCGGTGATCGACGTGACGATTCCGCAGCCGGAATCGTCGACGTCGCGTTATCTGCGTGTGTATTTCAGGAAGAACGGCACGGCCGAGCTGCAATGGGTGGACGACATGAACGCGCCCAAACTGCGGCCGACCGCGGGCCCATGAGCGCCGCGACGCGCGTGCGATCGGACGCGCGTCACTTCGAGATGTACCACAGCGCGTCCGCGCTGGCGCGCGACGGCTGGGCGGCCGCAGCCGGTGCTTGAGCCGGCGCGGGCGGCGGCGTATTCGACGTGACGGCCGTCGGCAGCGTGGCGGGAATATTCGCGGTCGAAGGCGAGGCCGCCGCCGTTCCCGACGTTGACGGCGTATTCAGGTACCACAGCGCGTCGGCCGACGCCGTGCGTTTCGCGGCCGTATTGGCCGCCGTGTTCGTCGCCGCATTCGCGCCTGTCCCGGCCGACTTCTTCGATGCCGATGCCCCGGCCGTCGCCGTCCCCGCCGTCCCCGCCTGCGCGGTCATGCCCGCGGCCGCTGCACTGCGCTGCGCGCGCGCCTCGAACGGCCCGAGCTGGAAGATCAACGTTTGCGCGGGGCGCGTCAGAACGGCATACGGGAACTGCAGCTCCCACGACATCAGCACGCGGCCCGACGACGTTTCGGTGAAGATCGCCGGCACGTGCTTCATGTCGCTGAACTGCACATAGATCCGCGCGCCGTCGTCGAATACCTGGGTCGGCTTCGCCTGATCCGCACCCGTGACCGTCCATCCGAAGTTGTACGTGCCGGCCGGGCCGGCAGGCCCGCCTTGCGGCTGCGGGGGCGAGCCCGGCGAGATCGTACGTGCGCGCGTGACGGGCGGTGCCGACACGCTCAGGCTCGCGAACGGGTTGTACGTCTGCGCCTGTTGCGGCGGCGTGAAGGACGGTGGAAGGATAGGCATGGGAGTATCCGGCGAATCCGGCATGGTCCGGATTGCATCATAGACCTTGCGCGCATACGCGAGGCGCTTGTCGGGCGAGGCGGAGTTGTACGCGCCGATCGCGTTCCAGTTGGCGCCGAGCTGGCGGATGTTCTGCGACAGGATCCACGCGCCGACATACGCGTTCGTGCACGCATCGAACAGGCTCTCGCGCGTGATGCCCTCGCGCGCGAGCGTCGGCAGCCACGTGCTGTTGATCTGCATCAGGCCGATGTCGACCGTGCCGTTCGTATTGGTGTTGACGGCGCGCGGATTCATCCCCGATTCGACTTGCGCGATGCCGCGCATCAGGCTGACGCTCACGTGCTGGAACGCGGCCGCGTCGTCCAGGCAATCGGCCCGCGCGACGCCGCAGAGCGCGCATGAGAGCGCGATCGTCGAGGCGATTGTCAGCGTGACGCGGCTGAGCGGGCGAGTGGTATGACGCGGCATGGCAGGATGGGGCGGAATCCGACCGCCCGGTGCAAGGAAATTACGCAGACGCGAAGTGTGCCATAGCGGGCGGCCAAATGGCTCGCGTCAAACTTTCCTTTGCATTTGCCCGCGCGTTTGCCGCGCATTTTTATCGCGCCGGATCACGGATCGAGGAGATGGCTGATCGGTAAAAATGGCCGGCATTTGCGCGAATGCGAATGTAATGGCGGCGAGGGGAACTTGACGTATTACGTCAGGCGCGCGATGAAACCGGCGATGAAGCGGGCGAAAGGGAAAATTGCCCGGCAGCCGTCGGCGGGGCGAAAGAAAGCGACAAAAAATCGGCGGCCGAAGCCGCCGTCTGCGCAATGCGAAGCCGACCGGCCACGCCGCGCGCAGCCGGCCGTCTCGAGTCTCGCCGTCAGAAGCGGTGACGCAGCCCGAGGTTGACCATCGTCTGCGAGCTCGTGCCCGCGTAACCGTACGAACCGATCGACGCCTGCGCGGCCATCGAGCCGCCGTTGCCGTCGCCGGTCTGGCCGCTCGCGTGCTGGTACGCGGCGGTCAGGTAGACGTCGGTGCGCTTCGACAGGTTGTAGTCGGCACCGGCCGATACCTGGTGATAGGTCGCCGACGTGTCGCCGCCCGAGCGCGTGTAGCTGTAGCCGACGCCGACGAGCAGCGCATTCGTCGCCTGGTAGTTCACGAAACCTTGCCCCGTGTTGTAGTGCTCGTTCGAGCCGAACACCGAGCTTGCGTCGCGGCGGTACTGCGCGTTGCTGTAGCCGAGGCCGAACGTGAACGGCCCGGCGACGTACTGGCCCGCGATGCGGGCGATGCCGAACGAGTGCGCGCTCGCATAGCCGCTGTTGATCGGGCCGTCGAACGTGCCGTCCGACGAGCTGGTCCAGCCGTTGCGCACGCCGTTCGACGCAGGGCTGTTGGTCGCGTGGAAGTAGCCGCCCGCGACGCTGAACGGCCCGTTGTTGTACGACACGGCGGCCGAGTACGACTGCGCGGCGCCGGTGCTGCCGGCGATGCCGCCGAACGAATACATCGCCGCGAACTGCAGGCCCGCATAGACGGCCGACGTGTACTTCACCGCGTTGTCGACGCGGAAGCTGTTGTCGTAGTTGTCGACGTCGCCCGGCGTCGCGAACACGCTGCCCAGATAGTTGTCGGCGGTGATGCCCTGCACGAGATCGACGAGCGGATCGTACTGGCGGCCGAACGTCAGCGTGCCGTAGCGGTCGCTCGTCAGGCCGACGAAGGCCTGCCGGCCGAACAGGCGGCCGCCCTGGCCCTGCCGACCGTTGCTCGGGTCGAAGCCGTTCTCCAGCTGGAACAGCGCCTTCAGCCCGCCGCCGAGATCCTCGGTGCCTTTCACGCCCCAGCGGCTGCCGGCCAAGTTGCCCGCGCTGCTGTTGCCGAGCATCCACGCGTTGTCCTTGCCTTGTGCATGGTTCACATAGGTGATCGACGTGTCGATCACGCCATACAGCGTGACGCTCGACTGCGCATGCGCGACGGGCATCGCCGCGAACGACGCGAGCGAAATCAGCGAGAGGGTCGTGCGTTTCATTTTCATCTCCTTGCGCATGGGTGTGGGTTCGTGATCCGGAATGGCAGGAGACTACAGAGCCGCACTGAAACGGCAAAAATGAAATTCTTCGTTGTGGCCTGATGTTGACGGGGATGTTCCTGGAAATTCACCGTTGAGGGATTCGCATTATTGATAGCCGCGTATCAATGGGTTGTTATTCCACCGATTTTTCATTGCGTTTTGCGCGTGCCGTGATAATTCCGCGTGATTTTCGGGCGACTTACCGCAATCTCAATATTGTTATCGATCCGTTAAATCATTATTTAACGAATCGAATTGGCCGGGCTCGAACGGATGTGATAACGCGTGCGAATCGCGTCCGACGGACGGCATCGCGGCTTCGCCATCCGTTCGCTGCGTCGTCGCCCGCGCACCGAAACCGCGGCCGCCAGCTTACTTTTGTATATAATAATCATTCTCATTTACAGAATTGTTGATGCTCGCGCACCCCGGAACCCGGCCATGTCCGCTGACAAGCTGTCCCTCCATCGAGAAATCGACGCCCTCTATGCCGGCCACCACGCGTGGCTGCGCGGCTGGCTGAGCCGGAAGCTCGGTTGCGCGCACCGCGCGGCCGACCTGGCGCACGACACGTTCATGCGCCTGCTCGCACGCGACGAGCCGATCGGCGCCGACGAGCCGCGCGCGTTCCTGACGACGGTCGCGCAGCGTGTGCTGAGCAACCACTGGCGGCGCGAGCAGATCGAGCGCGCGTATCTCGACGTGCTCGCGCAGCGCCCCGAAGCGGTTGCGGCGTCGCCGGAAGAGCGGGCCGTCGTCGTCGAGACGCTGCTCGAGATCGACCGGCTGCTCGATGGCCTGCCGCTCGCGGCGAAGCGCGCGTTCCTGCTCGCGCAGCTCGACGGGCTCACGCAGGCCGAGATCGCGCGCGAACTCGGCGTGTCGCTCGCGACGGTGAAGCGCTATCTCGTGAAGGCCGGCACGCAGTGTTTCTTCGCGATGGCGGCCTGACCGATGGCCGCCCCGGGAGCGCCGGCGGTGCCGCCGCACGTCGCACGTCGCGCGGTCGAATGGTGGGTCGACCGGCAGTCGGGCCGGACGGACGACGCGTTCGTCGCCGCGCTCGCGCGCTGGCGCGCGGAGGATCCGGCGCACGACGCGGCGTGGCGTCACATCGAAGCGATGCAGGGCCGGTTCGGCCGGCTGGCGGCCGGGCTCGACGCGCAGGCCGCGTATGCGGCGCTGCTGCCGAAGCGGGCAGGCCGCCGCGCGGTCGCGAAGGCGCTGGCCGTGCTGCTGTTCGCGGGCGGTGCCGCATGGATGGCCGAACCCGCACGGCGCGCGGCGATCTGGCCGGCCGACCTGCGCACGGCGGTCGGCGAGCGGCGCACGGTGACGCTCGCCGATCGCACGGTCGTCGTGCTCGATACCGATACGGCGCTCGACGTGCGCTTCGACGACGCGGCGCGGCGCCTGCGCCTGCTGCGCGGCACGACCATGGTCACCAGCGGTCACGACGATCGTGTGCCCGCGCGGCCGCTCGTGGTCGCGACCGCGCAGGGCGAGCTGCGCCCGCTCGGCACGCGCTTCGCGGTGCGGCAGCGCGACGGTGCGACGCGCGTCGAGGTGTTCGCCGGCGCCGTCCAGGTGCAGCCGGTCGATGCGTCGGCCGGCACGCGCGTGATCGCGGCCGGAGAGGGCGCGGATTTCTCGCGCGATGCGATCGGGGCGCCGGCGCCGCTCGATCCGTATGCGTCCGCGTGGACGGGCGGCATGCTCGTCGCGTCGCGCATGCGGCTGGCCGATCTCGTCGCCGAGCTCGACCGCTATCGGCACGGCAGCCTGCGCTGCGATCCGGCCGTGGCCGAGCTGCGGGTGTCGGGCACCTATCCGCTCGACGATCCCGCGCGCGTGCTCGATACGCTGACGGCGACGCTGCCGATCGACGTCCACTACCTGACGCGTTACTGGGCGACCGTCGTGCCGGCCCAGTCGGCCCATTCGTGAGCGCCCCGCAAATTTTTTTCGCCGACCTGAGCTGTTTCTCGATGTTCGCGTGACATGGGTCATGAAAGCAGCCCATCGTCCACCGACTCCCCGATCATGGCTTCCATCCGTCTCACGTATCGGCGCCGTCCGGCGCCCGCCCGTCTTGCCCGCCGGCTGGCCGGCGCCGTCCTGCTGTCGGCATTGCTGCCGTTGCCCGCGCTGGCCGACACCGACGCCGATGCGGCGCCCGCCGCGCAGCGCGCGTCGCGTCGTGCGTTCGACATTCCGGCCGGCCCGCTCGAAGCAACGCTGAACCGGTTCGGCCGCGACGCGGGCATCCTGCTCGCGTTCCCGGCCGAACTGACGGCCGGCCTGACGAGCGGCGGCGTGCACGGCCGGTTCGACGTCGACGGCGGGTTCGACCGCCTGCTGGCCGGCACGGGCCTCGTCGCGCTGCGCCAGCCGGGCGGCGGCTACACGCTGATGCGCGCCGACGGTTCGGCGGCCGCGCCCGTGGCGGCCGGCGCCGCGCCGGCCGCCGAGTTGCCGACGATCGACGTGCGGTCCAGCGCATTGCGCGCCGAAAGCTATCGCGCGCCGAAGGAAGCCGGCGTGATGCGCTCCGACATTCCGCTGCTCGACACTGCGCAGGCCGTCAACGTCGTGCCCGCACAGGTGCTGCGCGACCAGCGGCCGCGCAATCTCGACGACGCGCTCGGCAACGTGAGCGGCATCACGCAGGGCAACACGCTCGCGGGTACGCAGGACACGATCATGAAGCGCGGCTTCGGCGGCAACCGCGACGGCTCGATCATGCAGAACGGCATGCCGCTCGTGCAGGGCCGCGCGTTCAACGCGGCGACCGACAGCGTCGAGGTGCTGAAGGGGCCGACGTCGCTGCTGTACGGGCTGATGGACCCGGGCGGCGTCGTCAACGTCGTCAGCAAGCAACCGCAGCTCGCGCGCTACAACGCGATCTCGCTCGGCGCCTCGACGTTCGGGCACGGCAAGAACGGCGGCAGCGCGACCTTCGACTCGACCGGGCCGGTCGGCGATTCGCGGCTCGCGTACCGGCTGATCATCGACCAGTCGAACGAGCAGTACTGGCGCAACTTCGGCGAGTACCGGCAGACCTTCGTCGCGCCGTCGCTCGCATGGTACGGCCGCGATACGCAAGTCGCGGTGTCGTACCAGTACCGCAAGTTCCATGCGCCGTTCGATCGCGGCACCGCGCTCGACCCGCGCACCAACGCGCCGCTCGACATTCCCGCACGGCGGCGCATCGACGAGCCGTTCAACAACATGGACGGCGAATCGCATCTCGCGCAACTGAGTGTCGATCACCAGTTCAACGCGGACTGGAGCGCGCATTTCGGCTACAGCTACAACCGCGAGACCTACGATGCGAACCAGTTGCGTACGACCGGCGTCGATCCGGTGAAGGGCACGATGACGCGCAGCAACGATGCGACGCACGGGTCGCTCAGCACCGACAGCTACGGGATCGGCTACGTGACCGGCAAGCTGACGCTCGCGGGGATGCGGCACGACCTGCAGGTCGGCTTCGATACCGAATACCGCCGCATCTATCGCAAGGACATGCTGCGCCAGGCCGTGAAGACGCCGTTCAGCTATGTCGATCCGGTGTATGGGCTGCTGCCGCCGTCGAGCACGGTGTCCGCGAGCGACAGCGACCAGACCGACACGCTGCACGATGCGTCCGCGTTCTTCCAGGATACGGTTCACCTGACCGACAAGTGGATCGTGTCGGGCGGCATCCGCTACATCACCTACAACCAGGTCGCGGGGCGCGGCCGGCCGTTTACCGCGAACACCGATCTCAGCGGCTCGAAGTGGCTGCCGCGCGCGGGCGTCGTCTACAAGTGGACCGATGCGTTCTCGCTGTACGGCAGCTATTCGCAGTCGCTGAAGCCGTCGTCGTCGATCGCGCCGATGACGGGCTACGTGATCGACGGCGCGACGCCGCCCGAGGAAGCGACCGCGTGGGAAGTGGGCGGCAAGCTCGACCTGCCGGGCGGGGTGACCGGCACGCTCGCGCTGTTCAACATCGACAAGAAGAACGTGCTCGTGTCGCAGTACAACGACGCGACGAAGCTGACCGACTGGCGCACGTCGGGCAAGGCGCGCTCGCGCGGCGTCGAGCTCGACGTGTCCGGCAAGATCGGCGAACGCGTGAACGTGATCGCGAGCTACGCGTACATCGACGCGAAGACGACCGAGGACCCGTTGTACGCGGGCAACCAGCTGTGGAACGTCGCGCGTCACACCGCGTCGCTCGCGGCCGTCTATGACTTCGGCACGGTGGCGGGCGGCGACGACCTGCGCATCGGCGCGGCCGCGCGTTACGTGGGCGCGCGGCCCGGCGATTCGGCGAACAGCTTCACGCTGCCGTCGTACGTGCTCGCCGACGCGTTCGCGACCTACGACACGCGGATCGGCAAGCAGAAGCTGTCGTTCCAGCTCAACGTGAAGAACCTGTTCAACCGCACGTACTACCCGTCGAGCGCGAACCGCTATTTCGTCGCGGTCGGCGATGCGCGGCAGGTGTCGCTGCTGACCACGCTGCAGTTCTGAGTGCGCAACCCACTTCATTCACGCAAATCGCCGCGCGTCGCACATGACGGCGTGCGGCTTCGGAGAAGAACCTGATGAACCGGAACATGAAGACCGGCGCCGCGCGCGCCGTGGCCGCCGGCACGCGGCGTCGCGCGTTGCGCTCGCTTGCCGGCGCGGCGTTCGCATTGTGCGCGGGCCTGTCAGCCAGCGCCCCCGCAGTCGCCGCCGATGCCGCCGATGCCGTCGTTGCGGCGCCGGCCGTCACGCGCGTCGCGATGCTCGTGCAGCTGCACGGCCCGAACCTGAAGATCGACGAACGCATCGGCCAGCATCTCGGCGAACGCGGCTACGCGGTGCGCCTGATCGACGAGTCGGCCACGCCCGATGCGGCGCGCGATGCCGACCTGGTGGTGATCTCGTCGACGGTATCGTCGAAGAACGTGCGGCCCGGCTGGCGCACGCTCGACAAGCCGCTCGTCACGTGGGAGAACGACCTGCTCGACGATCTCGCGATGACGGGCAAGCGGCACGACGTCGACTTCGGCGAAACGGGCAAGGAGCGCTACCTGTGGCTCGTCAATGCGCCGCATCCGATGGCGGCCGGGCTGCCGGCCGGCGCGACGAACGCGTACGGCAAGCAGGCGCCGATGAGCTGGGGCAAGCCGGGGCTCGGCGCGATCACGATCGCGACCGTGTACGGTCAACCCGACAAGGCCGCGATCTTTGCATACGAGAAGGGCGCGACGATGGACTACGAAACGCTCGCGCCGGCGCGCCGCGTGATGTTCTTCCTCGACAACGACACGTTCACGAACCTGTCGCCGGCCGGTGTTGCGCTGTTCGATGCGGCGGTGGACTGGGCGGCGGGACGGCGTTGAGCCGCCACGCGTCGATCACGCGGCCTGCGGCGGCGCGCGCCGCCGCGACGCTGCTTCGATCAGTTGCGCCAGCGTTTGCGCGGGTTCCGACATCGTGCGTCGCGCACGATGCACGAGCCCGATGTCGCGGTGAAACGTGTGATGCCCGAGGTCGATCGCGCGCACGCCGGCCGGCCAGCGGCGATACACGGCGGTTTGCGGCACGATCGCGACGCCGACGCCGTTCTCGACCAGCTTGACGATCGCGTCGAGTTCGTCGAGTTCGCAGGTGTCGCGCACCGTGATATGCATCTTGCGCAGAAAGCGGTCGACCTGGCGGCCGCCGAACGACGCGCGGTCGTAGCGCACGAACGGCGCGTTCGCGAGCAGGTCGGCCCAGTCCTTGCCTTTCACGCCGCGCGGCACGATCAGCCGGAACGGTTCCTGTGCGAGCGTCGTCCAGTGCAGGTCGCTCTGCAACGCAAACGGCGGCCGGATGATCGCGGCCATGTCGATCTCGCCCGCGTCGACCCGGTTGACCAGCTCGATCGACAGCCCGGGTATCACGCGCGTCCGGCACGCGGAGTGCAGGCGATGGAAATCGGCCAGTGCGGCCGGCAGCAGCGCGCTCTGCACCGACGCGATCGCGCCGATCGTCACGCGCACGGCGGCCGGCGTGCCGGGCGCGGTGGAGCTCAGGTTCTCATACAGGCCGATCAGCGCCTGCGCCTGGTCGAGCACGTGATTGCCCCGCTCGTTGAGCCGCGCCGATCGACCCTGCCGATCGAACAGCGCGAAGCCAAGCTCGGCTTCGAGACGCTGCATCTGCGCGCTCACGGCCGCCTGCGTGAGCCCGATACGATTGCCGGCCGCGGCAAAGGTGCCTTCCCGGGCGACGGCGACGAGGGTTTTCAGTTCGCGAATCATTCATCAATTCCGTTTGTGAATCGCAAAACTATATATTGATTTAATTTTTGCTCGGCCTTGTCTACCATGATGCCGTCCTCGCGTCACGCGAGCGTTTCTTCACGAGGCCATCATGAGTCTTTCCCCGTTTCACCTGGCGATTCCGGTCTACGACCTGCCGGCCGCGCGCGATTTCTACGGCCGCGTGTTCGGGCTGGAGGAAGGGCGTTCGAGTGCGCAGTGGGTCGACTTCAACTTTTACGGGCATCAGCTCGTGATCCACGAGCATCCGAAAACCGCGTCGCAGGAAGGCGCGCATACGAATGCGGTCGACGGTCACGACGTGCCGGTGCCGCATTTCGGGATCGTGCTCGACTGGGCGAGCTGGGAAGCGCTGGCCGAGCGGCTGCGCGGGTTCGGCGTGACCTTCGTGATCGAGCCGTATGTGCGGTTCCAGGGGCAGGTCGGCGAACAGGCGACGATGTTCCTGTTCGATCCGTGCGGCAATGCGCTCGAATTCAAGGCGTTCCGCGACATCGGCCAGCTGTTCGCGAAGTGACCGGCAACGGCGCCAGCGCCGAAAGAAATTGGGTGCGAGAATGCGGCCTGCGGCCCGGCCGCGCGCAGGTGCGACGGCCGGCGCCGCACCGCACGGCATCCGTCCGTGCGCGCCGTTCTCCAAGGAACCCGTATGGACAGTCACATCGCTCCGGTCGCGCTGAATAAAGCCTACCGTCTCCTCAATCACGGCCCGACCGTGCTCGTGTCGGCGCGCCACGACGGCGTCGACAACGTGATGGCCGCCGCGTGGGCGTGCGCGCTGGATTTCCTGCCGCCGAAGCTGACCGTCGTGCTCGACAAATCCGCGAAGACGCGCGAGCTCGTCGAGCGCAGCGGCACGTTCGTGATCCAGGTGCCGACGGCCGCGCAACTGCAGCTCACGCATGCGGTCGGCAGCCACAGCCTCGCGGAACGACCCGACAAGCTGCGCGAAGCGGGCGTCACGCTGTTCGACGTCGACGGCCATGACCTGCCGTTCGTCGCCGGCTGCTCGGGCTGGCTCGCGTGCAGGCTGATTCCCGAGCCGCACAACCAGCAGACCTACGACCTGTTCATCGGCGAGGTGGTCGGCGCGTGGTCCGACACGCGCGTGTTCCGCGACGGCCACTGGTATTTCGAATCGGCCGATCCCGCGCTGCGCAGCCTGCACTACATCGCGGGCGGCAATTTCTATGCGATCGGCGAATCGCTGCACGTCGATCCGGACGCGCAGTAAGCGCCGCACGAACTTTCCGAATCAGGCGCGCTTCATGCGCGCTTTTTCAATTCCGCCAGCATGATGTCGGCGAACGCCTGCGCGACGCGCGGCAGCGTGCGTCCGCGCTTCGTGACGAGCGCGATCGGCCGCACGAACGCGGGATCGTCGATCGGCTTCGCGACGAGGTCGGGCTCGGCGCGCACCTCGCGCGCGGTCGCGGGCAGGATCGTCACGCCGAGGCCGCCGCGCACCATCGCGACGGCCGTCATCATGTAGGTCGGCTCGCACGCGATGTCGGGCGTGCAGCCGGCCGCTTCCAGCGCGGCATCGACGACGCTGCGCACGCTCGTGCCCTGCGCGGTGAGCACGAGCGGCACGCCGGCGACGTCAACGGTGCTGACGCGGCGCTTGCGCGCGAGCGGATGATCCTTCGGGCACACGGCGACGAGCCGGTCGGCGCCCGCATACAGCACCTCCAGCGACGCATCGAACGTATCGCCGCCGGTCAGCCCGAGATCGGCTTCCTCGTTGCGTACCAGCGCGGTGACGAGGCTCGCGACGCCGTCGCGGATCTCGAAGCCCGCGCGCGGCACGTCGCGCCGGAGCGACTGGATCAGCTCCGGCAGTACGCTCGACGCGAAGGTCGGCAGGCACGCGAGCCGCACCGTGCCGCTCGTGCCTTCGCCGAGCGCACGCGCATCGCGCAGCACGCGTTCCATATCGTCGAGCGAGCGCTGCAACAGCGGCAGCAACTCACGCCCGGTCTGCGTGAGCGCGACGCTGCGGCTGTTGCGGTCGAACAGGCGCGCGCCGACGATTTCCTCGAGCCGACGGATCTGCACGGTCAGCGCCGGCTGCGACAGATGCAGCCGCGCGGCCGCGCGCGTGAAGTTGCCGGCGTGCGCGACGGTGACGAACGCGCGAATGTCGCGAAGATTCAGATCCATAACGATTCGTGATTGCTGCGATCAAATCATTTCAATTGTGCTATCGCTGCGCCGACCTTACGCTCGTCTCCAACAAAAGACAAGGTAGGAGACACGGATGCTGCCGTTACTCGGGCTTGGCACGATCGTCGTGCTGCTGGCCGCGATTCTGTCGAAGCGGATGTCGCCGCTCGTCGCGCTGATCATCGTGCCGATCGCCGCGTCGCTGATCGGCGGCTTCGGGCTGCACACCAGCAAGTTCGTCATCGACGGGCTGAAGGGCCTCGCGCCCGTGGTCGGGATGTTCGTGTTCGCGATCCTGTACTTCGGGACGATCACCGACGCCGGCACGCTCGACCCGATCATCGACCGGATCCTGCGCGCGGTCGGCACACGGCCGACGCGCATCGTGATGGGCACGACGCTGCTCGCGCTGCTGATCCACCTCGACGGCTCGGGCGCCGTGTGCTTTCTCGTGACGATTCCCGCGGTGCTGCCGCTGTACGATCGCCTGAAGATGGACCGGCGCGTGCTGGCCGCCGCGGTGTCGATGGCCGCGGGCATCAACTTCCTGCCGTGGACCGGGCCGATGATCCGGGCCTCGGCGTCGCTGCATCTGCCGGTGTCGGCGCTGTTCAATCCGTTGATTCCGGTGCAGGCGATCGGGCTCGTGTTCGTGTTCGGCGTCGCGTACTGGCTCGGGCGGCGCGAGGAGAAGCGGCTCGGCCTGTCGCGCGACGATGCGTCGGTTCCGTTGCCCAAGCGCGAGCTGACGCCCGACGAGCAGGCGCTGCGTCGGCCGCACCTGTTCTGGTTCAACCTCGTGCTGACGCTCGTCGTGCTCGGCACGATGGTCGTGATGGGCGAGAAGATTCCGCCCGCGATCATGTTCATGGTCGGGCTGTGCATCGCGCTGATGGTGAATTACCCCGACGTCGACATGCAGCGAAAGCGCGTCGACGCGCATGCGCGTGCCGCGCTGATGATGGCCGGCATCCTGCTCGCGGCCGGCGTGTTCACCGGGATCATGCAGGGCAGCGGGATGCTGAAGGCGATGGCGCAGGCGGCGGTCGGCTTCGTGCCGCCGTCGATGGCCGGCCACATTCCGGTCGTGCTCGGCCTCGCGTCGATGCCGCTCAGCATGCTGTTCGATCCCGATTCGTTCTACTTCGGCGTGCTGCCCGTGATCGCGGAGGTGGCCGGCCAGCTCGGCGTGCCGGCCGTGCAGGTCGGACAGGCGGCGCTGCTCGGTCAGATGACGACGGGTTTTCCGGTCAGCCCGCTCACGCCCGCGACGTTCCTCGTCGTCGGCCTGTGCGGGATCGAGCTGGCCGAGCACCAGAAGTTCACGTTTCCGCTGCTGTTCGGCGCGTCGATCGTGATGACGATCGCTTGCGTCGTGCTCGGCATCTTTTGATTCTTCCCGGCGGCGCACTCCGCCGGACGACGGTACGGACATGACAGCAAAGCAACCTGAACGGCGCGTGCGCATCGGCGCGGGCGCCGGCTACTCGGGCGACCGGATCGAACCCGCGGTCGAACTGGCCGAACACGGGCAGCTCGATTACCTGGTCTTCGAATGCCTGGCCGAGCGCACGATCGCGATCGCGCAGCAGGCGCGCCGCAAGGATCCGGCGCTCGGCTACGATCCGCTGCTCGACGCGCGGATGCACGCGGTGCTGCCGGTCGCGGCGGCCAAGCGCGTGCGCATCGTGTCGAACATGGGCGCGGCGAACCCGCGCGCGGCCGCACGGCGTACCGCACAGATCGCGCAATCGCTCGGCATCGCAGGGCTGAAAGTCGCGGCGGTCGAAGGCGACGACGTGCTCGACGTCGTGCTGCGCGGCGCGTTCCGCTTCGAGGAATCCGGTGACGAGGTCGCCGCGTATCGCGGCCGCATCGTGTCCGCGAACGCGTATCTCGGCGCCGCGCCGATCGTCGATGCGCTCGCGGCCGGCGCGGACGTCGTGCTGACCGGGCGCGTCGCCGATCCGTCGCTGTTCGCCGCGCCGCTGATCCATGCGTTCGGCTGGCGGATGGACGACTGGGACACGCTCGGGCAGGCGACCGTCGTCGGCCATCTGCTCGAATGCGCGGGGCAGGTGACGGGCGGCTATTTCGTCGATCCCGGCTACAAGGACGTGCCGAATCTGGCGCGGCTCGGCTTCCCGATCGGCGAGGTCGCGGCCGACGGCTCGGTCGTGATCACGAAGGTGCCGCATGCGGGCGGCCGCGTGAGCGCGGCGACCTGCAAGGAACAGCTGCTCTACGAGATTCACGACCCGGCGCGGTATCTGCAGCCCGACGTCGTGGCCGATTTCATGCGCGTGGCGGTCGCCGAGGAGGCGATCGATCGTGTGCGCGTGACGGGCGGACGCGGCACCGCGCGGCCCGATACGCTGAAGGTGTCGGTCGCATATGTCGACGGCTGGATCGGCGAAGGCCAGATCTCGTACGGCGGCCCGGGCGCGCTCTCGCGTGCGCGTCTGGCGCTCGACATCGTTCGCGAGCGGCTGGCGCTGACCGGCGTCGCGGCGAGCGAGCTGCGCTTCGACCTGATCGGCGTCGATGCGCTGTATGGCGACGCGACGCCGGCCGCGCGCGGCGAGCCGGCCGAGGTGCGCGTGCGGGTGGCCGGCCGCGCGACGAACGGCGCCGAAGCCGCTCGGATCGGCAATGAAGTCGAGACGCTCTATACGAACGGGCCGGCCGGCGGCGGCGGTGCGTTCAAGTCGACGCGCGAGGTGATCGCCGTACAGTCGGTGCTGTTGCCGCGCGCGGCCGTGACGCCGTCTTTTTCATTCGTGGAGGCCTGATGCAACTGCGTGAACTCGCGCATGCGCGCACCGGCGACAAGGGCAATACGCTGAACGTGTCGGTCATTTGTCGCGATCCGCGTCATTACGACTACCTGCGCATGCATCTGGATGCGGAGGCTGTGAAGACATGGCTCGCGGGCATCGTGCACGGCGACGTCGTGCGCTACGAATTGCCGGCGCTCGGCGCGTTCAACTTCGTGCTGCGCGATGCGCTCGGCGGCGGGGTGACGCGCTCGCTCGCGCTCGACGCGCACGGCAAATCGGTCAGTTCGGCGTTGCTGGCGATCGAGGTGCCCGACCCGGCGTGACCCAGGCGTCGCGGCCGGAACGCGGCCGGCGTTCACGGAATCAGCAGTTCGCGACGTCCGTCCGCGTGCTCGATGCGCTCGCCCGCGATGTGCAGGCGCTGGTCCCGCCGATAGTCGTACACCGCGCGCGATGCGGCGAGCTGGTCGAAATCGAGTTCGACCGCATGACGCGATTCGGTGTTGCCGGCTTCGACGATCAGGTTGCCGAACGGATCGACCGCGAGGCTGCCGCCGGCGAACACGACGTCGTGGCTGCCGGTGCCGACGCGGTTGGCGACCGCCGCGAACACCTGGTTCTCCATCGCGCGCGCCGACACCGACGTGCGGTGGACGTTGCGGTACGGCTCCATGTTGCCGTCGGTCACGAGGATCAGTTGCGCGCCGAGCGCGGCAAGCGCACGGCCGCTTTCCGGGAATTCGCTGTCGTAGCAGATCAGCAGGCCGATCCGCACGCCACGCCATTCGACCGTCGCGTAGCGGTCGCCGGGCAGCACGGTGTCGCGCTCGCTGACCCACAGGTGCGTCTTGCGATAGCGCAGCGCGATGCCGTCCGGCGTGACGAACACGGTGGTGTTGTAGAAGCGGCCGCCATCGTTCTCGATCAGCCCGACCACGACCGCGACGTCGCGCGCACGGGCGGCCGCGATCACCGCGCCGACGCTCGGGCCGTCGAGCGGCTCGGCGACTTCGGCGAGATTCGATGGATCGAGGAAGCCGGTGAGCTGCGCTTCCGGAAACATCACGAGGTCGGTGCCCGGCGCGCAGGCTGCGATCGCTTCGAGCGTGCGCTGCAGGTTGGTGTGGGTGTCGCCGTCGCGGCCGGCGAGCTGGACGATGTCGAGCTTCAGTTTCATGAGCGGTGTCGATGGCAGTGGCCCGTCGCGGCAGGCGGCGGAGCGGTTGGAGCGAGCGCCCAGTATGCGCCGAACCCGGCAATTTCCTATCCCGCCGACGCGTTAACCCCTCGGGGTATTGATCTTGCGGCAGGCCACTCGACGCTTGCGGCGCCGCGCCGTGCGTGTACGCTACGGCCTCGCGGGCCGATTCCCGCGCGTATCGAACGGAGCCTGGAGTGAAGAACGAGATCGTAACGCCGGCCGGCGCGAATGGCGCGACCGGCCATCGTGGCCGGCGTGCGGCAATCGCGATGTGCGCCGCATTCGCTTGTGTCGGCGCGATTGCCGTGCAATCGGCGGCCGCCGCGCCGGCTTCATCGTGTGACGCGCAACTGACGGCACTCATCGTCCCTGCGCTGCGACAGACCGCGATGGATCGGCGTGACATCCGTGCCGCCGTGGACGAGCGCAACGGCGACGTCTACCGCATCCGCCTGTTCACGACGCCCGACCATCCGGGCACGCCGAATCGCGAAGCGACGGTTGGCTGGGTGACGCTCGATACGCAGGCGATGCAGGCGCTCGATGTTACGCGCGACCCCGATCGGCCGGACGTGCTGCAGATCGACCGGCGTGCGCTGTCGCGTTTCGTGTCGACATGCGCGGTATCGGCCACGCCGGTACACAGTGCCGTCGATTGCGATGCGCTGAACCGCCATGCGCAGGCGCAAGGCGATTACGTGACGGGCAGCGACGCAGGGCGCGTCGTCACCGGCAAGGGGCGGCTGCCGTTCTTTTCCGCACCGGACGACGCATGCAGGATCGACGGGCTGTTCATCGTCGAGCACGACCACGTCGACGCGCGGACCGAGTACGGCCGCTTCACGTCGGTCGTCTATCTGAATTCGCGCACGCGCGGCATCGCCGAAGGATGGGTGCGTACCGCGCGGCTGAAGCCCGACGGCACGGGCATCGCGCCACGGCAACCCTGATCGGACGAATCTGCAACGATTTGCCACACATCAATCCGACCTGATCTCATCATGACTGTCCAGAACCGGAACCGACGTCTCAAGCCGCTCGCGGCCTCGCTCGCTGCCCTTGGCGCGCTCACGGTACTCACGGCGCTCGCCGCGCTGTCGCCCGTTCATGCCGCCGAGCCGCCCCGGCCCGACCTTCCACTGCAGGCCTTCATCCACGACTCGTACGGCAACTGGCGCGCGGACCGCAAGGGCTGGCAGGCGGAAGGGGACGATTCCATCTATTCGCCGTGCGGCGTGCTGCGCGTGGCGACCGCGGACGGCCCGCGCACGCTGCTCGCGATGTGCGGCGAGACCGAGGCGGCGGTGCAGAACGGGATGCCGGGCATGGATGCGGACGCGACGCCGGGCACGATCGACCTGTACGTGCTGAAACCGGCGCCGGACGGCAGCGCGCTCGAGGCGGTCGTGAAGAAGACGGAGATCGCGTCGGGCCAGCGCGGCGCGCCCGGCACGGTGCGCATCGAGCGGCTCGGGCCGCATCTGTTCGGGTTCGTGATCGGCGAAAGCGACACGCGGCAAGGCTATACGCAACGCTTCCGCGCGATCTGGCTGCCGTACGGCAACGCGCTGGTGCCGGCGGCGGCGCGCATCGACGAGGCGCTCGACAATGCCGAGTCGACGGAATGCGCACACGTCCGCGCGCGCTGCGAGGAACGCCGCTTCGAGATCGCGCCGGACACGACCGGCGCGGGCGACGTCTATCCGTTGACGGTCACGGAAACGGGTACGCGCGGCGACAAGGCCATCCATGCACGCTACACGGTGAAGTTCGACGCCGCGCGCGGCCGCTACCTCGTGCCCAAGGCGCTGCGCGACGGGTACTGATCCTTCGCGTGCAGGGACGGGCGGCGTTGCGCCGCCCGCGCATCACACGTACAGGTAGCGCACGAGGTGGAAGAGCACCGGTGCGGCGAAGCAGATCGAATCGACGCGATCGAGCATCCCGCCGTGGCCGGCGATCATCGAGCCCCAGTCCTTCGTGCCGAGCGAGCGCTTGACGGCCGACAGCACGAGCCCGCCGACGAAGCCCGCGATCACGATCGCGAGCGAGATTAAAACGGCGAATTAGCGTGGTACTCGGAGACTTGTCGTTCGACTGGCGGCTGTCGAAGTCGTACGTCAGCACACGTCAATCAGACGAGACTGAAAATCGAAATTTGTGGTTCGCATTCAACATCTTGGCAATATTTGACAGTCGTTTTTCGATGTTTCAGTAAGCTCGCGTTCAATAACCAAACGAACGGACGCAGGCCGCGTCGGCGAGAATGAACAAGAATACGCATCGCCTGGTGTATTTCAGGCTTCGGGGTATGGTGGTTGCCGTCGCCGCGACGGCGACGGCCGAGGGGAAATCGGCAACGGGCGAGGCGCGTGCGCGGCTGCGTTCATCGTCGTCTGGCGTTCGCGTTGTGATGGCAGGTGTCGCCGCGCTCGGCATGTTGCCCACCCTGTCCGGTGCGCAGATCATCCCGACGCCGGGCACCAGCACACAGGTGATCCAGACGCCGAACGGTCTGCCCCAAGTCAACGTGGCCAAGCCTTCAGGCGCCGGCGTATCGGTCAATACCTACAATCAGTTCGATGTCCAAAAGGCCGGCGCGATCCTGAACAACTCGGCCACGATGGTTCAGACACAGCAGGCGGGCTGGATCAACGGCAACCCGAATTACGGAGCCGGGCAGGCCGCTCGGATCATCGTCAACCAGGTCAACAGCCCGAACCCCTCTCAAATTCGCGGCGCCGTGGAGATCGCAGGCGCCCGCGCGGAGCTCGTCCTGGCGAATCCGTCCGGGATTTTTGTCGACGGTGGAACCTTCCTGAATACCAGTCGCGCGACCTTGACGACCGGCGTACCGTACTACGGCGCCGATGGTTCGCTCGCCGGGTACAACGTCAACCGCGGGCTCGTGACCGTCTCGGGTGCCGGCTTGAACGCAACCGGTACCGATCAGGTGGACCTTATCGCCCGTGCTGTACAGGTCAACTCCGCCATCTATGCGAAGAACCTGAACGTGATCGCAGGCGCGGCTCAGGTCAATCACGACACGCTTGCTGCGACGCCGATCGCCGGTGACGGCTCCGCTCCGGTAGTCGCGATCGACGTGAGCCAGTTGGGCGGTATGTATGCCAATAGGATCGTCCTCGCATCGAACGAGTTTGGTGTGGGGGTGGCCAACGCCGGCACCATCGCCGCGCAGGCAGGCGACCTGACGTTGCAGTCGAACGGCCGGCTCGTGCTCACGGGCAAGACCACGGCAAGCGGCAATATGGCGCTGTCGGCCGCAGGCGGCATCCAGAACAGCGGTACCACGTATGCGCAGCAATCGCTGTCGGCGAACACCGCCGCCGATCTCACGAACACCGGGACGCTCGCGGCGCAGCAGAACACGACGGTCAACGCTGGCAGCGTCAACTCGACCGGCACGCTCGGCGCGGGCGTGAACAACGACGGTTCCGTCGCGCACAGCGGCGACCTGAACCTCACTGCGTCGGGCCAACTGACCGCGACCGGCCAGAATGTCGCAGGCGGCAATGCGTCGCTGACGGGCGGCAGCGTAAATCTCGCCGGCAGCCAGACGGCGACGAACGGCAATCTGTCGCTGAACGCGACGGCCGGCGACGTGAACCTGTCGAACGCAACGACGAGCGCGCAAGGCGCTATTCACGCGAACGCGATGGGCACGGTGATCAACGACCACGGTAGCCTGTCGAGTGGCGGCAGCACGATGCTGACCGGCGGCAACCTGTCGAACCAAGGCGGCAAGGTATCGTCGCAGGGTCCGTTGTCGGTGAATGTCGCCGGCCAGATCGCCAACCAGTCCGGCGAACTGGTATCCGAAAGCACGGCGGACGTGCGGGGCGGCGCCATCGCGAACAACCAGGGCACCATCCAAAGCGCGGCGGGCATGATGGTGGCTGGTGCGTCACTGGACAACACGGCGGGTCGGATTACGTCGCTCAACAGCGACGGTCTCTCTGTGACGACCAGCAGCCAGTTGACCAACGCAGCGGGCGTGACGGCGAACGGCGCGCAAGGCGGCGTCATCGCCGGCAATGGCGATGTGTCGGTTCAAGGCGCAAACGTTGTCAATCGCGGTGCGATCACATCCAACACGAATCTTCGTGTATCGGGGCAGTCGATCGACAACGGCAGCGGCACGCTGCAGGCTGCGCAAAAGGTGGCTGTCGATGCGGGCGCGCACCTGGTCAATAACGGCGGCTCGATCGTCGGTCGGACGGCCGCGCTGACTGGTACGACGCTCGACAACAGCGCGGGCACCGTACAGGCCGACCAGGTGTCGTTGAACGCGACGGATCTCATGAATCACGGCGGCACGATCACACAGACCGGCACCAGCGCGATGAGCGTGGACGTGTCAGGCACGCTCGACAATTCCAGTGGCGGCACGCTGCAAACCAACAGTACCGACCTGACGCTCGCACCGACGGCAATCGTCAACGACGGCGGCACGATCACCCATGCCGGCAACGGCACGCTGACGCTTGGCGGTGGCACGGGTTCGGTGTCGAACGTGGGTGGCGCGATCGCTAGCAACGGGCGCGTCGTCGCGCAAACCGGCACGCTGAACAACGCGGCGGGCTCGATCAATGCGCAGAACGGACTGACGGCAACCGTCGGCGGCATGCTGAACAATGCGAGCGGCAAGCTGTTGTCGAACACGGACGTAAGTGTCACAAGCGGTACGTTGTCGAACGACGGCGGCCAGATCGGTGCCAGCACGAACGCGACGATCCGCACCGGCTCGATGACGAACCAGGGCGGCTCGATCGTCGCGCCGAACCTGTCCGTCACCGCCGATTCGACGCTCGACAACAGCGGCGGCAAGCTCGAAGCCAATCAGCTTGCGCTGACGGCCGCCAACCTCGTGAACCACCGCGGTACGATCACGCAATACGGCTCGTCGGCGATGGACATCAATGTCAGCGGCACGCTCGACAACTCGGCGGCCGGTGTGATTCAGACCAACGCCACGGACCTGACGCTTGACCCCGCCGAGCTGAACAACGCGGGCGGCACCATTACGCACGCTGGCACGGGTACGCTGACGATCGCGCCGGGCAACGGATCGAACGTGCTGAACAACGCGTCGGGCACCATCGTGACGAAGGGGCAAGCCACCGTCGACGCGGCTTCCTGGAACAACGTCAGCGGTATCCTCGCCGCGCAGCGCGGCATCAACGCCACGATTGCGGGCGACATGAACAACGCGCAGGGCCTGCTTCGATCGGATGCATCGCTGTCATTGAAGGGCGGCGGTGCCCTGTCAAACCGGGGTGGCCACATCCAGGCCGGACAGTCGACAGCGGGCGACACCAGCACACTCGACATTCAATCGGCCTCGATCGACAACGCGGACGGCGCCATTGTCGACCTCGGTGCGGGCAAGATGACGGTGCAAGGCGGCAGCCAGATCGCCAACAGCCACGCCAGCGGCGTAGCGGGCATGGGTGCGATTACCGGCAACGGCGATGTGACGGTCAGCGCGGCGTCGATCAGCAACACGCAAGGCGGTCAGCTCAGTGGCGCATCGCTGCATGTTCAAGGCAACACCCTGGACAACAGCGGCGGCACCATTGGCAACGTCACGAATTCGAACGGCGACGTGGACGTCACGACGACCGGCGCGATCACGAACACGAACGGCCAGATCAGCTCGACGCATGACCTGTCGGTTGCGGCGGCCACGCTGCAGGGCGGCGGCACATACAGCGCAACGCACGACGCGAACGTGAATCTGCAGGGCGACTACACGGCGGCATCCGACACGCAGTTCAATGTTGGTCACGATCTCGCCTTCACGCTGCCCGGCACCTTCACGAACAACGCGAATCTGCAATCGGTCAACAACCTGAGCGTCAACGCGGGCAACATCGTCAATGTGGGCGCCCTGACTGCCGGCGGCCTGCTGCATACGCAATCGACCAACCTGATCAATACCGGCGCGCTCGTGGGCGCCAGCGCCTCGCTCAACGCGACGAATACGATCTCGAACCTCGGGCCGACCGCGCTGATCGGTGCGTCGGATAGCAGCGGCACGCTGGAAATCCTGGCGCACGACATCGAAAACCGCGACGACACGACCGCGACCGATTCAATGGCGACGACCGCCATCTTTGGCATGGGCAAGGTCGTGCTGGCGGGCGGCAAGGACGCGAGCGGCAACTACACGAACTCGGGGCTCGTCAACAATGTATCGGCGCTGATCCAGTCCGGCGGCGACATGGAACTGCATGCCGACAAGATCACGAGCACGCGCCGCGTGATGAAGACGTCCACCGGTCAGATCGATCCGGCATTGCTCGCGCAGTTCGGCATCAGCATGTCCGGATGCGTGGCGGTCCACATGGAGGCCTGCGCCGGCCGTGACGTGCACTGGGTCGACCTGAGCAAGCCTGAACAGCGTGAACTCTTTCTGGATTTCGTGGGCGGGGTTCCGACCGATCCGCCTCATGGCGGGCAGTGGAACAGCGGCTACCAGAAGACGACGTACTATGCGGACAGCGCGACGGCGACGACGGTAACGGACATTAGCCCGGCCGCCCAGATCGTGTCGGGTGGCAGGATCGATGCGTCGTCGGCCGGCACGCTGCAAAACTACTGGAGCAACATCGCGGCGGTCGGCGACATCAAGATGCCGGCCCGCTACGACGCCGATGGCTGGGCAGCGTCCGGCCAGAAACTGCCGGGCGTGACGGTTTCGTACTCGGGCCAATATCACTACAACAACTACGACAACACCGAACACGACTGGCAACTGCCGTTCGGCAACGCGCCGTTCGTGACGGGGCGTCCAGGCGGCTATACGCAGGCGGCACCGGCGTCGATCAAGGATTACACGCTGCCGGGCTACTTTTCGACGCTGAGTTCCAACGGCACGATCTCGGGGACGGGCGTCAGCGTCAGCAACACGGCCGGTAACGCATCGATTCCGTCGCTCGGCTTGTTGCCGGGGCAATCGGTGCCGGGCCTCACGCCCACGAACTTGAGCGGCAACGCGAGCGGCGCAAAATCGGGCGCATCGTCGGTGCACGGCGGTCCGCCGGCGCCGGTCGATCCGATCATCGCCAGTGCGACGGCGCTGAACGTGCTGAACAACCTCACGATTCCGCAGGGTGGGTTGTACCGGCCGACTACCGCGCCGAATGCGAACTACGTGATCGAGACGAACCCGGCGTTCACGAACCAGAAGAACTTCATTTCGAGCGACTACTTCTTCGGTCAACTCGGCGTCGACCTCACGCATATTCCGAAGCGTCTCGGCGACGGCTTCTATGAACAGCAACTCGTGCGCAATCAGGTGACGGCGCTGACCGGCAAGGCGGTGCTGGGGCCGTATGCCGACTTGCAGACGATGTACCAATCGTTGATGACGGCGGGCGCGGATCTGTCGAAGTCGCTCGATCTGCCGATGGGCGCGAGCCTGTCGGCCGAGCAGGTGTCGAAGCTGACCAGCAACGTGATCATGATGGAAACGCGCGTGGTCGACGGCCAGTCGGTGCTCGTGCCAGTCGTGTATCTCGCGAAAGCCAGCCAGCAGAATGTCAATGGCCCATTGATCAGCGCGACGAACATCGATTTCCAGAACGCGCAGTCGTTCACGAACAGCGGCACGATCAAGGCAGACAATACGCTCGCGATTCAGGGCAAGCAGATCGACAACGCGTTCGGCGCGCTGCAAAGCGGCGGACTGATGTCGCTGAAGACCGAGAACAACATCGACCTGACGTCGGCGAACGTGAAGGCTGGCAGTCTGCAACTGGATGCCGGCAAGGACCTGATTCTCGATACGGCGACGAAGACGAACACGCGCGTGAGCCGCGACGGTGCCACGAGCGTGGTGACGACGCTCGGGCCGACAGCGAAGCTGGACGTCGCGGGCAATGCGTCGATCGTCACTGGCGGCAACTTCCAGCAGAACGCGGGCAACCTGTCGATCGGCGGTAATCTCGGGATGAACGTCGGCGGCAACTGGGATCTCGGTGCGGTCCAGACAGGCGAGCACAAGATCGTGCAGCGGGCGAACGGCGTGTCGAACACCGACATCAACAAGGTCACCGGTAGCTCGGTGACGGTAGGTGGGCAATCGAGCATCGGCGTCGGCGGAGACCTGACGGCGAAGGGCGCGCAGATCGACCTCGGCCAGGGTGGCACGATCGCCGCCAAGGGCAACGTGACGCTCGGCGCGGCGAGCACGACATCGACGGTGAACAGCAACAGTTCCGGCAGCGACAGTCACGGCAGCTATGCGGAGACGCTGCACACGTCGGATCAGGCACTCACTGGCACGACGCTCAAGGGCGGCGATACCGTCACATTGGCGTCGGGCAAGGATCTCACGATCAGCGGCAGCACGGTCAGCCTGGATAAAGGCAATGCGAATCTGATGGCGAGCGGCGATGTGAATATCGGCGCGGCAACCGAAACGCACGAGCTGAACTCGCATGAAACGCATAGCCATAGCAATGTGGTGAGCGGCGTGAAGGTTGCGAGTGGGATCGACCAGACGATGACGCTCAATCGCGGCAGTCTGGTGTCGGCGGACGGCGTGAACATTGTCAGCGGCAAGGACGTCAATGTTCAGGGCAGCACCATCGTCGGAACGAATGATGTGACGCTCGCGGCAGCGCGCAACGTGACGGTCACGACGTCGCAGGACACCTTGCAGTCGTCGAGCTACTACAACAAGAAGGAATCCGGGCTAATGTCGGGCGGGGGACTGTCGGTGTCGGTCGGCAGCAGTTCGCTGAAGACGACCAGTCAGACGGCCGAGGTGTCGAACAACGGCAGCACGATCGGTTCGCTGAAGGGTAACCTCAGCATCACGGCTGGAAACGACTTGCATGTGACCGGAAGCGACCTGATCGCAGCGAAGAATCTCAGCGGGACAGGCGCGAACGTAACGATTGATGCGGCGCAGGACAAGAACTACCGCGGTGAAACGCAGGAAGTCTCGAAGAGCGGCCTGACGCTGGCGCTGAAAGCGCCGGTGATCGACGCGGTGTCGAATGCGGTGGGGCAGTCGCGCGCGTCCGGCAGCAGTCAGGATGGCCGGGCAGCAGCGCTGCACGGAATGGCTGCGGCGAGCGCGGCATGGGATGCGAACATGGCTGCGGGCGATGTGGTCCGGGCGCTGGGGGCGGGCGAAACGCCTCAGTTCAAGGTCGAAGTCAGTGTCGGCAGCAGTCACAGCAAGAGCGCGTTCTCCGAAGACAGCGTGACGAATCGCGGCTCGAATGTGAATGCGGGCGGAACGGTGGCGTTTGCGGCAACCGGCAACGGTCAGGCTGGCAGCGGCAACGTGACGATCGCCGGCTCGAATGTGAACGCAAACGACGTGATTCTGGCTGCAAAAAATCAAGTCAATATCGTCAATACGACGGACACCGATTCGACTCGCAGCACGAACGAGTCGAAGAGCGCGAGCGTGGGCGTGTCGGTCGGCACCGGCGGGTTCGGTGTTTCCGCGGCGATGTCGAAGGCCAACGGCGACGGTAACAGCGATCTGGCCACGCAGAACAACAGCCATGTGAATGCTGCAAACAATGTGACGATCATCTCGGGCGGCGATACGAACATCATCGGCTCGAACGTGAAGGGCAATCAGGTGAACGCCGACGTGGGTGGAAACCTGAACATCGTCAGCGTGCAGGACACGTTGTCGAGCGCGGCGCATCAGTCGAGTTCGGGTGGCGGCTTCAGCATCAGTCAGGGCGGTGCCAGTGCGAGCTTCAGCCAGAGCAAGGGCAACGCGTCGGGCAGCTATGCGGGCGTCAATGAGCAAGCCGGGATTCAAGCAGGTGACGGCGGTTTCAATATCAATGTCACCGGTAATACCGACCTGAAGGGTGGACTCATCGCAAGTCAAGCGGATGCGTCGAAGAATTCGCTGACGACAGGTTCCCTGTCCTTCTCGGACATCCAGAACCAATCGCATTACGATGCGAGCTCGAGCGGCTTCAGTGCGGGTGCGACGACCGGCGACGGCGGGATGAACTACAGCACGCACGGCAGCACGTCGGGCAAGAATGCGGGTGGTGCAGCGCCTATGCTTGGCCAGAACGACAGCGGTAGTGATAGCGCGACGACGAAGAGCGGAGTCAGCGCGGGAACAGTGACGATCACGGATTCGGCAAACCAGAAGCAGGACGTGGCGAGCTTGAACCGCGATACGACGAACACGAACGGAACAGTCGCCAAACTGCCGGACATGCAGAACCTGCTGGCCAAGCAGTCGGACATGATGGCCGCGGCCAGCGCGGCTGGTGAAGCGGTGTCGCGCCGGATCGGAGACTACGCCGACGAGATGAAACGGCAAGCCGAGAAGAATGGTGACCAGGCAGGTGTCGATGCTTGGAAGGAAGGCGGAGCGAATCGCGCACTGATGCAAGGTGCAGGCGCGGCGCTGGTGACTGGACTGGCGGGCGGCAACGCGGTCGGTGGCGCAGCTGGCGCAGCGATTGCGTCGATCGCGTCGGGCAAGCTGAACGAGCTGAGCAGTGCGATCGCGGGGAGCGATCCGACCGGCAACGCCAATATGAATCAGGCGCTGGGGAACATCGTGGCGAACGCGCTTGCTACTGGGGCCGGCGGTGTCGTGGGCGGTGAATCCGGGGCGTTCTCGGGAAACAACGTTGACCGGTTCAATCGGCAGTTACACGAGGACAGCAAGGCGAAGGAACTGACGCTGGCGAAGAAGCTGGCGACGGAGAGCGGTGGTAAGTACACGGTGGAGCAAATCGCGGACCAAATGGCACAGATGAATCTGGTGACGTCGGATGGCGGGATGCTGCCGGGCAATGTGCGGGTTGCGTCGGGTGATAAGCCGCAAGACGGGACGGAATGGACGCAGTACGGTGTGAATAGAGCCGGGCAAACAGTATGGACGCAATCATTGGGGCCAGGTGATCCGGATTTGCAGGCGTATATTGCGAAGGGAGCGCAGGGCAGCGGATTCTCCTATCAGTCGACGACGACGGGCTCGAATCCGGGATTGGTGAGGGCCCCAGACTTTGTGAATTTCCAAGTCGACTACTTTGTAGGAAGTGTGTGGGGAACGTTTACACGAGATGGTCACGCGTACTTCGGGACTGGGGTAAATATGGCACTTCCCAATCCAGTCCAGGCATCAGCAAGCATTACTGCTGGTTGGCTCAATCAAACAAGCGTTGCTCCCGGCCAAACGAATAACTTCGCTGGCGGCTATGCTGGCGGGATGACTGGTGCATACGGTATATTTGGCGCAGGGATTATGAATTCGCCAGGCAATGGAACGGCAACGATTATTGGTGTTGGTGGTGGCGTTAGCGCTGGGAAGAATACCAATATCGGTGGCGTTGGTGGTGGCTACAGTATCGATCAAGGTAAAACAGGAATTGGGTGGTAAATATGGTTGGCATTCCAGGATCAACTCCAAAAACACGATTGCAGAAGGCGGTGGGAGTTCTTGTCTTCATTGCAATTATGGGTTTTATTGTATACGTGGTGATAAAGAACATTTTATTTTGATAAAACATTCAGTTGACTGGGGCTTCTATGTGGATAAAGGGATAACTGGGGTTAGGTGGTAACCATGGGGTCGTCAATTACATCTGTTCCGAAAGCGCGTGCACATAAAATCATCTGATGGTGCTGTTTTGCTACGATGTTGGGTTTCATCGCTTACGTGATATTGATCGGCTGTGACTTGCGACGGGGGCCGGTGCCGCAGTTGGCGGTGAAGCGGGAGCGTTCTCTGGGTATAACGCTGACCGATTCAATCGGCAGTTGCATCCGGACGAACGGAAGTGGGCGCAAGATCGCGCGAAGGACTTCGTGGCGTTCTATAAGCAGAAAACCGGGCAAGACATTACGATCGATCAAGCACAGAACATGTTGCTGGTGAATGGATATCGTTTGGTGGATGCAGCAGCCAGCAAAGGACCGGGTGGTGATTCGACAGCGGTAGCTTATATTAACCAGAACGGTGGTGGACTGTTTGCCAAGGACCAGTACTACAATAATCCGCTCATGTTCGGAAATAAGGACGGCTCGCCAACGCCCGAGCAGGTTGCGTTGGCGAGCAACTCGGGCAAGCCGGCAGGGCCTGGTTTTCGGGCGCCGGATTATTCTTCCGCAAATGGATCCGGTATGAGCGTCGCCTACGGAACATCCGTGAACTTGCATGATGGCCAGATATACGTGGGCGGTGGAAAGGCAAATCCGTTTTCACCCTCTGGGAATATTATGTTTGGGTATCTGTTGTTTCCAGGCGATTCCCCCACGCTTGAAACCAATAATTTCCTTAACGGAGCCGCAATTCCGATCGGCGGATGTATGCTTGGCGTTTGCATAGGATTGAATCATTCGATTGGTGGTCAGACATCTATTGAGTTTGGGGTTGGTACACCCGGAGTTTCAACTGGTGTTACGGTATCGAAGCCTGTCGGAGGTTCCCGTTGGTGAAATTTAAAACGTGGTTTCAATTTTTGATAATTGCGATTTTCGCGGTGGCAATGGTCAGCTTTGTTCGATCTTGTCAAGCTGATCCTACGCAAGGCCAACTATTCGACCAATTGGCGATGATGCGTGACGATATGCGAGCGATTATTAATGATGGTGGGCGTGTTGTTCGTTATGACAATAATGAAAAGACAACGTTCGCGAGAGTTTATCTCTTGCTGAGTGTTGATCGGAAAACATGGGGCGTTGATCTAGAGAGAGCCTACGGCAATACATTGCTTGCACGCGGATGGGTGCCAGTTAAAAAGGAGGCTAACGAATTGTCGCTTTGTAAGGGTGGTGCTTTTGCATCAGTAACTGCTCCGACAGCTGATAGGAATGGTTCGATAGCAATGATTTTCGATGCTGCGAGTATTTCTAAGTGCCAGCGTTTACTACGTACTGGCGAGGCGCGTTGAGTAGTTTGCTAACTGATGGCCACATCCTGAAATTCTGACGGGCACATAATGTAGGGTGGTCTGGGAATGTAATGTAGATCAAGATAAATCGGAATAATAAATTTTGTTGGAATTGCATGATTAAAAAACACTGTTTCAGAAGATGGTGGGGTTATTGTCTTCGTTGCGATTGTGAGTTTCATTGCGTGCGTGATGCTAAAGAATATTTTTTGATAAAAAATTTGGTTGACATGGGATTCTGGATTGGTTGAGGGAAGTTTGAGTTAGATGGTGGCCAGGGGGGCGCCAATTTAATCTGTTCCGAAAAAACGTGTGCATAAAATTATCTGCTGGTGCTCTTTCGCTGAAATTATGGGCTTCGTAATTTTCGTGCCATTGAAGAATATATTTTTAGACTGAGGCATTTCTTGGAAAGTAGGATGGTTGGATAGCAAGCAGTTGGCGGAAGCAAAAATCCGGAATAGTGGGGGCAAGATGATGCACGAGCAGCATCCTGCTGATTGGATTCGTGTGGCTGCCACCCGTGCATTTATTTCTGGACTTTTCTCGGCGATCAGTGTGCTGGTCGCGTTAATAAGCAGTCGCATCCTTGACGAATGCGCATGATTCGGTTGTAGTCAACGACTCATATCTAGAAAAACATGAAAATTATTCGCCGAGGGAATTTGGCTGCCGCAGCACTGCTGTTTATCGTGACCGGTGTGTCGGCGCAAGAAGCTCCGCGTCTGATTGTTCCAGGCAACGACCAGCAAACCCGACAGCAGGAAGAGGCTCGTGAACGCGAACGGGCAGTCACCGCGCCCGGGGTGCGTTCTGGTGTGACGGCGAGTGCTGCGTATCCAGTGCTGCCGTCCGAAACGCCGTGCTTTCGCATCGAGCATTTCGCACTCGACGTACCCGATGCACTGCCTGCATCCCTGAAATCGCAAGGCGCGTCGGCGTTGCCGATGGATCGCTTCGCCTTCGCGCGCGAATGGCTCGAGCACTACACAGGCCAGTGCGTCGGCAAACAGGGGCTCGACGTGCTCGTCAAGGGCTTGTCGCAAGCGATCCTGGCGCGCGGGTACGTCACCACGCGCGTGCTGTTGCCCGAACAGGATCTGTCGACCGGTATCCTCAAGTTTTCGCTGATTTCCGGCGTGATCCGCCACGTGCGTTTCGCCGACGAGAAGCTCCGCGGCACCTGGAAAACCGCCTTCCCGACCGGTGACGGCGAACTGCTGAACCTGCGCGATCTCGAACAGGGCCTCGAGCAGATGAAACGGGTGTCGAGCCAGGACGTGTCGATGCAGATCGTGCCGGCCGATGTGCCAGGCGAAAGTGACGTCGTGCTCGATGTGAAGCGCGGCAAGCCGTGGACGGTCGTCGCCTCGATCGACAATTCGGGCACACGCGCGACCGGCCGACTGCAGGGCAACCTGTCGCTCGGCATCGACAACCCGCTCGGCCTGAACGACATCTTCAACATCGGTATGAGCCAGGATCTCGAATTCGGCGACAAGCGGCTTGGCTCGCACGGCTGGAACGGCTTCTATTCGATCCCGTGGGGGTACTGGACCGCGACGCTTTCCGCATACACGAGCACGTACTACCAGCAGGTCGCTGGCGTGAACCAGACCTTCGTTGCGAGCGGCAATTCGAAGACCGTCGACTTCAAGCTGAACCGCGTGCTGTCGCGCAGCCAGAACGACGTGTTCGGGGCACAGTTCCGGCTGTCGCGCCGCTTCGGTCAGAGCTTCATCGAAGACACCGAAATTCCGCAGCAGCGTCGCAACAATACGTTCGTCGAGTTTGGCCTGACTGATCGCCACTACTTCGGCAACGCGCAGTTCGACGGGACGCTCGTGTACCGGCAGGGCATCGGCGCGTTCGGCGCGCAGGACGACATGCTGGCATCCGACGGCGGCCCGACCTACCGTTACAAGATGGCGGTGCTCGACGCGAACCTGTCGGTGCCGTTCGCGATCGCGCAGCAGCCGTTTCGCTACGTCACGACATTCCACGGCCAGTACACGGGCAACACGCTCTACTACATCGACGACCTGACGATCGGCAGCCGCTACACGGTACGCGGCTTCGATGGAGAGACGATGCTGGCGGCTTCTCGCGGTTTCTACTGGCGCAACGAGCTTCAGGCGCCGATCGGGCAGACGGGGATGGCGGTCTACGCGGGGCTCGACTACGGTCGAGTGTGGGGCCCGCAACCGATCGCGCTGGTCGGCACGCAACTGGCCGGCGCGGTGATCGGCGTGAAGGGCAGCGTCGCGACGCGTTTCGGCGGGTACGGCTACGACCTGTTCGCCGGTACGCCGGTGTACAAGCCGTCCGGCTTTCCGACGAACCGGGTCACGCTCGGATTCCAGCTGACGGCCCAGTTTTGATGAGTACGCGATCAATCCGACCGGCGCTTCATGGATTCGATAACGACGACGAGGACCGGGAACCGACGGTGTTGCTGACCGCGCAGATCGCTGCAGTCTTGTTCGCGAACAGTTGGCCGGCTATCGATGTTCGAACGCCAGGCTTGCCAGTGCCACTTCAGCTGGACGATCGACACGGTGCTCGATCGGCGACAAGTTTTGGCGTACGACGGGCGGCGTTGCGCCGCCCGCGCATCACACGTACAGGTAGCGCACCAGGTGGAAGAACACCGGCGCGGCGAAGCAGATCGAATCGACGCGATCGAGCATCCCGCCGTGGCCGGCGATCATCGAGCCCCAGTCCTTTGTGCCGAGCGAGCGCTTGACCGCCGACAGCACGAGCCCGCCGACGAAGCCCGCGATCACGATCGCGAGCGAGATGCCGAACGCCGCGCCGAAGCTGAACGGCGTCACGCGATACAGCGAGGCGCCGCACAGCGTGGCCAGCAGGCCGCCGCCGACGAAGCCCTCGATCGTCTTCGACGGCGACAGCTGCGGCGCGATCTTGCGGCGTCCGAACAGCTTGCCGACCACGTATTGCAGCACGTCGCTGATCTGCACGACGAACAGGAAGAAGAACAGCAGCAGCGCGTTCTGGCCGGCGTAGCGCGGAATGTCGAGGATCAGCACGGCCGGCGCGTGGCTCAGTCCGTACACGCACACCATCAGCGCCCAGTTGATCTTCGCGTTGCGGCTCAGGAATTCACGCGTGTCCTGCGTGAGCGCCGACACGAGCGACATTGCGAAGAACAGGTGCACGGGCACGAAGATCGAGTACATCCCGTACCAGTTGATGCCGAGCAGCAGGTACTGCACGGGGATCGCGATGAAGAACGCGATGAAGAGCGTCGTATGGTCGCTCGCGGTGGTCGGCGTGAGCGTGATGAATTCGCGCAGCGTCAGGTACGACAGCAGCGCGAACACCAGGTACGTGACGTTGTTGCCGAGGCCGATCGCGACGGCCATGATCGCGATCATCGCCCACCACGCGCGGATGCGCTGGTTCAGGTTGACGATGGTCGCGCTGGTGCCGCCGCTGCGTGCGCCGAGGATCGCGCCGATCACGGTCGCGACGACGAGCACGCCCGTGACGCCCGCGACCAGTTCCCAGAAGAGGGTTCGCATGGTTGATATCCGGAAAAGGGAGAAGGGAGCGCCGCGTTCAGCCGGCCGGCCGTTGCGGCGGCGCGAGCGCGACGACCGCGTCGCGCATGCGGGCGAGGAACGTCGGCTTGTCTTCGTCGGCGCCGAGCGCTTCGTTCGCCCCGAAATGCACCTTGCAGATCAGCGGCACGGGCCAGATTGCGCCCTTCGGCATGATGCGCTGCAGGTTCTCGAGGTAGACGGGCGCGAGCGCGACGTCCGGGAACTCGGTCGCGAGATGGAACAGCCCGCTCTTGAACGGCTGCGGCAATACGTCGGCGCCGCGCGTGCCTTCCGGGAAGATGATGATCGAGTGGCCCTGCCGCAGCGCGTCGCGCACCGGCTCCAACGGGTCGCCGCCGTTTTCGCGGTGACGGTCGATCAGCACGACGTTCAGCAGCTTCTGCGCGATGTGACGCTTCAGGTCGCTGCTGTCCCAGTAGTCGCGCGCGGCGACCGGCCGCACGACCGCGCGCACGTCGCGCGGCAGCGCGGCGAGGATCGCGAGCGTGTCGATGTGGCTCGTATGGTTCGAGAAATAGATCTTCTGGGTCGGGGACGGCGGCGCCTGATGCCAGACGGGATACGCGCCGGCGACGAGCCGCACGATGGACAGCAGGAAGTCGCGCTGCCAGACGTTGACGATGTTCATCGGCGCGTGGCCTCCTGCGTGCATGCCCGGCCCGCTGCGCATGCGCGGCGGACGGAACCCCGGAATGCCGGCGCGGCAGGATGCGCGCCGGACGGCTCTTGTTTAAATTTTTTCAATTTCGTGGCTGCCTGTCGCAGGTCCGCGATAATCGGACGATTCGCCGTCGCACGCTGTTGCGTCGCGGCGAATGCGCCGGTCGGCGGCGTGATAATCGGCTGTTGCACGAGTGCCCGTCTGCAGTTCGAAGGGATCTCGCTGCGATCGGGCCAGCGGATTATCGCGAGTTTCGCCGAAAAACGCCAGATTGGCGCCACGCGGGCGGGGCGGGCCTGCATGCTTGACGCATCGAGGCCGCTCGGCGACGATGAGGGCCGTTCAATCCAGGCCGACGACGGCCGTTTCGCCGCCCGGGGCAGGGCGGCGGGAAACGTATCCGACTGTGCCGCGCGAATAATACGAATACGAAACGATGAGCCTCTACGCACTCAAACCCAAATTCCAGAACCGTCTGCGCCCGTTCGCGAATTCGCTCGCCGAACGCGGCGTCACGGCCAACCAGGTCACGCTGTTCGCGGCCGGCGGCTCGATCGTCGTCGGCGCGCTCGCCGGGCTCGGCGTGTTCGCCCGCGCGCTGTTCCTGCTGATTCCGCTATGGCTGTTCGCGCGGATGGCGCTCAATGCGATCGACGGGATGCTCGCGCGCGAGCACGGGCAGAAGAGCACGCTCGGCGCATACCTGAACGAGCTGGGCGACATCGTGTCCGACGTCGCGCTCGTGCTGCCGTTCCTCGCCATTCCCGCGTTCGCGCCGGCGGACGTCTGGCTGTTCGCGCTGACGGCGGTGATCGTCGAATGCGCGGGGCTGATCGGCCCGCTCGTCGGCGCGACGCGCCGCTACGACGGCCCGTTCGGCAAGAGCGACCGGGCGCTGGCCCTCGGCGCGTTCGCGCTGTGGATCGGCTTCGGTTTGCCGGTCGGCAGCGTCGCCGCGTGGCTGTGGCGGCTGCTGATCGTGCTGTCGATCGTGACGGCGGTGCGGCGCGTGCAGGCCGGCATTGCCGAAGCGGGCGGCTGACGGGCCGGGCGCCGGAGGGCGGCGCCACATCATTCGAATAACGAAACGAGAGAGATCGCATGAGCACACGCACGGCCCGTGAGGCCGACTTCATCACGCACGACGGCGAAACGCTGTTCTATCGTCACTGGCCCGCGACGGGCGCACGCTGCCGCGGCGCCATCGTGCTGCTGCATCGCGGGCACGAACATTCGGCGCGCGTCGCGCACCTCGTCGACGAGCTCGACCTGCCGGATTTCGCCTTTTTCGCCTGGGATGCGCGCGGCCACGGCCGCTCGCCGGGCGCGCGCGGCTACAGCCCGAGCGCGGCCGCGTCGGTGCGCGACCTGCAGACCTTCGTCGAGCATATCCGCGACACGCATGGCATCGCGATCGACGATATGGCCGTCATCGGCCAGAGCGTCGGCGCGGTGCTCGCGGCGACCTGGGCGCACGACTACGCGCCGCCGATCCGCGCGCTCGTCGTCGCGTCGCCGGCGTTTCACATCAAGCTCTACGTGCCGTTCGCGCGGCCCGGGCTGCGGCTGATGCACAAGCTGCGCGGGCTGTTCTACGTGAACAGCTACGTGAAGCCGAAATTCCTCACGCACGATCCCGAACGGATCGCGAGCTACGCGTCCGATCCGCTGATCACGCGGCCGATCGCGGTCAACATGCTACTCGACCTGCACGATACCGCGCAGCGGATCGTCGCCGACGCGGCCGCGATCACCGTGCCGACGCAGTTGCTGATCTCGGGCGCCGACTGGGTCGTGCATCGCGGCCCGCAGGACCGCTTCTTCGAACGGCTCGGCTCGGCGCGCAAGGAGCGCATCGTGCTGCCGGGCTTCTATCACGACACGCTCGGCGAGCGCGACCGTGCGCAGGCGCTCGCGCCGCTGCGTGCGTTCGTGCTGCGCGAGTTCGATGCGCCGAGCCCGCGCGTGTCGCTCGCCGATGCGGACCGGCGCGGCGCGTTCCACGACGAATACGCGGCGCTCGGCCGGCCGCCAGCCAACGTGTTCGCGCGTGCGTACTGGGCGCTCACGCGCGCCGGCCTGAAAGCCGGCGGCGCGCTGTCGGACGGCATCGCGCTCGGGCTGCGGCTCGGCTTCGATTCGGGTTCGACACTCGACTACGTGTACCGCAACCGCGCGCAGGGGCGGTTCGGCATCGGCGCGCTGATCGACCGCACGTATCTCGATTCGCCGGGCTGGGCCGGCATCCGCCAGCGCAAGGTGCATCTGCAGGAACTGATCGGCACGGCGATCGGCCGCCTGCGCGGGCACGGCTCGCCGGTGCGGATCGTCGACATCGCGGCCGGCCACGGGCGCTACGTGCTCGATGCGATCGCGACGGCCGCCGAACGCGACGGCGCGGCGCCCGACGACATCACGCTGCGCGACTACAGCCCGCCGAACGTCGAGGCCGGGCGCGTGCTGATCGCGCAGCGCGGCCTCGAGCCGATCGCGCGCTTCGAACGCGGCGACGCGTTCGACGAGGCGTCGCTCGCGACGCTCGAGCCGCGGCCGACGCTGGCGATCGTGTCGGGGCTGTACGAGCTGTTCGGCGAGAACGCGCTGATCGAGCGCTCGCTGCGCGGGCTCGCGCAGGCCGTGCCGCCGGGCGGCTATCTCGTCTATACGGGGCAGCCGTGGCATCCGCAGCTCGAATTCATCGCGCGCGCGCTGAACAATCACCGCGGCGAGTCGACCTGGGTGATGCGCCGCCGTTCGCAGGCCGAAATGGACGAGCTCGTCGCGCGCGCGGGTTTCCGCAAGCTCGACCAGCGGATCGACGAGATGGGCATCTTCACGGTCAGCCTCGCGCAGCGGGTCGACGCGTCATGAGCGCGCTCGGCGGCGGCGCGGGCGCGGGTGGCGGGCTGGCCGAGCCGGCGGCCGGCGCGCGCGACGCGTCGTTCGTGCTGCGCTTCGGCTGGCTCGTGGCGATGGGCGCCGTGTTCTTCTCGACGTACGGCTTCGCGAACTGGCTCGCCGCGCGCCGCGCTGCGGTGCCGACGTTCGCGTTCGACTGGGAGCATGCGATCCCGTTCGTGCCGTGGACGATCGTGCCGTACTGGTCGATCGACCTGCTGTACGCGCTGTCGTTCTTCTTCTGGACGCGCCGCGACGATCTGCTCGATCACGTGAAGCGGCTGCTGACCGTGCAGCTGGTGTCGGTCGCGTGCTTCATTGCGTGGCCGCTGCGCTTCGGCTTCGAACGGCCCGACGCGGGCGGCATGGCCGGCGCGCTGTTCACGCTGCTGATGGGCTTCGACAAGCCGTTCAACCAGGCGCCGTCGCTGCATATCGGGTTGCTCGTCGTGCTGTGGGCCGTCTATGCGAGGCACCTGAGCGGCACGTTCGCGCGCGTCGTGCTGCATCTGTGGTTCGCGGCGATCGGCGTGTCGGTGCTGACGACCTACCAGCATCACGCGATCGACGTGCCGACCGGGGCGGCCGTCGGCTGTCTCGCACTGTTCCTGTTTCCGCTGCGTGATGCCGCGGGCCGCTTGCCGGGCGTCGATGCGTCACCGTCCGCGCCCGGTCGCGCGCTCGCGCGCCGCTATGTGCTCGGTGCCACGCTGGTCGCACTCGCGGCGCTGGCGTGCGTGCCGCGCGCGCCGGGCTGGGCGCTGGCGGCAGGGTGGGTCGCGCTGGCGCTCGCCTGCGTCGCATGGGCCTACCGGCGCGGCGCGCCCGGCGCATTCCAGAAGGATGCGCACGGGCGGGTTCCGGTCTTCATCGGCTGGCTGCTCGCGCCGACGATCGCCGGCGCGTTCGTCAATTCGCGGCTGTGGACGTTCCGGCAGCCGGCGCCGGTGCGGATCGACGAACGCGTGTCGATCGGGCGGACGCCGACGACGCGCGACATCCGGCGCCACGGCTTCACCGCGCTGGTCGACCTGACCGCCGAGATGCCGCGCTGGGCCGCCGCCGATGCATCGCTCGCGTATGCGTCGGTGCCGCAGCTCGACCTCGTCGCGCCGACGGCGGCACAGCTCGCGCAGGCCGTCGCGGCGCTCGAACGCCTGCACGGCGAAGGGCGCGACGTGCTGGTCTGTTGCGCGCTCGGCTATGGGCGCAGCGTGCTGTGCGCGGCTGCGTGGCTCGCGGCGCGGCGCGGGCTGGCGGATGCGCGCGACGCGCTGGCCGCGGTGCGCGCGGTCCGGCCGCACGCGGTGTGGTCGGATGACGGTGTGGCCGTGCTGCAGCAGTGGATCGATCGCCGTCGCGACGCGGGGCGCGTGTGATGCGCGATCCGTCCGCCCCGTTCAGGATCGCCGCCGCGCGCGGCACGCTCGATGCAGGCGTGTGGGCGATCGCGGCCGCGGTGGCCGCGGCCGGCGCGGGCGGATGGATCGCGGCGGGCTGGCCGCTGGCGACGCTCACCCGCGTGCTGCTGGCCGCCGTCAGCACAGGATCGGGGATCGCGGCGCTGTGGTACGCGGCGCGCATCGAGATCGACCGGCGGCTGTTTGCCGCGCTCGCCCGGGCGGTGGACGGCGACGGGTCGGTCGACGACGGGCTCGCGGCGCTCGACCGCGCGCTCGCCGATCTGGGCTGGATCGATGCGACGAAGGCCGGGCGCACGCTCGACGCGCGCGTGCGCGGCGCGGTCGGGCTGTGCCGTGCCGCCGTGCTCGTGGCGGTCGTGCAGTGGCTCGTCGTCGGGATCGCGATCGCGGTGTCGCCGACCGGCTAGCACGGCGCCTGTACGCGGCGACCGCGTTCAGTTGGTTCCTTGCGTCGTCTGTTTCGAATGCGCGGCCAGTCCGTTTTTCTTACGGGTGCCATCGGCCGATCGCTCTGCGCTGCCGACGCCGACACCCGGCCGGAGCGCCCGCTGTCGAATTCGGCGGATTCGCCGGCTTGCCGCGCGCTCCGCGCAAGCCCGACCTCGCGGAACGCCGAGATCTGGCAGGGCGCACGCGCGTTATTGGCGGAAACCGGCCGTGAGCGATCGTGCTCCGAATCTCGGGGCCCGGGTCGTCGCGATATCGACCGGCGCCGCGCCGCTGCACGCCCGGGAGCGGGTGGCGGTGTCGATGAATTGATTCAAATCAGTTTTCCGCGAAGAAAATCCGTCGCGCAGTGCGTGCTTGCGGTAGCATACGCGCCGCTCGCGGCAGCGCGTTTCGGCGGTCCGCAACGGACCGTAGCCGGTGCCGGGCCAGCCGTCGCGCGCCGGCAGCATGCCGTGTCGGCCTGCCGGCGGCAACGGCGCAATTCTTGCTGTTCGTTCTTCCTGCGCAGCATTTTCGACCGAATTCGGGTTCTTTTCGCCTCTCAGTCGCGAATCACGGTAAGTTTTGTTCTATTTTTGAGATAGTGTGACGAATGGGCGGACGCCTGTGCCAGGCGCCCCCCAGCGCGACGAACCGGTCATTCAAGCATCCGCCGCGTCGTACCGATAAATGCAATCAAGTCATAGATATGAGGGGAAGCAGAGGGGATGTGCACTTACGGGCATAGCTGCTTTGCGCGCGTCGGTTGCGACGCGCAGGATCACCGGACGATCGTGACGACGCGGGGCGGCGCATGAAGCCGGCCGTGTCGCTGTTCGTCCTGGCGGCCGCGATGACCGGCGCTTTCCACACGGCCGCGCTGTCGGCCGCGCCGATGCCGGCGGTGCCGGCCGCCGCTTCGACGGCCGCTGCCGGTCACGCGGCGGCGCCCGATGTGGCACCGGCCGCAGTGCCCGCGGCCGCGCCGACGGCGGCCAGCGCGCCGGCCGCCGGCCTGCCGGCGACGACCGTCCATGTGCCGTTCGCGTCGCTCGGCGCGTTCGATCCGCTGCGCCTGCGCGGCGCCGACGACGCACGCACGATCAACGCCGGCGTGCGGCTCGATCGCGTGATCACGGGCGCGCGGTTGCGCCTGACCTACGCGTATTCGCCGTCGCTGGTCTTTCCGCTGTCGCACCTGAAGGTGTCGGTCAACGGCGAGGTGATCGCGACCGTCCCGTTCGACGCCGCGCGCGCGGGCCGCACGGTGACGCAGGAGATCCCGATCGATCCGCGCTACTTTTCCGATTTCAACCAGATCGGCCTGCGCCTGATCGCGCATTACACGCTCGACCATTGCGAGGATCCGACGAACTCGGCGCTGTGGGCCGACGTGAGCCCGACGAGCGAGCTGATCCTCGACGAATCGCCGGTGCGCCTGCCGAACGATCTCGCGCTGCTGCCCGCGCCGTTCTTCGACCGGCGCGACAACGGCCGCGTGCGGCTGCCGTTCGTGCTGCCGGCCACGCCCGATTCGGCGACGCTGCGCAGCGCGGGCGTGCTCGCGTCGTGGTTCGGTGCGCTGGCCGACTACCGGCATGCGCGCTTCCCGGTGTCGACCGCGCTGCCGGCCGACGACCAGGCCGTCGTGGTCGGCACGGCCGCGATGCTGCCGGCCGGTCTCGCGCTGCCGCCGGTGGGCGGCCCGCTGCTCGCGGTCGCCGACAACCCGGCCGCGCCGGGCCGCAAGCTGCTGGTCGTCACGGGCCGTACGGCGGCCGAGGTCGACGACGCGGTCGCGACGCTCGTGCTCGGCCGCGCGGCGCTGTCGGGGCCGGCGGCGACGGTCGCGCACGTCGATCTGGGCGCGCCGCGCAAGCCGTACGACGCGCCGCGCTGGCTGCCGGTGAATCGGCCGATCGCGTTCCGCGAGCTCGTGAACGACCCGCGCCAGCTCGAAGTGCGCGGCACGACGCCCGATGCGATCCGGCTGAACCTGCGCGTGCCGGCCGATCTGCATTCGTGGAACGGCGCGGGCGTGCCGATCACGCTGCGCTACCGCTACACGGCGCCGACCGTGCAGGACAATTCGACGCTCGCGGTCGAGATCAACGATCAGCTCGTGAAGTCGTACCGGCTCGGGCCGGCCCACGCGGAGGACGCGCACGGCCGCATGCAGCTGCCGCTGCTGGCGGTGCCGGAAGGGCGCGTGACGAGCGACGTCGACATTCCCGCGTTCCGCGTCGGCAGCGGCAACCAGCTGCAGTTCCGCTTCACGCTCGATTCGCAGAAGACGGGCCTGTGCTCGAGCGCGGCCACCGAGCCGCAGCGCGCGGCGATCGATCCCGATTCGACGATCGACTTCTCGCACTTCGTGCATTACGCGCAATTGCCGAACCTCGCGTTCTTCGCGAACAGCGGCTTCCCGTTCACGCGCTTCGCGGACCTGTCGCAGACGGCCGTCGTGATGCCCGACCGGCCGTCGCCGCAGGAGCTCGAGGCCTACCTGACGATGCTCGGCCACATGGGCGAATGGACCGGCTACCCGGCGCTGCGCGTGCAGGTCGCGCGGCCCGGCGACGTCGCCGCGCTGTCGGGGCACAAGGATCTGCTCGTGATCGACGGCTCGCCGGCGTCGCCGCTGCTCGCGCAGTGGCGCACGGCGCTGCCGCTCGCGATCGGCGAGCAGGGCGGCGCGGGCGGTGGCGCGACGCGCGTCGCGTTCACGGTGAAGGAGCGCTGGCGCAACGGCGTGGGCGTCGCCGACGGCGGCGCGCACATCGAACAGACGGGCCCGCTCGCGGCGCTCGCCGGTTTCGAGCTGCCGGGCAGCCGCGGCCGCAGCGTCGTCGCGCTGACGGCGACCGACCAGCCGCGCCTCGGCGATCTGCTCGACGTGTTCGAGAACGGCGGGCTCGTGTCGCAATTGCAGGGCGACCTCGCGCTGGTGCGGCCGGGGCAGGTCGACAGCCTGCGGGTCGGCGAGCCTTACGTGGTCGGCTTCGTGCCGTGGTATGCGCGCGTGTGGACGCAGGCGGCGCGGCATCCGGTCGTGCTCGGCGCGGTCGGCGTCGTCGCGGGGCTGCTGCTCGCGCTCGGCGTGTTCAGCGTGCTGCAGCGAATCGCCGCGCGTCGACGGGGGATGTAACGGATGGCGCGGGCAATGACGAAGCGACGGGCAACGCAGCCGGCGCGGCGTGTCGGCGCGACGCTCGCGCTGGCGGTTGCGGTGACGTGCGCGGCGGCCGGCATGGCCACGCGCGCGCACGCCGCGGGGGCCAGCGCAGCCGATGCGGCCGGTGCAGGATGCAGCGCGGCGTGGCCGCGCTGGGATACGTTCAAGCGCGATTTCATCTCGGCCGACGGCCGCGTGATCGACGTCGGCTCGGCCGATTCGCGCACGGTATCGGAGGGGCAGGCGTATGGACTTTTCTTCGCGCTGGTCGCGAACGACCGGCGCATGTTCGACACGATCCTCGCATGGACCGAGAACAACCTCGCGCAGGGCGACCTGAGCGCGCACCTGCCGGCGTGGCTGTGGGGCCGCGCACCCGACGGCGCGTGGCGCGTGCTCGACGCGAACCCGGCGTCGGACGCCGACCTGTGGATCGCGTATGCGCTCGTCGAAGCCGGGCGGCTGTGGCACGAGCGCAGCTATACGGCGCGCGGCGCGCTGCTCGCGAAGCGCGTGCTCGACGCCGAGACGGCGACCGTGCCGGGCCTCGGGCTCACGCTGCTGCCGGGGGCGACCGGGTTCAAGCTGGCCAACGGCCAATGGCGCGTCAATCCGAGCTATTCGCCGCCGCAGGTGATTCGCGCGCTCGGCGCGCGGCTGCCCGACGACCGTCGCTGGGCCGCGCTGGCATCGAGCACCGGGCGCGTGCTGCTCGACACCGCGCCGAAGGGCTTCTCGCCCGACTGGGCGCTGTATCGCGCGGGCAACGGTTTCGGGCCCGATCCGCAGACGCATGCGGAGAGCGCGTACAACGCGATCCGCGTGTACCTGTGGGCCGGCATGCTCGATCGCGCCGATCCGCTCGCCGCGCCGCTGCTCGCGAAGTTCGCGCCGTTTGCCGACCATATCGCCGCGCATGGCGCGCCGCCGGAGCGGGTCGATACGACGACGGGCGTCGCGGGGCCGAACGACGGCAACGGCGGCTTCTCCGCGGCGGCCGTGCCGTTCCTCGACGCGCGCGGCCAGCACGCGCTCGCGGATGCACAGGCGGCCCGCGTCGATACGCTCGCGCGCCAGTCGGCGCCTGGCTATTACACGAGCGTGCTGACGCTGTTCGGCCTCGGCTGGCGCGACGGCCGCTACCGGTTCGGTGCGGACGGCACGCTCGACACCCGCTGGGGAGGCCGTTCGTGCGCCGCCCGCTGAAGTGCGCCGTGCCGCACGTCGCGGGATTCGCGTGGCTCGCGTCGTCGGTGTGCGCGGCGGCGCCGGGCGCTGTCTCGGGCGCGACGGTGGCGACCCCCGCGACACCGGCGACCTCGGTTGCCGCCGATGCGCGGCGCGAGCTCGACACCGCGCGGATGTGGGGCATCAAGCATCGCGACGATCTCGCCCGCGATGCGTTGCGCAAGGGCCTGCTGATCGCGCCGGGCGATCCCGAGCTGCTGGCCGAACAAGTGCGCGTGCTGCTGCGGCTCGGCGACGCGAAAGGCGCGCAGGCGTCGCTGGCGCGGCTGCAGGCGCAGTCGCCGAATGCGCCGGCCACGCGGCGGGTGGCCGACGAATACCGCGTCGCGACGAGCGGGCGCGGCGAGATGGCGCAGATCCGGCTGCTCGCGCGCAGCGGCCGCGCCGACGAGGCGGCCCGGCGGATCGTCGCGCTGTTTCCGAACGGCGCGCCGTCGGGCGCGCTCGGCGCCGAGTATTACCAGATCGTGTCGAATGCGCCGGGCGGGCGCGAGCCGGCGATCGCCGCGCTGCGTCGTGCGGTCGCCGCCGATCCGCGCGACACGAGCGCATCGGTCGCGCTCGCGCGGCTGTTGAATCAGCGCGACGACACGCGCGCGGAAGCGGACCGGATCGCCTCGTCGCTCGCGCAGCGCGCCGACGCGGACCATACGGAAGCGATGGCGCTGTGGCGGCGCGTGCTGCAGTCGGCCGGCAGCGACCCCGCGTATCTCGATGCGCTGCACGCGTATCTCGCGCTCGCGCCGGACGACACCGAATTCCGCGATCGCGCGGCCGCCCTCGACCAGCAGCGCGACGCGCAGCGCCGGCTCGAACGCGATCCCGACTACATCGCGCAGCAGCGCGGGTTGCAGGCGCTCGCGCGCGGCGACCTGGCCGCCGCCGATCCGCTGCTCGCGCGCGCCGCGCGGGCGCGGGCGGACGACGCCGATGCGCTGGGCGGGCTCGGCCTGCTGCGCTTGCGCGAAGGGCGGCACGACGAAGCGCGCGCGCTGTTCGCGCGGGCCGCGACGCAGGCGACCGACCAGCGCGGCAAATGGCAGGGCCTCGCGCGTACCGCGCAGTTCTGGGGGCTGCTCGCCCAAGGCCGCGAAGCGGCCAGCGCCGGGCGCCCGCGCGATGCCGAGCGCGCCGCGCGGGCGGCGCTCGCGATGCAGCCGGACAACCCGGACGCGAAGCTGCAGCTCGCCGATGCGCTGCTCGCGCAGCGCGACTGGGCGCAGGCGGAGCCGTTGCTGCGCGGCTTGCTGGCCGCGCGTTCGCCGAGCCTGTCGGCCGTGCGCGACACGGCCACGCTGTATGAAAACACCGGCCGCGCGGACCGGATCGGCCCGCTGCTCGATGCGCTGCAAGGGCGCGTGACGGGTTCCGACGATCGGCGCGCGCTCGACGGCCTGCGGAGCGATGTGCTCGCGAACGAGGCGCGCGCGCTGGCCGACAAGGGCGCACGCGGGCCGGCCGCGCAACGCTACGAGGCGGCCGTGCGCGCGGCGCCCGACGCGCCGTGGACGCGCTTCGCGCTCGCGCGCCTCTATCGCGACATGGGGCTGCCGCAGCTCGGCCGCACCGTGATGGACGACGGGCTCGCGCGGAGCGACACGCCCGAGATGCGCTACGCGAGCGCGCTGTACCGCAACTCGCTCGACGATGTCGCGGGCGCGCAGGCCGCGCTGGCGCCGGTCGACGATGCGCACCGTTCGGACGGGATGCGGGCGCTCGCGCGCAAGCTCGATGCCGAAAGCGCGCTGGCCGACGCGCGCGGCGCGCATGCACGCGGCGACCGCGCGGCCTTCGCCGCCACGCTCGCGCACGCGCAGGCGAGCGCGCCGGACGATCCCGACATGCTCGCCGCGATCGGCGCGCAGTGGATCGACGCGGGCGAAGCCGAGCGCGGCCTCGCGCCGCTGCGCGACTGGATCACCGCGCATCCGCGCGAAGCCGACGCGGACGTGCGGCTGCGCTACGGCGATTTGCTCGGCCGTGCGGGGCGCGACGATGCGCTCGCCGTGTGGCTCGACACGCTGCGCCGTGACCCGGCGCTGACGCCCGCGCAGACGGCGCGACTGGAGGACCAGTCGCTGCGGCTCGTGCTGCGGCAGACCGACGACGCGATCGCGCGACAGGACTATGCACAGGCGCGCATGCTGCTCGATCGCGCGAGCCCGGCCGGCCGCGCGGACAAGCGCTATGCGCTCGAACTCGCCGATCTCGAACGCGCGCAGGGCCATTACGGTGCAGCACGCGATGCGCTCGCGCCGGTCGTGGCGCGCACGCCGGACGATGCCGATACGCAGCTCGCGCTCGCGCGGATCGACGAGGACAGCGGCAACCGCGCCGCCGCACGCGAGCGCGTGCAGGCCGTGCTGGCGCGCACGCCGGACGACGACGTCGACACGCAACTGTCCGCCGTGCGCCGCCTGAACGCGCTGCGCCGCCCGGACGAAGCCGCGCAGGTGACCGACCGGCTGCAGGCCGCGTATCCGGCACGCGCCGACGTGACGGTCGCCGCCGGGCGCGTGGCCGAGGCGCAGGGCCGCTATGACGATGCGGCGTCGCTGTACCGGCTGTCGCGGTCGCAGGAACGCGCGACGGGCGTGAGCCCGGGCCGCGATGGGCTCACGCCCGCGCAGGCCGCATTCGGGGAGCTGGAGCAGCGGCGCAATCCCGAGATCGAGACCGGCTGGATACCCGCGTACAAATCGGGCGACGAAGGCATCTCGTCGTATCGCGCGCAGCAGGTGCCGATCTACATGCAGATGCCGGTCCGCTACGACGGGCACGTGTTCGCGCAGATCGACACCGTGCATCTCGACCCGGGCACGCTCGATACGAGTAATCCGGACGCCTATTCACTGACGACGTTCGGCACCTACGCGGCGCTCAAGGCACAGACGAACCCGCAGGCCGCCGCACTGATCGCGAATCCGCCGGGCTCGCTGCACCAGTCGGCGACGGGCGTCGCGCTCGGCGCCGGCTATCTGTCGGATGCGTGGCGCGTCGATCTCGGCACGTCGCCGCTCGGCTTCCCCGTGCACTATCTCGTCGGCGGCGTGCGCTATCGCTTCGACGCGGGCCCTGCGAGTTTCTCCGTGAATGCGTCGCGGCGGCCGGAAACGAGCAGCGTGCTGTCGTACGCGGGGATGCGCGACCCGTGGACCGGCGCGGTGTGGGGCGGCGTGCGCCGCGACGGCGTGAACCTGCGCGCGTCGGTCGACGTCGGCCGCACGAACCTGTTCGCGGAACTCGGCGCGGGCGTGCTGTCCGGCCGCAACGTCGAACGCAATGCGGAAGTCACGCTGCGCACCGGTTTCACGGTGCCCGTGTACGAGCGCGCGACGATGAAGGTCAGCACGGGGCTCGTCGGCAATGCGTGGCACTACGCGCAGAACCTGCGCTACTACACGTACGGGCAGGGCGGTTACTACAGCCCGCAGCGCTATCTGTCGCTCGGCGTGCCGATCGAATGGGCGGGGCGACACGATGGGCTGTCGTGGGACCTGACCGTTACCGGCGGGATCTCGAACAGCTACGAGAAGGATTCGCTGTATTACCCGACGTTCTCGGCCCAGCGGGCCGCGCAGGTGGCGGCCGGGTTCGTGTACGCGGGCAGCTCGACGCACGGCGTGTCGTTCTCGTACGGCGTGAACGGCATCGTCGAGTATCGCGTGAACCCGCACCTGAGCGTCGGCGCGCAGTTGCACATCGACCGGTCGCACGACTATGCGCCGAGTTCGGCGCTCGTCTACCTGCGCTATGCGTTCGACGCGCGCGCGCCGCGCAGCTGGCTCGTCACGCCGACGCCGGTGCGGCTTTATTCGGATTACTAGGGGAACGCGTGAATACGGAATTCGATGCCACCCGCTCCGCGCCCGGCGCCACCGGCCTGGCCGACCGCCTGCGCGCGCTGCTGCGCGTGGCGCCGGCGGGCGGCCGCGCCGGCGCATTGAGCCGGCTCGCGATCGACGGCCTGCCCGATACCTGGACGCAACTGGAAGCCGGCGGCCTTTACGCGATCTACGCGGCCGGCGGCACGCCGGCCTGCGATGCGCTCGTGTGGGAAAGCGCGCGCCAGGCGCGCACGCGCGACGTCACGATCGTGCTGGCACGCGATCCGGCGCGCGTCGCCGCGCACATGGAATCGCTCGGCTTCGCGGGCGGCGCGCAGCCGGCCGGCTGGCCACGCAACCTGAACGTGCTGGCGATGCCGCCGGCGGCCACGCCGGCCGATGACGGCGCCGACGCCGGCGTGGCCGGCAACGCGCCGCGCCACGCGGCGCCGGGCCCGTTCGCGCGGCTGACCGGCGGCTTGCGCGCGATGAAGCGCTACGGGCTGCATGCCCGTTCGCTGTATTTCGTCGAAGGCGCCCAGCGCTGGTTCAGCTGGGACGATCCGGTCGCACTCGCGGAGGAAGCGTACGCACTGGCCGATTGGTGTCGCACGCGCCGGATCGCGCTCGTGCTGCTGCTCGACCCCGAAGCAACCCGCGCGGGCGGCGACGCACGCGCCGACGATGCGCCGCTCGTGCGCGAGGCGGACCGTGCGCCGCGCAGCGGTTTCCACGGGATCTGCTCGGGCGTCGCGCAGTTGCAGCGCACGCACGGCGAGCTGCTGTGGGTCGTCGATTTCTGGCGCGCGGGCGACACGCTCGCGGCCGGCGAGGTGCGGCCGCTGCGCTTCGCGCCGGACGGCCGGCTGTCGGCGAGCGTGGATGGCGGCGCGACCGAACCGGCGCACCGGATGAAGCTCGCGAGCGACGAGGATCGCGTGGTGGTCAGCCGCGCGGTGCTCGACGGCGCGAGCCGCGTGCCGGACGCCTGGGAGATCGTCGACGACAACGCGGCCGTGGTCGCCGCGTGCGCGCACGCGCAGGCCGCGACCGCGGTGCTCGTGTTCCGCTCGCATGCGCAGCTCGAAGCGCTGTGCGCGGACGTGCACGCGCTGCGCCGGCAGTGCGGCGGCGCGCTGAAGATCGCGGTCGTCGAACGCGGCGAGGTGCTGCGCCAACAGTTCGAAGTGCTCGTACTGAGCGTCGGCGCGAACCGGGTCGTCGCGCGCGACCTGCCCGTCTCGCGGATGCAGGCCGCCGTGCACGCGCTGCACGGCCAGCTCTACGCGCGGCCCGTCGCGGCCGACTATCGCGCGGCGCTCGCGGCCGCGCTCGGCGATTCGGTGCTCGGCTATCTGCCGGTCGGCGCGTTCTGCCAGCGGATTCGCGCGGTGCTCGACCGCGGCGCGGTGCTCGCGCTGCCGCATACGCTCGCGAAGCTCACGCTGCTGCCGGGCGTGTCGCACGTCGACGCGCTGCGGCATTGCCGGCCGCGCCGCACGGGCGACATCGTGACGGCCGATGCGGGGCACCTGTTCGTGTTCCTGTTCGCCTGCGAGCCGATCGACGCCGACGACGCGCTCGCGCGGATCTTCGACGTGCCGGTCGATACGCTGTCCGATCGCGTCGTGTGCCTCGGGCAGGGCAGCATCGACACCGAGCTCGATGTGCTGAAGGCCGAGAACCGGCGCGCGCCGATCGCCGACTACAGCGACCTGTTCGCGGCGACGCAGCCGCCGGGCGCCGCGCGCACAGCGGCCGCTCCCGGCGAGGTGTTGCCCGATGCGGGCGAGGTGAGCGACGCGATCGATGCGATCGATACCGTCGTCGCGCTCGACGCGATCGGCGTGCCGCAGGCGTCCGCGCCCGCCGCCGACGACGACGCCTCGTCGGCGGACCCCGTCATTCCCGCCGCGCGTGCGCGCGGCGCCGTCCGCAGCGCGATGCCGCTGCGCAAGCAGGAGGACGCATGATCGCCGAACTCGTCATCGGCTTCATCGTCGGTATCGCGATTGCGGTGCCGGTGTGGATCGTCGCGCAGCACCTCGGCATCGGCCGCGGCTTCCACGCGCCGCGCGGCATCGACCGGCGCGACGCGGTGCCGTGCGAACTCGTGCCGGTCGCGCTGCGCGGCCGCCTGCTGCCGGGCGTCGGCGACGACGAAGCCGACGAAGCCGACGAAGCCGACGAAGCCGACGAAGCCGACGAAGCCGACAAGCGCGGCAAGCGCGACAACGAGGCGGCACGATGAAGACGATCGCCCTCACGTCGACGACGGGCGGCGCGGGTCGCACGACGCTCGCCGCCGCGCTCGCGGTGCTGCTCGCGCGCCGCGGCCGGCCGGTCGTCGCCGTCGAATTCGATGCACAGAACCTGATGGGCGCGACGCTCGGCCTCGATACGCTGGCCGAACACGGTCTCGCGCACGGCCTGCTGGGCGGCGCCGAACCGTGGCACGCGCACACGTGGCGCAACGCCGACGGCGTGCTGTTCGTGCCGTACGGGCAGGTCGATGCGGCCGGCGCCGCCGCGTGCGATGCGCGGCTCGTGGCCGATCCGGCCTGGCTGTCGCGCGCGCTCGACGAGATCGCGCTGCCGGCCGACGGCGTCGTGCTGGTCGACACTGCCCGCTATCCGTCGCCGCAGGCCGGGCAGGCGACCGGTTGCGCGGACCTGACGCTCGTCGTCGTGCCGCCGGAGCCGGTCGCTTGCGCGACGACGGCCGCGCGGCTCGGCGCGCTGCGGGCCGGCGGCGGCGAACTGCAGATCGTCGTGAACCGGCTGAACCCGGCGCGCGACATGCAGCGCGACGCGCTGGCGATGCTGCGCGCGGTCGCGGGGCCGGCGTCGATGCTCGAGCAGCGCATCCATGTCGACGCGGCGGTGCCCGAAGCGCTTGCGCGCGGCAGCTGGATCTTCGACGACGCGCCGTATTCGCAGGCGTCGCACGACCTGAACGGCGTCGCGAACTGGGTCGATGCGTGGCTGACGGCGGCCGTCGCCGGCCGCGCCGGAGCCGCGCGATGAAGGCCGCACTCGCGTCGCGACTGCGCGCATTCGGCCGTCGCGCGGCCGACTGGTGCGCGCGCGGCATCGGGCTGCCGGCGGAACGCACGCGGGTGGACTGGCTCGTGCGGCTGTTCTTCCACGTACCGCCACCCGGCCGGCCCGATCATGTGCGCCGCTGGGTGCGCGTCGCGTTCCTGCGGCTCGCGCACGACTGGGGCGTGCTGCAGCCGCTCAGCGTGCGCGAATGGCTGTGGCGCGCGATCGTGCGCGCACCGCGCGCGGCCGACGGCCGGCCCGCGCGCGATCCGCTCGCGTGGTTCGACACGTTCGTGGTGCCCGTCTACGTGGCCGGGCGTGCGGTCGGCCGGCGCATCAACGCGATGCTCGAGCGTCTGCCGTGGGCGCGCTGGGGCGGCTGGCTCGATGCGCGCGCGAACGGCGTCGGCCGGCGCCGCTGGCTCGCGCCGCTGCTGCTCGTGGCCGGCGCGGTGCTGTGGGCCGCGGCCGGGATGTCGCCGCTGATGCCCGGCGCGCAGTTCGCGTTCTTCGCGATCGTCGCGGTGCTGGCGCTCGCGCTGCGCCGCCTGCCGGGCCATCTGCCGACGCTCGCGCTCGCATCGCTCGCGCTGCTCGCCACCGTCCGCTACGTGTGGTGGCGCACGACCCAGACGCTCGACTTCCGCAGCCCGGTCGAAGCCGTCGCCGGCTACCTGCTGTACGGCGCCGAAGCCTATACGTGGATGATCCTGCTGCTCGGTTTCGTGCAGACCGCATGGCCGCTCGACCGGCCGATCGTGCCGCTGCCCGACGATCCGGACACCTGGCCGACCGTCGACGTCTATATCCCGACCTACAACGAGCCGCTGTCAGTCGTGAAGCCGACCGTATTCGCCGCGCAGAGCATCGACTGGCCGAGCGCGAAGCTGCGCGTGTATCTGCTCGACGACGGCCGGCGCCCCGAGTTCGCGGCATTCGCGGCCGAGGCCGGCATCGACTACCTGACGCGCGACGACAACCGCCACGCGAAAGCCGGCAACATCAACCGTGCATTGCCGAAGACGCACGGCGAGTACATCGCGATCTTCGACTGCGATCACGTGCCGACGCGCTCGTTCCTGCAGACGACGATGGGTGTGTTCCTGCGCGACCCGAAGTGCGCGCTCGTGCAGACGCCGCACCATTTCTTCTCGCCCGATCCGTTCGAGCGCAACCTCGGCACGTTCCGCGAGATCCCGAACGAGGGCAACCTGTTCTACGGCCTCGTGCAGTCGGGCAACGACCTGTGGAACGCGACGTTCTTCTGCGGCTCGTGCGCGGTGCTCAAGCGCAGCGCGCTGGAGGAGGTGGGCGGCGTCGCGGTCGAGACCGTGACCGAGGATGCGCATACGGCGCTCAAGCTGCATCGGCGCGGCTATACGTCGGCGTACCTGCCGACCGTGCAGGCGGCCGGCCTCGCGACCGAAAGCCTTGCCGGTCACGTGAAGCAGCGCACGCGCTGGGCGCGCGGGATGGCGCAGATCTTCCGCATCGACAACCCGTTCCTCGGGCGCGGGCTCGGTTTCATCCAGCGGATCTGCTACGGCAACGCGATGCTGCATTTCTTCTACGGGATTCCGCGGCTGGTGTTCCTGACGATCCCGCTCGCGTACCTGTTCTTCCACCTGTACTTCATCAACGCATCGTCGCTCGCGCTCGCGAGCTACGTGATCCCGTATCTCGTGCTCGCGAACATCGCGAATTCGCGGATGCAGGGGCGCTACCGGCATTCGTTCTGGGCCGAGGTCTACGAATCGGTGCTCGCGTGGTACATCGCGCTGCCGACCACCGTCGCGTTCTTCAGCCCGAAGCACGGCAAGTTCAACGTGACCGACAAGGGCGGCAAGATCGACGAAGGCTACGTCGACTGGTCGACGTCGAAGCCGTATCTCGTGCTGTTCGCGCTGAACGTGCTCGCGATCGTCGCCGGCCTGTGGCGGCTCGTGGCCGAGCAGGGCGACGAGGCGTCGACGATCCTGATCACGCTCGGCTGGACCGTGTACAACCTCGCGATGCTCGGCGCGGCGCTGGCCGTCGCGCGCGAGACGAAGCAGGTGCGCGTCACGCACCGGATCGCGATGCGCGTGCCGGCGATGCTGCTGCTCGCCGACGGCTCGACCGCCGCGTGCTTCACGAGCGACTACTCGACCGGCGGCCTCGGGCTCGAAGCGGTGCCGGGGCTGCCGCTCGCGGTCGGCGACACGCTGACGGTGTGCGTAACGCGCGGCGACCGTGCGTTCCCGTTCCCGGTGCGCGTGACCCGGGCGACGCCGACCCATGTCGGCGTGAGCTTCGAGGAACTGACGCTCGAGCAGGAGCGCCAGCTCGTGCAATGCACGTTCGGCCGCGCGGATGCGTGGCTCGACTGGCACGAAGGCGCGCGGCCCGACACGCCGCTCGGCGGGCTCAAGGAAGTGCTGCGGATCGGGCTGGACGGTTATGTACGAATGTGGAAGGGTGCGGCGCGCGGCGTGCAGACGATGCTCGCGCCGAAACTCGATCGCGCGCGCGACTGACGCGGCGCGCATCATGGAGTGGGTTAGATGACGTTCTGGAATCTGTATTTCATCCTGAAGTTCGCGCTGTTCGCGACCGGGCACCTGCAGCCGTTCTGGCTCGCGAACCTCGCGTTCGCGGTGGCGCTCGCGGCGAGCGCGCCGATCCGGGCGCGCGCGTGGCGCATCGTCCGGCAGGTCGTGGCGATCGCGATCGCGGTGCCGCTGCTCGCGCGCGAGCTGCATGCGCCGCCGCTCGCCCGTCTCGCGGAGGCCGCGCGCGAAGTCAGCACGTTCCGTCTCGACTACTGGATGGAGCTGCTGCCGCGCCTGTTGCCGCCCGTGCTGGCGCTGACGATCGTCGGCGTGCTGATCGTCTATTTCATCGTCAACCGCTGGCTGCGCGTCGCGACGTTCGTGGTGGCCGTGCTGGTCGTGATGCCGCTGTGGCAGGCCGGCAGCGGGCTGATGGCGCGCGTCGCCGCGCCGGCCCAGCCGCAGGCGAACGCGGCGGGCGCCACGCGCGTCGACCAGCCCGAGGACCACAACGCGGCGCTCGCGACGTTCCGCGCGCAGGAGTCGCAGCGGCAGGTCGCGTTCGGCCATCTCGGCAGCGATCCGGCCGCGCAGTTCGACGTGATCGTGCTGCACATCTGCTCGCTGTCGTGGGACGACCTCGATGCGGCGAAGGTGCGCAACCACCCGATGCTGAGCCACTTCGACTACCTGTTCACGAACTTCAGCACGGCCGCGAGCTACAGCGGCCCGGCGGCGATCCGCGTGCTGCGTGCGAGCTGCGGGCAGGAAGCGCATGCGGACCTGTACAAGCCCGCGCCGCAGCAGTGCCACCTGTTCTCGCAACTGGCGGGCGCCGGCTACACGGTGCAGTCGCTGCTGAACCACGACGGCCATTTCGACAACTTCCTGCAGGTGATCCACGACAACATCGGCGTGGCCGATGCGCCGATGATCTCGAACGCGGCCGCGCCGGTCGCGATGCACGCGTTCGACGGTTCGGCGATCAAGGACGACTATTCGACGCTCGCGAACTGGTACGCGCAGCGCGCGGCGGTGCCGGGGCCGGTCGCGCTGTACTACAACACGATCAGCCTGCACGACGGCAACCGCGTCGTCGGCAGCGCGCTGACGAGCATCGACTCGTATCCGCAGCGCGCGACGAAAATGATGACCGACTTCGACCGTCTCGCCGACCTGATCGCGCAATCGGGCCGCCGCGCGGTGATCGTGTTCGTGCCCGAGCACGGCGCCGCGTTGCGCGGCGACAAGAACCAGGTCGCGGGGCTGCGCGAGATTCCGACGCCGCGCATCGTGCACGGGCCGGTCGGCGTGCGGCTCGTCGGCTTCGCCGGCAACCACGGCGCGACGACCGTGATCGAGCAGCCGACCAGCTTCCTCGCGCTCGCGCAATTGCTGTCGAACCTCGTGTCGAACAGCCCGTTCAAGCCGGGCGCGACGCTCGCGCAATATGCGGCCGATTTGCCGCGCACGCGGATGATCGGCGAGAACGAGGGCACGGTGACGATGCAGACGGCCGCGGGTTACGCGGTGAAAACTCCGGACGGCGTATGGATCGACGAACAGTAACGATGGCCGGCGAAGGCGACGACGATCGCCTGTCGCAACCGAACGACGTGATCGGCCTCGCGCGGCATCTGCCCGCGCTCGATCCCGAGCGCTATGTCGACGAACAGGCGCGCCGCGCGTTCGACGCGTCGCTCGATCGCTGGCCGGTGCTCGCGAAGCTGATGGGATTGAAGCGGTAAACGCACGACGGCCGGCGTGATGGCCGGCCGTCGTCGGTTCGTCGGGATGGGCCGCTTAGTGCGCCTTGCGCTCCGACTGGCGCGTCCATTCGTCTTCTTCGCCCGGCACCTTGCCGAACGTCTGATCGGCCCACGCGGCGCGCGCCGCGTCGATCTTCGCGCGTTCGCTCGACACGAAATTCCATTCGATGAACCGCTCGCCCGGCAGGTGTGCGCCGCCGAGCAGCATCACGCGTGCGCCGTGCGCGCTCGCGAGTGCGACGGTCGCGCCCGGTTCGAGCACGGCCATCGTCGTGGGCGCGAGCGGCGTGCCGTCGACGGTAAGGTCGCCGTCGACGAGATACACGCCGCGTTCGTCGTGCTCCGCATCGAGCGCGAGCTGCCCGCCCGACGCGAATTCCGCAACCGCATAGAGCGTCGGCGAGAACACGGCGACCGGCGACGCGAGCCCGAACGCGGTGCCGGCGATCACGCGCACGGTCACGTCGTCGCGCGTGAACGACGGCAGCGTATCGGCCGCGTGATGAACGAACGCGGGCGCGGTGTCCTCATGCTCGACCGGCAGCGCGACCCAGGTCTGGATCCCGTGCACCGGCTGCTCGCGCGGCCGATCCTCGTCGGGCGAGCGCTCCGAATGCACGATGCCGCGGCCGGCCGTCATCCAGTTCACGTCGCCCGGCACGATTTTCTGCCGGAAGCCGAGGCTGTCGTGATGCATCAGCGAACCGTCGAACAGGTAGGTAACGGTCGCGAGGCCGATGTGCGGATGCGGCAGCACGTCGATGCCGCGGCCGGCCGGCAGCACGGCCGGCCCCATCTCGTCGAAGAAGATGAACGGGCCGACGAGGCGCGCGGCGCGCGCGGGCAGCACGCGACGCACGACGAGGTTGCCGATGTCGCTTTCGCGCGGCGTGAGCAGGGTCTTGATCGAGGCGGACATGACGGAAATCTCGTGACGGTGGCGGGGGCGATGGCGGGAAGCGCTCAGGCGATCGCCGTGTCGATCGCGATCGGATGCGTGAGGATCTTGTGCACCGGGCACGCGTTCGCGATCTGCAGCAGGCGTTCGCGCTGCTCGTCGGTCAGGTCGCCGTCGAGCGTGATGCGGCGCACGATCGTGCTGCCCGCGCTGCCCGATTCGTGCGCGAGCTTCACGTGCACTTCGTCGAGCGGCCAGCCTTTTCGTTGCGCATACATCTTCAGCGTGATCGCGGTGCACGCGCCGAGACTCGACAGCAGCAGCGCGACGGGCGTCGGCGCCGCATCGCCGCCGCCGAGCGACGCGGGTTCGTCGGCGCGCCACTGGTGGACGCCATCGCTGAAGTGGACGAGGTAATCGACCGGGCCGATGCTCGCTTCGACGGTGAGTTCGCTCATTGAAATTCCAGGTGGGAAAGGGGACGGGCAGGGCCGGGCAGGCCGGACGTTACGGTTCGAGCAGGCGCTGCAGCCGCAGCTCCTCGAAATCGAGTTCCGATTCTATGCGGTGCAGCACCGCGTCGTCGACCCGGCCGTCGCGATGCAGGTCGAGCAGCGCGTCGCGCGACACGCCGACCAGCTCGAGCTCGACGCGCAGCATCCGCGCACGCACGTCCGCGGGCGCCGCACCGTCACGGTGCGCGCGTTCGTTGAACGCGACGCGGCTCCGGTATTCGGTCAGCAGCCGGTCGAGCGATGCACGTTCGAGGCCGGCGCCGCGCTGCTCGCGCGCATCGAGTTCGGCGAGCGCCGCGCCGAACGTATGCGCACGCACCGCGTGTTCGGACATCGTGCGGCGCGCGGCCGGGCGCAGCTTCAGCACGCGGATCAGCGGCGCGAGCGTGCCGCCCTGCACGACGAGCGTCGCGATGATCAGCAGGAACGTGCTGAACAGGATCAGGTCGCGGCCGGGGAAGTTGGCGGGCAGCGCGATCGCGGCCGCGAGGCTCACGACGCCGCGCATGCCCGACCAGCCGAGCACGACGGCCTCGCGCCACGACCACGGCGCGTGGCCCGCGCGCCGCGCGCGCAGGCGGCCCGGCAGCCACATCGCGACGAACACCCACACCACGCGCGCGCCGATCGCGGCGGCCGTCGCCGGCAGCGCGACCCGCAGGCCGGCCATCAGCACCGCGCCTTCGTGGTTCACGCCCGCGAGGATCGCGTGCAGCGCGAGGCCGATCAGGATGAACACGAGCGCGTCGAGCACGAACACGATCGCTTCCCACGTCGCCTTCGCCTTGATCCGCATGTCGGCGTCGAACACGCGATGCTGGCGCACGCCGAGCACGAGGCCGCAGGTGACGACCGACAGCACGCCCGAGCCGCCGACGGCTTCCGCGATCCCGTAGCTGCCCCAGGCCATCGCGAAGGTCACGACGATGCCGAGCATCGGGTCGCGCAGGCGCGGCAGCACCCAGCACATCGCGTGGCCGCACGCGAGGCCGACCGCGATGCCGATCAGCGTGAGCGAGAAGAACAGGCCGGTGGCGCTGGCCGCCGTGATCGACACGGCGAGCGCGGCCGACACGGCCATCTGGTACAGCAGCAGGCCCGACGCATCGTTGACGAGGCTTTCGCCTTCGAGCACCGCGACGAGCCGCGCGGGCAGCGGGTGGCGCTGCAGGATCGCCTTCGCGGCGACCGCGTCGGGCGGCGACACGATCGCGCCGAGCGTGAAGCACGCGGCCCACGGCAGCGCGGGATTCGCCGCATGCACGGCGAGCGCGACCGCGACGGTCGTGAACGCCACGGCCCCGAGCGCGAGCGACGCGATCGATGCGAGCTCCTGCCGGAATTCCTTCCAGGCGGTGTAGAAGCCGCTCGACATCAGGAGCGGCGGCAGCACGGCCGCGAGCAGCAGCGCCGGGTCCATGTCGGGCACGCGCTTGCCGGCGACGGCGACCACGCAGCCGCCGAGCAGCAGCACGACGGCCGGCGGAATCGAGACGCGCTCGGCGAGCCACGTGAGGGCGCCCGCGCCGCAGATCAACAGCAGCAGGTAATGGAACAGCTCGACGTTGGTCATGCGCGGCCGGCGGCGATGGGGTGGATTACGAAGGCTTGCGGTCGTTCGCGGCGCCGCCCGGCAGCGCGCCGAACATGTGCTGGCTGCACTGCGCGTCGCGCCATGCGGTGTTCAGCCGATGGCCGGACAGCATGCGGCGCGCGACGGGCAGGATCTGTTCGCCGGCCAGCATGCCGAGCAGGCCGGTGAGCGCGATGATCGGCGGCGCGGGCGAGTTCAGGCCGAGCGCGCCGTAGATGACGCCGGCGAGGATGCCGGCGAGCAGCGACAAGACATACGGTTTCATGGTGGTGCGCCTCGTGATGGCCGAGCGGCACCGGAACGGCACCGTCAGAGTCTTGAAAGCGTAGCGGGTTTGCGTGAAGAAAAAAAGAGCGGGGCGCCCCGAACGGGCATCCATTCAGGAATCGGATCGATTCCGTTTCTTGGGTGTTCGCGCCGCGCGTTTGCGGCTTAAATGTTTCGGCCCGGATGATGACGATCCGGCGCCGACGCATTCCGGGCTCCTCCCGTTTTCACGGTCGAGGCAGGCTTCCCTTTTCCCGTTCACAGGACCCATCCGCCATGAGCAACCCGAAACTTGAAGTACTGACGCCGCAGAACAGCCAGCTGATCTTCATCGACCAGCAGCCGCAGATGGCGTTCGGCGTGCAGTCGATCGATCGCCAGGCGCTGAAGAACAACGTCGTCGGGCTCGCGAAGGCCGCGAAGGTCTTCAACATCCCGACCACGATCACGACGGTTGAAAGCGACAGCTTCTCGGGCCACACCTATCCCGAGCTGCTCGACGTATTCCCGAACCAGAAGACGCTCGAGCGCACGTCGATGAATTCGTGGGACGACCAGAAGGTGCGCGACGCGCTCGCCGCGAACGGCCGCAAGAAGGTGGTCGTGTCGGGCCTGTGGACCGAAGTCTGCAATACGACGTTTGCGCTGTGCGCGATGCTCGAAGGCGACTACGAGATCTACATGGTCGCCGACGCATCGGGCGGCACGTCGCAGGCCGCGCACGATTTCGCGATGCAGCGCATGGTGCAGGCCGGCGTGGTGCCGGTCACGTGGCAGCAGGTGCTGCTCGAATGGCAGCGCGACTGGGCGCGGCGCGACTCGTACGACGCGGTGATGGCGATCGCGAAGGAGCATTCGGGCGCATACGGGATGGGCGTCGACTACGCGTACACGATGGTCCACAAGGCACCGCAGCGCACCGCGACGCCGCACGAGTCGATTCCGGCCGTGCCGGCGAAGTAACGGGCCGCCGGCCGCGATCGCCGCGCGGGATGCGGCGATCGCCTGCCGTCGGCCGTCGCGCGTTCAGGCGACGGGCAGCGCCCACGGCGCGTGCGCGAAGTGTTCCGCGAGGAAGTCGAGCAGCACCGTCACGCGCGCGGCGCGCAGCATGCCGGGCGGCGTGACGAGGTTCACGTTGATGTCCGCGATCTTCCAGTCGCTCATCACTTCCTCGAGCTCGCCGCGCTGCATCGCGTCCCACACGAGGAACTCGGGCTGCAGCGCCAGGCCGTGACCGCCGACGAGCGCGGGGAGGATCACGTCCGCGTTGTTGGTGCGGATACGCCCGTGGACGGACACGCCGACTTCGTCGCCCGATGCCGGATGACGGAAGCGCCAGTGCTCGGGCGTCGGCAGGTTCGTGTACGTGAGGCACACGTGCTGTTCGATGTCGCGCGGATGCGTGGGGCGGCCGCGCCGGTCGAGATACGCGGGCGACGCGACGAGCGGCCGGCGCACCGCGCAGAGACGGCGCGAGCGCAGCGTCGAATCGCTCAGCTCGGCGATGCGGATCGCGACGTCGAAGCCACCCGACACGATGTCGACGATGTGATCGGTGAGCACGAGATCGATGTCGACGCGCGGATAGCGCTCGAGAAACGCGGGCAGCACCGGCGACAGATGGTGCACCCCGAACGACATCGGCGCATTCACGCGCACGAGGCCGTGCGGTTCGAGCGCCTGCGCAGTCGCTTCGTTTTCGATCAGCTCCGCATCGGCGAGCAGGCGGATCGCGCGGTCGCGCAGCAGTTCACCGGTCGGCGTGAGCGACAGCTTGCGCGACGTGCGGTACAGCAGCATCGCGCCGAGGCGCTTTTCGAGGCGTGCGATCGCTTTCGACACGGTGGGTTGCGATACGCCGAGCAGGTCGGCGGCTTTCGCGAACGAACCCGTCTCGGCGACGCGCGCAAAGATGGCCCAGGCTTCGAGATCAGGAAGGTGTTGCATGGTCGGAACGGATGGCAGGGAAGCGAAACGGATGCGATGCGCCGCGCACGCGGCCTCGTGATGCGGGTGATTCTAATCCGGCCGGGAGAAAAATCGTTATGGAATCTTATCTACTTTCATTGGGCGCCGGCGTGCTGATCGGCGTCGTGTACAGCGTGATCAGGGTGCGCTCGCCGGCGCCGCCGCTGATCGCGCTGGTGGGCCTCGCCGGCATGCTGGTCGGCGCGCAGGCCATTGCGCCGGTTCGTCACTGGCTCGGCTTCTGACCGCATCGAGGACATTTCATGAGCGCAACCGATACCCAACCCGATCTCATCCTGCACAACGGGCGCATCACGACGCTCGATCGTGCGAACCCGGTCGCGACCGCCGTCGCGATCAAGGACGGTCGCTTCGTCGCGGTCGGCGGCAACGCGGAGATCGTGCCGCTCGCGGGCCGCGCGACGAAGGTCGTCGACCTCGACGGCCGCACCGTGCTGCCGGGCCTGATCGACAACCATACGCACGTGATTCGCGGCGGCCTGAACTACAACCTGGAGCTGCGCTGGGACGGCGTGCGCTCGCTCGCGGTCGCGATGGAGATGCTGAAGCGGCAGGTCGCGATCACGCCCGCGCCGCAGTGGGTGCGCGTGGTCGGCGGCTTCACCGAACACCAGTTCGCCGAGAAGCGCCTGCCGACGATCGACGAACTCAATGCCGTCGCGCCCGATACGCCCGTGTTCATCCTGCACCTGTACGACCGCGCACTGCTGAACGCGGCCGCGCTGCGGGTGGTCGGCTACACGAAGGACACGCCGGAGCCGCCGGGCGGCACGATCCTGCGCGACGACGCGGGCAACCCGACCGGGTTGCTGCTCGCGAACCCGAACGCGACGATCCTCTATGCGACGCTCGCGAAGGGCCCGAAGCTGCCGTTCGATTATCAGTACAACTCGACGCGTCACTTCATGCGCGAGCTGAACCGGCTCGGCGTGACCGGCGTGATCGATGCGGGCGGCGGGTCGCAGAATTATCCGGACGATTACGAAGTGATCCGCAAGCTGCACGACGCGGGCGAGATGACGGTGCGGATCGCGTACAACCTGTTCACGCAGAAGCCGAATGCGGAGAAGGAAGACTTCGTGAACTGGACCAGGAGCGTCAAGTACCACGACGGCACCGACTACTTCCGTAACAACGGCGCGGGCGAGATGCTGGTGTTCTCGGCGGCCGACTTCGAGGACTTCCGCGTCGCGCGTCCGGACCTGCCGGCGCAGATGGAAGACGACCTGGAAGGCGTCGTGCGCGTGCTCGCGCAGAACCGCTGGCCGTGGCGCATGCATGCGACCTACGACGAAACGATCAGCCGCGCGCTCGACGTGTTCGAGAAGGTGAACCGCGACATTCCGCTCGACGGGCTGAACTGGTTCTTCGATCATGCGGAAACCATCTCCGAGAAGTCGATGGACCGGATCGCTGCGCTCGGCGGCGGCATCGCGGTGCAGCACCGGATGGCGTATCAGGGCGAATACTTCGTCGAGCGTTACGGCGCGCAAGCCGCGGAGGCGACGCCGCCGGTGGCGAAGATGCTCGGCAAGGGGCTCAAGGTGTCGGCTGGTACCGATGCGACGCGCGTCGCGTCGTACAACCCGTGGGTGTCGCTCGCGTGGCTCGTGACGGGCAAGACGGTCGGCGGTCTCAGGATGTATCCGCAGCGCAACCTGCTCGATCGCGAAACCGCGCTGCGGATGTGGACCGAGTACGTGACGTGGTTCTCGAACGAAGAAGGCAAGAAAGGGCGCATCGCGGTCGGGCAACTGGCCGACCTGATCGTCCCGGATCGCGATTTCTTCACATGCGCGGAGGACGATATCGTCGACACGAGCGCGTTGCTGACGGTGGTCGGCGGCAAGATCGTGTGGGGTGCGGGGCCGTTCGCGTCGCACGATGCGCCGATTCCGCCGGCGATGCCCGACTGGTCGCCGGTGCGCGAGTTTGGCGGCTATGGCGGCTGGGGCGCGACGCAGCACAACGGCGCGCCGTTGCAGCGCGCGGCGGCCGCTGCGATGTGCGGCTGCGCGAATGAATGCAACGTTCACCAGCATGCGCATGTGGGCGCATGGGCAAACGCGTTGCCGACGTCGGACGCGAAGGGCTTCTGGGGCGCGTTCGGGTGCTCCTGCTGGGCGGTCTGACATGACGACGCGCATCGCTTACGGCAACCCAGCGTGGATCCGCGTGCTGCTGTCGCAGCCGTGGGTCCTGCCGCTCGCGCGCCTCGCGCTGGTGTCCGCCTATCTGCTCGGCGGCGTCGCGAAGGCGCTCGATTTCCATGGTGCAGTCGCGGAGCAGGCGCATTTCGGCCTGCATCCGGCCGCGCTGTGGGCGGCGCTCGCGATCGCGGTCGAGATCGTCGGCTCGCTGTGCGTGGTGTTTCGCCGCTTCACGTGGCTCGGCGCCGGCAGCCTCGGCATGCTGACGCTGGTCGCGATGGGCGTGGCGAACGATTTCTGGAACCGTTCGGGCGCCGAACATTTCATGGCGCTCAACAGCTTTTTCGAGCATCTTGGGCTGATCGCGGCACTCGTGCTCGCGACCGTGCTCGACGATGCGCGGCAACCGGCCGATGATGGCCGTTCCATTCGATGACGATGCAACAACCAGGAAATCCTGTGATGAAATCTGTTCGTTCCGTGCTGCTCGCCGCGATGCTCGCGGGCGGCCTTGCCTGCGCGCCGACGGCGTTCGCGAAACCGCCGGCGCCGCCCGCGGTGGTGCCGACGGTGGCGGTCGGTCCGCAGTACGACACGACCCACGTGTGCGTCGCACCCGAAGACTTCGACCGCTTCACCGACAGCTTCGTCGCGATGTTCGGCGGCAAGAAGTCGAAGCAGGGCGTGTTCCAGGTTACGCCGACGCCGAGCCAGACGATGTCGCAACTCGTGCTGACGCCGGTCGGCACGATCTCGGTGTTCGGTTTCAAGACGCCGATCCCGTATCCGTTCTGCGCGGAGCGCACCGGCTATCTCGTCACCGACATGGACGTCGCCGTGAAGTCGGCGCGCGAGCACGGCGCCGACGTGATCGTCGACACGTTTCCCGATCCGATCGGCCGCGACGCGATCGTCACGTGGGCGGGCGGCGTGAACATGCAGCTCTACTGGCATACCCAGGCGCCGCATTACGACGCGCTGCAGACCATCCCCGAGAATCGCGTGTACGTGTCGCCGCAAAGCGTCCGCAAGTTCGTGCATGACTTCGTCAAGTTCTCGAAAGGCAAGGTGGTGTCCGACAACTTGAAGGCGCCGGGCATCGAGATCGGCCGGCCGGACGATACCTACCGCCGCATTCGCATCGAATCGGGCTTTGGCAAGATGACCGTGCTGGTGACCGACGGCCATCTGCCTTACCCGTTCGGGCGCGAGATGACCGGCTACGAAGTGGCCGATCTCGCCGCGACGCTGAAGCAGGCCGAAGCCGCGGGCGTGACCGTGCTCGTGCCGCCGTTCAAGTCGGACGGCCGTGACGCGGCGCTCGTGCAGTTCCCGGGCGGCTACGTCGCCGAGATCCACGCGAGCGCGGCGCGATGAAGCACGAGGATACGATCCTAGCCGCGGTGGCCGGCTTCGTCGACACGCTGAGCTTCGTCGCGCTGTTCGGGCTGTTCACCGCGCACGTGACCGGCAACTTCGTGCTGATCGGCGCGGGCATCGCGGGCTTCGGCCAGGGCGTCGTGCTGAAGCTCAGCGTGTTTCCGGCGTTCGTGTGCGGTGTCATCGCGAGCAGCCTGATCGCGCGGTCGATGGCCGCGCGGCCGGCGTGGCAGGGCACGCGTGTGCTGCACACGGTGCAGGCCGTGCTGCTGCTCGGCTTCTGCGCGGCCGGCGTGTGGGCGACGCCCGTCACGCAGCCCGACAGCCTGGCGGCGCTGGTGGCCGGCATCGTCGGCACGTTCGCGATGGGCGTGCAGAATGCGCATCCACGCGTGATCGCGCGCGCGGGCGGCGTGCCGAATACGGTGATGACCGGCAACGTCACGCAGGCGATCCTGGATGCCGTCGACATGCTGTCGCCCGGTACGGCGGACAGCGTGCGCGTCACCGCGCGCGCACGCTTCGCGAAGATGCTGCCGGCGATCGTCGCGTTCGCGCTCGGCGCGGCGTGCGGTGCGCTCGGGTTCCGCTATGTCGGATTCCTGGCGCTGCTGGTTCCCGTCGGCGCGCTCGCGACGCTTGCGCTGTGCGCGGCGCAATCAGCCGGTACGACCACGCAGGAGCGTGCATGATCGAGCGACGGAGGCGACGCCACGGCCGCCGCTTCGAGCGGGCCGCGCGTGTGTCGGTCGTCGCGGGGCTGCTGTTCGCGGGTGCCGACGCTGCGTTCGCGGAAACGGCAGATGCGTCGACCTCGACTCCGACGCCGGCCCCGACGCAAGAGCCGGCTCCGACGCCGGCCTCGACGTCCGCAGCCACCACCGCCTCGACGTGCACCGCCAAGCGGCCGACGGTGCTGTTCAACCGCTGGCAGGAAGACTGGTCGGTGCTCGCGAATCCCTGCGTGCCGCGCGCGCCGCTCGACGGACTGAAATATATTCCGATCGGCAACGATCCGTCATCCTATCTATCACTCGGCGTGAACCTGCGCGAACGCCTGGAGACCAACGACGCGCCGCTGTTCGGCATCGGCTCCGCGCAATCGGATACGTACCTGATCCAGCGCGTCGAAGTGCACGCCGATGCGCATCTCGGCCCGCACTGGCAGTTCTTCGCGCAATTGCAGGACGCACGCGCGTTCGGCAAGAACACGGTGTCGCCGGTCGACAAGAACCCGTTCGATCTCGAACAGGCGTTTGCGACCTACACGGGCGCGCTCGGCGGCGGCACGGTCAAGTTCCGCGTCGGCCGTCAGGAGATGGCGTTCGACCTGCAGCGCTTCATCGCCGCGCGCGACGGCCCGAACGTGCGACTCGCGTTCGATGCGGTGTGGGCCGATTACGAATACGGCAAGTGGCGCTTCATCGGCTATGCGACGCAGCCGGTGCAGAACCGCAACGCGTCCGATTTCGACGACGTGTCGAATCGCGATCTCACGTTCAGCGGCGTGCGCTTCGAGCGGCAGTCGGTCGGGCCGGGCGACCTGTCGGGCTACTGGTCGCGCTACAACCGCAACAACGCGCGTTTCCTCGATGCGAGCGGCCCCGAGCATCGCGATGTATGGGACGTGCGCTACGCGGGTACGCAGGGCCGCTTCGACTGGGATCTCGAAACGATGCTGCAGACCGGCACGGTGGGCAACAACACGATCCGCGCGTGGGCGGTCGGCTCGATCGCCGGCTACAAGCTCGATGCGCCGTGGTCGCCGCGCATCGCGCTGCAGGTCGACGCGGCATCGGGCGACCGCCATCCGCACGACGGCCGCGTCGGCACCTTCAATCCGCTGTTTCCGAACGGCTATTACTTCACGCTGGCCGGCTATACGAGTTACGCGAACCTGATTCACGTGAAGCCGTCCGTGACGCTGAAGCCGACGGCGAACCTGTCGCTGCTCGGCGCGCTGGGTTTCCAGTGGCGCGAGACGACCGGCGACGCCGTCTATCAGCAGCCGAACATCCCGGTGCCGGGAACGGCAGGCAAGCGCAGTCTGTGGACGGGCATGTACGTGCAGTTGCGCGCGGACTGGACGATCGCCGCGAACCTGATCGGCGCGATCGAGGCCGTGCATTTCCAGGTCGGCGACGCGATCCGGCAGGCGGGCGGGCACAACGCCGACTACGTCGGCGTCGAGCTGAAGTACGGCTGGTGACGGCGGCGCGCGGCCACCCGCACGCGGCATGAAAAAGGGCAGCCCTGCGGGGCTGCCCTTCGTTCGTCCGGGCCGGCAGCGCGGCCGGCCCGGACGCGGTGATGGCGATGCCGTTACAGGTTCGGCGACAGCGCGAGCGCGTTCGTCAGGTCGCCCATCGGCTGCGCGCCGTTCGCCTTCAGCGCGTCGTCGCGCTGCTGCAGGCCCGCGAGGCGCGGCAGCGAGAAGCGGCGCGTGATGAAGCGCAGGATCGAACCCGTGTCGTACTGCGTGTGATCGACGAAGCCCTGCTTCGCATACGGCGACACGATCAGCGCCGGAATGCGGGTGCCCGGGCCCCAGCGGTCGGCATTCGGCGGCGTGGCGTGATCCCAGAAGCCGCCGTTTTCGTCGTACGTGACGACCACGACCATGTTCTTCCATTGCGGGCTGGCCTGCAGGTGCGCGATCACGTCGGCGATGTGCTGGTCGCCGGACGTCACGTCCGTGTAGCCCGGGTGCTCGTTCAGGTTGCCCTGCGGCTTGTAGAACGCGACCTGCGGCAGCGTGCCCGCATCGATCGCCTTGATGAACTCGGCGCCGTTCGCGCCGCCGTCGAGCAGGTGCTGCGCACGGCTCGCGGTGCCCGGCGCCTGGTTCGCGAAGTAGTTGAACGGCTGGTGGTGCGGCTGGAAGTTCGGCGTCGACAGGTCGGCGCCGTAGATCACGTTCGACGTGCCGTTCTGGCTCGCCTGCAGCGCCTGGCCCCATGCGCCGCCATACCACGCCCACGACACGCCCGCGTTGGTCATCAGGTCGCCGATGTTGGTCGCCGTCTGCGGCGGCATCGTCGATGCATTGGCCGGATCGGCGAGCAGCGGGTCGCCGCCCGTGGCCGCCTTGTTGCCGCTCGGCTGATACGCCGGCTGCATCGTGTTGATGCCGTAGAAGTCAGGCGTGAGCGCGCCGTCGTTGACGAACTTCGGCGGGCCGCTCAGCGCGGAAGCCGGCGAGTTCGTCGCGACCTTCAGCGACTTGCCGTCGGCATTCAGCACGGCGATCTTGCCGGCCGCCGGGCTCTTGTCGGCGTTCGGGTAGTACGGTGCGCACGCGCAGACCAGGTACTGGTGGTTCAGGAACGAGCCGCCGAACGCGCCCATGAAGAAGTTGTCTGCGAGCACATACTTCTGCGCGATCTTCCACAGCGGCAGCTTCGCCGGATCGGCCGTGTAGTGGCCCATCGTCAGGCCGCCCGCGTCGGTCCATGCGGCGTACATGTCGTTCTTGCCGCCGTTGATCTGCATCTGGTCCTGGTAGAAGCGGTGCACGATGTCGCGCGTCGCGATGCTCATCGACTGGTTGAAGCCTTTCGGATCGTCGATCGCGAACGGCGCGTTCGGCAGGTTCGCCGTCATCGCCTCGGTCACCGCCGGCGTGATGCCGGTCGCGGTCAGGCCGCCCCAGATCTTCGGCAGCGTCGCCATCGTCGAGCCGTCGCGATCCTTCTGCACCGAGTTCGCGGCCGTCGCGTTCTGCAGACCGTTCGCGCCCGGGAAGTTGCCGTACAGGTTGTCGAAGCTGCGGTTTTCAGCGTAGATCACGACGACGTTCTTGACGGCCGACAGGCCCTGCTGCGTGACGTCGTCGCCGCCGCAGGCGGTCAGGCTGAGCGCGGCCGCAAGGGCGATCGGCGTGTAACGAATCCAGGCGTGCTTCTTCATGCGATGTTCTCTCTCATTCGTCGTTGGTCGCGTGTGGGAACCGGGTGGCGGGAGGGCCGGCGCACGAACCTCGCGGTACCGCCCGGCTGCGCGCATTATCTGGAACCGATTTGACAGCCGGGTGTAGGGCCGCTTTCAATTGACTGTCGGTCGAACGTCATTCAACGGTCACGGAACTGACATAAGCTCCGGCCGATTGCCCACCGCTACTAGAACAACGACGATGCACACCCTTTTGAAATCCTTCGCGTCCGCGCGATCGCTGATTCCCGCCGCGGCGACGCTCGCGATGGTCGGCGCGCTCGCGGCGCTCGCCGGTTGCGATGCGCAGCCCGGCACGACGACGTCGGCCGCGTCCGTCGTACCGGCGGCCCCGGCGGCCCCGGCCGCCCCGGCCGCCCCGGCCGCCCCGGCGGTCGCGCCGGCCGGCCAGCCGCAGACGCGCGCGCAGGTGTTCGAGGGCGTGAAGCAGATGACGGCACTCGGCAAGCAGCTGTTCTTCGATCCGTCGCTGTCCGGGTCCGGCAAGCTCGCTTGCGCGTCGTGCCATAGCGCCGAGCATGCGTTCGGGCCGCCGAACGCGCTGTCGGTGCAGCTGGGCGGCGACGACATGCACCGCACCGGCTTTCGCGCGGTGCCGTCGCTGAAGTACCTGCGCGGCATCCCGCCGTTCAGCGAGCACTTCCACGATTCGCCGGACGAAGGTGACGAAAGCATCGACGCGGGTCCGACCGGCGGGCTGACGTGGGACGGTCGCGTCGATACGCGCGATGCGCAGGCGCGCATTCCGCTCACGTCGCCGTTCGAGATGAGCAGCTCGCCCGCAAGGGTCGCGAAGACGGTTCGCGCCGCACCGTATGTCGACGCGTTCCGCAAGGCGTTCGGCGACCCGGTGCTCGGCAACGACCAGGCGACGTTCGATGCGGTGCTGCGCGCGCTCGACGCATTCCAGCAGCAGCCGGCGCTGTTCGATCCGTACACGAGCAAGTACGACGCGTATCTGGCCGGCCACGCGCAGCTCACGCCCGCGGAGTTGCACGGGCTGCAGCTGTTCAACGACGAGAAGAAGGGCAACTGCGCGAGCTGCCACATCAGCCAGCGCACGCTCGAAGGCGGCCCGCCGCAGTTCAGCGATTTCGGGCTGATCGCGGTCGCGGTGCCGCGCAACCGCGCGCTGCCCGTCAATCGCGACCCGCGCTTTTACGATCTCGGCGCATGCGGCCCCGAGCGCACCGACCTGAAGGGCCGCGACGAATTCTGCGGGCTGTTCCGCACGCCGTCGCTGCGCAACGTCGCGCTGCGCAAGACGTTCTTCCACAACGGCGTGTATCACTCGCTCGAGGACGTGATGCGCTTCTACGTCGAACGAGACATCCATCCGGAGAAGTTCTACCCGGTCGTGCACGGCAAGGTGCAGATCTATGACGATTTGCCGAAGCGCTACTGGCCGAACATCAACCGCGAGCCGCCGTTCGACCGCAAGCGCGGCGACGCGCCGGCGCTGAACGCGGCCGAGATCAAGGACGTGATCGCGTTCCTCGGCACGCTGACTGACGGATATCAACCGGCGGCCAGGTCGGTCGCGTCGGCCGCGCGCTAGAAGACGTTCCTTGCGGCACGCATGCTATGCTCGCTCGCTGACGGGCGTGGCGCGTGCCGGAGCGCCGGCCGCCGGAGCGCCGGCATGCGCCGCGCCGTTCGATCGAACATCCAAGGAGAAAAACATGTCGATGCGTGCATCCCTTTCCATCGTCACGCGTGTGCTGGCCGGCGCCGCGTGCGCAGCCGCGATGCTGCCCGCCCATGCACAGAACAACCTGAACTTCCTGAACGACACGCCGATCAGCTATTTCAGCAAGACCGATCGCGCGTCGCTCTCCAAGGCGGTCGTGCAGGCGCGCGACGAAGGCAAGGACGGCGAAACCACGACGTGGCAGAGCAGCGGCCGCGGCACGCAGATCGACGCGAAGCTCACGCCGAGCACGACCGAGACCGACGGCAAGACCTGCCGCGAAGTCGCGACCGAAATCACCGCGAAGGGTCAGACGATGACGCTCAAGCCCGTCTACTGCAAGACGGCCGCGGGCAAGTGGCAACTGCAGAAGCGCTGAGCACGCGCGTGATGAAGCGGGGCGGCGCGCCGCGCACGGTGTCGTGCGGCGTCGTGATCCTCGATGCGGCCGGCCGCGTGTTCCTCGCGCACGCGACGGACACCACGCACTGGGATATCCCGAAGGGGCAGGGCGAACCGGGCGAGACGCCGGCCGACGCCGCGCTGCGCGAACTGCTGGAAGAAACCGGCATCGAGTTCGCGCCGGCACGGTTGCTCGATCTCGGCCGCTTTGCGTACCGGCACGACAAGGACCTGCACCTGTTCGCGGTGCAGGTGGCCGAAGGCGAGATCGATCCCGCGCACTGCACGTGTACGTCGCTGTTTCCGAGCCGTCGCGACGGCTCGATGATTCCCGAGATGGATGCGTACCGCTGGACCGTGCCGGCCGACATCGACACCTATGCGAGCCGCAGTCTCGCGCGGCTGTTTCGCACGAAGCTGTCGCTGGTGGAGCTGCATCGGCGGTTGTCGGGCGCGTGAACGGGCGCCGCGGCGTCCGCTGTCGCCTGCCGTTCTTCGGCGCGCGCCCATGAAAAAACCGGCCCTGGAGCCGGTTTTTTCATGGGCAGGCAGCGGCGGCTTGCGACGCCGCACGCTACCCGCGCGGAGCAGGCCGTCAGGCCGGCTTGCCCCAGCTGTCGCGCAGCCCGACGATCCGGTTGAACACCGGCTTGCCCGGCTTCGAATCGACACGGTCTGCAACAAAGTAGCCATGGCGCTCGAACTGCAGGCGCGTTTCCGGCGCGACGTCGCCGTTGCCCGGCTCGACGTACGCCTGCACGATCTTCTTCGAATCGGGGTTCAGCGCTTCGAGGAAGTTCGCGCCGCCCGCGTCCGGGTGCGGCTCCTTGAACAGGCGATCGTAGATCCGCACTTCGGCCGGCTGCGCGTGCTTCGCGCTGACCCAGTGGATGTTGCCCTTGACCTTGTACGTGTTCGCGCCTTCGGTGCCCGACTTGCTGTCCGGGAAGTAGTTGCAGTGCACGGCCGTCACGTTGCCGTCGGCGTCCTTGTCGAAGCCCGTGCATTCGATCACGTAGCCGTAGCGCAGGCGCACCTTGTTGCCCGGGAACAGGCGGAAATAGCCCTTCGGCGGATTCTCGACGAAATCCTCGCGCTCGATCCACAGCTCGCGCGAGATCGGGAACGTGCGCACGCCGCGGTCCGGGTGATGCGGATGCACGGGCGCCGTGCAGGCTTCCTCGAGGTCTTCCGGATAGTTGTCGATCACGAGCTTCAGCGGATCGAGCACCGCGACCGTACGCGCGGCCTTGTCGTCGAGGTCGTCGCGCAGCGCGCCTTCGAAGATGCTCATGTCGATCCACGAATCGATCTTCGTCACGCCGATCCGCTCGCAGAACAGGTGAATGCTTTCCGGCGTGAAGCCGCGGCGGCGCACGCCGACGATCGTCGGCATCCGCGGGTCGTCCCAGCCGTCGACGTGGCCTTCGGTGACGAGCTGCAGCAGCTTGCGCTTGCTGGTGATCGCGTACGTGAGGTTCAGCCGCGAGAATTCGATCTGTTGCGGCAGCGGACGCGCGAACACGCCGGCTTCCGCGAGCTCGTTCAGCACCCAGTCGTACAGCGGGCGGTGGTCCTCGAACTCGAGCGTGCACAGCGAATGCGTGATGCCTTCGAGCGCATCCGAGATGCAGTGCGTGTAGTCGTACATCGGATACACGCACCATGCGTCGCCGGTGCGGTAGTGGTGCGCGTAGCGGATCCGGTAGATCACCGGGTCGCGCATGTTCATGTTCGGCGAAGCCATGTCGATCTTCGCGCGCAGCACGTGTTCGCCTTCCTTGAACTCGCCGGCCTTCATGCGGCGGAACAGGTCGAGGTTTTCCTCGGGCGAGCGGTCGCGGAACGGCGACGGCTTGCCGCCTTCGGTCAGCGAGCCGCGGCTCGCGCGCATTTCGTCGGCGCTCTGGCTGTCGACGTACGCCTTGCCGCGCTGGATCAGCAGCTCGGCGAATTCGTACAGCTTGTCGTAGTAGTCGCTCGCGAAATACTGATGATCGACCGCGTCCTTGCGCCAGTCGAAGCCGAGCCAGCGCACTGCGTCGACGATCGAGTCGACGTATTCGACGCTTTCCTTTTCCGGGTTCGTGTCGTCGAAGCGCAGGTGGCACACGCCGCCGTAGTCGCGCGCGACGCTGAAGTTCAGGCAGATGCTCTTCGCGTGACCGATGTGCAGATAGCCGTTCGGCTCGGGCGGGAAGCGCGTCTCGACGCGTCCGCCCCATTTGCCGGTGCGGTTGTCGTCGTCGATGATGTTGCGGATGAAATTGGAAGCCGCGGGGGCGTCGTTGCGTTCGGTGCTCATGCGGTTGGCGTCAGGGTTGTGTCGGCGCGTCGCGCCGGTTTAATCCTGTAATTCTACCTGACCGGGGTCCGTCCCGCGCGGCCTGCCCGTCGGGCGCGGTCCGTTCGCGATGCGTACCGCAATATATCGAGTGTGTGTCGGCTGTAACACGACGTAAATCGGATTGCCGGCGCCGTTCGGCTTTTCCTATGATGGCTTCACCGATTCAATGCCGCCATTCTCAATTTTTGCGTGGCGGGAGGAAGCCAATAATCATGATGAAGAAGACCACTTTTCTCGTTCGTACCGCGGTGATCGTCGCGGCCCTGTCGCAACTCGGCGCATGCGCGATGACGCATACGCAGCGCAATGCCGGTATCGGCGCGGCTGCGGGCGGCGCGCTCGGCTACCTGATCACGGGCGGCCCGGTCGGCACGGTCGCCGGCGCGGCGGCAGGCGGCCTTGTCGGCGCCGGCGTACGCTGATTCACGCCGGCGCGTGCGGGCCTCGGTGCCCGCGCGATCGCCGGCCGGGCGTGATGCCGTTCCGTACGCGTAACGGCCCGCCCGCACACCCCTTCCGTTTTTCGACAGGCAACATCAGGGAGGAACGGGTGTGCGACACTTCGTCGACGCCACATAACGACTTCATTCGTCGACGAATCCTTTCATGAGCGACCCCCTCGTATTCGTGCTGCCGGGCTACGGCAACTCCGGTCCGTTCCACTGGCAAAGCCGCTGGGAGCGCGCCGATGCGCGCTTCTCGCGGGTCGCGATGCCCGACTGGAGCCGCGCGTTTCGCAACGGCTGGTGTCTCGCGCTCGACCGGGCGGTCGAAGCCGCGCGCGGGCCGGTGCTGATCGCCGGCCACAGCCTCGGCACGCTGACCGCCGCATGGTGGGCGACCCGCTATGCGCGGCCGGCCGCGCTCGCGAAAGTGCGCGGCGCGCTGCTGGTTGCGCTGCCTGATCCGGCCGGGCCGGCGTTTCCGGCCGACGCGCACGGCTTCGGCCCGGTGCCGCACGAGCGGTTGCCGTTTCCGACCTGCGTCGTCGCGAGCAGCGACGATCCGTACGGTTCGCTCGCGTTCGCACGCGGCTGCGCGAACGCGTGGGGCAGCACGTTCCATGACCTCGGCCCGCGCGGCCACATCAACGCGGACAGCGGGCTCGGCGACTGGCCGCAAGCGCGCGGCTGGCTCGATTGGCTTGCGCGTTAGTCCATTGACTCGATTGATCCGATTGGTGCATTAGCCGAAGGCCGTCGCCCGGGCATGCCGCCGTGCTCGCCCGCAGGCGCCGCGACGCGCTCGCCGGGGCCACCTCAGATCGCCTGTTTAGCCTTCAACGCCGCGATCCGCTCGTCGTCGTAGCCGAGCATGTCGCGCAGCACGTCGTCCGTCTGCGCGCCGAGCAGCGGCGGGGCCGTGCGCGCGTCGGGCGGCGTCGCGCTCATCCGGATCGGATTGCGCACGAGCTTCACGTCCGCGCCGCACGGGTGCGGCAGCGCCACCTGCATCCCGCGCGCGACCACCTGCTCGTTGTCGAACACCTCGTCGAGATCGTTGATCGGCCCGCACGGCACGCCGGCCGCCTCGAGCGCGCCGATCCAGTCGGCCTTCTCGCGCGCCTTCACCATCTCCGCGAGGATCGGCACCAGCGTGTCGCGGTGGCGCACGCGCGACGGGTTCGTCGCGAAGCGCTCGTCGTCGGCCAGCTCGGGCTGCCCGCCGGCCTCGACGAACTTGCGGAACTGCCCGTCGTTGCCGACCGCGACGATGATCCAGCCGTCGCTCGTCTGGAACGTCTGGTACGGCACGATGTTCGGATGCGCGTTGCCCCAGCGCACCGGCGGCTTGCCGCTCGCGAGGAAGTTGGTGTTCATGTTCGCGAGCAGCGCGACCTGCACGTCGAGCAGCGCCATGTCGATGTACTGGCCTTCGCCCGTGCGGTCGCGGTGCGCGAGCGCGGCGAGCACCGCGATCGTCGAATAGAGGCCGGTCGCGAGATCGGCGATCGCGACGCCGGCCTTCTGCGGGCCGCCGCCCGGCTCGCTGTCGCGTTCGCCGGTGATGCTCATGAAGCCGCCGATCCCCTGCACGATGAAGTCGTAGCCCGCGCGATGCGCGTACGGGCCGGTCTGGCCGAAGCCGGTGACCGAGCAGTAGACGAGATCGGGCTTCACCGCGCGCAGCGAGTCGTAATCGAGCCCGTATTTCTTCAACTGGCCGACCTTGTAGTTCTCGAGCACGACGTCGCTCTGCGCGGCGAGCTCGCGCACGATCTGCTGCCCCTCCGGCGTCGCGATGTCGATCGTCACCGAGCGCTTGTTGCGGTTCGCCGCGAGGTAGTACGCGGCTTCGGCGGTATCCGCGCCGTCCGCGTCCTTCAGGTACGGCGGCCCCCAGTGGCGCGTGTCGTCGCCGGCGCCGGGGCGCTCGACCTTGATCACGTCCGCGCCGAAATCGGCAAGGGTCTGCGCGCACCACGGGCCCGCGAGCACGCGGGTGAGGTCCAGCACGCGGATATGGCTCAGGGCACCCATCGTCGAATCGTCTCCTTTCATGGCTGGCCTGCCTTGGCCGGCACGGCCGATTGGCATGCCGAGCATCTTAAGGCGAATCGGCCGCGCGGGTGGCCCAGGCCGGTCGCCAACGCCGGCCGCTCACGCCGGCCGCCCGGCGCAGCGGGCCGCTGCCGCTTGGGGCGGGCGGCCTGTATCGTATAATCGATCGTTTCCGAATCCATGCCGCCGCGCGCCCCGCCTGGGGCGCCGGCGTTTGAAGCCGTCTTTGCCAGACTGTCCCCGCACGCCATGAAAGCTGCCGAAATCCGCGAGAAATTCCTCAAATTCTTCGAATCGAAGGGCCACACGATCGTCCGCTCGTCGAGCCTCGTGCCCGGTAACGACCCCACGCTGATGTTCACGAACTCGGGCATGGTCCAGTTCAAGGACGTCTTCCTCGGCACGGACCCGCGCCCGTACTCGCGCGCCACCACGGCGCAGCGCAGCGTGCGCGCGGGCGGCAAGCACAACGACCTCGAGAACGTCGGCTACACGGCGCGCCACCACACGTTCTTCGAGATGCTCGGCAACTTCTCGTTCGGCGACTACTTCAAGCACGACGCGATCAAGTTCGCGTGGGAGCTGCTGACCATGGTCTACCAGCTGCCGAAGGACAAACTGTGGGTCACCGTCTACCAGGAAGACGACGAGGCGTACGACATCTGGGCGAAGGAAGTCGGCGTGCCGACCGAGCGGATCATCCGGATCGGCGACAACAAGGGCGCGCGCTACGCGTCGGACAACTTCTGGACGATGGGCGACACCGGCCCGTGCGGCCCGTGTACCGAAATCTTCTACGACCACGGCCCGGACGTGTGGGGCGGCCCGCCGGGGTCGCCTGAAGAAGACGGCGACCGCTACATCGAGATCTGGAACCTCGTGTTCATGCAGTTCAACCGCGACGCGCAGGGCAACATGACGCGCCTGCCGAAGCAGTCGGTCGACACCGGCATGGGCCTCGAGCGTCTCGCCGCGGTGCTGCAGCACGTGCACAGCAACTACGAGATCGACCTGTTCCAGAACCTGATCAAGGCCGCCGCGCGCGTGACTGAGATCAGCGACCTCACGAACAACTCGCTGAAGGTGATCGCCGATCACATCCGCGCGTGCTCGTTCCTGATCGTCGACGGCGTGATCCCCGGCAACGAAGGTCGCGGCTACGTGCTGCGCCGGATCGTGCGCCGCGCGATCCGCCACGGCTACAAGCTGGGCCGCAAGGGTGCGTTCTTCCACAAGCTGGTGGCCGACCTCGTCGCCGAGATGGGCACGGCCTATCCGGAACTGAAGGAAGCCGAGCAGCGCGTGACCGACGTGCTGCGCCAGGAAGAAGAACGCTTCTTCGAAACCATCGAGCACGGCATGTCGATCCTCGAGGCCGCGCTGGCCGACGTCGAAGCGAAGGGCGGCAAGGTGCTCGACGGCGAGCTCGCATTCAAGCTGCACGACACCTACGGCTTCCCGCTGGACCTGACGGCCGACGTGTGCCGGGAGCGCGGCATGACGGTCGACGAGCCGGCGTTCGACGACGCGATGGCGCGCCAGCGCGAGCAGGCGCGCGCGGCCGGCAAGTTCAAGGCGACGCAGGGCCTCGAATACTCGGGCGCGAAGACCACGTTCCACGGTTACGAGGAAATTGCGTTCGACGACGCGAAGGTCGTCGCGCTGTACGTCGACGGTTCGGCCGTCAACGAAGTGAAGGCCGGCCAGGATGCGGTCGTCGTGCTCGACCACACGCCGTTCTACGCGGAATCGGGCGGCCAGGTCGGCGACCAGGGCGTGCTCGCGAACGCCGCGACGCGCTTCGCGGTGGCCGACACGCTGAAGGTGCAGGCCGACGTGGTCGGTCATCACGGCACGCTGGAGCAGGGCACGCTGAAGGTGGGCGACGTGCTGCGCGCGGAAATCGACGCGCATCGCCGCGCCCGCACGCAGCGCAACCACTCGGCCACCCACCTGATGCACAAGGCGCTGCGCGAAGTGCTCGGCGCGCACGTGCAGCAGAAGGGTTCACTGGTCGACGCGGAAAAGACCCGTTTCGACTTCGCGCACAACGCACCGATGACCGACGACGAAATTCGTCGCGTCGAGCAGATCGTCAACAACGAAATCCTCGCCAACGCGCCGGGCATCGTGCGCGTGATGCCGTACGACGAAGCGGTGAAGGGCGGCGCGATGGCGCTGTTCGGCGAGAAGTACGGCGATGAAGTGCGCGTGCTCGACCTTGGCTTCTCGCGCGAACTGTGCGGCGGCACGCACGTGCACCGCACCGGCGACATCGGCTTGTTCAAGATCGTCGTCGAAGGCGGCGTCGCGGCCGGCATCCGCCGCGTCGAGGCGATCACCGGCGACAACGCGGTGCGTTACGTGCAGGAGCTCGACGCGCGCGTGAACGAAGCCGCGGCCGCGCTGAAGGCGCAGCCGTCGGAACTCACGCAGCGCATCGCGCAGGTGCAGGAGCAGGTGAAGTCGCTCGAGAAGGAGCTGGGCGCGCTGAAGTCGAAGCTCGCGTCGAGCCAGGGCGACGAGCTCGCGCAGCAGGCCGTCGAAATCGGCGGCGTGTACGTGCTGGCCGCGACGCTCGACGGCGCCGACGCGAAGACGCTGCGCGAAACGGTCGACAAGCTGAAGGACAAGCTGAAGAGCGCGGCGATCGTGCTGGCGGCCGTCGAAGGCGGCAAGGTCAGCCTGATCGCGGGCGTCACGCCGGATGCGAGCAAGAAGGTCAAGGCCGGCGAGCTCGTGAACTTCGTCGCGCAGCAGGTTGGCGGCAAGGGCGGCGGCCGTCCGGACATGGCGCAGGCTGGCGGCACCGAGCCGGCGAACCTGCCGGGCGCGCTGGCCGGCGTGAAGGGCTGGGTCGAAGAGCGGCTCTGATCGTTGCACGACCGATGCGATGCCGTCGCACTGACGGCATCGCGTGAATCGAAAAACGACCCGATCGGCAGGTGCCGGTCGGGTCGTTTTGTTTGTGCAGGTTGTGCGCGTCGATCGCCGCGGCGACACGCGAACCCGGGTCAGGCCGGCACGGACACGGTCGGCTTCGCCACGTCGCCCGGCTGCCGCACGGCGTCGGCGAGCGCATCGCGCAGCGCGGCGAGCGCCGCCGACGCATAACCCCGCCGCCACGCAAGCAGCGTGTCGATGCCTTCGAGTTCGGGAATCGTGTGCGCGGCGATGTTGCCGGTCTCGGGCTGCAGATCGAGCACCGAACGCGGCGCGACCGCGACGCCCGCGCCGGCCGCGACGCATGCGACGATCGCGTGATACGAGCCGAGTTCGAGCACGCGCGCCGGCTTCACGCCGTGCGCCGCATACCACTGCTCGACGTACTTGCGATACGCGCAGCCGCGCTCGAACGCGATCAGCGTCGGCAGGATCACGTCGCGCGGCGTGCGCACCGGCGGATGGCCGCGCGGGGTGAGCAGCACGAGATCCTCGCGGAAAATCGGCACCGTCTCGAACGTGTCGGGCAGCATGTCCGGCTCGGGCGGGCGCGCGAACAGCGCAGCGTCGATCTCGAAGTCGCGCACGCGGTCGATCAGACAGCCCGTCGTGCCCGTCAGCAGTTCGAGCGATACGTCGGGCCATGCGTGGTGGTAGCGCGCGAGGAGGGTCGGCAGCCGGCTCGCGGCCGTGCTTTCCATCGTGCCGAGCCGCAGCCGGCCGCGCGGCGTGTCCTCGCGCACCGCGTCGCGCGCCTCGTCGGCGAGCGCGAGCAGGCGCTCCGCATACGGCAGCAGCGTATGCCCGGCCGGCGTCAGCACGAGCCGGCGGCCGTCGCGCACGAACAGCGCCGCGCCGAGTTCTTCCTCCAGTTGCTTGATGCGCGTCGTGACGTTCGACTGCACGCGATTGAGCTTGGCCGCCGCGCGCGTCACGCCGTTCTCGCGCACAACCGCCCGGAAGATCGCCAGCGCCGCCAGGTCCATGATTCTCTCCAAGGGATGGGTCTATTCTCAATTATTCATTTTTCGAGAACGTTTGGTCAAGCTAGGATGGACCCATTCCGATTTCCGATCCGGCCGGCGCGCGACGCGCCGGCCCATGCCGCCATGTCCCGCTTCGATGCTCCGACCGCCGCCGCCGGTGCGCTTTCGTCTGACCAGGCCGACCGCCGTGCCCGCGCGGCCGCGCTGGCCTGCATGGTCGGCCTGGCCGTCGTGCTCGGCGTCGGCCGTTTCGCGTTTACGCCGCTGTTGCCGCTGATGCTCGCGGACGGCTCGATCGGCCTGAAAGCCGGCGGCTGGCTCGCGTCGGCGAACTATGCGGGCTACTTCGTCGGCGCGGTCAGTTGCGCGGCGCTGCGCGTCGCACCCGCGCGGATGGTGCGCTTCGGGCTCGTCGCGACCGTGCTGCTGACCGCCGCGATGGGCGTCGGTCACGTGCTGCCGGTGTGGCTCGTCGTGCGTTTCGTCGCGGGCGTCGTCAGCGCATGGACGTTCGTGTTCATGTCGCAATGGGGATTGCGGCGCCTGGCCGAGCTGCATGCGCCCGAATGGAGCGGGGTGATCTACGCGGGGCCGGGCGTTGGCATCGTGGTGACGGGGCTGATCGGCAGTGCGCTGGCCGGCCAGCGTGCGGCGGTGGGCTGGCTGGGTTTCGCGGCATTGTCGGCCGTGCTGTCGGTCGCGATCTGGCGCACGTTCGGTGCGGCGCCGACTTCGGCGCACGCGCAGGCAGCGCCGCCGGCCGCCGCGCCGCATGCGGCCACCGTCGCGCCCGCCACCCCGGCGGCGCGGGCCGGCACGCGAAGCCATCGCGCGGACGCCGCGTGGCTCGTCGTGCTGTACGGCGCACCGGGCTTCGGCTACATCATCACCGCGACGTTCCTGCCGGTGATCGCGCGCGCTGCGCTGCCGGCCGGTTCGCCGTGGCCCGACCTGTTCTGGCCGATGTTCGGCGCGGCGCTGATCGTCGGCGCGATCACGGCCGCGCGCCTGCCCGGCCACTGGGACAACCGGCTGCTGCTGGCGGCCGGCTGCGCGACGCAGGCGCTCGGCATCGCGGCCGGGATCGTATGGCCGAACGCGGCGGGCTTTTCGGTCGGCAGCGCACTGCTCGGCCTGCCGTTCACCGCGATTACGCTGTTCGCGATGCGTGAGGCGCGGCGCCTGCACGGCGAGCGGGCTGCCGGATTGATGGGCTACGCGACCGCATCGTACGGCGTCGGCCAGATACTCGGGCCGCTCGTCGCGGCGCCGCTGGCCGCGCGCTTCGGGTCGTTTACGCCCGCGCTGTGGGTCGCGGTGGCCGCGCTGCTGATCGGCGCCGCCGGCTTCGCGGCGACCGCCGTACACGGGCGCCGGTCATCCTGACGCCGGTAGGGCCGGATCGTCTCGGGCGCGGCCAAACTCGCTAGAATGAAGCCTTTCCCGCGCCGAGCGGGTGCGCGGGCAGCCGGCAGACGGCCGTCCGGCGCTCGCCAGATCCCCATCGATGACCATCGCCGACTACCGCTTTTGCCCGCGCTGCGCGAGCCCGCTGACCGAGCGTGCCGATCCCGACCATGAGGGCGGCCGCATCCGCCAGGCCTGCCCCGACGATGCCTGCGGCTACGTGCACTGGAACAACCCGCTGCCCGTCGTCGCCGCGATCGTCGAACTCGACGGCAAGATCCTGCTCGCGCGCAACGCCGCGTGGCCCGACGGGATGTTCGCGCTGATCACCGGCTTCCTCGAAAACGGCGAGACGCCCGAGGACGGCATCGCGCGCGAGGTGTTCGAGGAAACCGCGCTGAAGGCCGAGCACGTATCGCTCGTCGGCGTGTACGAATTCATGCGCAAGAACGAACTGATCATCGCGTACCACGTGCGCGCGTCGGGCACGGTGTCGCTGTCGCCGGAACTGCTCGAATACAAGCTCGTCGATCCGCCGCTGCTGCGCCCGTGGCGCGCCGGCACGGGCATCGCGCTCGCCGACTGGATGCGCGCGCGCGGCCTCGATTTCGAATTCGTCGACCGGCCGGGGCAGTGACGGGCCGGCCTGCCCGCAGGGTGTCATCCGCCGTGGCGCGCGCGATCGCGACGCGGCGCTGCGGTTTTTACCGGTGCGCCGCGTTCTCCGGCCGCCGCGCGTCGTCCCCATCGTCCCCATCGCTTCCATCGTCCTGACCGCCATCGCCATGTCCGACAAGCCGCAGCCGCGTCCGCGCGACGCCTATCGCCACTTCCTGCCGATCACGACCCGCTGGATGGACAACGACGTCTACGGGCACGTGAACAACGTCGTCTACTACAGCTACTTCGACACCGTCGTGAACGAGTACCTGATCCGCGCGGGCGTGCTCGACGTCGAGCACGGGCAGACGATCGGGCTGGTCGTCGAGACGCAGTGCAACTACTTCGCGCCGCTCGTGTTTCCGCAATCGGTCGACGCGGGCCTGCGCGTCGTGAAGCTCGGCACGTCGAGCGTGCGCTACGAAGTCGGGCTGTTCGCACAAGGCGATGCGTCGCCCGCCGCGCAAGGGCATTTCGTGCACGTGTACGTCGATCGCGGCACGCGCCGCCCGGTGCCGCTGCCCGACGCGCTGCGCGCCGCGCTCGAACCGCTCGCCGCCTGACGCGACGCGGTGCACGCGTTCGCGCTCCAGGCCTTCAACGGCCTCAGCTACGGCTTGCTGCTGTTCATGCTGTCGGCCGGCCTCACGCTGATCTTCAGCGTGCAGGGCGTGCTCAACTTCGCGCATGCGAGCTTCTACATGCTCGGTGCGTATGTCGGCTACAGCATCGCGGCCTGGGCGGGCTTCTGGCCCGCGCTCGTGCTCGCGCCGCTCGCGGTCGGGCTGCTCGGCGCCGGCTGCGAGCGCACGCTGCTGCGCCGCGTGCAGGCGCGCGGCCATACGAGCGAGCTGCTGCTGACCTTCGGGCTCGCGTACCTGATCGGCGAGGGCGCGAAACTCGTGTGGGGCCTCGCGCCGCTGCCGGCGCCCGTGCCGCCGCTGTTCGACGGCGCGCCGGTGACCGTGTTCGGTCTCGCTTTGCCGCGTTACCGGCTGTTCATGATGGCGATGTCCGCGACGATGCTGGTCGCGCTCGGCGGGCTGCTGCGTGCATCGCGCATCGGGCTCGTCGTGCGCGCGGCGCTCACGCATCGCGCGGCGGTCGAGGCGCTCGGCTACGACGTGCCGCGCGTGATGACGGCGCTGTTCGGCGCGGGCACCGCGCTCGCGGCGCTGGCCGGCGTGATCGGCGCGCCGCTCGCGGTGATCGAACCCGCGCTGGCCGAGACGGTCGGGTCGGTCGTGTTCGCGGTGGTCGTGATCGGCGGGCTCGGCTCGCTCGGCGGCGCGTTCGTCGCGTCGCTCGCGGTCGGCTTCGCGCAGACCTTCGCGGCCGCGAGCGACACGTCGCTGCGCGACCTCGCGCAATGGACCGGCATCGCGCTGCCCGACAGCGTCGCCGCGGTGTCGATCGCGCAACTGGCGCCGCTGGTGCCGTACCTGCTGCTCGTCGCGGTGCTGGTCGCGCGGCCGCGCGGGCTGTTCGGCGAGCGTGTCGATGCATAGCCGCGCACGGGCCGGATGCGCGCGCTGGGCGCTGTTCGCCGCGTGCGTCGCGCTGCCCGCGTGGCTGTGGCCGCATGGCGCGGTGCTCGGCTATCTCGCGCAGACGGCCGCGCTCGTCGTGCTCGCGCTGTCGTACAACCTGCAGCTCGGCACGACCGGGCTGCTGTCGTTCGGGCATGCGGCGTTCGCGGGCCTCGGCGCGTTCGCGGCCGCGCACTGGTTCAACCACATCGGCGGCCCGCTGCCGCTGTTGCCGCTCGTCGGCGGCGCGGCCGGCGCGGGCTTCGGGTTCGTCGCAGGGCTGCTGGCGACGCGCCGTTCCGGTACCGCGTTCGCGATGATCACGCTCGGGCTCGGCGAATGCGTCGCGGCGGCCGCGTGGAGCGTGCCCGCATGGTTCGGCGGCCTCGGCGGCATACCGATCGACCGTGCGGGCGGCGCGCCGTGGGGCAACGGGCACTTCGGCGCGCCAGCGCACGCGTATGCACTGATCGCCGCGTGGTGCGTCGTGTCGGCGTGGGCGATGCATGCGCTGACGCGCACGCCGCTCGCGCGGCTCGCGAACGCGGTGCGCGACAACCCGGCGCGCGTCGCGGCGCTCGGCACCGATCCGCGCCGCGTGCGGCTCGCGATGGTCACCTGCGCATCGTTCTTCGCGGGCATTGCCGGCACGCTGACGCTGATCGACGTCGAGATCGCGACGCCCGACAGCGTATCGATGGCGCGCTCGGCGACCGTGCTGATCGCCGCGGTGATCGGCGGCACCGGCGCATTCTTCGGGCCGGCGGCCGGCGCGGCCGTGCTGACCGCGCTGAGTATCGGCGTCGCGGGCGTGTCGCGCGCGTGGGCGCTGTATCTCGGCGTGCTGTTCGTCGCGATCGTCGTGGCCGCGCCCGGCGGGATCGCGGGCATCGTCCAGGCGCTCGCGCATGCGCTGCGGCGCGGCGCGCCGGCGACCGAGCGGTGGCGCCTGCTGTGCGCCATCGGTGCGTGCGCGTTCTGGAGCGTCGCGATCGTCTGCGCGGCCGAACTCGGCTATGCATGGCGCTTCGCGCAGGACGACGGCACGGGCCTCGCGTTCGGCGCATGGGGCATCGACGCCGATACGCCGGTCGGCTGGGCCGTCGCGGGTTCGGCGGCCGGCATCGGCATGCTGCTGTGGGGCTGGCGTGCGCGGCTCGGGCATGGCGCGGCGGCCGCCACGCAGGAGGACGCGCGATGAACGGCAACGCGATCGCGCTTCACGGCGTCGTGCAGCGCTTCGGCGCGCAGACCGTGCTCGACGGTGTCGACTTGAGCATCGCGGCCGGCGAGCGCCACGCGCTGATCGGGCCGAACGGCGCGGGCAAGTCCACGCTGTTCGGCGTGATCGCCGGGGCAACGCGGCCGACGCGCGGGCGCATCGTGCTGCACGGCGTCGAGCTGCGCGGGCGCGGGCCGATCGTCGCGAGCCGCCTCGGCATCGGCCGCAGTTTCCAGCAGACGAGCGCGTTCGCGCGCCTGAGCGTATTCGACAACCTGCGTTGCGCGGCGCTGCATGCGCCGGCCGAACGGCGGCGCTGGTGGAACCGGCTGCGCGAATCGGCGTCGGTCGATCGCGCGGCCGCGCGCGTGCTGCACGACATCGGCCTCGACGCGCGGCGCGACACGCCGGCCGGCGAATTGAGCTATGCGGAGCAGCGCGCGCTCGATCTCGGGATCGCGCTCGCGAGCGGTGCACGGACGCTGCTGCTCGACGAGCCGACGGCCGGCATGAGCCGCGCGCAGGCGGCGCGGATGATCGCGCTGATCCGCGCGACGACGCAGGGCCGCACCGTGCTGATGATCGAGCACGACATGGACGCGGTGTTCGGTTTCGCCGAACGCATCACGGTGCTCGTGCGCGGCGCGGTGGTCGCGACCGGCGCGCCCGACGCGATCCGCGCCGATCCGCGCGTGCGGGCCGCGTACCTGGGCGAGGGCGCGGCATGAGCGCCGTGCTCGACATTCGCGGGCTGCGCGCGTGGTACGGGAGGCAGCCGGTGCTCGACGGCGTCGATCTTGCGGTCGCGCCGGGCGAGACGCTCGCGCTGCTCGGCCGCAACGGCTCGGGGCGCTCGACGCTCGCGAAGGCCGTGATGGGGCTCGTACGCACGGCCGGCTCGGTGCGCATCGCCGGCGCCGAATGTGCGGGCGCGCGCACGTTCGAGATCGCGCGGCGCGGCGTCGCTTACGTGGCCGAAAGCCGCGACGTGTTCCCGCTGCTGACCGTGCGCGACAACCTGCGGCTCGGTTTGCGCGGCGCAAGCGGCGCAGCCGAACGCGCGGCGCTCGACCGCCTGTTCGAGCGTTTTCCGCTGCTGGCCGCGCGCGCGGACGTGAAAGCCGGGCGGCTGTCGGGCGGCGAGCAGCAGGTGCTCGCGCTGGTGCGCGCACTCGCCGGCCGCCCGCGCGTGCTGATCGTCGACGAACCGGCCGAAGGGCTCGCGCCGCTCGCGGTCGACGAAGTCGGCGCGTGCCTCGCCGCGCTGCAGGCCGACGGCGTTTCGATCGTGCTGATCGAGCAGCGGCTGCAGCTTGCGCCGCGGCTCGCGCGACGCGCGGCGGTCATGGGGCGGGGACGGATCGTCTACGACGGCGCGCTCGACGGGCTGGGCGGCGCGGTCGCCCACGCGTGGCTGAGCGCCGGCTGACGACGCCCGGTCGATTGTTCGGCAAACTCCGCCAGTCAATTCGCTTCGAGCCGCTTTATCGCCGCGGTGCCGCACACTACATTGCCAGTCAGGCCGGTCGCCATCGCAACACATCGATGCATCCGACGCATCACCGCATCGCTGCGGCAACCGGCGCCATCCATCGAACGTCTTCGGACTGAGGAATGAAATCATGAGCAAGCTGGCAGGCAAGGTAGCGATCGTCACGGGCGCATCGAAGGGCATCGGCGCGGCAATCGCGAAGGCACTGGCCGACGAAGGTGCATCGGTCGTCGTCAACTACGCGAGCAGCAAGGCGGGCGCGGATGCGGTCGTGAGCGCGATCACCGAAGCGGGCGGCCACGCGGTCGCGGTCGGCGGCGACGTGTCGAAGGCCGCCGACGCGCAGCGCATCGTCGATACCGCCATCGAAACGTATGGTCGTCTCGACGTGCTCGTCAACAACTCCGGCGTGTATGAATTCGCGCCGATCGAAGCGATCACCGAAGAGCACTACCGCCGGCAGTTCGACACGAACGTGTTCGGCGTACTGCTGACCACGCAGGCGGCGGTCAAGCATCTCGGCGAAGGCGCGAGCATCATCAACATCAGCTCGGTGGTGACCAGCGTCACGCCGCCGGCCAGCGCCGTGTACAGCGGCACGAAGGGCGCGGTCGACGCGATCACCGGCGTGCTCGCGCTCGAACTCGGCCCGCGCAAGATCCGCGTGAATGCGATCAACCCGGGGATGGTCGTGACCGAAGGCACGCACAGCGCGGGCATCATCGGTTCCGATCTCGAAGCGCAGGTGCTCGGCCAGACGCCGCTCGGCCGCCTCGGCGAGCCGAACGACATCGCGTCGGTCGCCGTGTTCCTCGCATCGGACGATGCGCGCTGGCTGACCGGCGAGCACATCGTCGTGAGCGGCGGGGTGCACTGACGGGATCGTGCCGCCCTGGCCGCGGCGGTAGCGAAATCCCCGCACGCTGCGTCGAATTTGCTTCGGCAGATCGGGCAGCGTGTCGCTTATTGCCACGCAGCCCTCGACATGCTCTGCACGAATGCGGCACTGACGCGATCCCTGTAGAGGCCACCCTCTGATCCCGTGCCGCGGCGCGGCATAAAACCGTCATGCCGCGCGCGCGGTGACGGTGCGCGCTGCGTGCCGCGCTGACTGAAGTCCTCCTCCCGAATCCTGCGCCTACGCCCGTCACGCAAGGCTGACGGGCGTATCCCGCGTTGCGCGGTCATGCCGGCGTACATCGCTCGCATGCGTCCCGCGCACACTCCCCATTCAAGTTGCGAATGTGTGCATCGCAACAATCCATTTCATCCGCGGCGATCGGAGCGGTAAGGTGAACGCACGTTCGATATTCGTCGACCGATGCACATCCATCACGCGAAGACGCCATGAAAACGACTCACGATCGATCCGGCCACACGGCCCGTGCGACCGCCGGCGGCGCGCCCGAAGGCGGTGGCGACCGACGCGACGCAGGTCTGCGCCTGCCGGCGAAGCTGGTGGGCCCGATCGTGCTCGGCACGCTGCTCAACGCGCTGAACTCGTCGATGATCGCGGTCGCGCTCGTCAGCATCCAGCAGGCGTTCGCGCCGCCCGGCGCCGCGCATGCGCGCATCGATACGCTGTGGCTCGTGTCGGGGCTCTATCTCGCGACGGCCGCCGGCCAGCCGACGATGGGGCGGCTCGCCGATCGCTTCGGTGCGAAGCGGATCTTCTGCATCGGCCTCGCGATCGTGCTGGTCGCGTCGTCGCTCGCGCCGTTCGCGCCGACGCTCGGCTGGCTGGTCGCATCGCGCGTCGCGCTCGGCATCGGCACGTCCGCCGCCTATCCGGCCGGCATGGCGATGATCCGCGCGTGGTCGCAGCAGCACGCGAACGGCGCGACGCCGACGGGCGGGCTCGGCGCGATTTCGATCGCGGCGCAGGTGGCCGTCGCGTTCGGCCCGCCGCTCGGCGGCGCACTCGTGCAGTTCGCCGGCTGGCGCGCGATCTTCTGGATCAACGTGCCGATCGTGCTGGCCGCCTTCCTGTTCGCATGGCTGTGGATCCCGGCCGACCCGGCCTATCGCGGCGCGCAGGCGCGCAGCACGCGGCGCGCCACGCTGACGGAACTGGATCTGCCGGGCGTGGCGTTGTTCGTGCTGACGCTCGCGAGCCTGCTGCTGTTCCTGCAGTCGGTGTCGCGCGCACCCGATTGGCTGCTGCTGGCCGCGACGCTGGTGCTGGTGCCGCTGCTGATCGGCCGCGAGCGGCAGGCCGCGGCGCCGCTGATCGACATCCGGATGCTGGCCGACAACCGTCCGCTGCTCGGCACGTATCTGCGCTGCGTCGGCACCTATGCGGTGTTCTACGCGATCTTCTATGCGCTGCCGATGTGGCTGCAGGAGGCGAGGGGGCTATCGGCCGCCGACGCCGGCCTCGTGATGCTGCCGGTCGCCGGCGTCGGCACCGTCACGACGATGCTCGCGACCCGCATCGTGCACCGTCACGGCGCGCGCCCGGTGCTGATCATCGGTTCCGCGCTGCTCTGCATCGGCAGCGTCGTGATGAGCCAGATGACGAGCAGCCTGCCGATCGCGGCGATCGTCCTGCTGTCCGTCGTGTTCGGTATTCCTAATGGTTTCAACAATCTCGGCAATCAGGCCACTCTTTACCAGAGCACGCCGCACGGCCGGATCGGTACGGCTTCCGGGCTGTACCGCACCGCGCAGTACGTCGGCGGCAGCCTGTCGTTCGCGCTCGTCGGTCTCGCGCTCGGCCATCCGGCGAGCGACCGCGGCTTGCGCGAGCTTGCCGTCGTCCTGGCGGTGATCAGCGTGCTGCTGTTGCTCAATGCGGTATCGAGCCGGCACCTCGACGCCGCCGTTTCTTCCGTTCCACAACAAAAGTGAGGGTGATACATGTCCATTCCGACGCTCAATCGCACCGCCGCACTCGTCGCCATCGATCTGCAGAACGGCATCGTGTCGCTGCCGGTCACGCCTTATACCGGCGCGCAGGTCGTCGCGAAGACGGTCGAACTGGCGGCGGCTTTCCGCGCGCGGGGGCTGCCCGTCATCTACGTGCACACGAGCTACCGGCCCGACGGCGGCGTGGCGCTGAAGGTGAAGACGGATGCGCCGTCGTCGCCGCCGAATCTCGATCCCGAATGGAGCGCGTTCGCGCCGGCGCTCGGCGTGTCGCCGTCCGACCTCGTCGTGACGAAGCATCAGTGGGGCGCGTTCACCGGCACCGACCTGGACGTGCAACTGCGTCGCCGCGGCATCACCGACATCGTGCTGACGGGAATCGCGACCAACATCGGCGTCGAATCGACGGCGCGCCAGGCATACGAAAACAACTACAACGTCGTCATCGTGAGCGACGCGGTCAGCACCTCGTCGGCCGATGCGCAGACGTTCGCGCTGACCCAGATCTTCCCGAAGCTCGGGCAGGTCGCCGCGGCGGCGGACGTGGAGGCGGCACTGGAGCAGACGCAGTCGCGCTGAAGCCGGCGATTCGTTCGGCGCGCTTTTTCAGATACCAGTCGTTTACCGAGGAATGACGATGATCAAGACCGATGCATGGGTTCTCTATGCGGGACCGGAGCCGACCCGCCAGCAGCCGCCCGTTGCGGGCGAACTGCGCCGCGAAACCTTCGAATTTTCCGCGCTCGAAGCCGACGAGGTGCTCGTCGAGCCGCTGTACGGATCGTGGGAAGCGAACCTCGACCATGCGCTGTCGCGCAATCCGGTCGATATCTGCCGCCAGCGCCGCGAGGACAAGATCGTGCTGGGCAACGGCGCGCTGGTGCGCGTCGTGGAGCGCGGGAGTGCGGCCCACGCGCTGAAGGACGGCGAGATCTGCATGGTGATGCCGTTCGGCAAGCGCGACGAATACGGATTCGCCGAGCTCGTCTACGCGTACGACGCGCCCGGCACGATCGGCGTGATGGCGCAGCGCACCAAGATGCGCGCCGACAACCTGGTGCCGGTGCCGACCGACAGCCGCCACTCGCTGCTGCAATGGGCGACCTACGGCCGCTACTTCACCGCATGGGACAACTGGAAGGTCGCGTCGACCTGCTGGCGTTCGCAATTGCCGGACGTCGATCCGGCCGACTATCTGGTGTTCGGCTGGGGCGGCGGCACGACGCTGGCCGAGCTGCAGCTCGCGAAGCGCGAAGGCTTTCGCGTCGCAATGACGGCGAGCAACGACCGCCGGCTCGAGGAGCTCGCGAAGCTCGGCATCACGCCGGTCGACCGCCGCAAGTTTCCGGATCTCGCGTATGACGAGGCGCGTTATCGGGCCGATCCGGACTACCAGGCACGCTACCGCGAGTCGGAGCGCATATTCGCCGAGACGATCGCCGAGCTGAGCGGCGGCCGCGGCGTCGCGATCTTCCTCGACAATCTCGGCGGCGCGCTGTATCGCGCGACGATGCGCGTGACGGGCCGCACCGGCATCGTCGCGACGGTCGGCTGGAAAACCGGGATGCGTCTGTGGAACCTGCGCGCGACGGAATGCATCAACCGCCGTCTGCACATTCACACGCACGCGTGGCGCTACGACGACAGCATCACGATTCGGGACTTCCAGGAATCGACCGGCTGGATCGGCCAGGAACCGACCGAAATCTTCGATTTCGACGACGTGCCGAAGCTTGCATCCGATTACCTTGGCGGGAAGATCGAGACGTATTTCCCGATCTATCGGATCAACGCGGTCTGAGCCGCGGGTCGCGCGCCGCGCCTGCATCGTTGCATGATGATTAGTGGTGCAAACGATGAAGACGCGTGGCGCGCCGTGCAACCTATCTGGCAGGAGAACGCCATGGCCTCTGTGGAAACCGGGGAGGTCGACGCCGGCACGGCGTCGGACACCTCAAGCCGCGCGCCGCTCGGCGGCATTCGCGTGATCGATACCGCGACGCTGTTTGCCGGCCCGCTCGCGGCGACGATGCTCGCCGACTACGGCGCCGACGTGATCAAGGTGGAACATCCGACGGGCGATCCGGCGCGCAAGTATGGCGCGCGTCGCGACGACGTGCCGTTGTGGTGGAAGGTGGTCGCGCGCAACAAGCGGGCGGTCACGCTGAATCTCGGCACGGCCGACGGCCAGCGGATCTTTCGCGAGCTGGCCGCGCAGGCCGACGTGGTGGTCGAGAATTTCCGGCCCGGCACGCTGGAGCGCTGGGGACTCGGCTACGACGTGTTGTCCGCGATCAATCCGCGGCTCGTGCTGGTCCGGGTGACGGGCTTCGGCCAGTTCGGCCCGTATGCGCGCCGCCCCGGTTTCGGCACGCTCGCGGAGGCGATGAGCGGGCTGGCGGCCGCCACCGGCGAGGCGGACGGGCCGCCGCTGCTGCCGTCGTTTCCGCTGGCGGATACGGTAGCGGGGCTCACCGCCGCGTTCGCGATCATGACGGCGCTGAAGGCGCGTGATCGCACCGGACGCGGGCAGGTGGTCGATCTCGCGATCATCGAGACGATGCTCGCAGCGATGGGCGCGCAGGTTGCGAGCTACGACCAGACGGGGCGTGTGCCGGAGCGTGCCGGCAACCGCTCGCCGAACAATGCGCCGCGCGGCGTGTACCGCACCTCGGACGGCAAGTGGGTCGCGCTGTCGACGTCGGCGCACAGCATCGCGGAGCGCGTGATGCGGCTCGTCGGCCGCGCGGACCTGATCGACCAGCCGTGGTTCGCGAGCGGCGTCGAGCGCGCGAAGCATGCGGACGAGCTGGACGCGGCGGTCGGCGGCTGGATCGGCCAGCGCACGCGCGACGAGGTGATCGATGCGTTCGAGCGCGCGGAGGCGGCCGTCGCGCCGATCTACGACGTCGCCGACGTGCTGCGCGATCCGCAGTATGCGGCGCTCGGCTCGGTCGTCTCGGTGCCCGACGCCGAACTGGGCGCATTCCGCACGCACAACGTGCCGTTCCGGCTGTCCGACACCCCCGGCGCGATCCGCTGGGGCGGGCCGTCGCGCGGCGCGCACAACGATGAAGTATTCGGCGCATTGGGCCTGGAACCGCGGGACCTTGCCGACCTGACCGAACGAGGTGTGATTTGAGACAGAGCGCAACCTGCCGCAGTTACCTGTACGTGCCCGCGCACAAGACGCAGGTGGTCGAGAAGGCCTACGCGAGCGAGGCCGACGCGATCGTGCTGGATCTCGAGGACGCCGTGCCGGCGAGCCACAAGGTCGACGCCCGCCAGGCCGCCGCCGCGATCCTCGCGGGCGGCCCGCCGAAGCCGACCTACGTGCGCGTCAACCCGATCGGGAGTCCGTGGTGCCGCGACGACGTCGAGGCGATCGCATTGCCCGCCCTGCAGGCGCTGCGTTTGCCGAAATGCGATTTCCCCGCGCACATCCAGGAAGTCGCGGGCTGGCTCGATGCGCTCGGCAGCGACGCCGGGATCCAGATCCTGATCGAATCGGCATATGGCGTGGAGACGGCTTACCAGCTCGCGACCGCGTCGCCGCGGCTCGAACGGATCGGGCTCGGCGAAAGCGACCTGCGCGCCGACCTGCGGATCGGTGTCGACAACTTCACGCTCGAAGTGTGCCGCGCGCGCTGCGTGGTGGCGTCGCGCGCGGCAGGGCTGAACGGGCCGATCCAGACGGTCTATCACACGCTGGGCGATCTCGACGGCCTGAAGGAATCGACGTTGCGGGCGAAATCGATGGGATTCGTCGGCCGCTTCGCGATCCATCCGTCCCAGCTTCCGGTCATCAACGCGGTGTTCACGCCGTCGGACGAGGAAATCCGCGCGGCCGAGCGCGTGCTGGAGGCGGTCGATGCGGCGGACGAGCAATCGTCGGTGTTCGTGCTGCCCGACGGCCGCGTGGTGGCGCCGCCGCTGATCGCGAACGCACGCGTGACGCTCGCGCTTGCGACCCATCTGCGGCGCGACGGAGTCGCGGCATGAGCGCGCCCGATACGCTTTCCGCGCCGGCTGCTGCCGTCAAGCCCGCGAGTCCGGACGGTATCGTCGGCGCGCTCGGCCGTTTCGCGGCGGCGGTGCGCGTCGACGGGCTCGACCGCACGCTGCGCGTCGAGGCTGCCGCCCGCGTGCTCGACCTGGTCGGCAACAGCCTGATCGCGCACGACGAACCCGTCGCGCAATCCGTGCTGCAGGTCGCGCGGCGCTGGGGCGGCCACGGCCGTGCGAGCGTGATTGGCGCGCCCGACCGGCTGCCGGCCGCGAGCGCCGCACTCGTCAACGGCACGCTCGCGCATGCGATGGATTTCGACGACTCGCACATGCTGTCGGTGCTGCATCCGAGCGCGTCGGTGATTCCGGCCGCGCTCGCCGCCGCACAGGCGAGCGGCGCATCGGGCGCGGCGCTGCTCGATGCGATCACGGTCGGCACGGAGATCTGCATCCGGCTCGGCGTGGCCGCCTACAACGAGCGGCTCGGCAATTCGGTGTTCTTCGAGCGCGGCCAGCACGCGACGTCGATTTGCGGGACGGTCGGCGCCGCCGCGGCCGCGGCGATGCTGTTCGGGCTCGATGCCGCGCAGATCGCCGCGGCGCTCGGGATCGCCGCGAGCATGGGCGCGGGCCTGCTCGAGGCCAATCGAACCGGCGGCTCCGTGAAACGGATCCACTGCGGCTGGGCCGCGCATGCGGGCGTGAGCGCGGCGGAACTGGCGGGCGCGGGCGTGACCGCGCCGCCGACCGCGCTCGAAGGCCGCTTCGGCTTCTTTCACGCATGGTGCGGCGAACTGGCCGACGTCGACGCCGTGCTGCGCGACCTCGGTGACGACTGGGAGACGAGCCGGATCATCTTCAAGCCGTACCCGTGCAACCACTTCACGCATCCGGGCATCGACGCGGCGCTGCAATTGAAGGCGCAGGGCGTGACGGCCGACGACGTGGTGTCTGCCGAACTGCGGGTCGCGACGTCGACGCTGCGCACGATCGGCGAGCCCGCCGAGTTGAAGGCCAATCCGCCGAACGGTTATGCAGCGGCGTTCTCGGGGCCGTACACGATCGCGGCCGCGCTGCTCGGCGGCGGCGGGCTCGGCGTCTGGTTCGACGATTTCGACGATGCGCTCGTGCAGGATCCCGCGCGCCGTGCGCTGGCCGCCAAAGTCCGCTGCGTCGCCGATCCGTGGTGCGACGCGCGGTTCCCGCAATGCCTGCCTGCCGTGCTGCGCGTGACGCTGCGCGACGGGCAGGAGTACGAGGCGCGCGTCGAGTCGAGCAAGGGCACCCGTTCGCGGCCGCTGACCGAACAGGAACGCGTCGCGAAGTTCGTGCTCGCCGCGAGTTCGACGATCGGCATGCCGCGCGCGCTCGAACTGCGCGACGCGGTGCAGGCGCTGGCCGACGACACGCCGCTGGATGGGCTGGCGGCGCTGACGTCCGGCGTGCATCCGAACCGGAAAGGAGGAGAGCCATCTTGAATGCACCACGCTGGAGCAAGCGGCCGCCCGGCTCGAACTGGGGTGATTTCGGTCCGGACGACCAGAAGGGACGGTTGAACTGGCTGACGCCGGAGAAGGTGCGGCAGGGCGTCGCCGAGGTGCGCGAAGGCCTGTCGTTCTCGCTGAGCCTGCCGCTCGACGTGCCGCGCGGCGGCGGCCTGAACGCGCGCCGCCGGCCGCCGGCGATCATGCCGGCGCTGCTGGGCGGCAAGCCGTACTTCGGCTATCGCGCGGACGAACAGGTTGCGAACGCAACCGATGTGGTGTGCGACGACTCGTTCTGCATGCACTCGCAGTTCTCGACGCAGTGGGACGGCCTGTCGCACGTGGGCGGCCTGTTCGACGCGGACGATGACGGCGTGCCCGAAATCGTGTTCTACAACGGCTTCCGGATGGGCGAGCATCTGCGAGTGCCGCAGGAGGGCGACGCCACCGGCGGCGCGCGCTCGCTCGGCATCGAGGTGATGGCGCAGACCGGCGTGCAGGGGCGCGGCGTGCTGATCGACCTGCGGCATCACTTCGGCGACGCCCGCACGAAAGTCGGCTACGCGCAACTGATGCGCGTGATGGAAGCAGACGACGTGCACGTCGAGCAGGGCGACATCGTCTGCCTTCACACCGGTTTCGCCGATTTGCTGTTGAACGACGAGAGCGGGTCGCCCGCGACCGTCGCGAGCGCCTGCGTGCTGGACAGCAGCGACGCCCGCCTGCTGCAGTGGATCGACGAGTCGCGGCTCGCGGCGCTCGTGGCCGACAACCACGCGATCGAGGAGCGGCCGCAGCATGCGCAACCGCTCGCGCAACCGGGTGCGCTGATGCCGCTGCACGAGCTGTGCCTGTTCAAGCTCGGCATCCATCTCGGCGAGCTGTGGCACCTGACGCCGCTCGCGAACTGGCTGCGCGCGCATCGGCGCAGCCGCTTCCTGCTCACTGCACCACCGTTGCATATCCGGGGGTTGGTCGGTGCGCCGGTGAATCCGGTCGCGACAGTCTGACGCGCAGGCGGCTGCTGCCGGTGCGCGATCGGCCGGGGTGAACCGTTTCCACGCGTTGATCCGGGATCGTCGATTGACCCGATTATCGAAAAAGTGACTGAAAATCGGGTCATTCAAATCAAAAAACGAATCAATGACGGGAGATATCTAAAAAATATTGAAACGTCAAGATTGGACTATTCTCTTTTATTGCACTAAATATCAGGGGATTTCCCCATTGCGATAATCGTGAATCGGGGAGGGCGATTAACCCGTTTAGTGGATGGTCACAATCATGAATCTACGTTCGATCGACCTGAACCTGCTGGTCATACTCGATGCGCTGCTGACGGAGAAACAGGTGACGCGGGCCGGCCTGAAGGTCGGCCTGACCCAGCCGGCCGTCAGCAATGCGCTGTCGCGCCTGCGGTATCTGTTCAAGGACGAGATCCTCGCGCGCAGCACGATCGGGATGGAATTGACACCACGCGCCCAGGCGCTGATCGCACCGGTCCGGCAAATCATGCAACAAATCGAAGAATTATTTGAATCGGATTATCAATTCAACCCTTTTACTTCGGAACGTCATTTTACGGTCCGGATGTCGGATCTCACCGAATTGCTTTTGCTGCCCGCATTGCTGCGGCGCATGCGCGCGACGGCGCCGAATATCAGCCTGGACGTCGTGCACCCGAGCGCGGCCAAGACGGCCGAAGCGCTCGACGCGGGGCGGCTCGACATGGCGATCAGCGCGGGCCTCGAGCATTCCGGCACGCTGTCGTCGGAAACCGTGTTTCACGACCGGATGGTGTGCATGCTGAGCCGCAACCATCCCGATGCGGACAAGCCGCTGACGCTCGAACGGTTCCTCGCGCTCGACTTCCTTAACGTCTCGATCAATCCGGTCGACCACAGCCTGATCGACAACCTGCTCGCGAACATGGGCTGTACGCGCCGCATCGTGCTCAACGTGCCGCACTGGCTCGTCGTGCCGAACATGCTCGATGCGCTGCCGTATGCCGTGATCATGTCGGAGCGGCACGCGCTGAGCCTCGGCGATCGGCGTCTCGTGATCCGCGAGCTGCCGCTCTCGATGGAGCCGGTCACGTGGTCGCTGTACTGGCATCGCCGCTACGACGCCAGCAACGCGCATGGCTGGATGCGTCGCGCGATCATCGCGGCTGCGGAATCCGTCGTCGACGACGTCACGGCGGACGCGTGCAGCGTGGGCTGAGCGCGATGCCGCGCGCGAGTCAGCCGACGACGAACAGCGGCGGCAGCGTCGCGACGTCGGGCTGTTCATCGAGTCGCCACAGGAAATCGAGTGCGGCACGCATCCGCGCCGCGCTCCAGTGCTGGCGGCAGTTCTTCGTGAACTTCGCTTCGTAGTCGTCGCGCCGCATCGGTTGCGTCGGTGAGCCCGGCAGATCGTCCACCTGCTTCGTATAGGTCGCGCCGTCGTCGCACACGGCCGTCACGCGATTCGGCGCATGTGCGGGATAGCGGGCCGTCAGCGCCGGATCCGCGTTGACCGTGATGGTGCCGATCAGCGCGCGCAATGCCGGGTCGCGCAGCGCGGCGCCCGCATAGCTGCGGGTCGTGATGTCGCCGTCGAGCATCGCCCGCGCGACGATGTAGGGCAGGCTGTGATCGGCGGTTTCGTGGGTCGACGGCGCCCATTTTTCCGGATCGCGGCCGGCCGTCACGTAACCGACTTCGGTCGTGTGGATCTCGATGCGCCGGATGCGCCGCAGGTCGCCAACCTGCGCGGCGACCGCGAGCGCGGCCGGAATCGCGGTTTGCGTGAGCCCTTGCGCCGGATAGAACTTCACGAAGCACCGGCCGATCCGGAACGTGCCGCCGCGCCCGCCGAATGCGCCGGTGTCGAGCGTGAACGGCCCGGACACCTGCGCGAAGAACCCGGCCGCTCCTTCGAATATCGGCGCGGGGCCGGTGAGGCCGGCGTGGGCGAGTTCGGTCGAAAACACCGCGTTGCGCGCCGCGTCGGCGTCGGCGAACGCCTTCCAGTTGGTCAACTGCTGCACCCGCGTCTGGTTCAGCGCGAGATGGCTGTTGATCGACAGGTTGACCGCCTGCACGAGTTGCGGCGCGGGCAGGCGCATCAGCTTGCCCGCGGCGAGCGCGACGGCCGGCAGGCTGTAGCAGGTGTGATCCCAGCCGCGCGGGCTGATCGCGGCGGCGTCCATCAGCCGGCAGGCGATTTCGTACGCGATCGCAATCGACAGGATCAGGTCGCGGCCAGTGGCGTGCTGCGCTTCGGCGACCGCGAGACACGCGGCGACGTTGTCGCTCGGATGGCCGGTTTCCTTGCCGGCATACGCATCGTTGAAATCGAAGTAGCGCAACGCCGTGCCGGTCGCGAACGCGGCGAGATCGGGGCTCGTGCGCTGGTTCGTCCCGATCACGGTCGAGACGCCTCCGGGCGACGCGAGCGCCGCGGTGCGCGCGATCCGCACCGGCGGTTCGTCGTGGGCGGCGATCGCGCAGCCCAGTGCGTCGATCAGATGCGCCTTGATCGTTTCGACGGTCGCGGCGTCGAGGTCGCGATACTGCAGTCCGGCGGCGTAGTCGGCGAGCTGCCGGGCGAGTTCTGGTTCGCTGGTGTTGCGGGTATCGGCGGTTGCGGCCGCGCGGGCGTGAGCGAACGGCAACGCGACGGCAGCGCCGGTCAGCGCGGAAAGAAAGTGGCGGCGATTCATGGTTTGGGCTCCGAAGGTTCCAGGTGCGGGAAGAGGGCGGCGAGGTCAGAACGCCTTGCGCAGGCCGAGCGCGACGCCCGCGCTGCCGGAGCGGCCGGCGGCGAGCGAATAGTGCAGAAAGTTGTAGTTGTCGTTGTCGAAATCGAGCGCGGCGCGGTGCGCGTAGCCGGCCGCCAGGTACAGCGTCACCGTCTTCGATACGAAGTAGTTCAGCTGCAGCGTGACTTGCTGCGGACTGACGGGGCGCGATGCCGGCGTTTGCGCATTCGCCGGATTCTGTGCACGGATTTTTTCGTAATAGACGGCGCCGATCGCCTGCAGGAAATCGGTGATGCCATAACGGACGCCGACCCACCAGAACGTGAAGTTCGTCACGACCGACGGCGCGGCGATGTCGCTGTGCGCGTGCTCGACGCCGGCCAGCAGTTGCGCGCGCCCGAGCGGCACGAGTGTGGAAGCGGCGTACCGGCGGAAATGCGCGAAGCCGCCGGGCCGCGGCGTGTGGACGTCGTCGAATGCCGCGGCGAACGAGAACGCGCTGCCCGCATAGTCGAAGCCCGCGCCGTACGCGGCGTTCGACTGGAACGCGCCCGCCGTGCCGCCGAACGCATAGTGGGTCTCGAGCGTCAGCGCGCCGAGCTTCGCCAGATACTTGACGACGTTGTTCTCGCGATAGTTGATGCCGACGATCGCGCCGTCCGGCTCGTACAGCGTCGAATAGGCGCCCGTCGGTGAATAGCGCTCCATGATGTCGAACAGCGTCGTGTACTGGCGGCCGAGCCGCAGTGCGCCCCAGCGCTCGTGTTGCAGCGCGACCCACGCGGAGCGGTCGAAGCCGCCCGAGCCGGCCCCGGCGCCGTTGGTCAGGTTGATGCTGCTTTCGACGCGAAACGCCGCCTGCCAGCCGCCGCCGAGATCCTCGACGCCCTTCAGGCCCCAGCGTGATCCGCTCTTGCCGCCCGAGGCCATCCGCGCGAGCGATGCCGACGACTTGCCGTCGGGCGCGGCCTGGCCGGTGAGAAATTCGGTGTAGACGTCGGCGACGCCGTACAGCGTGAGGCTGGTCTGCGCGCAGGCGCCGGCCGATACGAGGCCCAGTCCGCACAATGCGGACATTCGCTTGCCCATGGGGCTGTCTCCTTGTTTTGGGATTGTTGTTCGTCATGAGCGCCGCGCGGGTCGGGGCGCGCGGCGCGGCGTCGCTATCCGGGGCGGACGGCGAACGGCGCGTGCCGTGCCGGGCCGCTCGCGCGCGTCGCACGACGCACGCGGACGGCGTTCGGCAGCGGGGGCCGGCGATGAGGCGTGCGCATCGTCAGCGCGCGCGTGCCCGCACGGCTGCGTCGCGCGCGAGTACGCGCGTCGCCTGCGCGACGCCTGCCGCGTCGACCATTCGGCCGTCGATGCGCAGCGCGCCGCGGCCGTTGGCGCGCGCATCGTCGTACGCGGCGAGCACGGCGCGCGCGTCGCGCACCGCGTCGTCGTCGGGCCGGAACGCGCGGTTCAGCGCATCGACCTGCAGCGGATGGATGCAGGTCGCGCCCGCGTAGCCGAACGCCGCAGAGGCGCGCGCGATGCGCTCGAATGCATCGAGGTCGCGCAGTTCGTCGAGGCCGCCGAGCAGGCCGAGCGGCAGGATGCCGGCCGCGCGCGCGGCGATGATCAGCAACTGCTTCGGCACGCGCAGCACGTCGGCGCCGGTGCCGCTTTCGCAGTTCAACGCGAAGTCGGCGCCGCCGAGCATCATCGCGACGACGCGCGGCGACGCGCGCGCGATCCGGTCCATCGCCTGGAACGCACGCGGCGTTTCGATGATCGCGACGATGCGGGTGCTGCCGGGCGCGGCGCCGGCTTCATCCTCGAGCGTGGCCAGCAGTTCGTCGATCGCCTCGACATGCGAGCCACCGCGCACCTTCGGCAGCACGATGCCGTGCACGCCCGCCTGCACGGCCGCACGCAGGTCCGGCACCAGCAGGTCGAGCGGGCCGTTGGCGCGGACCAGCACGTCGCGGCCGGCGGCGCGCAGCCTCGGCACGGCGTCGGCGAGACCGTCGCGGGCGTCATGCTTGCACGCGAACGGGACGCTGTCTTCCAGGTCGAGGATCAGCGCATCGGCGGCGCTGGTCGCGGCCTTCTCGACGAAACGGGGGACGTGGGCTGGGACGTAGAGGAGCGAGCGCCAGACCGGTTGGGAAGAGGAATTCATCGTTGTTCTCTGAAAATGAAAGTCACTTTTATTTTTGTGATCGATGGGCCCATTCGTCAAGATTATCGTTAACGCCTATATTTAAGAGAAATTGAAAGAAGATGAACGAATGACGTTGTGCGAATTCATGTTGATGTCACGGCCGTCCTGCGTATAATGAAAGTCACTTTCATTTTTAGATGGGCTCCGGGCGCGCCGTTCACGCCGCCCGGCCCAGCGCGAGGCAGACATGAGCAAGGTGGAGACGAGCAATCAGGCAGAAGGCGGCGTGGCCGCGGTCAATCGCGCGCTGACCGCGCTGCTGGCCTTCTCCGGCGCGCCCGGCGGGCTGATGCTCGCGCAGGTCAGCGACGCGACGGGGCTCAACATGAGCACGCTGCTGCGGATGTTCGAATCCCTCGAACAGTTCCGTTTCATCAAGCGTCTGCCCGACGGGCGCTACGTGCTGGGGCCGGCCGTCTTCCAGCTCGGCGTGATGTACCGCGAGTCGTTCCAGTTGCGTGAGCACGTGATGCCGATCCTGTCGACGCTGTCGGCGCAGACCGGCGAGACCGCCGCGCTCTACGTGCGCGAAGGCGACCAGCGCGTCTGCCTGTTCCGCATCCAGGCGCAGCGCGCGGTGAGCACGCATCTGCGCGAAGGCGACCGCTTTCCGCTCGACGTCGGCGCGGCGGGGCGCGTGCTGCTCGCGTTTTCCGGCACGCGCGGCGGCGAGTACGAGAAGACGGCCGAGCAGGGCTATGCGGTGTCGATTGCCGAGCGCGATCCGGAGAGCGCGGCGATCGCGTGCCCGGCGTTCGGCGTCGGCCGCGTGCTGAGCGGGGCGATCTCGCTCGGCGTGCCGCGCTATCGCTTCAACAAGAAAGTGCTGGCCGATTACCTGCCCCATGTGCAGGCTGCCGCCGCCGCGCTGACGCACGCGCTCGGCGGCGATCTGCCCGCGACGGGCGCGGCGTTTCCCGCAACCGACCAGCTTGGCGTGCTGCTCGAGTAGCGCCGGCGCGCGGCGCGCGCATCCCTGACTGACCGACCGATAACTACCAGGAGACATCATGTCCGTACCCGACACGCAGGCCGCGCGCGCGGCCGGCGCGCATCGTCGCGCGTCCACCGGCCCGATCCATCCGAAATCGTTCGATGCCGCCGCCGCCGGGCCGCTGTCCGGCGTGCGCGTGGTCGATCTGTCGCGGCTGATGGCCGGCAACATGCTGAGCGTGCAGCTGGCCGACTTCGGCGCGGACGTCGTGAAGGTCGAAAGCGAGCGCGGCGATACGCTGCGCGCGGTCGGCGCGGGCGGCATCAGCACGAACTGGAAGGTGTACGGACGGAACAAGCGCAGTGTGTGCGTCGATCTGCGCACGCCGGAGGGCGTCGACATCGTGCGTCGGCTGGTGCGCGACGCGGACGTGTTCGTCGAGAGCTTCAAGCCCGGCGTCGCGGAGCGGATGGGGCTCGGCCCCGACGACCTGCTCGCGATCCGTCCGGAACTGGTGATCGCGCGGATTTCCGGCTGGGGGCAGACCGGGCCGTATCGCCACAAGCCGGGCTTCGGCACGCTCGCCGAAGGCTATGCGGGCTTCGCGGCGATCAACGGGTTCGCCGATCGCGAGCCGGTGCTTCCGCCGATGTTTCTCGCCGACATGACGGCCGGGATGTCCGGCGCGCTCGCCGTGCTGGTCGCGCTGCATGCGCGCGGCGCGCAGCGTGCGGCCGGGCAGGTGATCGACGTGTCGCTGTTCGAGCCGCTGTTGTCGATCCTCGGGCCGGCCGCGGCGAACTACGTGATGACCGGCGAGATCAAGCCGCGCACCGGCAGCCGCTCGACGAACACCGCGCCGCGCAATGCGTATCGCACCCGTGACGGTAAATGGCTGTGCCTGTCGAGTTCGACGCAGGCGATGGCCGAGCGGCTGTTCCGCGCGATCGGCCGCGCGGACCTGATCGACGATCCGCGCTATGCGACCAACGTGCTGCGCGTGCGGCACGCGGAAGCGCTCGACGCGATCGTCGGCGAATTCATCGCCGCGCGCGATCTCGACGCCAATCTCGCGTTCTTCGAGGAAGCGGGCGTGACGGTCGGGCCGATCCAGGACATCGCGCAGATCGTCGCGGATCGCTACGTGATCGAGCGCGAGGCGCTGGTCGAACTGCCCGACGACGACGTCGGCAGCTTGCCGATGCACAACGTGACGCCGCGCCTGTCGGGCACGCCCGGCGCCTTCCGCCGGCCCGCGCCCGCGCTCGGCGAACACAACCGCGAGATCCTGCAGCCGCTGCTCGGCGAGCACGAATACGCGCGGCTCGCCGCGCTGGGCGTGATCCGTTCGCAGTAAGCGGGCCGCGCACCGGCCGAGACCGGAGATACCGGACATTGGAGGAGAGGAGACACCATGAATCCGCGTTGGACCCATCGACCGCCCGGCTCGAACTGGGGCGATTTCGGCCCGGACGACCAGAAGGGGCGCCTGAACTGGCTGACGCCGGACGCCGTGCTGCGCGGCGTCGCGGAAGTGCGCGAAGGCCGCGTGTTTTCGCTGAGCCTGCCGCTCGACGTACCGCGCGGCGGCGGACTGAATGCACGGCGGCGCCCGCCTGCGATCATGCCGGCGCTGCTGGGCGACAAGCCGTACTTCGGCTATCGCGCCGACGAACAGGTGACGAACGCCACCGACGTGGTTTGCGACGACGCGTTCTGCGTGCATTCGCAGTTCTCGACGCAATGGGACGCGCTGTCGCACGTCGGCTCGCTGTTCGATCCGGCGGGTGACGGCGAAAAGGCCCGCGTGTTCTACAACGGCTACCGGATGGGCGAGCATATCCGCGTGCCGGAGACGGGTGCCGCGGAGGGCGGCGCGCGGGCGCTCGGCATCGAGGTGATGGCGCGCACCGGCGTGCAGGGGCGCGGCGTGATGGTCGACCTGCGCCGCCACTTCGGCGACGCACCGCGCAAGATCGGCTTCGACGACTGGATGGCGGTGCTGCGCGCGGACGACGTGTGCGTCGAGCGCGGCGATATCGTCTGCGTGCACACGGGCTTCGCCGAACTTTTGCTGGCCGCCGCCACGCGCGGCGAGACCGGTGCGCCGCACGCATGCTGCGTGCTGGACGGCGCCGACGAACGTCTGCTGAACTGGATTGACGCGTCGGGGCTCGCCGCGCTCGCGGCCGACAACCACGCGGTCGAGGAGCGCCCGCGCGATCCGCCGCCGCGCGCGCAGCCCGGCGCACTGATGCCGCTGCACGAGCTTTGCCTGTTCAAGCTCGGCATCCATCTCGGCGAACTATGGCACCTGACGCCGCTCGCGGACTGGCTGCACGAACACCGCCGCAACCGCTTCCTGCTGACGGCGCCGCCGCTGCATCTGCGCGGGCTCGTCGGCTCGCCGGTCAATCCGGTCGCCACCGTGTGATTGCCTGCCGCGCGGCCCGCGCCGCGCGCTGATCGACGTCCCGCGCGCCGCGCGGGCGGACTACCGAGGACACGCCATGTCTGACTCTGTTGCGGCATCGCTCGCCGCGCGCATCGACCGCCTGCCCGCGACGGCCGGCATCTGGAAGCTCGTGCTGTTCCTGAGCGTGGGCGGCTTTTTCGAGGTCTACGACCTGTTCCAGATGACCTATCTGCCGCCCGGGCTGATTCGCGACGGCATCTTTCACACCGGCGCACGCGGCGTGCTCGGCATGTCGGACCAGGGCGCGCTCGGCGCGGCGACGTTCATCGGGCTGTTCGTCGGCGAGATGTTCGTGTCGCGCCTGGCGGACCGCTACGGGCGCCGCGCGCTGTTTACCGGCGCGCTGCTGCTCTATACCGTCGCGAGCCTGATGATGTGCGTGCAGTCGAGCGCGCTCGGCGTGCTCGTGTGCCGCTTCGTCGCGGGCTGCGGCGTCGGCGCGGAGCTGATCACGATCGGCGCGTTCCTGACCGAGCTGGTGCCGAAGGCGGTGCGTGGCCGCGCGTTCGCCGTCTGCTTCGCCGTCGGGTATCTGGCCATGCCGGTGCTCGCGTTCGTATCGTGGCTCTGGGTGCCGCACGATCCGCTCGGCTGGTCCGGATGGCGCTGGGTCGTGCTGCTCGGCGGAAGCGGCGCGGTGGTCGTCTGGTGGCTGCAGGCGCGCCTGCCCGAGTCGCCGCGTTGGCTGGTCGGCGTGGGCCGCGAAGCAGAGGCCGAGCGGATCGTGGCGCAACTCGAGCACATGGCGGCGCGCGAATCGGGACGGCCGCTGCCGGCGGTCCGGCCACCGGCCGCCGCCGTGCAACCCGCGCGGCGCGTGCCGTCGATGTGGGACGCACGGCACCGCGGCCGCACCGCGATGCTGATCGCGTTCAACGGGTTCCTGAGCATCGGCTTCTTCGGTTTCAGCCAATGGCTGCCGACGCTGCTCGCCGCGCAGGGCGCGACCGTCGCGAAGAGCCTCGGCTATGCGTTCGTGATCGCGTTCGCGTATCCGGTGTCGCCGCTCGTCGCCGGCCTGCTCGCGGACCGCATCGAGCGCAAGTGGTTGATCGTCGCGTCGGCGTTCGGCGTCGCGCTGTTCGGCAGCGCGTTCGCGATGTCGGCGCAGGCGCCGTTCGTGATCGCGTCCGGCCTGCTCGTCACGCTGTCGAGCACGGTGCTCGCGAGCAACGGTACCGCGTACCAGTCGGAACTGTTTCCGACCGCGATCCGCGGGCGGGCGCTCGGCTTCGTGCATTCGATCGGCCGCCTGACCGGCGCGGCCAGCAGTTTCATCGTCGCGTTGCTGCTCGAACGCGCGGGGGTGTCCGCGGTGTTCGCGCTGATCGGCGGCAGCATGCTGATCGTGATGCTGTCGATCGGCGCGTTCGGGCCGCGCACCAACAACCGGTCGCTCGACGATATCCCGGACGAGGAAGCCGATGCGGCCGTGGCGAAACGGCCGGCAAGCACGCTCGACGCGCTGCCGACGCGCCGTTCGTGACGGCGCCCGTGCGATGGCGTAGCGGCGCCTACGCGCTCATCGCCAGCGCAGTCGCGCCGACGTGCCACCGCAAGCATTCGACGACGAGCGCGTGATCGCGCTCGGAGCCGAGCCCCGCGATCGTCATCGCGCCGACGATGCCGGCCCCGGCGATCCGCAACGGCACGCTGCCGCCGTCGAGCGCGTAGTCGTCGTCCGACAGGCCCTGCGAGCGCAGCGACCAGCCGGCACGCCGAAAGCACGCGCCGACCGCGAGCGAACTCTGGCCGAAACGCAGCACCGTGTTCTGCCGGCGGCGGATCGCATCGCTGTCGTGCGCGCCGCTGCCGTCGAGCGCGCAGTAGAACAGCGGCGCGTGCCCGCCGACGATGCCGACCGCGATCGGCAGCCCGCGTCGCGACGCGAGGTTGACCGCGATTTCTCCGATGCGGCGCGCGACGGCTGCATTGAAGTGCGGCAGCGCCGGGTTCGACGCATCGTCGTCGCAGGCGTGGGGTTCGAGGCGAAAGGGGGGCGTCACCATGGCGGCTCCGTCGCGTTGCCGGCGCTGTACGCGCGCGCCGGGCGTCGCATCGTCACGGGCCACGTGCGGGCCCGTCTTCCGTTCAGTGCTTCGGCGTTTCAGCACGTCAGCGCTTCAGCGTTTCGGCGCCGCATCGAGCATCCACTCGTGCGCGGGATCGTTTTTGAACGCCCACGCGCGGCTCGGCCCGGCCATCACGTTCAGGTAGTACAGGTTGTAGCCGTGAGGCGCTACCACCGGGTGGTAGCCGCGCGGCACCATCACGACGTCGTGGTTTTCGACCGCGCACGCTTCGTCGAGGCTGCGGTCGTCCGTGTACACGCGCTGGAACGCGAAGCCCTGCGGCGGATCGATCCGGTGATAGTAGGTTTCCTCGAGCGAGGTTTCGTCGGGCGCGGCGTCGCGGTCGTGCTTGTGCGGCGGATAGCTGCTCGAATGGCTGGCCGGCGTGACGACTTCGACGACGAGCAGCCGGTCGGCGGCCGGGTTGTCGCCCATCAGGATGTCGCAGACGTAGCGCGTGTTGGTGCCTTGCCCGCGTACCGAGCGGCGCATCCGCTCGCCATCGAGGCGCTGCACGCGCTTGTTGCCGCTCGCGTACGGCGCGGTGCACAGCGCGACTTCCGCATCGCGCGTCGCGACCAGCGTGACGGTCTTGCCGCCCGGCACGTACAGCGCGTCGGGCGCTACCTCTTCGAACACGCTGTCGCGCTTGCCTAGCGCATCGTAGGTTGCGCCGTCGACTTCGGCGCGCACCGTGCCCGTCAGCACGACGACGCACAGTTCGCGCGTGCCTGTGTCGACCGTTTCGGTGTCGCCGGCCTTCAGCCGCAGCGCGCGAAAGCCGACATGCTTCCAGCCGGCCGATTCGGGCGTGACGTTGCAGATTTCGCGGTCGGCGGATGCCTTGACCAGCAGGGGAGAAATCGTCATGAAGTGGGTCTCCGCAATAGGGTAGGGCGAGAACGCTCGGGCGCTTGCGCGCGTGCTCACGCGCTCAACCGGTCGACGATCGCGCGCAGCGATTCATAGCCCTTCTTCGCATACTGATAGCTCGGCGCGACGGCCGGATCCTGCTCGGCCTCGACGACGAGCCAGCCTTCGTAGCCGGCGTCCTTCAGCGTGCGCAGCGTCGCGTCGTAGTCGAGCGCGCCGTCGCCCGGCACCGTGAAGGTGCCGTTGATCACGCCGTTCAGGAAGCTCCAGCCGTCGTTGCGCGCTTGGTTCACAACCTGCGGCCGCACGTCCTTGCAATGCACGTGCGCCACGCGCGACACGTGCTTCTTCAGCAGCGTCACCGGGTCGGCCGCGCCGCCGAAATACGCATGGCCGGTGTCGAACAGCAGGAACACCTTCGCGGGATCGGTCAGCGCCATCAGCCGGTCGACGTCGTCCGGCGATTCGACGTACGCGCCCATGTGGTGATGGTAGGCGAGCTTGATTCCGTACGTGTCGAGCAGGTGCGCGCCGAACGCATCGAGGCGCGCCGCATAGCGCCGCCACGCTTCGTCGTCGACGAAACGCGGCCGCTTCGCGACCGGCGTGTCGATGCTGCCCTGGATCGTGCCCGCGCATTCGCCGTACACGACCACCTTCACGTCGTTGAATTGCAGCTTCGTCATGTGCGTGCGGCAGCGCTCGATTTCCGCCGCGACCGCATCGACATCGGTCATGCCCGGCGCAACTTCTGCGAGGAAGCCCGAATACCAGCCCGATACGCACACGAGCCCGAATTCGGCGAGCTTCGCCTTCAGTTCGGGGCCGGTCTTCGGAAACTTGTTGCCGAGCTCGAAGCCCGCATAGCCGATTTCGGCGCCTTCCTTCAGCGCCGTTTCGAGCGGCGTTTCGCCGCCGAGCGACGGCAGGTCGTCGTTCATCCACGACAGGGGATTGATACCGATGCGGACGTTCCAGCTCATGACGTGCTTCCTGGGTTCGAATGTTGTTGTGTCGGCGCGGCCGATGGAAAGGGCGGGCGGATCAGCGCCGCTGGCGGGTCTTCGCGTCGAGATACGCGCGGTGTGCCGCTTCGACGCCGGTGCGTTCGGACACCTGCGGCACCGCGACTTCCCACCATGCGCCGCCGTCGTCGGTCGTGCGATGGTGCGTGGTGTCGATCACGAGCACCTGGCTCGTCGTCGCCGCACGCGCGCGCTTCATTTCGTCGCGCAATTCGCCGACGTCGCGCACGTGCACGGCTTCGGCGCCCATCGAGCGCGCATGCATCGCGAAGTCGATCGTCGAGCGTTCGCCGCCTGCGGGCACGCAGTCGTCGAGCATGTTGTTGAAACTCGCGCCGCCGCAATTGAGTTGCAGTCGCTCGATGCAGCCGTAGCCGCGGTTGTCGAGGATCACGACGATGATCTTGCGGCCGAGCATCACCGAAGTCGCGAGTTCCGCGTTGAGCATCATGTACGAGCCGTCGCCGACGATCACGATCACTTCGCGGTCGGGCCGCGCGAGCTTCGCGCCGAGGCCGCCCGCGACCTCGTAGCCCATGCACGAATACGCATAGTCCATGTGGTAGTTGCCCGGCACGCCGCTGCGCCACAGCTTGTGCAGTTCGGCCGGCAGCGTGCCGGCCGCGCAGACGACGAGATCGTCGCGCGCGCTGTCGCGCCCCGCGTCGGCCGCGGAGTCGCGCACCGCACCGATCACTTCCGCGTCGTACGGCAGCGTGTCCTTAGGAGTCCGTGTGGTCAGCTCCGTCACGCGCGCGTTCCACGCAGCGGCCTGGTCGCGGTTCGCGGCGGTCCACGCCGGGTCGGCGCGCCAGCCGGCCAGCGCGGCCGACAGCTGGCCGAGGCCCGTGCGTGCATCGGCCACCAGTTGCCGGCCGCGTTTCTTGCCCGCGTCGAACGGCTGCACGTTCAGGCTCAACAGCGTCGCGTCGCCGTAGAGCGCGTGCGAGCCGGTCGTGAAGTCCTGCAGCCGCGTGCCGACCGCGAACACCACGTCGGCCTGCGCGGCCGCGCGGTTCGCGGCGGGCGAGCCCGTCACGCCGATCGAGCCGAGGTTCAGCGGGTGGTCCCACGCGAGGCTGCCCTTGCCGGCCTGCGATTCGGCGACCGGCACGCCGTGCGTGTCGGCGAACGTGCGCAGCGCATCCCACGCCTGGCTGTACAGCACGCCGCCGCCGGCGACGATCAGCGGCTTCTGCGCGGCCTTCAGCACGTCGAGCGCATCGGCGAGTTCGAGCGCGTCGGCCGGCGGCCGGCGCATCCGGATCACCGGCGGCGCGAAGAAATCCTCGGGCCAGTCGTACGCGAAGGTCTGCACGTCCTGCGGTAGCGCGAGACACACGGGGCCGCACTGCGCGGGATCGGTCATCACCTGGATCGCGCGCGGCAGCGCGACCAGCAATTGCTCGGGCGACGTGATGCGGTCGAAGTAGCGCGTCACGGGCCGGAAGCAGTCGTTCGCGCTGACGTCGCCCTGTTCGAAATCCTCGACCTGCTGCAGCACCGGGTCGGGCAGCCGCGACACGAACACGTCGCCGGGCAGCAGCAGCAGCGGCAAGCGGCCGACGTGCGCGAGCGCGGCGGAGGTGAGCATGTTGGTCGCGCCGGGGCCGATGCTCGACGTCGCGGCCATCATCCGCTGGCGGAAATGCGCTTTCGCGAACGCGACGGCCGCGTTGGCCATCCCTTGCTCGTTGTGCGCGCGGAACGTCGGCAGCCGGTCCTTCTCGGCGTGCAGCGCTTCGCCGAGCCCGGCCACGTTGCCGTGGCCGAAGATCGCGAACACGCCGCCGCAGTACGGCAGGATCTCGGTGCGGCCGTCGGGCTGGACGACTTCGGCGCGCAGGGCGGCCAGGTAGCGCACGAGCGCCTGGCTGACGGTCAGTCTTACGGTGGTGGTCATCGTCGGTCGAGAGAGAGAAGTCGGGTGGTCGTCACGAACACGGGCATTAGGCCGCGGCGGCGCGCGCGGCGGTACGTCGGCCCAGCCACGCGTCGACCAGTTGCGCGAAGTTGCCGGCCACTTCGTCGATCAGCGCCTGGTCGTCGATCCGGCCCGCGAACCAGTTCAGCGACGCATCGGCCCACAGCGTGCGCCCGACCATGAAGCCCTTGACGATCGGGTTGGTCGCCGAGCGGAAGCTGTCGACCAGGTATTGCAGCGGCTGGTTCAGCCCGAGGATCACCGCGCCGCGGCAATGCGGATCGCGCTCGGCGATCAGCGCGGCGAGCCGCGCCCAGCCGTCGGCGCTCAGCGGCGTGAGCTTCCACCATTCGGGCTTCACGCCGAGGTTGTAGAAGCGCGCGACCGTGCGCAGCACCGCGTCGTCCTCGGTGCCGGCCGGCGTGACCGCGCGCGGCGGAATCATTTCCAGCAGCAGCTCGTTGCCGCTCGCGCGCGTGGCTTCCCACAGTTCGAGCACGCGCTGCTCCTGCTCGACGCGCAGGTCGACGTTGTCGTCGGGGTGATAGTGAACGAGGCACTTCACGACCTGTTCGGTCGGCCAGTGCGTGAGCGACGAGCCGACCGAGCGCGTGTCGTCGAACCGCAGCGGCCGCGAGCCCGGCAGCTCGACCGGGCGGCCGACCCACCAGCCGCGCCCGGTGGCCGACGCGAGCGCGTCGCTGCCGTACGCGCCGCCGTCGATCAGCACGCCGACGTGGCCGGCGATCCCGCGCTCGCGTTCGACCTGTTCGACCGCGCGCACGAGCAGGCGCTTCAGCGTCTTGATCCGCGCTTCGTCCGCGCCGGCCTGCACCGCCAGCTCGTAGAACTGGCTGCGATGGTCGAACGCCATCACGCACAGGTCGTCCCATTCGCGGCGCGGCACCGTCACGCGATGCAGGTGCGCGAGCGTGCGGTCGGCATCGACCGCCGGATTGCGGCTGCCGTCGAACCAGTGCGCGAGTTCGGCCGGCGTCGGCATCGCGGCTGAGCATGCATGGCGCGACACGACGATCGCGCCGCACGCGTTCGCGACGCGCGTCGATTCGGCCCAGTCGCGCCCGCACAGCAGCCCCGACAGCAGGCCCGACAGGAACGCGTCGCCCGCGCCGAGCACGTTGAGCACCTCGACGCGTTCGCCGAGGAAGGTCGGCGCGTCGTCGATGCGCGCGGGAATGTCGCCTTCGATCACGCAGCAGCCGAGCGCGCCGCGCTTGACCACCAGCGTCGCGTTCGTGATCGCGCGCACCGCCTGCAACGACGCGATCAGGTCGTGCGGCACGCCGCCCGCGATCAGGAATTCCTCCTCGGTGCCGACCAGCAGGTCGAATTCGCCGAGCGTCTGTTGCAACTGCCGCGTCACCTGCGCGTCGGGCACGTAGCGGTTCTCGCCCGCGCCGCGTGCGGTCAGCCCCCACAGCACCGGCCGATAGTCGATGTCCAGAATGCGGACGACCCCGTGCCGGCGCGCATACGCCAACGCAGTCAGCGACGCCTCGCGTGTGGCCGGCGTCGACAGATGCGTGCCGGTGATCGCCAGCGCGCGGCAACCGGCGATGAAGTCCTCGCTGATCTCGTCGGCGCGCACGGCCATGTCCGCGCAGTTCTCGCGCACGAACAGCAGCGGGAACGTATCGCGATCCTTCAGCCCGAGCAGCACCAGCGCGGTGAGGCGCTCGCGGTCGGTCTGCAGCTGGCTCGTGTCGCAGCCTTCGCGCTCGAGCGTCTCGCGCAGGAAGCGGCCCATCTGCTCGTCGCCGACGCGCGAGATCATCGCGGTCTTCAGCCCGAGCCGCGCGACGCCGAACGCGACGTTGCCCGACGAGCCGCCGAGATACATCTGGAAGCTGCGCGCATCCTCGAGGCGGCTGCCGTACTGCTGCGCATAGAGATCCACGGCCACGCGGCCGAGGCAGGCGAGATCGATGGGGCGGTCACTCGGAAAGTTCAGCAGGCTCATATCACGTGTCACGCTCGCGGCCGGCGTTCGGCGCTGCCGGCAGATTAGGGGACCGATCCGGCGGCGGGTGTCCGCAGCATGTGCTGCACGACGCGAGGCTGCCTGCCGCCGGGATTCGGGCTACGGAACGGAGTCTAGACTTTTTGGAAATCCAGTTCCCTAGGTGAAATCACGTAGAAATAAATTTCCAAATTTTCGAGGAAGTGATCTACAGTTTCATCCGGATGCTTCAGTCCCGATCGGACCAGATCGGACTCGGCCCGGCGGCGCGCAACGCGCCGTCTTCCGCCCCCCGGAGATGAGGAGACAGATTGATCATGAAGACCAAGCTGATGGCCGTCGCGGCCGCCGCGATCCTGGCTGCGCCGCTCGCGCACGCCGAGAAGATCGGCGTGACGATGGCATCGTTCGACGACACATTCCTGACCATCCTGCGCAACAGCATCGCCGATTCGGCGAAGAAGGACGGCGCGACGGTGCAGATCGAGGACGGCGGCAACGACGTCGGCAAGCAGTTGAGCCAGGTCCAGAACATGATCGCGCAGAAGGTCGACGCGATCATCGTGAATCCGGTCGATACCGACGCGACGCCGAAGATCACGAAGATGGTGACCGCGGCGAAGATCCCGCTCATCTACGTGAACCGCAAGCCGGTCGATTTCGACAAGCTGCCGGCCGGCGTCGCGGTCGTCGCCTCCGACGAAAAGCAGTCGGGCACGCTGCAGGCGCGCCAGGTGTGCAAGCTGCTCGGCGGCAAGGGCGACATCCTCGTGCTGATGGGCGAGCTGTCCAACGAATCGGCGCGCGCCCGCACCAAGGACATCGAGGACGTGATCGCGACGAAGGATTGCGCGGGCATGAAGATCGTCGACAAGCGCGAAGGCAAGTGGAGCCGCACGCAGGGCCAGGACATCACGATGAACTGGCTGAGCTCCGGGACCAGGTTCGACGCGATCGTGTCGAACAACGACGAAATGGCGATCGGCGCGATCAACGCGCTGAAGGCCGCGCGCAAGCTGACGTCGAAGACGATCGTCGCGGGCATCGACGCGACGCCGGACGGCCTTGCGGCGATGAAGGCCGGCGAGCTGAAGGTGTCGGTCTACCAGAACGCGACCGGGCAGGGCGCGCAGGCGGTGGCCGCGGCGCTCAAGCTCGCGAAGAAGCAGCCCGTCGATCGCTACGTGAACGTGCCGTTCGAGCTCGTGACGCCCGACAACATGAACCAGTACGCGAAGCACTGACCGGTGTCCCGTTGAACTGCGCGGGCCCGGCACGGCCGGGTTCGCGCGCGACTTGTCGAGGAACGTCCATGTTTACAGCCAGGATCGCGCGCCCGATGGCCGGCGGCGACGCGCCGGCCGCTTCGTCCGGGGCGGCCGGCTCGTCCGGTTCGCCGCCTCCTTCCGCGGCCGACTGCGTGCTCGAGGTGCGCGGCGTCGGCAAGTCCTTTCCCGGCGTCGTCGCGCTCGACGGCGTGCAGTTCCGCGTGCGCCGCGGCACCGTTCATGCGCTGATGGGCGAGAACGGCGCCGGCAAGTCCACGCTGATGAAGATCATCGCGGGCGTCTACACGCCCGACCAGGGCGAAATCCTGATCAACGGCGAACCGGTCGTGCTGACCGGCCCGCTCGATGCGCTCGACCGCGGCATCGCGATGATCCATCAGGAGCTCAACCTGATGCCGTACATGACGGTCGCGGAGAACATCTGGATCCGCCGCGAACCGAAGAACCGCTTCGGCCTGATCGATCACGCCGAGTTGCGCCGCCGCACGGCCGCGCTGTTCGAGCGGCTGTCGATCGACATCGATCCGGAAACCGACGTGCGCACGCTGACGGTCGCGAGCCGCCAGATGGTCGAGATCGCGAAGGCCGTGTCGTTCGACTCGGACGTGCTGATCATGGACGAGCCGACCTCCGCGCTGACCGACAAGGAAGTCACGCACCTGTTCCGGATCATTCGCCAGCTGCGCGAGCAGGGCAAGGGCATCGTCTACATCACGCACAAGATGAACGAGCTGTTCGAGATCGCCGACGAGTTCTCGGTGTTCCGCGACGGCAAGTACATCGGCACGCATGCGTCGAGCGACGTCACGCGCGACGACATCATCCGCATGATGGTCGGGCGCGAGATCACGCAGATGTTCCCGAAGGAGGAGGTGCCGATCGGCGACGTCGTGCTGTCGGTGAAGGATCTGTGCGTCGACGGCGTGTTCCGCGACGTGAGCTTCGAGCTGCGCGCGGGCGAGATTCTCGGCGTCGCGGGCCTCGTCGGCTCGGGGCGCTCGAACGTCGCGGAGGCGCTGTTCGGCGTCGTGCCGGCCACGTCGGGCGAGATCCGCATCGACGGCAAGCCGGTGCGGATCGCGACGCCCGCGCAGGCGATGAAGCACGGGATGGCGTTCCTCACCGAGGATCGCAAGGACTCCGGCTGCTTCCTGAATCTCGACCTGCTCGCGAACATGGAAGCGGCGGTGCTCAGCCATCGCTACGTGAAGTTCAATTTCGTGCAGCAGGCGCAGCTGAAGCGCGACTGCGAGGAAATGAGCCGGATGCTGCGCGTGAAGTCGCCCGGGCTGCACGAGACAATCCAGAACCTGTCGGGCGGCAACCAGCAGAAGGTGCTGATCGGCCGCTGGCTGCTCACGCAGCCGCGCATCCTGATCCTCGACGAACCGACGCGCGGCATCGACGTCGGCGCGAAGGCCGAGATTCACCGGCTCGTCAGCGCGCTCGCCGGCAAGGGCGTCGCGGTGCTGATGATCTCGTCGGAAATGCCGGAAGTGCTGGGGATGAGCGATCGCGTGATGGTGATGCACGAAGGGCGCATGACCGGCATCGTCGATCGCAAGGACGCCGACCAGGTCCGCATCATGGATCTCGCGTCGCGCTGACCCGAAACAAGAGTGGAGACAAAGAAATGGGCAACCTGAACCCGGTCGCGGATGCGCAGACCATGACACTCAAGTCGCGGCATACGAAGTGGCCGCCGGAACTGAGCATCTTCCTCGTGCTGGTCGGCATCAGCCTGTTCTTCGAGATCGTCGGCTGGATCGTCGTCGGCCAGAGCTTCCTGTTCAATGCCGAGCGGCTCGAGATCATCGTGCTGCAGATGGCCGTGATCGGCATCATCGCGGTCGGCGTGAACCTCGTGATCATCACCAGCGGGATCGACCTGTCGTCGGGGTCGGTCGTCGCGGCGGCCGCCGTCGTGTCGGCGAGCCTCGCGCAGGTGTCCGACTTCCCGCGCGCGGTGTTTCCGCATCTCACCGACCTGCCGATCATCTGGCCGGTGCTGGCCGGCGTGTGCGTCGGGCTGCTGGTCGGCTTGCTGAACGGCACGCTGATCGCGCTGACGGGCATCCCGCCGTTCATCGCGACGCTCGGCACGATGGTCGCCGCGCGCGGCTTCGCGAAGTGGTTCACCAACGGGATGCCGGTGTCGATGCTGACCGACCCGTTCGCGGCGATCGGCGCGGGCGCCAATCCGGTGATCATCTTTGTCGTGGTCGCCGCGATCTTTCACGTCGTGCTGCGCTACACGCGCTTCGGCAAGTACACGTATGCGATCGGCGCGAACCGTCACGCGGCCGTCGTGTCGGGCATCAACGTCACGCGGCACCTGATCTTCGTCTATGCGATCGCGGGCCTCCTGAGCGGGATCGCCGGCACCGTGACGGCCGCGCGCGCGATCTCCGGCCAGTCGGGCATGGGCGTGATGTACGAGCTCGACGCGATCGCGGCCGTCGTGATCGGCGGCACGTCGCTGTCGGGCGGCCTCGGCCGCGTGACGGGCACCGTGATCGGCGTGTTGATCCTCGGCGTGATGACGTCTGGCTTCACGTTCATCCGCATCGACGCGTACTACCAGGAGATGGTGAAGGGCGCGATCATCGTCGCGGCCGTGATCGCCGACCAGTACCGCAACAAGAAGTCGCGCCGCTGACCGATTCCAACACCGCCGAAACCACGAAACTTCCCGGGAAGAAGATGAAGATCGCTCTGGATCCCTACATGATTCGCCACCTGCCGCTCGACCGGCTGCCGCACGCGGTGGCCGAGCTCGGCTACGACCAGATCGAGCTGTCGCCGCGCAGCGACTTTCTCGACTGGTGGGTGATGCCGCGCGCGACGCGTGAGCGCATGGCCGCGTTCCGTCAGGCGATGCGCGCGAGCGGCGTCGGCCTCGCGTCGTTGCAGCCGATGTACCGCTGGGCCAGCCCGTTCGAGGACGAGCGGCAATGGGCCGTGCGCTGCTGGCGGAAGGCGATCGAGGTCGCGGTCGAGATGGAGTGTCCGCTGATGGTGTCGGAGTTCGGGCGCGGCGCGTCGCCGGAGCGCTCGGTCGGCGAGCGGCCGGGCGCGAACCCGAAGGAGCTGTGCGAAGCCGCGTGGTTCCGGTCGATGGACGTGCTGCTGCCGATCCTCGAGCGCGAACGCATCGTGCTGTCGGTCGAGCCGCATCCGGAAGACTGGATCGAGCAGTTGCTGCCGGCGATCGACATCGTCACGAACCTCGGTTCGCCGTCGCTGAAGCTGTCGTATATCGCGCCGCACACGTTCTACTACGGCGACGACATGGCCGCGATGATCGCGCAGGCCGCGCCGATCCTCGCGCACGTGCGCGTGGCCGACACCTTCGACCACCGCAAGAGCAGCCAGCTGCGCTACATCGTGAACCCGCCCGGCTCGAACCAGATCCGCGTGCACCAGCATCTCGACATCGGGCAGGGCGAGATCGACTGGGACGTGTTTTTCCGCGCGCTCGGGGCGGCCGGCTTCGACGGCGTGATGTCGTCGTGCGTGTTCGCGTGGGAGGACCGCGCGGAAGCGTCGTCGCGCTACATGCGCGACACGATCCAGCGCTACGTCGATCGCCATTTCGATCGCACCGCGCGCTGACCGATTGATGACCGATTACTGACCGGCGCGGCGCGGGCCGCGCCGCTGATGAACGAACGACTGGAGACAACTGCATGACCTTGCAAATCGGCGTGATCGGCTGCGGCGCGATCGGCCAGGACCACATTCGCAGGCTGACGCGCACGCTGTCCGGCGCGCGCGTCGTGGCCGTCAACGACATCGATCCGCAGCAGGCGCGCGACGCGGTGACGAAGTACGGGCTCGACGCCGAGATCTACGGCGACGGCCACGACGTGGTCGCGGCCGCCGACGTGCAGGCCGTGCTCGTCACGTCGTGGGGGCCGACGCACGAAGCGTTCGTGCTCGATGCGATCGCGCACGGCAAGCCGGTGTTCTGCGAGAAGCCGCTGGCCGTCACGGCCGACGGCTGCATGCGGATCGTCGAAGCCGAAGTCGCGCACGGCAAGCGGCTCGTGCAGGTCGGCTTCATGCGGCCGTACGACGAAGGCTATCGTGCGCTCAAGCGCGTGATCGATAGCGGCGAAATCGGCGCGCCGCTGATGCTGCATTGCGCGCACCGCAACCAGTCGGTCGGCGAGCGCTACACGACCGACATGGCGATCACCGACACGCTGATCCACGAGCTCGACGTGCTGCGCTGGCTGCTCGGCGAGGACTACGCGAGCGCGCAGGTCGTCTACCCGAAGAAGACGCGCCATGCGTCCGCGCATCTCGCCGATCCGCAGATCGTGCTGCTCGAAACCGCGAGCGGCGTGCGCATCGACGTCGAGATCTTCGTGAACTGCCAGTACGGCTACGACATCCAGTGCGAGGTGGTCGGCGAGCAGGGCATCGCGAAGCTGCCCGATCCGCCGGCCGTCGGGCTCAAGCACGCGGCGCGGCAGTCGGTCGAGATCATGACCGACTGGAAGGAACGCTTCATCGCGTCGTACGACGTCGAGTTGCAGGCGTTCATCGATGGCGTGCGGCAGGGTGCGCTGACCGGGCCGTCCGCATGGGACGGCTATGCGGCGGCGGTCGCGGCCGACGCATGCGTACGGGCACAGAAGAGCGGCGCGGTCGAACCGATCGCGATGGCCGACCGTCCCGCGTTCTATCGCGGCTGACCTGCGGCCGCTTGCCGCTTACTTGCCGGACTAACTGACATGACGATGAAGATTGGCTGCGCGCCGTGCTGCTGGGGCGTCGACGATGTGAAGAACCCGCACCTGCCGCCGTGGCGGCACGTGCTCGCCGAGGCCGCGCAGGCCGGCTACTCGGGCATCGAGCTCGGGCCGTACGGCTACATCCCGCTCGAACTCGACGTGGTGAGCGCCGAGCTCGAACGCCAGCGCCTGAGCATCACGGCCGGCACGATTTTCGACGACCTCGTGTCGCCGGAGAACCTGCCGAACCTGCTGCGCCAGACGCGCGACATCTGCGCGCTGATCACGCGGCTGCCGAAGCTGCCGACGCAGGACGGCCAGCGTTACGCGGCGCCGTACCTGGTCGTGATGGACTGGGGCCACGAGGAACGCGACTACGCGGCCGGCCACGGCGATCGCGCGCCGCGGCTGTCTGACGAGCGCTGGGCGCGGATGGTCGACCATATCCGGCAGATCGCGACGGTCGCGCGCGACGAGTTCGGCGTGCGCGCGGTGATCCATCCGCATGCGGGCGGCTATATCGAGTTCGCGGACGAGATCGACCGGATCGTCGCCGATATCCCGGCCGATATGGCGGGCCTCTGCCTCGACACCGGCCATCTGCATTACTCGGGCATGGACCCGGAAACGTGGCTGCGCCGCCATGCGGCGCGCCTCGACTACGTCCATTTCAAGGATATCGACGCGGCCGTGTACGACGCGGTGATGGGCGAGCACATCGCGTTCTTCGCCGCCTGCGCGCGCGGCGTGATGTGCCCGATCGGCACCGGTGTGCTCGACTACCGCGCGATTCGCCACGCGCTTAACGACATCGGCTACGCGGGCTACATCACGATCGAGCAGGAACGCGACCCGCGCAACGCCGGCACGAGCCTGCGCGACGTCGCCGCGAGCCGCGCATTTCTCGCGTCGGCCGGTTTTGCATGACCCCTGAACACGCACCAGGAACACCATCATCATGATTGACGGACAGATTCTGCTTGGACACTCGATTCGCTGGGGCATGGTCGGCGGCGGGCTCGGCAGCCAGATCGGCTACAGCCACCGGTCGGCCGCGCTGCGCGACGGCAGCTTCCAGCTGGTTGCCGGCGCATTCGACCTCGATCCCGAGCGCGGCCGCCAGTTCGGCGTGAAGCTCGGCGTCGCGGCCGAGCGCTGCTATCCCGACTACGCGACGATGTTCGACGCCGAGGCGCGGCGCCCGGACGGTATCCGCGCGGTGTCGATCGCGACGCCGAACAACACGCACTTCGAGATCTGCCGCGCCGCGCTGAATGCGGGGCTGCACGTGGTCTGCGAGAAGCCGCTGTGCTTCACGACCGAGGAGGCCGAGGCGCTGCAGCGGCTGTCGGTCGAGAAGAACCGGATCGTCGGTGTCGCGTACGGCTACTCGGGACACCAGATGATCGAGCAGGCGCGCGAGATGATCGCGCGCGGCGACCTCGGCGAGATCCGCATCGTGCAGATGCAGTTCGCGCACGGGTTTCACAGCGAAGGCGTCGAGGCCGCGAGCGCGGCCGCGCGCTGGCGCGTCGATCCGAAGTTCGCGGGCCCGAGTTACGTGCTCGGCGATATCGGTACGCATCCGCTGTACATCTCCGAGGTGATGGCGCCGGAACTGAAGATCCGGCGGCTGATGTGTTCGCGGCAGAGCTTCGTGAAGAGCCGCGCGCCGCTCGAGGACAACGCGTTCACGATCATGGAATACGACACCGGGGCGATCGGCTACGTGTGGTCGAGCGCGGTGAACGCCGGCTCGATGCACGGCCAGAAGGTGCGCGTGATCGGCTCGAAGGCGAGCATCGAATGGTGGGACGAGCATCCGAACCAGTTGCGCTACGAAATCCAGGGGCAGCCCGCGCAGGTGCTTGATCGCGGGATGGGCTACCTGCATCCGCAGGCGCTGCGCGAGGACCGGATCGGCGCCGGGCATCCGGAAGGGCTGTTCGAAGCATGGTCGAACCTCTACGCGCGCTTCGCGCTCGCGATGGATGCGGCCGATCGCGGCGACGCCGCGGCGTTGAAGGCCATCCGCTTTCCGGACGTGCACGCGGGCGTCGAGGGCGTGCGCTGGGTCGAGAATTGCGTGCGTTCGGCCGATGCGGGCAGCGTGTGGGTCGACTATCGTTGAGCCATGGCTGGCCGATGCGCGGCATCGGCCGTCGGCCGGGGCGTCGGCGTTCACGTCGGTAAACGCCCTAATCTTTACGGCACGGCGGGAGCGATGGAAAATCGTTTCCAGTATCGCCGTGGAGCGTGTGCAAGTGATGATCGAGCGCGTGGGAGCGAGCAGGCGGCGCGGGCCGGGCCGCAAACGTGATTAAATTCGCCCTTCATGCATGTATCCAGTCGAGCCCCGGGCCGCGTCCGCCAGCCATGCGCGCGCATCGGGGCCGTCAACTTCGCGCTATCCGATGAGTTCATCCGAGAAACCTCCCGCCACCGTCGAGCAGTTCCTGCAGCACCTGACGCAGGAGTACGACGGCCTCAGCAATCGCCTGAAGGTAATCGCGCGCCACGTGGAAACGCATCGGGACCAGCTTGGGCTGGAAGGCATCCAGTCGCTCGCGGAGGCATGCGGCGTCCAGCCGTCGGCCGTCGTGCGCTTCGCGAAGCATTTCGGCTTTTCCGGCTTCTCCGAGATGCAGCGGCTGTTCCGCGAGGGGCTCGCGCAGCAGATCGCGCCGGGGCGTGCGTACAACCTGCGGCTGCGCGACGTGATCGAAGCCGGCTCGTCGAGCCTGCAGCCCGAACAGATCGCCGACGAATTCATCAAGGGCAGCATTGCCGGGATGCAGCAGTTGCGGCAGACGCTCGATTCGCAGGCGCTCGCGCAGGCCGTCGACCTGCTCGCCGATACGCAGGCGATCTGGATCGCCGGGTCGCGGCGCGCGTTTCCGATCGCCGTGTATCTCGACTATGCGCTGCAGCACACCGACAAGCGCATCGGGCTGTTCAGCGCGCTCGGCAGCATGCATCTTGGCCAGATCCGGTCGGTGCGCGAGGGCGACGTGATGATCGCGATCTCGTTCATGCCGTATGCGGACGAGACCGTGCAGGTCGCGCAGCAGGCCGCGCAGCGCGGCGCGCGGCTGATCGCCATTACCGACAGCCGGATGAGCCCGCTCGCGCGGGAGGCGGAGGTAACGCTGATGGTGCAGGAAAGCGCGACGTTCGGGTTTCGCGCGCTGACGGCCACGATGGGCCTCGCGCAGAGCCTGTTCGTCGCGCTCGCGTACCGGCTCGAGCTGTCCTATATGCCGACCGCCGACGGCGCGCACGGTACGAAAGCCGGTTGATCCAGACTGCCGGTGCGCCGCCCGCCGGACGGATCGGCGGATGGCGCACCGGCCGGCTTACTTCGCGGTCGGCATCGCGAATTCGGCGCCCTTGCCGATGCTCGACGACCAGCGCTGCATCACCGACTTCTGGCGCGTGTAGAAGCGCACGCCTTCCTCGCCGTACGCGTGCATGTCGCCGAACAGGCTCTTCTTCCAGCCGCCGAAGCCGTGCCACGCCATCGGCACCGGGATCGGCACGTTGATGCCGACCATGCCCACCTGGATGCGCCGCGCGAATTCGCGCGCGATGCCGCCGTCGCTCGTGAAGCACGACACGCCGTTGCCGAACTCGTGCGCATTGATCAGGTCGACCGCTTCGCCGAAATCCTTCACGCGCACGCAGCCGAGCACCGGCCCGAAGATTTCTTCCTTGTAGATCCGCATCTCAGGCGTCACGTGATCGAACAGCGTGCCGCCGGTGAAGAAGCCGGCCTCGCGGCCCGGCACGCGCAGCCCGCGACCGTCGACCACCAGTTGCGCGCCTTCGTTCACGCCTTGCTCGATATAGCCTTCGATGCGCTTCAGCGCCTCGCCGGTGACGATCGGGCCCATCTCGACTTCCGGCGACATCCCGTCGCCGATCACCAGCTTGCGTGCGCGTTCGGCCACGGCCGGCACGATCTTGTCGGCCACGTCGCCGACCAGCACCGCGATGCTGATCGCCATGCAGCGCTCGCCGGCCGAGCCGTACGCGGCGCCGATCAGCGCATCGACCGCCTGCTCGATGTTCGCATCGGGCATCACGACGAGGTGGTTCTTCGCGCCGCCGAGCGCCTGCACGCGCTTGCCCGACTGCACCGCGCGCTGCTGCACGTAGGCCGCGATCGGCGTCGAGCCGACGAAGCTGACGGCCTGCACGTCCGGGTGGTCGAGGAGGGCATCGACCGCGCCCTTGTCGCCCTGCACGACGTTGAACACGCCGGCCGGCAGCCCGGACTGCGTGAGCAGGTCGGCGATGAACAGCGCGGCCGACGGGTCGCGTTCGCTCGGCTTCAGCACGAACGTGTTGCCCGTCGCGAGCGCGACCGGGAACATCCAGCACGGCACCATGCACGGGAAGTTGAACGGCGTGATGCCCGCGACGACGCCGAGCGGCTGGCGCATCGTCCAGTTGTCGATGCCGGTGCTGACCTGGTCGGTGAAGTCACCCTTCAGCAGTTGCGGCACGCCGCATGCGAATTCGACGATGTCGATGCCGCGCGCGACTTCGCCCTGCGCGTCGGAAAACACCTTGCCGTGCTCGGCCGTGATGATCGCTGCCAGCGTATCGCGGTGCTCGTTCATCAGTTGCAGGAAGCGGTGCAGCACGCGCGCGCGGCGGATCGGCGGCGTCGCGGCCCAGGCCGGGAACGCGGCATGGGCTGACGCGACGGCCTGCTCGACTTCGTCGTTGCCGGCCAGCGCCACGCGGCGCACCGCGCGGCCGAGCGACGGGTTGAGGACGTCCTGGAAGCGGCCGCTGCGGCCGGCGACGGGCGCGCCGTCGACATAGTGGCCGACGTCGGCGTCGGACGTGTACGCGGGAACCGGATTCATCGTGTCTCCTGGGGATGAGGGGGGAACAGCGCCTAGTCTAGGGAAACCGGCAGGGCCGGAGAAGGCCGCGAAACTTGATTCACTGTTCAGAATTCTGAATAATCAGTGGATGAATCAGCAAAATGTCCAGGCGCTCTGGCCGCATATCCATTCGCTGACGGTGCTGGCCGCGGCGGGCAGTTTCACGGCTGCCGCGCAGCGGCTCGGCATCAGCAAGGCCGCGATGAGCCAGCGCATCGCCGATCTCGAAAAGGCCGCCGGCGTGCCGCTCGTGCGCCGCACCACGCGCAGCGTGCGGCTCACCGACGCGGGGCAGACGCTCGTCGACAGCACGCGCGACGCGTTCGAGTCGATCGGCCAGCATTTCGCGCGCGTGAAGGATCTCGCCGGCGAGCCGCGCGGGCTGCTGCGCCTGACGGTGCCGGTCGCGCTCGGCCGCCAGCAGGTCGTGCCGCACCTGCCCGATTTCCTGCGCCAGCATCCGGGCGTCCAGATCGAGCTCGACCTGTCCGACCGCCTGCATTCGCTGACGCAGGAGGGCTTCGACCTCGCGATTCGCCACACGACCACCGCGCCGCAGACCCACGTCGCATGGAAGCTGTGCGATACGCGTTCGCTGCTGGTCGCGAGCCGCGACTATCTCGACGCGCGCGGCGCGCCGCGCCACCCGAGCGAGCTCGTCGATCACAGCTGCCTGTGCTACCTGCGCGAGCACGAGCCGGCCGCGTGGAGCTTCGAGCCGGACGGCCGCCGGCGCGAGCGCGTGAGCGTGCCGGTGCGCGGCAGTTTCGCGGCGAACAACAGCGAGGCGATGCGCGAGGCCGCGCTCGGCGGGCTCGGCATCGCGCTGCTGCCCGATTTCAGCGCGCGGCGCGATCTCGACGCCGGCCGGCTCGTCGCGCTGCTCGACGGCTGGCGGCCGTCGGGCGCGTTCGGCGACCACATTTTCGCGATCCGTCCGTACAGCCCGGTCGTGCCGAGCGCGGTGCGCGCGCTCGTGCGGCACCTGCGCGAACGGCTCGCGGGCGGCTTCTCCGGCGCGTGAGCCGGGTGCCGGCGGGCGCCGGCCCGTGGGCGGCCCGGGCAGGCGCGGTGGCGCTGCGGTAAAATCGCGGCTTCCTCCCGCGCCATGTGTGGCGCGTCATTCGAAGGTCGACAGCCGATGCAGATTCACAAGGAAGTGGACGCGCGCGGGCTCAATTGCCCGTTGCCGATCCTGCGTGCCAAGAAAGCGCTTGCCGATATGGAAAGCGGGCAGATCCTCAAGGTGCTCGCGACCGATCCGGGCTCGCAGCGCGATTTCGCGGCGTTCGCGAAGCAGACGGGCAACGAGATCGTCGAAGTGACGACCCAGGACAAGATCTTCGTGTTCCTGATGCGCCGCCGCTGACGGCGCGCATCGCACATCCCGCCGCGCCGGGCTCCTGGCCGGCCACACCTAGCCGGCTGCCCGTTGCCGGCCGCCCGTCTCTGACAATTCTTAAACCTCGTTGCGTGACCGGCTGCGTATACTGACCCGGCCGGTCGTCCGCTCCCAGCGGAGGCGCCGGCCACGGTACGTCGCACGGCGGGCTCGGGGGCCATGCCTGACGCTACCGTCGTACAACGGGGAGAGGACATGTCCTTCAGACCAGGGACCCTTCGAAGTCCGTCCGGAGCGGCAAGCATTGCGCCCGTGCGCACCTCGGAATTGAGCCGGATCGAGCTCGATCCGCAACAGGACCGCCACGCGCGTGCCGCGCTGGAGGCGTATGCGGATTCGGCTGCGGCCGAGATGCCGTGGCTGGCCGAATGGCTCGACGAACGGCTGCGCGATGCCGCGCGGGACGACGGCTCCGGCCCGACCTACTGCGGTGCGACGATCGAACGCGTGTTCGACCTGGCGCAGGCATGGGCGGCGGGCCAGCCCGACTACGCGGCCGGCGCGTGGGAGCGCGTGCGCGACCAGCTGCAGCGGATGCTTGCGCAACCGCTGCTGTCGGAGCGGCCGTCGCCACGCATGCCGACAGGCGATTTTGCCGAGCCGGTGGCCGGCATCGCGGGCGCCGAATAGGCCGTCCGGTTGCGCAATAGAAAGGATTATTCGAAGAAAGGGTGATAGTCCGCGCAATTTCTTGGCGAATTTCATACTACTATGATGAAATCGCCGGTTCGTCCGTGCCCCGTTTTTGAGATATTTAGCCGGGGTCGCCGGTTTGCGCAGGTGGCGCGAGCGGCGAACGACGGCTCGCCGGCCGGTATCCGGACGCCGCGCGCAGGCTGCGCGGCCGGGGCAGGCGCGGGAGCCGAATGGACGAATCGACTTCGATTTGCGGGGTGCTATGAGAATTGCTGTACTGGATGACGATCCGGCCCAGACGGATTTCGTCAGTCAAACGCTGACGGCCGTCGGCCATACGTGCTATGCGTTCAAGGAAGGCAAGGCCCTGAAGAAGCGCCTGCAGCGCGAGACGTTCGACCTGCTGGTGCTCGACTGGAACGTGCCCGACATGTCCGGCGAGGAAGTGCTCAAGTGGGTGCGCGCCAACCAGACCGAGCACAGCCTGCCGATCATCTTCATGACGAGCCGCGACGACGAGGCGGGGATCACGCAGATCCTCAACGCCGGCGCCGACGATTACGTGGTCAAGCCCGTGTCCGGCCCGATCCTGCGTGCGCGCATCGGTTCGCTGCTGCGCCGCGCGTATCCGGTCAACGCCGAGGCGACCGTCCGCGAATTCGATCAGTTCCGTTTCGACGTGAACCTGAAGCAGGCGTACGTCGGCGACAAGGCCGTGAGCCTCACGCAAAAGGAATTCGAGCTCGCGCTGCTGCTGTTCCAGCATCTCGACCGGCCGCTGTCGCGCGCGCACATTCTCGACCTCGTGTGGAAGCAGGCGACCGACATTCCGTCGCGCACGATGGATACGCACATTTCGATGCTGCGCACGAAGCTCGGCCTACGGCCCGAAAACGGCTACCGTCTCGCGCCGATCTACGGGTACGGCTACCGGCTCGAACGGGTCGGCCAGGGGGAACCGGAGTGACCGCGCGAATCACGCAGCGCACGGCGAGCCTGTGCACGGCGGCGCTGCGCGCGGCCTGCGCGGTCGCGTTCGCGTTCGCCGCGCAGCAGGCCGCGGCGCAGCCGCCCGCCGCCGCGGGCAAGATGGTCGTCTATCGCACGCAGGCGGGCGACACGCTGTACGACGTCGCCGCGCGCTACCTGCAGGGCGCGGACGACTGGCAACTGCTCCAGCAGATCAACGGCGTGCCGGCGCCGAAGCACCTGCAGCCCGGCGTCGCGCTGAAGCTGCCGGTTGCGCGCCTGCGCAAGGAAAAGCTCACCGCACGCGTGATCGCGGTGCAGGGCACGGCCGAGCGCGCGTCCGGCGACGCCTTCGCGCCGCTCGCGAACGATGCGACGCTCGCCGAAGGCGACCGCGTGCGCACCGGCCCGAACGGCTTCGTGACGATCGAGCTGGCCGACGGCACGCACATGAGCCTGCCGCCCGACAGCCAGCTCGACCTGAAGTCGCTGCGCCGCACGGTGCTGACCGGCACGCTCGATCGCGAGTTCGAACTCACGCGCGGCTCGGTCGATAGCGACGTCACCCACCTGAAGAAACGCGACGACCGCTTCCAGATCCGCTCGCCATCGGTTGTGGCCGGCGTGCGCGGCACGCGCTTTCGCGTGAACTACGACGCGGCCGGCACGGCGTCGACGCGCGTCGAAGTGCTCGACGGCACCGTCGGCGTCGCGGGCGGCCGGCAGCCAGCCGGCGCGACGCTCGTGCATGCGAACTTCGGCAGCGTCGCGACGTCGTCCGGCGCGGTCGGCGCACCCGTCGAACTGCTCGGCGCACCCACGCTCGCGCATCCCGGCAAGGTGCAGGACGAGCCCGACGTCGCATTCGACATCGCGCCGCTCGAGCAGGCGCATGCGTATCGCGTGCAGCTCGCGCACGACGCGGGGCTGCTCGACCTGTTCCGCGAAACGCGCACCGATTCGCCGCGCGCGGTGTTCCGCGACGTGCCGAACGGGAATTACTTCGTGCGGATCGCTGCGATCGATGCGAACGGCCTCGAGGGGCTGCCGCGCACCTATGCGTTCGAGCGCCGCGTGATGGGGCTCGACGCGAGCGCGTCGCAGGGCGCGGGCGGTTACGATTTCCGCTGGTCGCCGAACGGCTCGGGCCAGAATGCGCGTTACCGGTTCGTGCTGTCGCGCTCGAAGGACCTGAGCGCGCCGGTCGTCGATCAGGTCGGCCTGCACGCGCGCCAGATCACCGTCGCGCACCTGCCGCCGGGCGACTATTTCTGGGCCGTGACCGTCGAGGAATTCGAAGGCGGCAAGTTCTACGAGAAGACCAGTCCGGTCAGCGCGTTCACGTTGTCGCGCTGACCCGCGGCGCATGAAACCCGACTCCGTTTCCCCGCGGCGGCGCCTCGGCCGCCGCTTCCTGATCGAATGGATCGCGATCGGCTGCCTCGGGATCGCGGTGATCCTCGCGTGCGCGCTCGGCCGCCTGTCGTCGAGCGTCGACGGGCTGATCTACGACCGGCTGCTGATGCTGCGCAGCCTGCCGCTGTCGCCCGACGTGGTGGTGGTCGACATCGACAACCAGAGCGTGTCCGCGCTCGGCCGCTGGCCGTGGCCGCGCGACGTGCATGCGCGGCTGCTCGACACGCTCGCGCGCGCGCAGCCGGCCGCCGTCGTCTACGACGTGCTGTTTACCGAACCGTCGCCCGAGGATCGCACGTTCGCGGACGCGATGAGCCGCGTGCCGACCTTCCTGCCGGTGCTGCTGAGTCCCGAGCAGGCGGACGGCACGCGATCGGTCGATCCGCCGGTCGCCGCGCTCGCCGCGCGCGCGACGGGGCTCGGCCATATCAATCTCGAAGTCGATCGCGACGGCATCGTGCGCAGCGTCGCGCTGTTCGAAAGCGACGGCCGCGTGCGCTGGCCGCAACTGATGGTGCCCGTGTACCGCGCGATCCAGGCCGGCCGGCTGCACCCGGTCGGCGGCATGCCCGGCGCGAACGCGCACGACCTGTCGCGCGATGCGGCGGGCGACGGCCGCTACCTGATTCCGTTCAGCCGCAACACGCCCGCGTATCCGACGCTGTCGTTCGACGACGTGCTCGAAGGGCGCGTGAAGCCCGACGCGCTGCGCGGCAAGATCGTCGTCGTCGGCGTGACGGCGTCGGGGCTGTACGACCGCTTCGCGACGCCGGTGTCCGGCGAGTTCGGCCCGCTGGCCGGCGTGTATATCCATGCGAACGTGCTCGACATGCTGGCGACCGGCAGTGCGATCTCGCCCGCGTCGCGCGCGGGATTGTTCGTCGCGTCGCTGCTGCCGCTCGCCGTGTTGCTGGGCGGCTTCCTGATGCTGTCGCCGTGGCGTGCGCTGCTGCTGACGCTGAGCCTGGCCGCGCTCGCCGTGGTCGCGAGCGTGGCGCTGCTGTTCGAGGCGCGCATCTGGCTGACGCCGGCGCCCGCGATCTTCGGGCTGATCGCCGTCTACCCGATCTGGAACTGGCGGCGGCTGGAAATGACGATGTCGTACCTGCGCCGCGAGCTGCAGAAGCTCGCCGACGAGCCGCACCTGCTGCCCGAGGCGCCGCGCACGCGCAGCGTCGGCGGCGACGTGCTGGAGCGGCAGATGGCGCTGATGGCGCAGGCCGCGCAGCGCGTGCAGGACATGAAGCGCTTCGTGTGGGACAGCCTCGACAGCATGCCCGAGCCGATCTTCGTGACCGACCTCGCCGGCACCGTGCTGATTGCGAACCACGCGGCGAAACGCTACGGGTCGCGGCTCGCGCTGCCGCTGCCGGAAGGGCGGCCGCTGCGCACCGCGCTCGGCGAGCTGACCTTCATGAAGACCGTCGACGGCAACGCCGAGCACGACGCGGCGATCCGCGAGCGCTGGCCGGCCGCGCTCGATCCGACGCTCGAGGCCGAGCACGACGCGATGGCGCGCGGCATCGAGGTGCGCGATCGCGACGGGCTCGACCATTTGCTACGCTACGCGGCGTGTACGAACGCGCAAGGGCGCGTGACGGGCTGGATCGCCGGCCTCGTCGACGTGACCGAGCTGCATGCGGCCGAACGGCATCGCGAGGAAGCGCTGCACCTGCTGTCGCACGACATGCGTTCGCCGCAGTCGTCGATCCTCGCGCTGGTCGAGATCGAGCGCGATCGCGTCGAGACCGACGCGATGCGCGGGCTGCTCGCGCGGATCGAGCGTTATGCGCACCGCGCGCTGTCGCTTGCCGACGAGTTCGTGCAATTGGCGCGCGCCGAGTCGCAGGCGTACCAGCTCGAGGTGACGAGCCTCGTCGACGTGCTGATCGACGCGAGCGACGAGGTGTGGCCGCAGGCGCAGGCGAAGCACATCCGCGTCGAGACCGACGTGGGCGCCGACATGTGCTGGGTGCGCGCGGATCGCTCGCTGATCACGCGCGCCTTCGTGAACCTGCTGAACAATGCGGTCAAATACAGTCCGTCCGACACGGTGATCGCGTGTACGCTGACGGTCGAGCACGCATCGAAGCGGATGTTCTGTACGATTCGCGATCAGGGGTACGGCATTGCGCCGGAAGATCAGCGGCATCTGTTCGAGCGTTTCAAGCGATTCCATGCCGGCGAGCGGCCCGACATCCCGGGCTCCGGGCTCGGCATGGCTTTCGTGAAGACGGTCGTCACGCGCCATGGGGGCAGCGTGTCGGTCGACAGCGAAGTGGGTGTCGGCACCGCGGTGACGGTGTCGTTGCCCGCGATCGACGAGCCGTCCGCCTGACAGGGCCGGGCGCGACGGCACGCATTTGGGGAAAGTCATGAGAAAGCAATGGGCGGCGACCGCGCTGGCGGCGTCGCTGTTGACGGGTTGTGCCGGCGTGACGAGCGGCGTGAGTGCGGTCGGGCAGCCGAATGCATTTGCATCCGGTGCGCACGGCTACGATTTCGTGCGGACGGCCGCGCAGGCGGACGACGCCGAGTACCGGCAGATCGAGACGCTCGTGCGCGACGAACTCGCGCGCCGCGGCTTCGATGCGCAGCCTCTCAAGGACGCGCGCTACCGGTTGTCGATCGCGTATGCGACGCAGCCGGCGGCGGTCGCGGCGAGCGCCGACCGGTGCGGCGCGGCGAGCAGCGCATGCGTGACGGTCGACGGGCCCGCGCCGGTCGCGCTGCCGTTCATGGGCCGCGTGTACCGCCACGTGCTGACGCTGCGCTTCGTCGATGCGCAATCGGGCGCCGACGTCTATCGCGTGTCGGCGTCGCTGCGCGATCGCGATCCGGGCACGCAGCAGACCGCGCCGGCGCTCGTGAAGAGCGCGCTGGCGAAGGTGCCGTTCGGCGACGGCAGCGGCTGGCTGGTCAAGACGAAAAAAGACGACGCGGGCGGGATGCCGGGCGTCGTCTCGGTGAAGCCGGCCGACGCGCGCTGAAGCGCTGGCCGTGAGGTGAGGGCGGGCCCGCCGGGGCGCGCCCTTGCCGCGTTCAGACGGTCGGTTGGCCGCCGTCGCGCGTGCGCAGGTACGTATCGAACTCCGCACCGACTTCCGGGTGACGCAGCGCGAATTCGACCGTCGCCTTCAGGTAGCCGAGCTTGCTGCCGCAGTCGTAGCGCGTGCCCTGGTACTTGTAGGCCAGCACCTGCTCGTCGGCGAGCAGCGCCTGGATCGCGTCGGTGAGCTGCAGTTCGCCGCCCGCGCCGGGCTTCAGCGCGCGCAGGTGTTCGAAGATCCGCGGCTTCAGGATGTAGCGGCCGACCACGCCGAGGTTCGACGGCGCGACTTCCGGCGCCGGCTTCTCGATGATCGCCGACATCTTGACGATCGACTCTTCCCATTCCTTGCCGTCGACGATCCCGTACGACTTCGTCTCCGACGGCGGGATCTCTTCCACGCCGATCACCGAGCTGTGATAGTGGTCGAACACGTCGACCATCTGCTTCATCACCGGCGGGTTGCCGTCGAGCAGGTCGTCCGCGAGGATCACCGCGAACGGGTTGTCGGCCACCAGCTTTTCCGCGCACAGCACCGCATGGCCGAGGCCGAGCGCTTCCGGCTGGCGCACGTAGAAGCAGTCGACATGGCTCGGCTTGATGCTGCGCACGAGTTCGAGCAGCTTTTCCTTGCCGCGCGCCTCGAGTTCGGCCTCGACCTCGTACGACTTGTCGAAGTGGTCCTCGATCGCGCGCTTGCTGCGCCCGGTCACGAAGATCATCTCGGTGATGCCCGCGGCGATCGCTTCCTCGACCGCGTACTGGATCAGCGGCTTGTCGACGACCGGCAGCATTTCCTTCGGGCTCGCCTTCGTTGCCGGGAGGAACCGCGTGCCGAGACCGGCAACGGGGAATACCGCCTTGGTGACTTTCAACATGATCGAACCTTTATTCCTGTAATCGACTTGTCAGACGGTCTATGTTCACGTTCGCATTATAGTGAACGCAAATGACCTTACCCTTTGTTACGCAGGCAACCGATCGAGCTGCGCACGCAGTTTTTCGAGCGTGCTCTGGAATTCCGCGACGCGTTTCTGCTCCTGTTCGACCACGGCCGGCGGGGCTTTCGCGACGAAAGCCTCGTTGCCGAGCTTCGCGTTGCATTTCGCGATTTCGCCCGTCAGGCGCGTGATTTCCTTCGACAGGCGCTCGCGTTCGGCCGCGACGTCGATTTCCACCTTCAGCACCAGCTTGTTCGGGCCGACGATCGCGATCGGCGCGCCGTGCGCTTCCTTGTCGAGCGCCGCTTCGTCCGCGAGGATCTGCACTTCCGACAGGCGCGCGAGCGCCTGCACGTACGGCGCGAACGAGCGCAGGCGCTCGGCATCGCCGGCCGCGAGCAGCGGCACCTTGGTCGCCGGCGACAGGTTCATCTCGCCGCGCAGGTTGCGGCAGGCGTCGACGATCGCCTTCAGGTCGGCCGCCCACTGCTCGGACGCCTCGTCGAGCTTCTGCAGGTTCGCGACCGGATACGCCTGCGTCATCAGCGACGCCTCGCCCTCGGCCTTGCCCTGCGGATAGCGGCCGGCGAGCGGCGCAACTTTCTGCCACAGTGCCTCGGTGATGAACGGGATGACCGGGTGCGCGAGGCGCAGCACCGTTTCCAGCACGCGCAGCAGCGTGCGGCGCGTCGCGCGCTGCTGTTCCGGCGTGCCGTTCTGGATCTGCACCTTCGCGAGTTCGAGATACCAGTCGCAGTACTCGTCCCACACGAATTTATAAATGCTGCTCGCGATGTTGTCGAAGCGGTAATCGGCGAAACCCTTCGCGATGTCGGCTTCGGTGCGCTGCAGCAGCGACACGATCCAGCGGTCGGCCGCCGAGAAGTCGAGGTAGCCGCCGGGGCCGCAGTCGCCCGCGCCGCACACTTCCGGCTTGTCGCTGCCGCAGTCGTGGCCTTCGCAGTTCATCAGCACGAAGCGCGTCGCGTTCCACAGCTTGTTGCAGAAGTTGCGATAGCCTTCGCAGCGCGCGAGGTCGAAGTTCACGTTGCGGCCGAGCGTCGCCATCGACGCCATCGTGAAGCGCAGCGCGTCGGTGCCGAACGCGGGGATGCCGTCCGGGAATTCCTTGCGCGTCTTTTTCTCGATGGTCGCGGCCTGCTTCGGGTTCATCAGGCCCGTCGTGCGTTTCGCGACCAGCGCCTCGAGGTCGATGCCGTCGACGATGTCGATCGGGTCGAGCGTGTTGCCCTTGCTCTTCGACATCTTCTGGCCTTCCGCGTCGCGCACGAGGCCGTGCATGTAGACGGTATGGAACGGCACCTTGCCGGTGAAGTGCGTGGTCATCATCACCATCCGGGCGACCCAGAAGAAGATGATGTCGAAGCCGGTGACGAGCACCGACGACGGCAGGAAGTGCTTCAGTTCGGGCGTTTCGTTCGGCCAGCCGAGCGACGAGAACGGCACGAGCGCCGACGAGAACCACGTGTCGAGCACGTCTTCGTCACGTTTGAGCGCGCCCGTGTAACCGTTCGCCGCGGCCTGCGCGCGCGCGCCTTCCTCGTCGCGCGCGACGAACACCTCGCCGTTCTCGCCGTACCACGCGGGAATCTGGTGGCCCCACCACAGCTGGCGCGAGATGCACCAGTCCTGGATGTTTTCGAGCCACTGGTAGTAGGTGGTCGTCCAGTTTTCCGGCACGAACTTGATCTGGCCGTCGCGCACCACGTCGAGCGACGTCTCGGTAATCGACTTGCCCGGATTGAACGTGCCTTCCGGCGCCGGCTTCGTCATCGCGACGAACCACTGGTCGGTCAGCAGCGGCTCGATCACGACGCCCGTGCGGTCGCCGCGCGGCACCATCAGCTTGTGCGGCTTCACCGAGTCGAGGAAGCCTTCCGCATCGAGGTCGGCGACGATCGCCTTGCGCGCGTCGAAGCGGTCGAGGCCGCGATACTGCTCGGGGCCGTTGTCGTTGATCTTCGCGTCGAGCGTCAGGATCTCGATCGGCGCGAGCTTGTGGCGCAGGCCGACCTGGTAGTCGTTGAAGTCGTGCGCGGGCGTGACCTTCACGACGCCCGTGCCGAACTCGCGGTCGACGTAGTCGTCGGCGATCACCGGGATCTCGCGGCCCGTCAGCGGCAGCGTCACCAGCTTGCCGATCAGGTGCGCGTAGCGCTCGTCTTCCGGATGGACCATTAGCGCGACGTCGCCGAGCATCGTCTCGGGGCGCGTGGTGGCGACCGTCAGCGAGCCGGAGCCGTCGACGAGCGGGTAGCGGATGTGCCACAGGTGGCCGTTTTCCTCTTCGCTGACGACTTCGAGGTCCGACACGGCGGTGAGCAGCACCGGATCCCAGTTGACGAGGCGCTTGCCGCGGTAGATCAGCCCTTGTTCATACAGCGTGACGAACACGTCGCGCACGGCGGCCGACATCTTGTCGTCCATCGTGAAGTATTCGCGCGACCAGTCGGTCGACGCGCCGAGCCGGCGCACCTGGTCCGTGATCGTCGAACCGGATTTCTGCTTCCATTCCCACACGCGCTCGACGAACTTCTCGCGGCCGAGGTCGTGGCGCGACACGCCCTGCGCGTCGAGCTGGCGCTCGACGACGATCTGGGTGGCGATCCCCGCGTGGTCGGTGCCGGGCACCCACAGCGTGTTCTCGCCGAGCATCCGGTGATAGCGGGCGAGGCCGTCCATGATCGTCTGGTTGAACGCGTGGCCCATGTGCAGCGTGCCCGTCACGTTCGGCGGCGGCAACTGGATCGCGAAATCGGGGCGGGACGGATCGAATGCCGGGGCGGCATAGCCGCGTTTTTCCCACTCCGGCCCCCATTGGGACTCGATGGTATGGGGCTCGAAGCTCTTCGCAAGCGTGTTGTCGCTCATGTTGGAAATCTGCCGAAAAATGCGTGAATTGGATGCCGAATCTGACAATTATAAATGGATGCCCATCCGCCAGCCATCGCCTTGCCGGCGCGGGCCTGCCGGCACGCGGCCGCAACGTGCCCGCAACGCGCGCACGAGGTGCGGCCGAACGGATCGGAAACGGCATCGCGCGGCCGACTTATAATGTCGGGTCCGCATTTTTCTCGCCCGTTAGCCGCCGCTCCATGCCCGATCTGCTCGCCAATCTGAACCCTGAACAATACGCCGCCGTCACGTTGCCGAACGAACCGGCGCTGATCCTTGCAGGGGCGGGCAGCGGCAAGACCCGCGTGCTGATCACGCGTATCGCGTGGCTGATCCAGCAGGGCTATGCATCGCCGCCCACCGTGCTCGCCGTCACCTTCACGAACAAGGCCGCGCGCGAGATGATGGCGCGCCTGTCGGCGATGATGCCGATCGACACGCGCGGGATGTGGATCGGCACGTTCCACGGCCTGTGCAACCGGATGCTGCGCACGCACTGGCGCGACGCCGGCCTGCCGCAGACCTTCCAGATCCTCGACACGGCCGACCAGCTGTCCGCGATCAAGCGGCTGATGAAGGCGGCGAACGTCGACGATGAAAAGTACCCGCCGAAGAACGTCCAGTACTTCATCAACAACGCGAAGGAGCAGGGGCTGCGCCCGGACAAGGTCGACGCGACCGACAACTTCAATCGCAAGTTCGTCGAGCTGTACCAGGCGTACGACCAGCAGTGCCAGCGCGAAGGCGTCGTCGATTTCCCCGAGCTGCTGCTGCGCTGCTACGAGCTGCTCGCGTACAACGCGCCGCTGCGCGCGCACTACCAGGCACGCTTCCGGCACATCCTCGTCGACGAGTTCCAGGACACCAACAAGCTGCAGTACGCGTGGCTCAAGATGCTCGCGGGCGGCCAGAACGCGATCTTCGCGGTCGGCGACGACGACCAGTCGATCTACGCGTTCCGCGGCGCGAACGTCGGCAACATGCGCGACTTCGAAGATGAATTCCGCGTGCGCAACCTGATCAAGCTCGAGCAGAACTACCGTTCGCACGGCAACATCCTCGACGCGGCGAACCAGCTGATCTCGAACAACGCGCACCGCCTCGGCAAGAACCTGCGGACCGATGCCGGTCACGGCGAGCCGGTGCGCGTGTACGAAGCCAGCACCGATTCGCAGGAAGCCGGCTGGATCGTCGAGGAGATCCGCTCGCTGATCAATACCGGCATGGCGCGCAGCGAAGTGGCCGTCCTGTACCGCAGCAACGCGCAGTCGCGCTCGATCGAGCACACGCTGATGTCGTCGGGCATTCCGTACCGCGTGTACGGCGGCCTGCGCTTTTTCGAGCGGCAGGAAGTGAAGCACGCGCTCGCGTACCTGCGCCTGATCGACAACCCGAACGACGACACGGCATTCGTGCGCGTCGTGAACTTCCCGACCCGCGGAATCGGCGCGCGCTCGATCGAGCAGCTGGCCGACGCCGCGCGCCTGTACGGCTGCTCGATGGCCGCCGCGATTCCGTACGTGACCGGCAAGGCCGGCACGAGCCTCGGCGGGTTCGCGAACCTGGTCGCGAAGATGCGCGCCGACACGCAGCAGATGAACCTGCCCGACACCGTCGAGCACATCGTGCGCGCGAGCGGCCTCGCCGATTTCTACCAGGGCGAGCGCGAAGGCCAGGATCGCCTCGAAAACTTGCAGGAACTCGTGAACGCGGCCACCGCGTTCATCGCCGAGGAAGGCTACGGGCTCGACACGCCGGCCCGCTCGATCCCGCTGCGCGCGGGCGCGATCGCGGCGCCCGAACTCGGCGCCGCGACGGACGATCCGGCGGTCGACGTGCTCGATCCCGTGCCGCTCGACGATCCCGCGCAAAATCCCGACACGATGACGCCGCTGGCCGGTTTCCTGTCGCACGCGTCGCTGGAGGCCGGCGACAACCAGGCGCAGGCCGGCCAGGACGCCGTGCAACTGATGACCGTGCACGCGGCGAAGGGGCTCGAATTCTCGGCCGTGTTCATCACGGGGCTCGAGGAGGGGCTGTTCCCGCACGAGAACAGCGTGCTCGAATCGGACGGCCTCGAGGAAGAGCGCCGGCTGATGTACGTCGCGATCACGCGCGCGAAGGAGCGGCTCTACCTGTCGTTCGCGCAAAGCCGGATGCTGCACGGGCAGACCCGCTACAACGTGCGCTCGCGCTTCTTCGACGAACTGCCGGAGCACGTGCTGAAGTGGCTCACGCCGAAGGTCGAGGCCGGGTCGCGCTGGGGCGGGCGTTCGGACAACGCCGGGTACGGGCGCGACTGGTTCGCGCGGCCGGGCGGCGGCAGCCGCGAGCAGATCGTCGATGCGGCCGTGTCCGCGCCACTGCCCGCGTTCGCGGACAAGCAGCGCGCGGCCGACGCCGGCTTCCGGGTCGGCCAGCAGGTGTTCCATACGAAGTTCGGCGAAGGCACGGTCACCGCGCTCGAAGGCAACGGCACCGATGCGAAGGCGCAGGTGAAGTTCAAGCGCCACGGCGAGAAATGGCTCGCGCTCGCGGTCGCGAAACTGCAGGCGGTGGAATGATGGACGTCGACATCGCCGTGACGCCTGCCGCGCGTCCGCTCGGCATTCTGGCCGCGCTGCCCGAGGAACTCGGCGACCTGATCGCCGCGATGCGCGCCGACGGCGCGATGAAGACGGTCACGCTCGGCCGCCGCGATTATCACGTCGGCACCGTGCACGGCGCGGCCTGCGTCGTCACGCTCGCGCGGGTCGGCAAGGTCGCGGCCGCCGCGACGGTCAGCGCGCTGATCCACGTGTTCGGCGTGTCGGGCGTCGTGTTCACCGGCGTCGCGGGCGGCGTGTCGCGCACGGTGCGGGTCGGCGACGTCGTCGTGGCCGATACGCTGCTGCAGCACGATCTCGATGCGTCGCCGCTCTTTCCGCGCTACGAGGTGCCGCTGCTCGGCATCACGCGTTTCGCGACCGACGCGGCGCTGACGGCCCGCTTGCGGGCAGCATGCACGCTGTTCGTCGACGAAGAGGGTGCGCGGTTCGCCGAGCGCTTCGGGCTCGCCGGCGCGGCGCTGCACGCGGGGCTCGTCATCAGCGGCGACCGCTTCGTGTCGAGCGAGCAGGAAGTCGTCGCGCTGCGCGACGCGCTGCCGGATGCGCTCGCGGTCGAAATGGAAGGCGCGGCAATCGCGCAGGTGTGCGCGGAACACGACGTGCCGTTCGCGCTCGTGCGCACGATCTCCGATACGGCCGACGATCACGCGACGCAGTCGTTCTCGCACTTCCTGTCGGCGATCGCGAGCAGCTATTCGTCCGGCATCCTCAAGCGTTTCCTGACGCTGCATGCGACGACGGCGGCCTAGGGCCTGTTCACGCTAATAACGGGCTTGCGAACGTGCCTTTCCGCCCGTCCCCCAAGGGGACTTCCTTTGGGCGCGTGCAAGGAGAGAGGAGGCGCAATAGCCGTAGCTATTGCAACGACGAACGACGCCGCCATGCGGGCGGAAAGGCGCGTTCCCCTGTTTGGAAAAATGCATTCGTGGGGCTGGCCCCCAGAAGGGCCGATCGCCGCGTCATGCTCCTCGCGAATACGTCGAGTATTCGCTTCGTCGCAATCCTTGCGCTCGGCCCTTCTGGGGGCCAGCGCAAGCCCGTTATTAGCGTGAACAGGCCCTAGCCGCCGTCGTATTCTCCCTTCGAGTCGCTCGACCGGCCGCGGCACGCACGCCGCGGCCGGCCGTTCGTCATGCCTGCTTGCGCCGGCTGCTTTCGAGGTTCGGCAGGAACACCGTGAACACGCCGATCAGCGGCAGGAACGAGCACACCTTGTAGACGAACGGGATGCTCGTCGCGTCCGCGAGCTGGCCGAGCACGGCCGCGCCGACGCCGCCCAGGCCGAACGCGAAGCCGAAGAACAGGCCCGCGACCATCCCGACCTTGCCGGGCATCAGCTCCGTCGCGTAGACGAGGATCGCGGCGAACGCCGACGCCAGCACGATGCCGATGATCACGGTCAGCACGCTCGTCCAGAACAGGTTCGCGTACGGCAGCAGCATCGTGAACGGCGCGACGCCGAGGATCGACACCCAGATCACGTACTTGCGGCCGATCCGGTCGCCGACGGGCCCGCCGATCAGCGTGCCGGCCGCCACCGCCGCGAGGAACACGAACAGGTGGATCTGCGCGGCCTGCACCGACAGGTGGAACTTGTCGATCAGGTAGAACGTGAAATAGCTGTTGATGCTCGCGAGGTAGAAGTACTTCGAGAACACCAGCAGCACCAGCACGCCGATCGCGCCCATCACGCGGCCGCGCGACAGCGTCGGGTGGCCGGCCGGGGCGGCCTTCTTCTTCATCGACGGATGCTTCTTGTACCAGTGGCCGATCTGCGTGAGCACGATCATCGCGACCAGCGCGGCCGCCGAGAACCACGCGATGCTGTGCTGGCCGTGCGGAATGATCACGAGCGCGGCGAGCAGCGGCCCGAGCGCGGAGCCTGCATTGCCGCCCACCTGGAACACCGACTGCGCGAGGCCGTGCTGGCCGCCCGACGCCATCCGCGCGACCCGCGACGATTCGGGATGGAACACCGACGAGCCGCAGCCGACGAGCGCGGCGGCCACCAGCAGCATCGGGAAATTCGGCGCGACCGACATCAGCAGCAGCCCCCCGAGCGTGAAGCCCATGCCGACCGGCAGCGAATACGGCTTCGGACGCTTGTCGGTATAGAGGCCGACGAGCGGCTGCAGCAGCGACGCGGTGATCTGGTACGTGAGCGTGATCAGGCCGATCTGCGCGAACGACAGCGCGAACTGGCTCTTGAGCATCGGGTAGATCGCGAGGATCAACGACTGGATCATGTCGTTGAGCATGTGCGAGAAGCTGATCGCGCCGAGCACCGGGTAGACGGTGCGGGCGGCGGGCGGTGCGGCGGGCGGTGCGGACGGCTGGGCGGCGGCTGCGCTGGCGGAGCCGGAGTCGAGGCTGGTTTCCATGAGAGCTGAACGAGTTGAGGTGGCTGGCGCGCTCTGTTGGGGATCGGCGCGTTCTGGATCGTTGCTGCGTCAAAGAAGTGTAATTTGGCGTATCGAGAATGTCCTGCCAAGTTTTGTCGTGAATCGGACATTCCTCCGACGGATCGGCAGATGCATGCTTTTTTGGACGGGTATAACGCTGGCGGCGCGTCCACCCTTCAGCGGTGGCCGCGCCAGGGCCCGGTGCGTGTTTTTCCGGACTCAAGAAACGGCGATGGCGGCCGTAGAACGACCCAATGACAACAGGCGCGCCGCGCCCGGCCCCGGCTACCCGCCGGGCAGGGTGCAGGACGTGCGGCATGGCCAGCCGTCGCGGGAACGCCGGGACCGACCTTTCCGGCAGCGTGATCAATACGGGGTAGATCGATGAAAGCAGCATCTTTGCATCCACAGCCCGGTGCGGCAGCCGCCGTACCCGACGTTGCCGCCGGTCGTGCCGCTCGGCGTGCGCACGCCGAGCGCCGCGCACGCCGGCCGTGGACCGTCAAGGCGACGTTGCGCGCCGCATTCGCGATCCTGCTGGCCGGCACGCTCGTGATCGGCGTGTTTTCGCTGTGGCAGATCAGCCGGCTGAACGAATCGATCTCGTCGGTCTACGACCAGGGTCACGTCGCGAGCCGGGCGGCCGAGGAAGTCCGCGCCGAAGTGCTGCGGGCGAGCCGCGCGCAGAAGATGCTGCTGACCGCGACCACCGCGAAGGAGCGCGACGAACTCGGCGCCGAGGTGAGCGCGGGGCTCGCGTCGATCGGCCAGGCGCTCGGCACGCTGCAGCGCTATGCGGATCCGGCCGATGCCGGCGATTCGGCGCGGCTGCACGCATTCTCGACGGCGGTCGGCACGTGGAGCACGCATCTGCGCGATTTCGTCACGCTGGTGCGCGCGCAGCCGCTCGACCTGTCGCAGATGAACTGGCAGGTCGGCACGCAGGACGTGTCGCTGCTGGTCGAAACCGGCAAGCTCGAAAAACTCGTCGCCGAACTCGTGAAGACGCGCGGCGAGAAGTCGAAGGCGACGCTCGATGCGTCCGCGACCATTTTTTCGTCGTCGTTCGCGATGATCGCGGCGATGACGGCCGCGCTGATCGTGCTGGCCGTCGCGATCGCCGAGCGCGTCGTGCGGCGCCTCGCGTCGCAGCTCGGCGGCGAGCCCGCGCTCGCGAAGGAGATTGCCGCGGACATCGCGCGCGGCGACCTGACGCGGCCGATCACGCTCGCGCGGCACGACCGCGACAGCATGGTGCGCGCGCTGGCCGAGATGCAGACGGGGCTCGCGGCGACCGTCAGCGAGATCGCCGTGAGCGCCGAGGCGATCGCGTCCGCGTCCGGCGAGATCTCGACCGGCAACCTCGACCTGTCGCGGCGCACCGAGCAGCAGGCCGTCGCGCTCGAACGCACCGCGGCCAGCATGGAGCAGCTCACGTCGACCGTGCGGCAGAACGCCGAGAACGCGCGGCAGGCGAGCACGCTCGCGGCCAATGCGTCGGCGGTGGCGGAGACGGGCGGGGAAGTCGTCGGGCGTGTGGTCGCGACGATGAGCGAGATCGACGGCAGCGCGAAGAACATTCGCGACATCATCGGCACGATCGAGGGGATCGCGTTCCAGACCAACATTCTCGCGTTGAACGCGGCGGTCGAGGCCGCGCGCGCCGGCGAGCAGGGGCGCGGTTTCTCGGTGGTCGCCGGAGAGGTTCGGCTGCTCGCGCAGCGCTCGGCGACGGCGGCCAAGGAGATTCGGGAACTGATCGGCGCGTCGGTCGAGCGCGTCGCAAACGGCGCGGCGCTCGCGCACGACGCGGGCCGCACGATGGGCGACGTGGTACGCGCGGTCAAGCGCGTGACCGACATCATCGGCGAGATCTCGGCGGCGTCGGACGAGCAGAGCGCGGGGATCGACGAGATCGGCCGCGCGGTCACGCAGATGGATGCCGGCACCCAGCAGAACGCGGCGCTCGTCGAACAGGCGGCCGCTGCCGCGAACGCGCTCGACGAGCAGGCGCAGGCATTGAAGGCGCTGGTCGGGCGTTTCCGCATCGCACACTGAGCGCGCGGCGCGCCCGGGCGATTACGACTTCTTCTTCTGCTTGTCCGGATCGATGATGACCGTGCAGGTCGTGCCCGCCGACAGCACCACGTCGGCCGGCACTTCGTCGATCCGGATGCGTACCGGCACGCGTTGCGCGAGGCGCACCCAGTTGAAGGTCGGGTTCACGTCCGCGACGAGGTCGCGGCTTTGCGGGTTGTCGCGATCGTAGATGCCGCGCGAGATGCTCTCGACGTGGCCCTTCATCACGCCGCCGCTCATCAGCCGCATTTCGGCCGGCGCGCCGATCTTCACGCGCGGCAGCTTGGTTTCCTCGAAGTAGCCGTAGACCCAGAACGAGTGGCTGTCGACGATCGCGAGCTTCGCCTGGCCGGCCACCGCGTAGTTGCCCTTGAACGTCTGCAGGTTCGTGATGTAGCCGTCGACCGGCGCGACGACGCGCGTGCGCTCGAGGTTGAGCTTCGCGGCGTCGAGCGCGGCGATGGCCTGCTGGTACTGCGCATCGGCGCTCGATGCGCTGTGCGCCGCGTTCTCGCGGTTTTCCTTCGACACGACGAGCGCATCGAGGTCCGCGCGGCGGGCCGCGTCGTCGCGGCGCATCTGCAGTTCCACACGGCGGGCGGCGACGGCCGCCTGCGCCTGCTCGACCGCGATCTGGTAGTGCGACGGATCGATCTGCATGATCAGGTCGCCTTTCTTCACGAGCTGGTTGTCATGCACGGGCAGCTCGACGATTGCACCCGACACGTCCGGCGCGACGTTGATGATTTCGGCGCGCACGCGCCCGTCGCGCGTCCACGGATCGTCCATGTAGTGCACCCACAGCGAGCGCCCGATCAGGATCGCGACGAGAAGGATGACGGCGGTCGCGACGAAGCCGAAGAGTTTTCTGAGCATCATGATGGTTCGGAATCAACGGTAAACGGCAAGACTCAGTCCGCCGCAAATACAGACGAGAAGGCAGGCCCGGAACAGCGACGGATGCCAGACGAGACGGTAGAGGCCCGTATAGGCGAGCAGGCGGTCGACAGCCCAGGTCGCGATCGCGCCGAGGGCGAACATCAGCACCACCGTGGGCATGTAGGCATCGAGAATGGCGATTTCACGCGGCATCATGACGAGGCTCCTGGTTGAGGACGCACGGGGCGGTTGCGGTTGAGCGGCTCGAGCGGCGATTCCGGGTCGAGCAGCGCGGTCCGCACGAAATGCAGGTGGCTCAGGATGCGCTGCAGCCGATGGCGCTCGTCGCGCGACGGCTCGACCGCATCGAGCGTTTGTCGGGTCGCGTCGATCGCCGCATTGGTCGCGGCGAGCGTCGCGTCGAAACGCGCGGTGCTCGGCTTCGAGAACAATGCCGACAGCGCGCTGCGCATCGTCTCGATCGCGCGCCGCCACGGCATCGCGGGCGCATAGCGCGGGTCGGACGGCAGCGTCGCGAGCTCGTGACGCAGGTCGATCGTCGCGTTGCCGGTTTCGAGCACCGCGAACATCCAGCGCAGCGCGTCGCGCTGCACGTCGGGCTGATCGGCCGACAGCGTGTGCGCCTGGTACATCAGGTCGCGCGCACCGCTCTCGAAGCGCGTGCGCAAGCCCGCGAGCCGCGCGTGGCCGGCCGCGACGGCCTGGTGGCGCAGGTCCGCGAACAGCCGCTTCTTGAGCCACGGCGCGGTCGGCGGGAACAGCACCGCGAACGCGATCGCCGACACCAGCATCGCCAGCACGAGCGAGAGCGAATCGTTCATGAAACTGGTCGGATCGTAGTGCGTGATGTTGTCCGGGCCGGCGAGGAAGCTGAAGAAGATCAGGTAGCCCATCCCGTAGCCGGCGAGCTTCGGCTTCAGCGTCAAGTAGATGCCGATCGCCAGCAGCGGTGCGAGCGCGACGCACAGCAGCGGAAAGCCGTCGATGTGCGGATAGATGCCGAACGTCAGCAGGAAGCCCGTGCAGACGGCGAGCGCGGTGCCCATGCCCATCTGCGCGGACATCGCGGTCGGGCGCGGCGTCGACGACGCGAGCGCGCAGGTGGCCGCCGCCGTCAGCGTCATCGTCACGCCGCTCGGCCATGCGGTCTCGATCCAGAACCAGCCGAGCACGAGGATCACGGTCGCGGTGCGAATCGCCGCGATCACCATCGCCGTCGCATTGGTGCGCGGCTCGTAGCGCTCGATCCAGCGTTCGCGCTCGTGCGTCGCGGTCGACAGCGACGCATAGGTGGCCGCGTACTCGTGCAGGTCGGTGATGAAGCGGTACAGCAGTTCGGCGGCCGTGTCGAAGTCGAGCAGCGGAAAGTCCGGCTGCGTCTCGAGCGCGGCGCGCGTCGCGCGGATGCGGCGCGGCAGCGCGTCGCGCCACGCGAGCAATTGCGCGGCCGCATGGCCTGCGTCGGCCGACGTGCGCACCGGTTCGCCGGCGGGCGTCAGCAGCAGCGGGGCGATCTCGCGAAAGTACGGCTCGATCGCGTCGATCGCGGCCTGCGCGCCGGCCGCATGCAGCCGGTTCATCAACTGGTGCAGCGCATGGAACCGGCTCGACGCGCTCATGAACTCGCTGTTCAGCCGCGCGAGGCGGCCGCTGCGCATCCGCGTGTCCGGATCCTCGAACACGGCCATGCTGCGCGCGGCCTCGAACCCGACCACGTCGGCGACGAAGCGCGTATGGATGGTTTCGATATGCGCGCGGTCGAGCTGGCCCGACAGCGCCGCCGCGACGTAGTCGACGAAGCTGCCGAAGCGCTTGCGCACCGTCGTGCGCATCTGCTCGCCGGTGGTCTGCGGAAACACGAGTGCGCTGACCACGCCGGCCGATACGATCCCGACCATGATTTCGGCCACGCGCGTCATCGCGCTCATGAACGCGCCGTCCGGGTGCTGGGATGCGGGCAGCCCGATCAGCGCGGTCGTGTAGCCGGCCAGCAGGAAGCCGTAGCTGCGGAAGTTGCGGTTGCGCGCGGCGCCGGCCGTGCACAGGGCGACCCACAGCGCGACCGCCAGCAGGAACAGTTGCGGCTGCTGCGGGAACAGCCCGACGAAGGTGAGCGTCGCGATCAGCCCGAAGATCGTGCCGGCGACGCGGTAGAAGCTTTTCGCGAGCACCGCGCCGCTTTGCGGCTGCATCACGATGAACACGGTCGTCATCGCCGTTTTCGGCGCGGGCAGGTCGAGCCGCATCGACACGCCGGTCGCGATGAACGCGGCGAGCAGCGCCTTGAACAGGTAGAGCCATGCGGCGCCGTCGGTGCGGGCCCAGTCGCCGAACGCGGCGGTCCAGACTGCGAACGGGCCGCCGGCGGGCGTGGAAGCGGGTGAGGAGGCTGACATGGCGGCGCTCCGCGTTACCGTGCGGCCGGCACGGCGGACGCGCCGGCGGTCGCGACTTCCGCGGGCCGGGCGACGGCTGCCGCGGGCTTCGTGCCCGACGCGGCGGCCTCGTCCTTCGGCGGATGGCCGCCCCGCACGTCCATGCCCGTCTCGACCCCGCCGCCGAGCGCGGCCATCAGCTGCGCGTGCGCAGCGAGGCGTTCCGCGTCGATGCGGGCGGCCGTCTCCTGCGCGCGCAGCAGTTGCTGTTGCGCGACCAGTACGTTCACGTAATCGGTCAGCCCGCGGCGGAAGCCTTCGCGCGACAGTTGATAGCTGCGATTGTTGGCCGCCACCGACCGCGCGGCGTCCTTCTTCTGCGTATCGAGCGAGCGGATCCGCACGACCTGGTCGGCGATGTCCTTGAGCGCGCCGACGATCGTCTGGTTGTAGCGCTCGACCGCCTGGTCGTAGCCGGCATTCGCGGCGCCGAGCTGCGCACGCAGCCGGCCGCCTTCGAAGATCGGCAGCGACAGCGCGGGGCCAGCCGTCCAGCCGCCGTTCATCGCGCGCAGGAAGTCGGTGAACGGCGCGGTCACGCCGAAGCCGCCGACCGTCGCGAGCAGGTCGATGTTCGGGTAGAACGACGCCTTCGCGACGTCGATGCCGCGCGCCTGCGCGTCGACCGTCCAGCGCGCCGCGACGACGTCGGGGCGGCGGCCGAGCAGGTCGGCCGGCAGCGCCGACGGCAGGCCGGCCGGCGCATCGAGCGCAAGCTGCGGCCGCTTGATCGCGTCGCCGGCGCCCGGGCCCTTGCCGGCCAGTGCGGCGAGCTGGTGGCGCGCGAGCTGGATCGCTTCTTCATAGCTGTCGATCTGGCGCTCGTAGTCGGGCAGCGTCGATTCCGCCTGGCTCACGTCGAGCTGCGTGCCGAGGCCGGCCTGCAGCCGCTTGCGCGCGAGATCGGCGAGCGAGCGCTGGCGTTCGAAGGTTTCGTGCGCGAGATCCAGCAGCGCGTAGTTCATCGACATGCCGACATACGCGCGCACGACGTTGACCTCGAGTTCGAGCTTCGCCGCCCGTGCGTCGGCGGCGCTCGCATGCGCGGTGTCGAGCGCACGCTCGGTCGCGTTCTTGTCCTTGCCCCACAGATCGAGGTGGTAGGACAGGCCGAGCGTGCCGGTATTGTTCCAGGTGTCGGCGTTCGCGAGCGGGCCCGGGCCGTAGTACACGTTGTCCGGCCAGTGCTCGCGCATCAGCGACAGGTTGCCGTTGATCTGCGGCAGTTCGGCCGAACGGGCGACGCGCGCCATCGCCTGCGCTTCGCGCACGCGGGCCTCGGCGGCCGCGAGGGTCGGGTTGCCGGCCTGGGCGGCGGCGATCCACGCATCGAGCTGCGGGTCGCGGTACGCGCGCCACCAGTCGGCGGCGGGCCAGCCCGCGTCGCGGTCGGCCGCGCGGATCGCCGCGCCGGCGTCGAGCGCGTTCGCTTCGATGCGAGCGGACTGGGTTTTGTTGTCGCCCATGCTCGCGCAGCCGGTCATTATTAATGAGACTGCAAGAACCGCCAGTGCGAGCGTCCCTTTTGTCGCCGGAGACTGCACGATTTTCTCCCTTTCGGATATAGATGAGTCGGAGGCGATTATATTTTTCAGCGATTCCTGAATAAACGGACAACGGTGCAAGTCATTTTTACGAATCCTGAGATAATATTTGTTGGACCCTGTGCAACAATCCCTCCGGATTCACAGGGGTAACAGGATGGATACGCTACAAAACATGCGGGTATTCGTCCGCGTGGTCGACGCGGGAAGCTTTACCGCGGCCGCCCAGCAGATGAATTCGACCACCGCCTACGCGTCGCGCGCGGTCTCGGATCTCGAGGCGCACCTGCGCACGCGTCTCCTGAACCGCACGACGCGCCGGATCGCGCTGACCGAAGCCGGCGAGCGCTATCTGCAGCGCTGCGAACAGATCCTCGCTTACGTGGACCAGGCCGAAGCCGAGGCGGGCGACGCGCATGCGCGCCCGTCCGGCAAGCTGAAGGTCCATTGCTTCACCAGCCTCGGCCAGCACTATCTGGTGCCGGCCATCGCGCGCTACCGCGAGCGCTATCCGGACGTGCACGTCGAGCTGACGCTCGCGCAGCGGATGCCCGACCTGCTCGACGAGGGGTATGACGTCGCGATCGTCGTCGGCCGCGATCTGCCCGATTCGGGGCTCGTGTCGCAGCGGCTCGGCGAGAGCTATAGCGTCGTGTGCGCATCGCCGGGCTACGTCGAGTTGCACGGCGTGCCGCAGCGGCCGGCCGATCTCGCGCAGCACGTGTGCCTCGGGATGATCGCGACGGGGTTTCACTTCGACGAATGGGCGCTGACGGGGCCGAACGGCGACGAGGTCGTGCCGATCACGGCGCCGCCGTTTCGCGTGAACGTCGCCGAGGCGCTCGCGGTGGCCGTGCGGGAGGGGATGGGCGTCGGCGGGCTGCCGCTCTATTCGGCGATCGGCTGGCTGCGCAGCGGGCACATCGTGCGCGTGATGCCGGAGTACCGGTCGCACGTGATGAACATCTACGCGCTGTATCCGTCGCGCCAGTACCTCGACGCGAAAATCCGGACCTGGGTCGATTTCCTGCGCGAAGAGCTGCCGCTCACGCTCGAAGCCGACGAAGCCGCGCTCGAACAGTACACGCGTGCGACATGACAGCGCGGTCGACCGCCATCTGACGAGATTTGTCCTTCACGCAACATTTTTTTACGAACGTGTGTCAGACAGTTTGATACTGTGGGAATTAACGAGATACACCACACCGGAGTAGCAATGGATACGCACCTGATGATCGGCCTTGGCGTCCTGCTGGGCGCGGCTGCCGCCGCGGCGGCGACCCGCGACCTGCTGCGTGCGATGAAGGCGAAGGCGCAGATGAAGCCCGTGCCGGTCCGCGTGCGCGACCCGCGCCGCCCCGGCCGCTGATCCTGCCGTCACGCTTCGGGTCGGGAAGGCCGCGCCGCGCGGCCGCCCGGGCCGGCGCTCAGCCGAGCTCGACGACCTTGTCCCACGCGAACGCGGGGTTTTCCCATTCGCCGGTGCGCCGGTGAAGGTAGCCGCGCGGATTGCACACCACGCGCGTGCCGCCATCCGCAACGTAGTCGAATGACGTATGCGTGTGGCCGTGCAGCCACAGATCCACCGGCGGCCGCACCAGTTCCGCCATGTCCGTGACGAACCCCGCCGACGCCAGATCTTCCGCATAGCGTTCCGCCAGCGAGCGCCGGTGCGGCGCATGATGGGTGACGACGATCGTCCTGCCCGCGAATGGCGCCGCCAACTGCGCTTCGAGCCATGCGCGGCCTTGCCGGTGCAGCGCGATTGCGTCGGCCGGCGCGAAATCCCGTTCCGGCGCCTCTGCTGGCGTATGCACCGCCGCGTCGTGCGGCCAGGTCACCTGGATCAATCCCTTGAAATCGAGCATCACGCGCAGGCCGGCGTCGGTCGCGCGCGCGACGCTGGCTTCGTCCTGGCCGAACAGCGAAAAATCGGCCCAGAGCGTCGTGCCCAGCACGCGGAAGCGTTGGGCGGGATCGACGTAGACGCCGTTGTTCAGGTAGTGCACGTTGTCGAGCGCATGCGCGGCGTCGCGCATCGCCGTCTCCAGCGCGCCGAATTCCCCGTCGTAATACTCGTGATTGCCCGGCACGTAGATCACCGGCACCGCCGGGTCGAACGTCTCGGCGGCCCAGCGCAGGCCTTCCGCGTGATTGTGGATGTCGCCGGCCAGCACGACGAGATCCGCGTCGGCATGCGGGATCGCGTCGGGCAGGTTGTTTTCGAGATGCAGGTCGGACAGGACGCGGACTTTCACGGGATTCGCTCCGGAGTAGGCGGCTTCAGCGCAGGACCTTGCCGGGATTCATCAGGCCGCGCGGGTCGAGCGCGGCCTTCAGCGTGCGCATCAGCGTCGTTTCGACCGGCGACTTGTAGCGCTGCGCGTCGTCGATCTTCAACTGGCCAATGCCGTGCTCCGCGCTGATCGTGCCGTGGTGGCGGTGCACGTTGTCGTAGACGATCCGGTTGATCGGCGCCTGGAACGCGGCGAGGAACGCCTTCGCATCGCCGCCTTCGGGCATCTGCACGTTGTAGTGCAGGTTGCCGTCGCCGAGGTGGCCGAACGTGACCATCCGCGCGCCCGGCGCGGCCTGCTGGATCGCCGCGTCGGTCTCGTCGATGAAGCGTGCGATCGACGAGATCGGCACCGCGATGTCGTGCTTGATGTTGAGCCCTTCGTCGGCCTGCGCGAGCGGGATGTGCTCGCGCAGGTCCCAGAACGCACGCGATTGCGCGAGGTTCTCCGCGACCACCGCGTCGACCACGAGCCCGGCCTCGAACGCTTCTTCCATCAGCTTCTCGAACAGCGCGCGCGCATGCGCTTCGCTTTCGTTGTCGGACAGCTCCAGCAGCACCGTTTGCGCATGCGTCTGCGCGAACGGGTAGCGCAGTTGCGGATAGTGCTTGCCGACCAGCTGCATGCAGAAATCCGACATCAGCTCGAAGCCGGTCAACAGCGGCCCGGCCGCGCGCTGCGCGAGCGCGAGGAAGTCGAGCGCCGCGTGCGGCGATTCGAGCGCGGCCAGCGCCGTGACCTGCGCGGCCGGCAGCGGATGCAGCTTCATCACGGCCGCCGTGATGATCCCGAGCGTACCTTCGGCGCCGATGAACAGGTCGCGCAGGTCGTAGCCCGTGTTGTCCTTGCGCAGTCCGCGCAGCCCGTCCCAAATCTCGCCCTGCGGCGTCACGACCTCGAGCCCGAGGCACAGCTCGCGCGCGTTGCCGTAGCGCAGCACCGCGGTGCCGCCCGCATTGGTCGACAGGTTGCCGCCGATCGTGCAGCTGCCTTCCGCCGCGAGGCTCAGCGCGAACAGCCGGCCGCCTTCGCGGGCGCGCGCCTGCACGTCGGCGAGGATCACGCCGGCTTCGACGGTGATCGTGTTGTTGTGCGGATCGAGCGCGCGCACGCGGTTCAGGCGCGCGACGCTCAGTACGGCCTGGCTGCCGCTCGCATCGGGCGTCGCGCCGCCGGCGAGCCCCGTGTTGCCGCCCTGCGGCACGAGCGCGACGCCGTGCGCGTTGGCGAGCCGGACGAGCGCGGCGACTTCGGCTGTATCGGCCGGTTTCAGCACCGCGCACGCGCTGCCCTTGTAACGGCGGCGCCAGTCGGTCAGGAACGGTTCGGTGTCGTGCGGATCGGTCAGTACGTAGGCGGCGCCGATCGCGTCGCGGCAGGCGGATACGAAAGCTTCGGAAGAAATCATCACGTTCGGTCGCGTAAGGGTCAGGACGCAGCGCGCTGCTTCTTCGCCGCGCGCTTGTACGGCGCGACGTACGCGAGCGCAGCCACGAAGAAGCCGACGGCGAGCGCGGTCTCGCACCAGCCGAGCGTCGCGGACAGCCCGCGATCGGACATACCGCGCACGATGCCTTCGGCAAGATAGACGAGGATCAGCATGCTCGCCCACTGCATCGTATAGATGTTACGCCGCCAGACGCCGGGCAGCGCGAGCGCGAGCGGCACGGCCTTGAGCATCAGCGCCGAGCCGCCCGGGCGCAGCGGCGCGAGCCACAGTTCCCATGCGAGCGACAGCGCGATCAGGGCGACCAGGCACGCGGCGGCGGCCAGCGCGTAGTGCGGCCGGGCCGCGGCGGCGGGACGGGCGGGGGCGTTCATGCGGCCCCGGCGGCCTGGGCGTCGGCGAGGGCCGCCGCCGCGCGTGCGAGCCGCACGCCGAGCGCGGCCGCGAGGGCCTTTTCGTCCGCCGACAGCCCTTCGGGCGCACTGCGATCGTGCTGCGCGACGTGCGACGCGCCGTACGGCGTGCCGCCGGTACGCGTCGTGCTGAGGGCGGATTCGGTGTACGGGATCCCGACGATCATCATCCCGTGATGCAGCAGCGGCAGCATCATCGACAGCAGCGTCGACTCCTGGCCGCCGTGCAGGCTGCCGGTCGACGTGAACACGCTCGCGGGCTTGCCGATCAGCGCGCCCGACAGCCATTGCGGCGTCGTGCCGTCGAGGAAATACTTGAGTGACGCGGCCATGTTGCCGAAGCGGGTCGGCGAGCCGAGCGCGAGGCCCGCGCATTCCTCGAGGTCGCGCAGTTCCGCGTACGGCGGGCCGTCGGCCGGGATGTCGGGGGCGGTGGCTTCGCAGACGGCCGACACGGGCGGCACGGTGCGGATGCGCGCCTGCATGCCCGGCACGCTGTCGATACCGTTCGCGATCGCGAGCGCGAGATCGCGCGTGGCGCCGTGACGGCTGTAATAGAGGACGAGAATGTCTTTCATGGGCGACGGAGCCGCGTGCGGCCGCGCGCGTGCCCGGTGCAGTCGGCCCCTGCTGGAATCGAGCGGCTATTATAGGGGCTGAAGCCGTCGCGCAGCGCGGCGGCGCGCCGTGACGCGCGCAGCATCAAGAAGGAGAAGCGGTTTGCCGAAGTTGAGCGTCGATCTCGTCACCATCAAGCGCCTCGCGCAGTTCGCGGCCCGGCGCAGCGCCGAGGATCGCATCCCGCAAGTGGCGGGCAGCCTGACCTTCACGACGATGCTGGCGCTCGTGCCGCTGCTGACGGTCGCGTTCGCGCTGTTTACCGCGTTCCCGATGTTCGGGTCGTTCCAGATCTCGCTGCAGGGGTTCCTCGCGGATCACCTGATGCCCGCGCAGTTCAACATCCAGATCTTCAAGTACCTGAACCAGTTCGCGTCGAAGGCCAAGGGGCTGACGACGGCCGGCCTGATCGTGCTGGTCGTCACGTCGGTGATGACCATGATGACGATCGAATCGGCGTTCAACCTGATCTGGCGCGTGCGCAAGCCGCGGCCGTTCGCGCAGCGCGTGCTCGCGTACTGGGCGCTGATCACGCTCGGGCCGTTGCTGTTCGGCGTGAGCCTGTCGATCTCGTCGTACCTGTTCACGCAGTCGCTCGCGTTCACCGGCGCGGGGCCGTCCACGTCGATCGTCGAGTGGCTGCTCGCGCTCGCGTCGCTGCCGTTGACGGTGCTCGCGTTCACGCTGCTGTACGTGTACCTGCCGAACTGCGCGGTCGCATGGCGCGACGCGGTGATCGGCGGGCTGTTCGCGGCCATCGCGTTCGAACTCGCGAAGCGCGGCTTCGGCTACTACGTCCGGCGCATTCCGACCTATACGGCCGTCTATGGCGCGTTCGCGGCGCTGCCGGTGTTCCTGCTGTGGGTGTATTTGAGCTGGTTCATCGCGCTGCTCGGCGCGATGGTGGCGTCGGCGCTCCCGGCGATTCGCGTCGGTCAGTTCCACCGGATCCACTATCCGGGCAGCGACCTGCTCGACGCGCTCGAACTGCTCGCGCGGCTGGCCGAAGCGCGCGCGGCCGGCAAGCGCGGCTATACGGCGCTGCGGCTCGCGACGATGCTGCGCTGCGACATGGAAACCGCGCAGCGGTTGCTGACGACGATGGAGGAGCGGGAATGGGTGGCGCGGCTCGAGGGCGACGGCGAGGCCACGCCGCGCTACATCCTGCTCGCGAACCCGGAGCAGTTGACGCTCGCGCAACTGTTCGACGTGCTGGTGATCGACCGCACGGAGCTGACCTACCAGCTGCAGCGGCGCCGCAGCCACGTCGACGGCGCGGCGCTGCTCGCGGTGCTGTCGAGCGACCGGTTCGACGTGACGCTCGCGTCGCTGATCGCCGCGCACCGGCTCGCGGGCGGGCAGCCGGCCGGGAGCGCCGGGCAGGCGCCGGGCGTGGCCGATCCGCACGCGCGGCCGCCGCGGCCTGCCTGAAGGCGGGGGCCGGCGGCTACAGCGGGATCTTGCCGGTGCAGATGTCCTTGAACATCACCCAGTCGCCCATCAGGCTGTAGATCGGGTGCCGGAACGTGGCCGGGCGGTTCTTCTCGAAGAAGAAGTGTCCGACCCACGCGAACCCGTAGCCGCAGACGATCGCCGCCGGCAGCCACAGCCAGATGCCGGTCGCGACCGCCATCGCGACGCAGCCGATCACGCCGAGCGAGCCGATGAAGTGCAGCCGCCGCGACGTCAGGTTCTGGTGCTCGTTCAGGTAATACGGGTAGAAGTCAGCGAAGCTGGCGAATTGCTCCGTATGCGTATGCGCCATGGCCGTCTCCTCGGGCCGCCGTTCATGAGGCCATTGTGCGGCCGGCAGCCCGCGTCCGCAAGCGGTGACGGGGCGCCGCGCCGGCCCGTGCTTTCCTTTTGACAGGCTTTCCGATAGGATCGAAAGAGATTTTGCATTCAAGCATGAGGGGACTACGATGCGCGTCAGCGATATTCTGAAAGTGAAGGGCAACACGCTGTTTACGGTGACGCCCGATAAGCCGCTGCGCGAAGCGGTCGATACGATGGCCGAGCACGACATCGGTTCGCTCGTCGTGATGGAGTACGGCGATCTCGTCGGGATGCTGACGTTTCGCGAGATCATCCTGCGCCTGCACGTGAACGGCGGCGCGATCGGCGACGTGCAGGTGCGCAAGGTGATGGACGAGCCGCTCACGTGCACGCCGGAAACGGACGTCAACGAAGTGCGCCGGATGATGCTCGAGCGTCACGCACGCTACATGCCGGTGCTCGACAAGAAGGTGCTGATGGGCGTCATTTCGTTCTACGACGTCGCGAAGACGGTCGTCGAGGCGCAGAGCTTCGAGAACCGGATGCTGAAGGCGTACATCCGCGACTGGCCGGAATCGGAAGCCGAAGCGCACAAGCCGTGAACCACGCCGCGCCCGGCACCTCGATGCATGGGCGCCGCCATCCGGCATGCGGCGGCGCAGGTTTGTCCTGCGCCGCTTTTTTTTCAACGATAACAACACGAGGCCCGCGCAGCTTCGCCCAGACGATGCGCGCGTATTCCGCATGAGCGATCACACGCAAGCCACTTCGGGGCGGCGCGACGAACGGCGCGCCCACGCATCGCAGTTCGACCTGCTGCGCGAGCGCCGCTTCGCGCCGTTCTTCACGACCCAGTTTCTCGGCGCGCTGAACGACAACGTCTTCAAGATCGGCTTCACGTCGCTCGTCACCTATCACACCGCGCGGTTCTCCGGTGTCGATGCGAAGACGGCTGCGTTCCTGATTTCCGCGATCTTCATTTTGCCGTTCGTGCTGTTCTCGGCCACCTCCGGCCAGATCGCCGACAAATACGACAAGGCGACCCTCACGCGCTTCGTGAAGACCTTCGAGATCGTGCTGATGCTGGTCGGCGCGGCCGGCTTCGTCACGCACAGCGCGACGCTGCTGTATCTGTGCACGTTCATGATGGGGATGCACTCGACGCTGTTCGGGCCCGTCAAGTATTCGTACCTGCCGCAGCATCTCGGCGAGCACGAACTGGTCGGCGGCAACGGTCTCGTCGAGATGGGCACGTTCATCGCGATCCTGATCGGCACGATCATCGGCGGCGCGGCGGCCGGCATCGAAGGCAGCGGCGAGCGCGTGCTCGCGGTGAGCGTCGTCGTCATCGCGCTGGCCGGGCGGCTCGTCGCGCAGCGCGTGCCGTCGACGCCCGCGCCGCAGCCCGACCTCGTGATCAACTGGAACCCGGTCAGCGAGACCTGGCGCAACCTCGGCCTCGCGCGGCAGAACCGCACGGTATTCCTGAGCCTGCTCGGCATCTCGTGGCTGTGGTTCGTCGGCGCGACGTTCCTCACGTCGTTCTTCAATTTCGCGAAGGACGTGCTGTCCGCAAGCCCCGACGTCGTCACGATCCTGCTCGCGACGTTCTCGGTCGGCATCGGCCTCGGTTCGCTGCTGTGCGAGCGGCTGTCGCAGCGGCGCGTCGAGATCGGCCTCGTGCCGCTCGGCTCGATCGGCATCAGCGTGTTCGCGATCGAGCTGTATTTCGCGAGCCATGCGCTGCCGTCGCCCGGCCATCTGCTGTCGGTCGGCGAATTCCTGGCCGGTGCGCGCCACTGGCGCATCCTGGCCGACCTGTTCCTGCTGGCGATGTTCGGCGGCTTCTACAGCGTGCCGCTGTATGCGCTGATCCAGAGCCGCAGCGCGCCGACGCACCGCGCGCGGATCATCGCCGCGAACAACATCCTGAACGCGCTGTTCATGATCCTGTCGGCCGTGATGGCGATGGGGTTGACCAAGGCCGGCGTCGACATCCCGGGGCTGTTCCTCGTCACCGCGCTGTTGAACGTCGTGGTCGCGACCTATATCTACCTGCTCGTGCCCGAGTTCCTGCTGCGCTTCGTCGCGTGGGTGCTCGTGCACACGTTCTACCGGATCCGCCTCGTGCACGCGGAGCGGATCCCGGCGGAAGGGGCCGCGGTGCTCGTGTGCAACCACGTCAGCTACGTCGATGCGCTCGTGCTGGCCGCCGCGAGCCCGCGCCCGATTCGTTTCGTGATGGATCACCGGATCTTCAAGACGCGTTTCGCGAGCTGGGTATTCCGGCATGCGAAGGCGATCCCGATCGCGCCGCGTCACGAGGATCCCGCGATGCTCGCGCGTGCGTACGACCTGTGCGAGGCCGCGCTGAAGGACGGTGAACTCGTGTGCATCTTCCCCGAGGGCAAGCTGACGAAGACGGGCGACATCAACACGTTCCACCACGGCATCACCGAGATCCTGGGCCGCACGCCGGCGCCGGTGATTCCGATGGCGCTGCGCGGGCTGTGGGGCAGCTATTTTTCACGGCATTCCGACGCACGGATGCCGCGTCCCATCAAGCGCGGCGTGATGAGCCGGCTGACGCTGGCGGTCGGCGAACCGATCCCGGCGTCGGTGGCGACGCCCGAGGCGCTGCAGGCGGCAGTGACCGAGCTGCGCGGCGCGCGGAAGTAGGCGGGCGGCAGGCCCGGCGGCGTTGCGTCGGGTCACGATGACGGCCGCGAACCAACCGGCCCGGCGGAACGGCGCGGGCCGACGAGCGCTGCCCGGCCCATATCCGTGAGCGCGGCCCGTGTGGTCTGAACGGTTCACACGGCCCGCGCGCCCGGGACGGCTGGCATAATAGCGGTTTACCTCTTTTTCTCGACCGGCAAACGATCGACCTGCCTGCGGCCCGGCAGCGCATCGGTTTGCCCATTTCTCTTTGGGCGGTTCCATCATGTCCGGCAATACCCTCGGCACGCTTTTCACTGTCACGACCTTCGGCGAATCGCACGGTCCCGCGATCGGCTGCGTGATCGACGGCTGCCCGCCGGGGATGGGGCTGACCGAAGCCGACATCCAGGTCGAGCTCGATCGCCGCAAGCCGGGCACGTCGCGGCACGTGACGCAACGGCAGGAGGCCGACGAGGTCGAGATCCTGTCGGGCGTGTTCGAAGGCGTGACGACCGGCACGCCGATCGCGCTGCTGATCCGCAACACCGACCAGCGCAGCAAGGACTACGGCAACATCGTCGAGACGTTCCGGCCCGGCCACGCCGACTACACCTACTGGCAGAAATACGGCATCCGCGACTACCGCGGCGGCGGCCGCTCGTCCGCGCGCCTGACCGCGCCGATCGTCGGCGCCGGCGCGGTCGCGAAGAAGTGGCTGCGCGAGCGCTTCGGGGTCGAGGTGCGCGGCTACATGAGCGGCCTCGGCGAAATCGACGTGCCGTTCGTCGACTGGTCGTACGTGCACGAGAACCCGTTCTTCTCGCCGAATGCGGCGGTCGTTCCGGAGCTGGAAGCCTACATGGACGCGCTGCGCAAGGACGGCGATTCGATCGGCGCGCGCATCGACGTCGTTGCGTCGGGCGTGCCGGTCGGCTGGGGCGAGCCGGTATTCGACCGGCTCGATGCCGATATCGCGAAGGCGATGATGAGCATCAACGCGGTGAAGGGCGTCGAAATCGGCGCGGGCTTCGACAGCGTCGCGCAGCGCGGCTCGGTGCACGGCGACGAATTGACGCCGGCCGGCTTCGTCGGCAACCACGCGGGCGGCGTGCTCGGCGGGATTTCGACGGGGCAGGACATCACCGTGTCGATCGCGATCAAGCCGACGTCGAGCATCCGCACGCCGCGCCGCTCGATCACGAAGTCCGGCGAAGAGGCGACGGTCGAAACCTTCGGTCGCCACGATCCGTGTGTCGGCATTCGTGCGACGCCGATCGCCGAATCGATGCTCGCGCTGGTGTTGATCGACCATGCGCTGCGCCACCGCGCGCAGTGCGGCGACGTCGAGACGTCGACGCCGAAGATCGCCGGCAGCGCGGCCTGATACAAAGCGGGCGGGGCGCCGCGCGCGCCATCTCGACCGTCGAACGATGAATGCAAACGGGGCGCTGCGTGATGCAGCGCCCCGTTTCGTTTGCGGCGGTTTGCCGTGACCCAAAAAAATGCGCCGCTCGTGGCGGCGCGTTCCGGCAGGTTACATGTTCGGGTAATTCGGCCCGCCGCCGCCTTCGGGCGTGACCCACACGATGTTCTGCGTCGGGTCCTTGATGTCGCAGGTCTTGCAGTGCACGCAGTTCTGCGCGTTGATCACCAGCCGATCGCTGCCGTCGTCGTTCTTCATGAACTCGTACACCGCCGCCGGGCAGAAGCGCGCCTCCGGCCCCGCGTAGGTGCGCAGGTTCACGTTCACCGGCACGCTCGCGTCCTTCAGCGTCAGGTGCGCCGGCTGGTTCTCCTCGTGGTTCGTGTTCGAGATGAACACCGACGACAGCCGGTCGAACGTCAGCTTGCCGTCCGGCTTCGGATACTCGATCGGCTCGCACTGCGATGCCGGCTTCAGCATTTCATGGTCCGCGTGCTGGTGATGCAGCGTCCACGGCACGTTGCCGCCCATCACCTTCTGCTCGAGCCCCACCATCAGCGTGCCCAGGTACAGGCCCTTGGCCATCCACTGCTTGAAGTTGCGCGCGCGGTACAGCTCCGTGTACAGCCACGATTGCTTGAACGCATCCGGATATGCATTCAGCTCGTCCGACTGACGGCCGGCCTGCACCGCGTCGAACGCGGCGTCGGCGGCCAGCATCCCGGTCTTGATCGCCGCGTGGCTGCCCTTGATCCGCGATGCGTTCAGGAAGCCTGCGTCGTCGCCGATCAGCGCGCCGCCCGGGAACACCGTCTTCGGCAGCGACAGCAGGCCGCCGGCCGTGATCGCCCGCGCGCCGTACGACACGCGCTTGCCGCCTTCGAGAAACGCGCGGATCGACGGGTGCGTCTTGTAGCGCTGGAATTCCTCGAACGGCGACAGGTACGGGTTCGTGTAGCCCAGGCCCACCACGAAGCCGACCACGACCTGGTTGTTGTCCATGTGATACAGGAACGAGCCGCCGTAGGTGTCCGACTTCAGCGGCCAGCCGGCCGTGTGGATCACGAGGCCCGGCTTGTGCTTCGCGGGATCGATTTCCCACAGTTCCTTGATGCCGATCCCGTACGCCTGCGGATCGGCGTTCGCGTCGAGCTTGAACTTCGAGATCAGCTGGCGGCCGAGGTGGCCCCGGCAGCCTTCGGCGAACAGCGTGTACTTCGCGTGCAATTCCATGCCGAGCTGGAAGTTCTCGGTCGGCTCGCCGTCCTTGCCCACGCCCATGTTGCCGGTCGCGACGCCTTTGACCGAGCCGTCGTCGTTGTAGAGAATCTCGGCGGCCGGGAAGCCCGGGAAGATCTCGACGCCCAGCGCTTCGGCCTGTGCCCCAAGCCAGCGCGTGACGTTGCCCAGCGAGATCACGTAGTTGCCGTGGTTCTTGAAGTTCTCGGGCAGCGCCCAGTTCGGCGTCGTGACCGCGCTCTTCTCGGACAGGAACAGGAAGCGGTCTTCCGTCACCTCGACGTCGAGCGGTGCGCCGCGCTCCTTCCAGTCGGGAAACAGCTCGGTGATCGCGCGCGGGTCCATCACCGCGCCCGACAGGATGTGCGCGCCGATCTCGGAACCCTTCTCGAGCACGCATACGCCGATCTCGGTGCCTTTCTCGGCAGCCAGCTGCTTGAGCCGGATCGCCGCCGACAGCCCGGCGGGGCCGCCGCCGACGATCACGACGTCGTATTCCATCGATTCGCGCGGGCCATATTGCTCGATGAGGCTTGCGGGGGTCATTGGCGTTCCTCTAACCGTTAGAATGCTTTTATTCGGGAGCGTATTGTCTGCGAAACGAAATGCTTGCCGCAACAACATGCAGGTAGATTAGCACGATCGTTCTATTTTTTGTGCTAGGGTAATGCCGCCCGGGCTGTGCCGCCCGGACTGGCGAAACGACATCGAAAGGGGATGTGCAAATGGGTCGATCGATCAATCTGGAAGGCAAGGTCGCGCTGGTGACGGGCGCGTCGAGCGGCCTCGGGCAGCGTTTTGCGCAGGTGCTGTCGCAGGCCGGCGCGAAGGTCGTGCTCGCGAGCCGCCGCGTCGAGCGCCTGAAGGAACTGCGCGCGGAGATCGAGGCGGCGGGCGGCGCCGCGCACGTCGTGTCGCTCGACGTGACCGACGTCCAGAGCATCAAGGCGGCCGTCGCGCACGCGGAGACGGAAGCCGGCACGATCGACATCCTCGTGAACAATTCGGGCGTGTCGACGATGCAGAAGCTCGTCGACGTGACGCCGGCGGATTTCGAATTCGTGTTCGATACGAACACACGTGGCGCATTTTTCGTCGCGCAGGAAGTCGCGAAGCGGATGATCATGCGCGCGAACGGCGGCGGCAACGGCAAGCCGCCGTGCCGGATCATCAACATCGCGTCGGTGGCCGGGCTGCGCGTGTTCCCGCAGATCGGGCTGTACGCGATGAGCAAGGCCGCGGTCGTGCAGATGACGCGCGCGATGGCGCTGGAGTGGGGCCGCCACGGGATCAACGTGAACGCGATCTGCCCGGGCTATATCGATACCGAAATCAATCATTACCTGTGGGAAACCGAGCAGGGCCAGAAGCTGCAGTCGATACTGCCGCGCCGGCGCGTCGGCAAGCCGCAGGATCTCGACGGGCTGTTGTTGCTGCTCGCGGCCGACGAGTCGCAGTTCATCAATGGCTCGATCATCTCCGCCGACGACGGTTTCGGCCTCGCCTGAGCGGTTGACATTCAGCAACGAAGAAGACTGCAATGAGCGTAACAAGCGATTACTCGCCCGTTTTTGAGATGTCGATGCCGATCCGCTGGGGCGACATGGACGCGTTCGGCCATGTGAACAACACGGTCTATTTCCGCTACATGGAGCAGGCGCGGATTTCGTGGTTCGAGGCACTCGGCATTGCCGGCGGCAACGGCGAGGGGCAGGGGCCCGTCATCGTCACCGCGTCGATGGAATTCCTCAAGCAACTGCACTATCCGGGCGACGTGATCGCGAAGATGTCGGCCGCGAAGCCCGGCCGAAGCAGTTTCGACACCGGTTTCGAGCTCACGCGCGCGGACGATCCGCAGCATGTCTATGCACGCGGCAACGCGCGATGCGTGTGGGTCGACTACGCGCTCGGCAAGTCGGTGCCGCTGCCGCCACTGCTGCGCGACACGATCGAGCACGCGCTGGCGACGAAAGTCGGCTGAGCGCGGATACCGCCGGGCCGGCACCGGGTCGCCGGTGACGCGGCGTGCCCGTCGCGCCATGCCCGTCGTTTCCGTCAATCGGCCGCCGTGTGCGGCCGATTGTCATTCGAGCGCCGTCACGCAATGCACGTTTACTGCCCGAGCAGGCGCTGCAGCAGCTCCGGCGTATTGTTCGTCCCGTATTTGCGCATCAGCCGGGCGCGGTAGATGTCGACCGTGCGCGAGCTGATGTCGAGCACGCGCCCGATCTGCTTGCTGGTCTTGCCGGTCGCGAGCTGGGCGGCGATCTCGCGCTCGCGCGGGGTCAGCTCGACCGCGACGCGGCGCGTCGCGCTCAAGTCCTCGAAGGTCCAGACGCCGGCCGCGAGCGGCGCGGTGCGGTCGAGCGCGCGGCCCGTCACGTGGCACCAGAACAGCTCGCCGTCCGCGCGTTTCATGATTCTGTCATCCGAGTAGACGCCGTTCGCGACCATCACGCGTGCGATGCGCTCGCCGATTCGCTGGAATTCGTCCGTGGACGGGTAGAGCACCGCGTACGATTTTCCGATCAGGTCGGCCCGCGCGCAGCGGAAGATCGACGCGAGCGCGTCGTTGCAGTCCTCGATCACGCGGTCGCGCGACAGCACGAGGCCGAGCGGCGCGAGGTGGAAGGCGGTCTGGTAATCGAGATCGGGCATGGCGCAGGGAGGCGGAGGGAAATGCTTATGTATTTTTGCGTATTGTGCCGCATCCGCGCCGCATCGTACCCTTTCAGGCATCTCGCGGCGTTTGTCGCGACATAAAAAAGCGTGCCTCGACGCAGGCATCGCCGCGCATGCATAGAATGGTGCGGCGGGCTTGCGCCACGTGGCGCGTGAACCGGTTTTGCTGGTTTCCATAAAGGAAGGGACAACAGATGAACAAAGTCTATCCAAGCGCGGCTGCCGCGCTGGAGGGGATCGTCCGCGACGGACAGACCTTCGCGGTGGGCGGCTTCGGCCTGTGCGGCATTCCCGAGGCGCTGATCGCGGCGTTGCGCGATTCGGCGGTCAAGGGCATCACCTGCATCAGCAACAACGCCGGTGTCGACGGTTTCGGCCTCGGCCTGCTGCTGGAAACGCGCCAGATCAAGAAGATGATCTCGTCGTACGTCGGCGAGAACAAGGAGTTCGAGCGCCAGTACCTGGCCGGCGAACTCGAGCTCGAATTCACGCCGCAGGGCACGCTCGCCGAAAAGCTGCGCGCGGGCGGCGCGGGCATCCCCGCGTTCTTCACGAATACCGGCTACGGCACCGTGATCGCGGAAGGCAAGGAAACGCGCCAGTTCGGCGATCGCCACTACGTGCTCGAGCCGTCGCTGACGGCGGACGTCGCGCTCGTGAAGGCGTGGAAGGCCGACAAGTCCGGCAACCTGATCTATCGCCGCACCGCGCGCAACTTCAACCCGATGTGCGCGATGGCCGGCAAGATCACCGTGGTGGAGGTCGAGGAGATCGTCGAGAACGGCACGTTCGATCCGGACCAGGTTCATACGCCGGGGATCTTCGTGCAGCGCATCGTGCTGAATGCGACGCCCGAAAAACGCATCGAACAACGCGTCGTACGCGCGAAAGGAGACTGACATGGCCTGGAATCGTGACCAGATGGCCGCGCGCGCGGCGAAGGAACTGCAGGACGGCTTCTACGTGAACCTCGGCATCGGCCTGCCGACGCTCGTCGCGAACCACGTGCCGGAAGGCGTCGAGGTGTGGCTGCAGTCGGAGAACGGCCTGCTCGGCATTGGCCCGTCGCCGACCGAAGACGAAGTCGACGCCGATCTCATCAACGCCGGCAAGCAGACCGTCACGACGCTGCCCGGTTCGTCGATCTTCTCGTCGGCCGATTCGTTCGCGATGATCCGCGGCGGTCACATCAACCTCGCGATCCTCGGCGCGATGCAGGTCAGCAAGCAGGGCGACCTCGCGAACTGGATGATCCCGGGCAAGATGATCAAGGGGATGGGCGGCGCGATGGACCTCGTCGCCGGCGTGAAGCGCGTCGTCGTGCTGATGGAGCATGTCGCGAAGGGCGACCAGCACAAGATCCTCGACGAATGCAACCTGCCGCTCACGGGTGTCGGCGTGGTCGACCTGATCATCACCGATCTCGGCGTGATCGAAGTGACGCCGGCCGGGTTGAAGGTGCTCGAGCTCGCCGATGGCGTGAGCGCCGACGAGATCCAGGCGAAGACGGGCGCGCCGCTCGACGTCAGCGCCGTGGCCTGAGCACTACCCTGGTGCGTCATCCTCGACGCCCCGCGTTCCGTCAGGAACGCGGGGCGTTTTGCCATGACCGCACGCGTCACGCAATCGCGCCGCCGCCGTCGATCAGTACCGTCGAACCGGTCGCATAAGGCGTTGCCGCCAGATACAGGATCGCATTCGCGACATCCTCCGGCTGACCGACCCTGCGTGCCGGAAGCCGCTGGGCGGCGCCGGCGTACATCGCGTCGCGTGCGTCGGGCGCGAGCTTGTCCCACAGCGGCGTCGCGATCAGGCCCGGCGACACGGTGTTCACGCGAACCGGCGCCAGCTCGAGCGCCAGCCCGCGGGCGAGGGCCTCGAGCGCCGCATTGATCGCGCCTTGCAGCACCGACGACGCGCTCGGCCGCACGCTGAGGTAGCCCGACACGAACGTCAGCGAGCCGCCCGGCGCGATAGCGATCGCGCGGGCGATGCGGTAGGCGCCCCAGAACTTGCTGTCCATTGCTGCTTGCGCGTCGGCGAGCGGCAGCGCACGGACCGCGCCCGTGGCCGTCTTCGCGGCCGAAATCACGACGTGGTCGAACTGGCCGGCGCGCGCGCAGAACGCATCGACGTCCGCCGTATCGGTGATGTCGAGCGTTTCGGTTCGCACGTGCGCGCCCGGTAGGGCGTCGATGTCGAACCTGCCTGGATCGCGCGACGCGATCGTCAGGCGCGCGCCGCGCCGCGCGAATGCGGTCGCGGTGGCGGCGCCGATGCCGGAGCTTCCGCCGACGACGAGTACGTTCTTTCCGTGGAGCGGATCATTCATGAAAGTCTTTCCTGGGTGATGAGTTGAACGGGAGTTGAACGGAATCCGGTCAGATCGTTTCGGTCTCGCGCAGCGTCGACGGGCTGTGCAACGCGAAGCGCGCAATGTCGTCCTTGCGCATGAAGGCGACGCCCGGGTGTGATCGAGCGTAGTGCAGGAACGCGTCCCACGCGCGGACCATCTGCGGCGTGCCGCTGATCCGGTCGTGCGCACTGATCGACATGAGTCTGCGCCGCTGCCCGGCTTCCGCGTACAGTTGGTCGAAATCGAGCTTGATCTGCTCGAGGAACATCGTCGGCGAGTAGTTGCGACCTTCGATCAGCAGGATGTCGTTGTTGCGCAGCGTGTACGGGACCACCACGAAATCGCGACCGCTGACGGTCTCGATGAACGGTTCGTCGCGACTGACGTCGTCGATGTGATACGCGTAGCCGAGCGCCTGCAGCAGCGACAGCGTATGCGGCCCGCGCCGCAGCCAGTTGCAGTTGTAGCCGGTCGGGCGCTGGCCGGTCGCCGCTTCGACCATGTCGCGCGCTTCGGTCAGGAAGCGGCGCTCGTCGTCGCGGCTCATCGCGAATTGCGCGCGCCACGTCGGGCCGTGCGCGGCGGCTTCGTGGCCGCGCGACACGATCTCGCGCGCCAGTTCGGGGTGCCGGCGGGCGGCTTCCCCGATCATGTGCGACGTCACTTTCACGCCGTGCCGGTCCCACAGATCGAGCAGGCGCGGAATCCCTTCCCGGTAGCCATACGCGAACCAGGTGGCCGAGGCGAGATCGACCGGCACCGACGGCGGGAACGCGACGGCCGGAAACGGGCTGTCCGCGCCCGTGGGCGGTTGTCCGCCCGCCTCGAACTGCATCGAGATCGAGATCACGATGCGCGCGCCGTCCGGCCAGAACGGCGTGGCGCCCGGTGCCGCGGGCGCCGGCTCCGGCGCGGCGGTTGCCGGCAGGGAGGCGCCTGCGGCCGCCGCGACGCCGGCCGCGAGGCCGGCGCCGGCCTGGGCCAGGAACGTGCGGCGCGGCAGAGGTGTCGCGGGATGGTCGTTGTCGTGAGTCATCGTCCCCTCCGTCAGCCGACGAGCCCGAGCTGACGCATCAGCGTCAGGTTGTCCTCGATGTGCCAGTTTTCCGCGATCCGGCCGTGGTCGATCCGATAGATATCGGTCGCGATGAAGTCGATTGCCTGTCCGCGCCCGGCCGTTCCGTTGAAAGCACCGGTGAAATGCCCGCGGAAATGCAGGTGCACGACGACCCGGTCGCCTGCCACGATCATCTGTTCGATGTCGCAGCGCAGGTCCGGGATCGCACCACGCATCGTGCTGGAGGCCGCGAGCGGCCCCGATACGCCTTGTTCGCGGCCGGGCGGCAGCGTGCGGTCGGTGAAGCCGGCGGCGAGCGCCGCACGGGCGAGGGCGGGGTCGCCGGTATTCCAGAAGGTGCCGTAGCGGCGCGCGGCCAGGATTTGCGCACGCGCCTGCGCGGCCGGCAAGCCTGTCGCGACGGTCAGGCTGTGCGGCGCGACGAGATCGGCGGCACGGGAAGCGGCGGGCCAGAGCGCCACGACGCAAGCGGCTGCCGCGAATGCGTGCGCGACGGGGCGGGTGGCCGAACGGAGGCGGATCGACATGATTTCGGAGGTCCTGTGAAGGCGTCAGGCGACGACGCGGAACAGGTATGGTAGGTTTCCGTTCTGCATGCAAATACGGGCAAAAGGCGAATGGATTCTTCGAAAAAAAGAAAGGCTGGGGCGAGGCGGGCGCCATGACGCTGATCGACGATTTCCCGGCGCTCGATACTTTCGCGCGGATCGTGTCGGCCGGCAGCCTGTCGGCGGCGGCACGCGAGCTCGACCTGTCGTTGTCCGTCGTCAGCAAGCGGCTCGCGCATCTCGAGTCGCGGCTCGGCGTGCGCCTGCTGCACCGGACGACGCGGCAGCAAACGCTCACCGACGACGGCGCGCAGTTTCACGCGCAGGTGCTGCGCATCCTGGCCGAAGTCGAGCAGGCGGAAACGCTGATGCGCGATCGCCGCGGCACGGTCAGCGGCCTGCTGCGCGTGACGGCGCCCGGCGAGCTCGGCCGCCTGCGAATCGCGCCGCTCGTGGCGGCATTTCAGCAGCGGCATCCGCAATTGACCGTGCAGCTGGTGCTGACCGATACGGTCGTCGATCTGCTCGCCTCCGACATCGACGTCGCCGTGCGGATCGGCAATCTTGCCGATTCGACGATGATCGCGCGCGAGCTGGCGCCGAACCATCGCGTGCTGTGCGCGTCGCCGGGTTATCTCGCGGCGCACGGGTCGCCGGCCCATCCGGCCGAGCTTCGTGCGCATCGATGCATCGTGATGGGCGACCAGCCGCGTGCCGAATGGCGGTTCGATGGCGCGCAAGGCGGCGTGGCGGTCGAGGTGACGGCCGCGCTGCTGACGAACGACGGCGGCGCGGCGCGCACGCTGGCGCTCGAAGGCGCGGGCATTGCGCTGAAGTCGATCTGGGACGTCGGCGCCGATCTCGACGCCGGCCGGCTCGTGCGGGTGCTGCCGGCCTTCGAGGCGTCCGCCGCGCCGCTGCATGCCGTCTATCCCGGCGGCCGTCACGTGCCGTTGCGCGTGCGGACATTCGTCGATTTCCTGCGCGAGCGGTTACGGGACGCGTGGCGCCGCCGCGATTGAACCTGTCCCGGGTGGTGGGCCGGGCGCGTGGCGCCCCGTTATTCCGAAGCGGTTTACAATCGTTTGCATCGGGCGTCGCAAGCGTTGCCCCGCGCGTCGCCCCCCGTTCGACAGGATGCCAACGATGCCAACGACCCCAGCGAATTCCCCGGTTCCCCGCCAGCGGCGCGTGCAGTGTGCGAGCGCGGCCGGCCTTCACCACGTCGCCTATACCGAGTGGGGCGATCCCGCGAATTCGCGCGTGCTCGTCTGCGTGCACGGCCTGACCCGTTCCGGGCGCGATTTCGACCGGCTTGCCGCCGCGCTGTCCGATACGTATCGCGTCGTCTGCCCCGATGTCGCCGGGCGTGGCCGGTCCGACCGGCTGGCCGATCCGCGGCTCTATGCGATTCCGCAATACGTGGCCGACATGGTGACGCTGATCGCACGGCTCGACGTGGAATCGGTCGACTGGTTCGGCACGTCGATGGGCGGCCTGATCGGCATGGCGCTCGCCGGGCTGCCCGGTTCGCCGCTGCGCCGGATGATCGTCAACGATGTCGGCCCGCGCATCGAGCCCGATTCGCTGACGCGCATCGGCGAGTACCTCGGCGTGCAGCCGCGCTTTGCGACCGAGCAGGAGGGGATCGACTATCTGACGTCGTTGTCGCTGCCGTTCGGTGCGCTGAGCGCCGACGAGTGGCGCGAAATCAACGGGCCGCTGCTGCACGAACTGCCCGAAGGCAGCTGGACGATGCGCTACGATCCGCGCATCGCCGAGCCGTTCAAGGCGACGACGCCCGAACTGGCCGCGCTCGGCGAGGCCGCGCTGTGGCGCGCGATCGAGACGACGGACGCGGCGCTGCTCGTCGTGCGCGGCGAGACGTCCGACTTGCTGTCGCGCGAGACGGCGGCCGAAATGGTCCGGCGCGGCCGGCATGTGACGCAGGTCGAGATTCCGGGGGCGGGCCACGCGCCGGCGTTCGTCAGCGCCGACCAGATCGCGCTCGCGCGGCGGTTTTTCGTCGAAGGCGACGCATAAACGCGTCATAATATGCGGTTCGGCGGCGCGCGGGCCGTGCCGCCGCCCGATTCCTTACCCATCACGACCGGAACATTTCATGGCAGTCATTCGTCACCACGTCGGGGCCCGTCTCTCCGAAACCGCGATCCACAACGGTACCGTGTATCTGGCCGGCCAGATCGCCGAAGACACCACGCAGGACATCCGCGGCCAGACGCGCGAAGTGCTCGGCCACATCGACCGCCTGCTCGCCGAAGCGAACAGCGACAACGCGCATCTGCTGTCGGTGCAGATCTACATCTCGGATCTTGCGAACTTCGAAGGCATGAATGCGGAGTGGGACGCATGGGTCGCACCGGGCAACACGCCGCCGCGTGCCACCGTCGAGGCGAAGCTCGCCGATCCGGCGCTGCTCGTCGAGATCGTCGTCGTCGCCGCGCAGCGGAGCTGAGCGTTATCCGACGATGACCGTATTCCGGCAGGCCGTGCAATGACCGAATCCGTTTCCGCCTCTCCCGTCGCGGCGCCGTCGTTCGACGACGTGCTCGCGTTCGTGCGCGAGCGGGCCGGCGACGCGCGCCTGTCGTCCGGCGAGCTGCTCGCCGATCACTCGGCGGGCACGGCGGCGATCATGCGCACGCTGAACGTCGATCCGTCCGCGATGCAGGCCGCCGCGCTGTTCGTGCTGACGCCGCACCTGAGCGACCCCGAGCGCGAGCTGACCGAGCGTTTCGGCGACGAAGTCGCGCGGCTCGTGTCCGACGTGCGCAAGCTGTTGCGGCTCGGCACCGTCAGCCTGCGCGTCGCGCAGAACGCGAAGCCCGACTCCGGGCGCGACGCGGCGGAAGAGCGGCGCACGCAGATCGAGGCGCTGCGCAAGATGCTGCTCGCCTTCGCGCAGGACATCCGCGTGGTGCTGATCCGGCTCGCGTCGCGGTTGCAGTCGCTGCGCTACTACGCGGCCGCGAAGATCGATCCGCCGCCCGACGTCGCGCGCGAGACGCTCGAGATCTATGCGCCGCTCGCGAACCGTCTCGGTATCTGGCAACTGAAGTGGGAGCTCGAGGATCTCGCGTTCCGCTTCGAGGATCCCGTCACCTACAAGCGGATCGCGAAGCTGCTCGACGAGAAGCGCATCGAGCGCGAGGCGTACGTCACGCAGGCGATCGCGCGGCTGCAGCGCGAGCTCGCGGAAGCGCACATCCAGGCCGACGTGAGCGGCCGGCCGAAGCATATCTACAGCATCTGGCGCAAGATGCGCGGCAAGGAGCTCGATTTCTCCGAGCTGTACGACGTGCGCGCGTTTCGCGTGATCGTGCCCGACATCAAGGATTGCTACGCGGTGCTCGGCATCGTGCATCACCTGTGGCAGCCGGTGCCGAAGGAATTCGACGACTACATCTCGCGGCCGAAGCCGAACGGCTATAAGTCGCTGCATACGGTCGTGATCGGCGACGACGGCCGTGCGTTCGAAGTGCAGATCCGCACGCAGGAGATGCATCGTTTCGCCGAGTACGGCGTCGCCGCGCACTGGCGCTACAAGGAGGCCGGCGCGCGCGGCTATGGCGGCCAGTTCTCGGCGAGCGACAAGTACGACGAGAAGATCGCGTGGCTGCGCCAGTTGCTCGCATGGAAGGACGACGTCGAGGACGGCACCGAAGTGTCGGGCGACCAGGCGTGGGCGCAGTTGCGCGAGACGTCGCTCGACGACGACCACATCTACGTGCTGACGCCGCAGGCGCGCGTGATCGCGCTGCCGCAGGGCGCGACGCCGGTCGATTTCGCGTATCACCTGCACAGCGAGCTCGGCCATCGCTGCCGCGGCGCGCGCGTCGACGGCGTGATGGTGCCGCTGAATACGTCGCTCGCGAACGGCCAGACGGTCGAGATCGTCGCGGTGAAAGAAGGCGGGCCGTCGCGCGACTGGCTGAACCTGCAGCTCGGTTACCTGAAGAGCTCGCGCGCGCGGCAGAAGGTGCGTGCGTGGTTCAACTCGATCGAGCAGGAAGAAAACGTCGCGCACGGCCGCGCGCTCGTCGAAAAGACGCTGCAGCGCGAGGGCAAGACGTCGGTCAACCTGGACAACCTCGCCGCGAAGCTCGGCTTCAAGTCGCCCGAGGAGCTGTTCTCGGTCGTCGGCAAGGAGGAATTCAGCCTGCGCAACGTCGAGCACGCGCTGTCCGATGCGCCGCCGCCGGAACCGGCGCCCGAGGCGCCGGCCGATTTCGAGAAGCGCAGCAGCGGCGCGAGCGTCGCGCACGGTGCGTCGACCGGCGTGCTGGTGGTGGGCGTCGACGCGCTGCTGACGCAACTGGCGCGCTGCTGCCGTCCGGCGCCGCCCGATCCGATCAGCGGTTTCGTCACGCGCGGCAAGGGCATGTCGATCCATCGCACCGACTGCCCGACGTTTCGCCGGATGGTCGAGCGCGCGCCGGAGCGCGTCCTGCAGACGACCTGGTCGGCCGACGTGCTGGGCGGGCGCGGCGCGTCCGTCTATCCGGTCGACCTGATGATCGAGGCGAGCGACCGGCAAGGGTTGCTGCGCGATATTTCCGAAGTGTTCGCACGCGAAAAGATCAACGTCGTGGGCGTGAAGACGCAGAGCCGCCGCAATGCGGCATTCATGCAGTTCACGGTCGAGGTATCGAATTCGGCGCAGGTGCAGCGCGCATGCACGCTGCTTGGCGAGGTGCAGGGCGTCGTGCGGGCAGGGCGGAAATCGTGATGGGGCTGGAACAGCGGTATTTTGCTGCAACCGCATAAAACACTTGCCAAGCTGGCAGCAGCCCCATATAATCTTAGCTTCTCTAGGCTCGTAGCTCAGCTGGTTAGAGCACCACCTTGACATGGTGGGGGTCGTTGGTTCGAGTCCAATCGAGCCTACCAACGAATTGAGAATGCCCGGCCTCCGGGTGTTCGATGCAGTACACAACTCAACGCGAACAAGGCGAATACGGTTATGACACCGCGAACGTTGACCGAAACCACTTCGGAGCGACGCTAGTCGAGGAACGTTTTCGCCCTTTCAGTTTGAGTGAAGTATCGAATGCGGCCCCTCGAAAGCGGGGCCGCATTTTTTTTGTCGCGAATTTTTCACGCGTGAGTTTGATCTCGCGTGCCTGGTCTGCCGCCCACTGTCGGCATCACGGAGAGTGCTATGGTTTCGATACGCTTGCCTGACGGCTCAGTTCGACAATACGAGCATCCGGTGACAGTTGCCGAGGTTGCGGCCTCGATCGGTCCCGGCCTTGCTAAGGCTGCGCTTGGTGGCAAGCTCGATGGCGAGCTCGTTGATACGTCGACGGTGATCGACCGCGATGCGTCGCTCGCGATCGTCACGGACAAGGATGCCGACGGCCTCGACATCATCCGCCACTCGACCGCCCACTTGCTCGCGTACGCGGTGAAGGAACTGTATCCGGACGCGCAGGTGACGATCGGCCCGGTGATCGACAACGGTTTCTATTACGACTTCTCGTACAACCGCCCGTTTACGCCGGAAGATCTCGAAAAGATCGAAAAGCGCATGCAGGAACTCGCGAAGAAGGACGAGCCGGTCACGCGCCGCGTCGTGTCGCGCGACGAGGCGGCCGGTTACTTCCGCAGCATCGGCGAGAAGTACAAGGCCGAGATCATCGAATCGATTCCGCAAAGCGACGAAATCAAGCTGTACTCGCACGGCGGCTTCACCGATCTGTGCCGCGGCCCGCACGTGCCGTCCACCGGCAAGCTGAAGGTGTTCAAGCTGATGAAGGTCGCGGGCGCGTACTGGCGCGGCGATTCGAAGAACGAGCAGCTGCAGCGCATCTACGGCACGGCCTGGACGAAGAAGGAAGACCAGGATCAGTACCTGCACATGCTCGAGGAAGCGGAAAAGCGCGACCACCGCAAGCTGGGCAAGCAGCTCGACCTGTTCCACATGCAGGAAGAGTCGCCGGGCATGGTGTTCTGGCATCCGAAGGGCTGGGCGCTGTGGCAGCAGGTCGAGCAGTACATGCGCCGCCGCGTCAACGAAGCCGGCTATCTCGAGATCAAGACGCCGATGATCATGGACCGCTCGCTGTGGGAAGCGTCGGGTCACTGGCAGAACTACCGCGAGAACATGTTCACGACGGAGTCGGAGAAGCGCGACTACGCGATCAAGCCGATGAACTGCCCGGGCCACGTCCAGGTGTTCAAGCACGGTTTGCGCTCGTATCGCGACCTGCCGCTGCGCTACGCCGAATTCGGCTCGTGCCACCGCAACGAGGCGTCGGGTGCGCTGCACGGCCTGATGCGCGTGCGCGGCTTCGTGCAGGACGATGCGCACATCTTCTGTACGGAAGATCAGGTCATTGCCGAATCGATCGCGTTCAACAAACTCGCGATGAGCGTGTACAGCGATTTCGGCTTCGAGCACATCGACATCAAGCTGTCGCTGCGCCCGGAGCAGCGCATGGGTTCGGACGAAACCTGGGATCGTGCCGAGCAGGGGCTGCGCGAAGCGCTGACGGCCTGCGGCCTCACGTGGGAAGAGTTGCCGGGTGAGGGCGCGTTCTACGGCCCGAAGATCGAGTACCACATCAAGGATGCGCTCGGCCGTTCGTGGCAGTGCGGCACGCTGCAGCTCGACATGATGCTGCCGGAGCGCCTGGGCGCCGAGTACGTGGCGGAAGACAACAGCCGCCGCCGGCCGGTGATGCTGCACCGCGCGATCGTCGGTTCGATGGAGCGTTTCCTCGGTATTTTGATCGAGCACCACGCTGGTGCAATGCCGGCCTGGCTCGCGCCGTACCAGGCAATTGTGCTCAATATCGCCGAAAGTCAGGCCGAATATGCGCAGTCTCTGACCCAATCGTTGCAAAAACAAGGGGTTAGAGTAGCGGGCGATTTGCGCAACGAGAAGATTAGCTATAAAATACGCGAGCACACGCTGGAAAAGGTGCCTTATCTCCTCGTCGTGGGCGATAAGGAGCGTGATGCGCAAACGGTAGCCGTGCGTGCCCGTGGCGGCGTCGATCTTGGCGTTATGCCGGTCGAAGCCTTCGTTGAGCGTCTGCAGGAAGACCTGCGCTCGTTCAAGTAGCCACCCTGGCAGCGCGGCTCGTTTTTTTAATTTTTAGAGGAAACGTAACATCGCTACTGATAAGTCGTCGCATCGCATCAACGGTGAAATCAATGCGCCGGAAGTGCGTCTGGTCGGGCTCGAGAACGAACCGCTCGGTATCGTAAAACTCGCTGATGCTTTCCGTAAATCGGAAGAACTGGATGTTGACCTGGTGGAAATCGCGCCGCAAGCGGTTCCCCCGGTTTGCCGTCTGATGGATTACGGCAAGTTCAAGTACCAGGAATCGAAGAAGCAGCACGAAGCGAAGCTGAAGCAGAAGGTCATCCAGGTGAAGGAAGTCAAGTTCCGCCCGGGTACCGATGACGGGGATTACAACGTCAAGCTCCGCAATCTCGTGCGCTTCCTCGAAGAGGGCGACAAGACGAAGATCACGTTGCGTTTCCGCGGCCGCGAAATGGCTCACCAGGAAATCGGTATGCGGATGCTTGAGCGTCTGCGCACGGATCTCGAGGAAGTCGGCCAGGTCGAGCAGATGCCGAAGATGGAAGGGCGCCAGATGATCATGGTGCTCTCGCCGAAGAAAAAGAAGTAACGGGCCCGCGCGCATCGCGCGCAGGTTCGACAGTGGTTCGGTGCGTTGCCCGGTCAGGGCGGCGCGCCAACAATGACGGCGGCTGCGCAAGCGGGTCGCCGTACACAAGTGGAGTTGGGTTTCGAAGGGCGGGTCAAGGGCGCAAGCCAACCGCACACCCATCGCCATCTAATAAACTGGAGTTGTTCGTCATGCCTAAGATGAAGACCAAGAAGAGCGCTGCAAAGCGCTTCGTGGTGCGTCCGGGCGGTACCGTCAAGCGCGGTCAAGCCTTCAAGCGCCACATCCTGACCAAGAAAACCACGAAGAACAAGCGCCATCTGCGCGGCGCAACGGCAGTTCATGATTCCGATCTGAACTCCGTCCGCGCGATGCTCCCGTTCGCGTAACCCCTCAACCGATACTCCAAGGAGAGAAACATGCCTCGAGTCAAACGTGGGGTAACCGCACGGGCCCGCCACAAGAAGATCATCAACCTGGCCAAGGGTTATCGCGGCCGCCGCAATAACGTCTACCGCATCGCCAAGCAGGCGGTGATGCGCGCTGGTCAGTACGCGTACCGCGATCGCCGCAACAAGAAGCGTGTGTTCCGCGCACTGTGGATCACGCGTATCAACGCGGCAGTTCGCCAGCACGACATGACCTACAGCGTGTTCATCAACGGCCTGAAGAAGGCGTCGATCGAACTCGACCGTAAGGTCCTGGCCGACATGGCGGTGTTCGACAAGGCTGCTTTTGCTGCGATCGTCAAGCAGGTGAAAGCCGCCGTTGCAGCCTAATTGCGAAATTAGCACTGCGTGGTTAGTTGCAGCGAGGTTCCGGTAGTCTCGGCCGCTGCAGCGAAAACGGGGCTCTTCCGAGCCCCTTTTTTGTTTGGTGGGCGGTTTCGCTCGCCAAGACCGAATGACGTTGGAAATGATGGGATCTATGGATCTGGACCAGATTGTCGCCGACGCGCAGCAGTCCTTCGAACAGGCTGCCGACATCACCACGCTCGAAAACGAGAAAGCGCGATTTCTCGGCAAATCGGGTGCGCTGACCGAGTTGCTGAAGGGCCTCGGCAAGCTCGATCCCGAAGCACGCAAGACCGAAGGCGCACGCATCAACGTCGCGAAGCAGCAGGTTGAAGCCGCGCTCACCGCCCGTCGCCAGGCACTGGCCGACGCGCTGCTGAATCAGCGCCTCACTGCCGAAGCGATCGACGTGACGTTGCCGGGCCGTGGCGCCGGCGCAGGCAGCCTGCACCCGGTGATGCGCACGTGGGAGCGTGTCGAACAGATTTTCGGCTCGATCGGTTTCGATGTGGCCGACGGCCCCGAAATCGAGACCGACTGGTACAACTTCACGTCGCTGAACAGCCCGGAGAACCATCCGGCGCGTTCGATGCAGGACACCTTCTACGTCGAAGGCAAGGATGCCGACGGTCGCCAGCTGCTGCTGCGCACGCACACGAGCCCGATGCAGGTGCGTTATGCGCGCATGAACCGTCCGCCGATCAAGGTGATCGCGCCGGGCCGCACGTATCGCGTCGACAGCGATGCGACCCACTCGCCGATGTTCAATCAGGTCGAGGGGCTGTGGATCGACGAAAACATCAGCTTCGCCGACCTCAAGGGCGTCTATACCGACTTCCTGAAAAAATTCTTCGAGCGCGACGACATCCTCGTGCGCTTCCGTCCGTCGTATTTCCCGTTCACGGAACCGTCGGCCGAGATCGACATGATGTTCGAGCAAGGCAAGAACGCCGGCAAGTGGCTCGAAATTTCCGGCTCGGGGCAGGTGCATCCGACCGTGATCCGCAACATGGGCCTCGACCCCGAGCGCTACATCGGTTTCGCGTTCGGCAGCGGCCTCGAGCGCCTGACGATGCTGCGCTACGGCGTCCAGGATCTCCGGCTGTTCTTCGAGAACGACCTGCGTTTCCTGCGCCAGTTCGCATAACGCCGCTCGCCGCGCCGACCTGTGCCCGCGCACGCCCCGACGGACGTTTCCGAGGGGCCCGGGCGTCGATCTAACCTGTTTCGAACGTAGACATCCATGCAATTCCCTGAATCCTGGTTGAGAACCTTTGTCGACCCGCAGCTGACGACCGACGCACTGTCGCACGCGCTGACGATGGCGGGGCTCGAAGTCGAATCGCTGAGCAAGGCTGCGCCGCCGACGTCGAAGATCGTCGTCGGCCGCGTGCTCGAAGTCGTCAAGCATCCGGATGCGGACAAGCTCAATGTCTGCCAGGTCGACGCCGGCACCGGCGCGACGCTGAACATCGTCTGCGGCGCACCGAACGTCGCGCCCGGCATCAAGGTGCCGGTCGCGCTGGTCGGCGCGGAACTGCCGCCGGCGGAAGAGGGCGGCAAGCCGTTCGCGATCAAGCTGTCGAAGCTGCGCGGCGTGGAGAGCCAGGGGATGCTGTGCTCGGCGCGCGAGCTGAAATTGTCCGAGGATCACAGCGGGCTGCTGATCCTGCCGGAAGACACGCCGATCGGCCAGGACATCCGCGAGACCCTCAATCTCGACGACACGATCTTCGAAATCAAGCTGACGCCGAACAAGGCCGATTGCCTGTCGGTGTTCGGGATCGCGCGCGAGACGGCCGCGATCACCGGCGCGCCGCTGACGCCGGTCGACATCCGCCCGGTGAACGTCGAGCTCGACGAAACGCTGCCGGTGCGCATTGCCGCGCCCGATCTGTGCGGCCGCTTCTCGGGTCGCGTGATCCGCGGCGTGAACGCGCACGCGAAGACGCCGCAATGGATGGTCGAGCGCCTCGAGCGTTCGGGCCAGCGCAGCGTGTCCGCGCTCGTCGACATCTCGAACTACGTGATGTTCGAACTCGGCCGCCCGTCGCACGTGTTCGATCTCGACAAGATCCACGGCGGCATCGAGGTGCGCTGGGGCAAGCGCGGCGAATCGCTGAAGCTGCTCAACGGCAACACGGTCGAACTCGACGAAACGGTCGGCGTGATTGCGGACGACCGGCAGGTCGAAAGCCTGGCCGGCATCATGGGCGGCGACAGCACGGCCGTCACGCTCGATACGACCAACATCTACCTGGAAGCCGCGTTCTGGTGGCCGGACAGCATCCGCGGCCGCGCGCGCAAGTACAACTTCTCGACCGATGCGGCCCATCGCTTCGAGCGCGGCGTCGATTACGCGACGACCGTCGAGCACGTCGAGCGCATCACGCAACTGATCCTCGACATCTGCGGCGGCAAGGCCGGGCCGGTCGACGATCAGGCGGTGAACCTGCCGCAGCGCGCGCCGGTGAAGATGCGCGTGTTGCGCGCGAACCGCATCATCGGCGTGAAGATCGACGCCGACGAGATCGCGAACATCTTCACGCGCCTCGGCCTGCCGTTCGAGCGTGAAGACGATGCGTTCCTCGTCACGCCGCCGTCGCATCGGTTCGACATCGAGATCGAGGAAGACCTGATCGAGGAAGTGGCGCGCATCTACGGCTTCGAGAAGATTCCGGCGCGGCCGCCGGTCGCGACGAGCGAAATGCGCGCGACCCACGAGACGCGGCGTTCGATCCACGACATCCGTCACGCGCTCGCCGCGCGCGACTACGCGGAAACCGTCAACTTCAGCTTCGTCGATGCGGAGTGGGAGCAGGATTTCGCGGGCAACGACAACCCGATCCGGCTGCTGAACCCGATCGCGAGCCAGCTTTCGGTCATGCGCACGACGCTGTTCGGCAGCCTGATCGCCGTGCTGCGCCACAACCTGAACCGCCGAGCCGATCGTGTGCGCGTGTTCGAATCGGGCCGCGTGTTCGTCGCCGATCCGTCGGTGAAGGCCGGCGAGCTGGCGGTCGAAGGTCACGCGCAGCCGAAGCGCGTCGGCGCGCTGGCGTACGGTCCGGCATTCGACGAGCAGTGGGGCGTGGCGACCCGCGCGGTCGATTTCTTCGACGTGAAGGGCGATCTCGAGGCGCTGCTCGCGCCCGCGGCTGCGCGCTTCGTGAAGGCCGAGCATCCGGCCCTCCATCCGGGCCGCAGCGCGCGCATCGAGGTCGATGGCCGTGCGGTCGGCTGGATCGGCGAGCTGCATCCGCGCCTGATGCAGAAGTACGAGCTGCCGAACGCGCCGGTGATGTTCGAGATCGACGCGGACGCGCTGATTGCACGTGCGCTGCCCGCGCCGACCGACGTGTCGAAATTCCCGCCGGTCCGTCGCGATATCGCTGTTGTCGTCGATCAGGCGGTCGAGGTTCAGGCACTTTTCGACGAAATGAAGAAGGCGCTTGCCGAAGAGGCCTGCCGATTCGTTCAGAAGGTTGTACTCTTCGACGAATTTCGTGCAAAATCAAATACTTCCGGTGGTCTTGCCGCGAACGAGAAGAGCCTTGCCTTCCGCGTGACGCTGCAGGACGCGGCTGGCACGCTGCAGGACGAGGTCGTCGATCAGGCGATCCAGACGCTGGTCGAGCGGATGGCTCGTGCCGGTGCGCGCCTGCGCGGCTAAGGAGAGGGCCGGCCCGTTCGCGGGCGGCTTGTTTCCATCGTAAGTTTTGATTCAACGCGCTGTATGGCAGATATGAACGACATGACCTCGAGTGAATTCGAAGCCCTCCTGACGGCGCAACGCAGCGCCATGAACCGCGACGCTTCGGCGCCGGCGTCCACCGAGACGCCGACGCTGACGAAGGCGGAACTGGCGGAGCTGCTGTTCGACAGCGTCGGGCTGAACAAGCGTGAAGCGAAGGACATGGTCGAAGCGTTTTTCGAAGTGATCCGCGATGCGCTCGAAAACGGCGAAAGCGTCAAGCTGTCGGGGTTCGGCAATTTCCAGCTGCGCGACAAGCCGCAGCGTCCGGGCCGCAATCCGAAGACGGGCGAGGCGATTCCGATCGCGGCCCGCCGGGTGGTAACCTTCCACGCGAGCCAGAAGCTGAAGGCGCTGGTCGAAAACGGCGCGGAGTAATACGCGCGCCCACGCCCCGCGCGGCCGCCGCGCACCCTTACCGACGGTTAACCGACGATGACCACTACGGTTGAGAAAGTCGTCTTGCCTCCGATTCCCGCGAAGCGCTACTTCACGATCGGCGAAGTCAGCGAACTGTGCGGGGTCAAGCCACATGTGCTGCGTTACTGGGAACAGGAATTCACTCAGCTGCGGCCGGTGAAGCGGCGCGGCAACCGGCGGTATTACCAGCATCACGAAGTGCTGCTGATCCGGCGGATTCGCGAGTTGCTGTACGAGCAGGGCTTCACGATCAACGGCGCGCGCAACCGGCTCGATTCGCCGGGCAGCGAGCGGGCTGCGGCGGAGCCGGTCGAATCCGACGCGCAGGCCGCCGATGCGCGCGAGGCGGGCAAGGGCGGCGCAACCGTCGACGTCATCGCGTTGCGGCAGGCGTTGCTGGACGTGATCGACGGACTGAAACACGACTGAGCGCCCGGCGTGCAGGATGCATTGAAAAGCCCGGTTGGCCACCTGCCACCGGGCTTTTTTCATGCGTGTCTTGCACGCGGATCAGCGCGACGCGAGCGGATTCTTCTGCCCCATGTCGACGACCAGCGTGCCGTCCGGCAGCATCCGCACCGAGCCCTGCGCGACCTGGCCGCGGTACCCGTACAGGTCGAACCGCATCGGGCCGGCCTCGGCCGAATTCCGGATCAGCGCGCGCACGTTCAGTTCGAGCACGTTGAACATCTTCATGTCACCGCCTTCCATCCACATGTAGCTCGGCGCGTCGATCTGCGGCCGCTTCGGCGCGGGCGCGCCCGCCGCGCGCCGGAACGTGAGACGCAATCCGTCGCGCTCGACCGTCGCCTGGCCGAGCTTGCCGTTCAGCACGGGCGGCGGGAACACGGTGTACTGGTCGAGCACGAGGGTGTCGCCGCGCAGTTCCGCGCCGCGCCGCTGCAACGGCGTCAGCGACGCGAGCTCGATGCCGAGCGAGCGCAGCAGCGTCGCCTGCGGGATGCCGAGCACCGACACCTGCGACGGCTTGAATGCGAGATGCCGGTCGTCGAGCACCGTCAGCGAGCCCTTCATGTCGGTCGGCAGCCAGACGCCCGGTACGTGATTCCACAGCTTGATGCCGCCCTGGACGCGCAAGTTCTGGCCGTCCGCGCTCAGTTGCAGGTCGTTCAGCGAGCGCGGCGAATAGTCGAGCAGGTAGTTGTTGAACAGCGCCGACATCGCCTTCCACGACTCGACGACCGTGCCGCCGAGAATGCAGATGTCGTACTGGTTGGGGTCGTCGAGATCCACGGGTTCGCCCGGGCGCTTCGATACGAGTTCGACGTCGAGATCCTCGACATGAAAGCCGATATCGCCGGACAGGTTGAAATCGACGTTGCGCAGGTGGATCGTCGGGTTGCGGTTCGACACGTGCCGTTCGTTGAACGGCGTCGTCGACGTGCGCCGCATCGCGACCTTCTGCATGCCCGGCCGCATCGCGTCCGCCGCGAGCGCGTACGCTTCCCAGTGCTGCCGCACGTCGCGCAGCGCATTCTGCTGCGCGGCGAGGAAGCTGTCGTTCAGGCGCGCCGCGGCGTTGCCGAGCAGCGCGCCGCTGGCCGGGCCCGTATACGACGGCATCCGGATCGCCATCGCGCCGCTTTCGTCGAAGTTGAAGTAGCCGGCCGATACCTGGTCGCGATAGTGATACAGGTCGAACACGAACGTCTGGTCGCGCTTCGACGCGTCGACCGGGCCGATCAGGATGTCCGCATTCATCGGCATCGAGCGCATGAATTTCACGTCGCCGCCGCGGATAACCATCGCCTGCTGCGGTGCGTTCGCAGGCATCGCGAAGCCGGCATGCGTGCCGTCGTCGAGCTTCAGGTCGAGGCCCGCCGGCGTCACGCGCACGGCGGTGATCGTGAGCTTCAGGCGCGGCGGCGGCATCAGCTTGTCGACCGCCATCACGAGATCGTCGCCGGCGAGTTGCGCGATCGGTGTCTGCACCTTCAGCAGATCGGCCATTTTCACGTTGGCCGCCCGCATCACCGGCTGCGCGTTGATGCCCGACACGCGCACGCCGGTCGGGTGGAACACGAGCTGGCTGCCGTCGCGGATCGCGAGCGTGCCGGTCAGCGAGAACGGTACCCAGCCGTCGCGCTGCATCTCGCCTTGCAGATGGATCACGCCGTCGCCGGCCGACACTGCGAGCTTGCGCAGCGGCGCGTTGCGATAGCCGAAGATGTAGGTGTTGAAGAGGGCGGTCAGCTTCGCGTTGTCGAGCGTGACCGTGCCTTCGTGCACGTCGATCTCGAAGCTCGTCGGATCGTCGAATACGATCGGCGCGCCGGCCTGCGTCGGCACGAGCGTGGCCGACAACTGATGGATGAAGAAGCCGAGGTTGTTGACGATGCGGAAATCGACGTCGCGCAGGAACGTCATCGCGCCGTTCTGGCCCGAGTCGCGTAGCGTGAACGGGCGCGGTTGCGTGAGGCTGATCGAGGCGAGCGACGGCACGGTGCGTGCGATCTGCTGCTCGCGCGCAAGGCGCTCGGCCTTGGTGCGTTCGATCTTCGTCGACGCGATCGACGTGTTGCTGTCGCGCTGCGCGGCCGATTCCGCGCACCCGGCGCAGAGCAGCGCGAGCGCCAGCGCGCCGCAGCCGAACACGCGGGATGGCGTGTGAGTCCTCCGGGCGGCCGTGCGTTGCAGGCCGGAAACCCAGTCGAAAATTGCCAAAGGCGAGCGATGGCCGCGCCGGACCGCATTCCGCATCGTCTGTCTCCATGTCTTGTCTTGATCGACGGCGGCGCGCGCCACTGCACGGCGCGAGCGTCGATGCCGTGCAGTGTGTCATAGCGCGCTAGAGCGGCGTTACCAAACAACGGGCGCCCGGGCGCTGCGCGCCGGCGGGCGGCCGGACAATGGATTCGCGGTGGATGGACGGCCGGATCAAACGGTCGTTTGGTTTGTCCGGACCGTCGGCCGGCGCCTTTCGACGCAACCCTGAAAACCCGCGGCCGGCCTTGGCCGGCGCGGGTTTCACCCGACGCCTGAGCGGCGCGGCCCCCGGGCATCGACGGATACGATCGATGATGGCGGCGAGGTAAGATCGGTATCAGTGGCGGGTTCGATATCACAACACGGCAGCCATCACGGGGAAGCGCCATGGACCTGAAGGAAGTCGACGTACTGGGTGCGGGGGTGGGCGATCACTGGTACTACGCGTCGAAGGCGAGCGCAATTCGCCGGTTCCTCGGCGCGTCGGGCGCGAACCGGATACTCGACGTCGGGGCGGGTTCCGGTTTTTTCTCGAAGCATCTGCTCGAGCGCACGCAGGCGACGGAAGCATGGTGTGTCGATACGAGCTACGCCGACGACAGCGACGGCGAGGCGGCCGGCAAGCCCATCCACTTTCGGCGGTTCGTCGATCGATTCGATGCCGATCTCGTGTTGCTGATGGACGTGCTCGAACATGTCGACGACGATGTCGGGCTGCTGACGCAGTACGTGAAGGGTGCGCCTCCGGGCAGCCGATTCCTGATCACGGTTCCCGCGTTCCAGTTCCTGTGGAGCGGCCACGACGATTTCCTCGAGCACAAGCGCAGGTATACGCTCGGCGGCCTCGAAGGCGTGGCCCGGCGTGCGGGGCTCGACGTCGAGCACGGCGCCTATTATTTCGGCCTCACGTTTCCGCTCGCGGCCGCACTGCGACTGGGCGAGCGGGCGCGTTCGCATCCGCGCGAGCCTGCGTCGCAATTGCGCCGTCATCATCCATTCGTCAACGGCTTGCTCAAGACGATCTGCCGCATCGAGTTGCCGATGTTCCGCTTCAATCGCGTCGCCGGCCTGACGGTCATCTGCGTCGCGCGCAAGCGGTGACGGCGCTGCGGGAGCGGTGTCGCAGATTGCTTGCATCGGCGCCATCGCGCCAAAAAATTTCACGAGAACATTCACAAAATGCATGCGACCCGTTCTAAATCGGGAAACTGTCTGTTATAATTTTTTTCTTTCGGGGCGTAGCGCAGCCTGGTAGCGTACCTGCATGGGGTGCAGGTGGTCGGAGGTTCAAATCCTCTCGCCCCGACCAGACAAGAACCCGCGTCGGCTCAGGCTGACGCGGGTTTTTTCTTGGCCGTCGCTTTTTTGCACATCGCAGCGCGGCCCCGGTAAAATGCAAGGTTGATCCACGGAAAGCGCCGTGATTTAGCGGAAGAGGATTCCCCGAACATGACTGATCTTCGTCTTACCATGCGGTTCGCTGCAGTGCTCGCCACCGGCGCGCTCGTCGCCGGTTGCGGTACGTCGTCGCCCACGAAAGTGGACTACAAGAGCGATTCGAAATCGAAGGAAGCGTCGCTCGCAGTGCCGCCCAACATGCTCGACGAGACGGCCGATCAGCGTTCGCTGCCGCCCCAGGGCGGCGCGACATCCCTGTCCGCGCTCAAGCAGGTCCAGCAGGCCGCGCCCGCGCTGGACACCGTCGCGCCGGCCGTGGCCGGCATGCATATCCAGCGCGACGGCACCGAAAGCTGGCTCGTGATCGACGGCAAGCAGCCGGCCGCGATCTGGCCGCAGGTTCGCCGTTTCTGGCAGGAGCAGGGCTTCCTGCTCGTCGTCGACCAGCGCGACAAGGGCGTGATGGAAACCGACTGGAACGAAACCCATCCGCAGATCAACGACGGCCTGATCCGCAGCGTGATCTCGAAGGCGATGGGCAATTCGTACGTGACGGCCGAGCGCAACAAGTACCGTACGCGCCTCGATTCGGCGCCGAACGGCGGCACCTACGTGTTCATCAGCCAGAAAGGGATGCGCGAGGCGATCACCGGCGCGAACAACGATTCGAGCAAGTGGGAACCGAAGCCGAACGATCCCGCGCTCGAGACGGAATACCTGAAGCGGTTGATGGCCGTGCTCGCGCAGAACGAGCAGCGCGCGAAGAACGGTGAACCGCCGATCGCGAACATCAAGGACAACGCGGTACCGAAGGACAAGAAGGCCGATGCCGACGCGTCGTCGAAGGCTGCCGCGGCGATCGCCGCGCAGAATGTCTCGCGCACGTCCGCGCAAGGCAATGACGCGGCCGAAGCGGCCGTGCCGTCCGAAGTCACGCTCGGCGAGCCGTACGACCGGTCGTGGCTGCACGTCGGTCTCGCGCTCGATCGCGCGAACTTCACGGTCGACGATCGCGATCGCTCGAAGGGCCTGTATTTCGTGCGCTACGTCGATCCGAAGGATCTGACCTCGGCCGAGCAGGGTTTCTGGAGCCAGCTGTTCCACGGCAAGAAGGAAAAGCAGGCGAAGCAGTATCGCGTCAACGTGAAGGCGCTCACGGCCGATCAAACCCGCGTCGCGGTCGTCGACGATTCGGGCGCGATCGATACGTCGTCGGCGGCTCGCCAGATCATGGGGTTGCTCGTGAATCAGCTCCGCTGATCCCGGCGTTTCCCGCACCGTTGAAAAGCCCGCCATTCGGCGGGCTTTTTTCATGGCCGCTCGGCGGCGCGTACAGGTGTTCGAGTGGTCCGGCCCCGCCTCGTGACGTTACGTAACATCCGAGCGTTACGACGACAGAACACGTGTCACATTGTCGCCGATCTAAAAAAATGTCCTTATAAATCAATGGAATGTCGAGTTTGTGATGCCTGGCACGCAACCTGCTTTATAGGTTGGAATCGTTAGAACAGGGAGGGTGGCGTCAGAGTCCGGGGAATGCGCCGCGAGCGCCCGAACAACGGTATCGACGCCTTCACATGCCGACGCGACGAGCGTCGGCGCAACAGATGATGATCCGCGCCAGCGTGCGGGATCTCGATGGCCCCGTCGCCTATCCTCGTAGGGCGACGGTTTCGCCCGCGCTTCTCTGAAGCGCGGGCTATTTTTTTGGTGCCGTCGTCATGCCGTCTCGGCGTAGCCGATGCGCGGCGCGGGATTCGCGTATTCTCGGACTTTTTCGGATGAAGGAGGCGGGAATGGCGGAAATTGCAGTCGTGGCGCTGATCGTGGCGAAGCCGGGCGCCGAGGAAAAACTGCGCACCGTGCTCGAGGGAATCGTCGAGCCGACCCGCAACGAAGCCGGCGCATTGCAGTACGACCTGCACCGGGATCTGAAGGAGCCCGCGCGGTTCGTATTCGTCGAGCGTTGGGAGAGCGAGGAGGCGCTGGCCGCTCATGCGCGTTCCGCGCATATTCTCGCTTATCGCGAAGCGGCCGCGGACTGGATCGAGCGTTCCGAAATCCGCGTGCTGTCGAAGCTCGTCTGAGTCGAGCCGGATGGGGCGACCGGACGTGTCCGGTCGCGGCGGCGCGTCAGTGCGACGTGCTGGGTACGTCGAGGATCAGGATGATCGTCCAGTCGGCGTCGCCGTCATGGTGATACTGGCGCTCGGCAACGATGAACGGTTGCTGCTTCCCTTGCGGGCCGAGGAACAGCACGTCGCCCTCCATCGGCAGGCACTCGATCGGTGGCAGCGCGAGAAACGCGTCGGCCGAGCCGCGGGGCATCAGTTGCTTGATCTGGCGAGTGGCGGCTTCGGTCCACTCGATGTCGAGTTGAATGTTGCTCATGCTGTCCTCCGCACCGGGGTGCGCACGGGTGGAAAATTTCGGTGCGCGACTTTAGCACAGCGCGCGGGCGCCGCAACCAAAAAAGCCGAACCCGGTTGCCCGGATTCGGCTTGTCGCTGGAGCGGTGCCGCCGAACTTACTGGCTGGCAGCGTCTGCAGCCTTCGCCTTCTTGCCGGCCTTCTTCGCTGCTGCCTTGTGATGCGCAGCCTTCTTGCCGTGGTGATGCTCTTCCTGCGCCGCCGGCTGTGCCGCTTCGGCCGCTTGCTGCTGTTGCAGCGCTTGTGCGCGCTGCTCGATCTCGGCGATCTTGGCCGGATCGGTGATGGTCTGGATCTGCGTGCTCTCTTGCGCATACGCTGCGCCAGTCAGCGCCGACATCGCTACCAGGATAGCCAGGGACGTCTTCTTCATTGCTTTACCTCCGCTAAGTGGTGATGAACCCGAGTGTTGCCGTTTTGTCTGGCGACTGCAATCGAGTGCGTGTCGAGTGTAACAAAAGTGACGGATCAATGTGCACCGGATCGCCGCACGACGCAAGGCCCCGTTGAAGTCGCGCAACACTTCGCGCACGTCGTCACGCGTCTGCCATCCAGGGTGGTGCAGCGATTTTCGCGGAGGTTTTCGCGGCGTCGTCAAAACCAGCCGAGCCAACGATACACGTGGAATTGCGCGATCCCGACCAGCTCGTGCAGCGCCTGCTCGGCGTTGGCCACATTACGCCAGCGCGGCAGCCAGCCCGTCTGCGCGCGTCGGAGATTCGCGTAAACGGGCTGCGGATCGATGCCGAAACGGCGGAAATCGAGCAGCGCCCGGCGCATCTGGTACGACGACGTGACGAGAATGCGCGTGTCGTCATACTGTGAGCGTAGTATAGACGCAGTGAATTTCGCGTTTTCGTAGGTGGTGCGGCTGTTCGGTTCGAGCACGAGGTCGGCCGGCGCCACGCCTTGCGCGACGAGCTGGCGCCCGTAGACGGCCGCCTCGGTCTCGCCGTGATGCTGCGGGTCGCCGCCCGACATCACCACGGTGCAGCGTTCGGCCTGCTGCCGGCACGTGCGATAGAGCGCCGCCACCTTGTGAATGCGCGCGACGCCGTCGGGCGGCGGCTGCAATCCGGTGTCGGTGCGGCGCGTGCCGGCGCCGATGAGGATCAGCGTGGTTCGCCCGTGCATGTCGGGGTGCTCGACCGGCGTGACGCCGGCCTCGGTCCAGGCGATCAGCGGCGCCGCAAGCCAGCCCGTCGCCAGCAGCCAGAACAGCGCAGCGGCGGCGATCGAAATGGTTCGACGCTGCTTGCGGCAGAGCATGAAACCGATGAAGAGAAGTACAAATGAATCGAACAGAATCAATTTGATTGGGGTATGGTGTCTTTTTATGGACGGCTGACGATACGGCCCTGACGCGACGCCGAACAACGTCGGCCTCCAGAATCGGTGGCGGTTTCGGCGGGCGGAGACCCCGCCCGGCTCGCCGCTTCGCATTGTCGCTGCACTTTAAGAAAGAATCGAGATGGCCACGTATTCCAACGAAGCGGTGCTCGACGCATTGAGACGAGTGCAGTACCGCCAGGTACCGTGGGCACGCCGCCCGGGCGTGTTCGAGTATCTCCGTTCGCTTGGGCTGATGGACACGGTCAGGCAGAAAACCGTTGCCCCCGCACCGGGTTTTCATGCACCGGTCGACATCGCCATACTGACCGACAGCGGCCGAGCCGAATTCTCGCGCCTCGAGCGCGACGAGAAATTACTTTCCTGGACTGATCGCCGCATGGACGACTACGCATTGAGCGAAGCGAGCGCCGTGGCGATTCTCGAAAGTCGCCTGTAGCGGTTCTCCCTCCCGTCCCGTGCATCGCCGTGCAGGCCGGCGGGGCAAAAAAAAGCCCGTATCACGAGGATACGGGCGTACCGGATACTTTTGCTGCTGCCACGCTGTGCTCATGGCAACGATGTGACTCGTCGCATGCGGTGCAGTTCCCGGATGCGGGCATTTTCTTTGGCGAAATCTCGAAATTGGCAGGACTACGGATGACGCGGCACGCCCGGCGGCTGTGAGCCGATTCGCGCCCGCGCGTTGCTGGCGATGTCGCCGCGCAAGTCGCCGCGCGGCACGGTTTGTCGGCTGGACGCGTTTGCGGGCGGCGGCTGTCGAAAGGTGTTCCGGTGATCCTGCTGGCGATGGGGCGGCTTCGCGCGATCGTCGGCATGGACGGGAGTGCTCAGCGCCACGGAAACGACAATGCCGCATGCAACGAGCAGTGACATTGTTTTCATGGCGGGGCTCCCTTCAAGCCGTCAGTGCGGCCTGTTGATATGTCGCTAAGGTAAGCGCGGGAGTGCAGGCTTGCTGTAAATATTGGTAAATAGTTGTTTCGCGGCACGACAACGGTAATCGACGGCAAGGCATGCGTCGCGAAAAAGGTCGCGTCGCAGAAAGAAACCGGGCGGCCGAAGCCGCCCGATCGAGCATGCGTTACGCCATCTTGACGGGCGCGCGCCAGGATTCCGGATTGGTCCAGAAGGCGCCGCGCAGCCGGTCGCGGCTCGGCGGGGCGGGCGGCTTCGCCGCACTGGCGCCGATGCGTCCGCGCAGCGAGATCTGCCGGCCGCTGGTGCCGAGTCGTTTCACGATTTCGGCGAGCGTACCGTCCGCCTGCCATTCGTCGAAGCGGCGGCGGCAGGTCGGCGGGGACGGATAGCGGCCCGGCAGTTTCGACCAGCCTTCACCCGTCGACAGCACCCACAGCACCGCGTTGACCACCGATCGGGCTTCCACGCGGGGACGGCCGCGCCGCTCACTCCGTGCGGGCTCCGAGCAAAACAGACCCTCGACCAGCGCCCACTCGTTATCTCTCAAATCGTCGAACAGCATCATGTCCTCACCTCAGCGAAGCTAACTCCGGTGCGCTGCCCTGCGCCGCGCACTCTTCAAGCACTCGATCGTCGAGTGCCGGGTGGGGGCGTCCGGTTGGCCGGCAGCGGCGTTTCTGCTCTTCCGTCCGACGAACCTGCACCCTGTGCGCAAGGTTATGCACGAAGCGTGCCATGTCGGAGGTGAATCCCTCGAGAGCCGCTTGGCAGCGAGCTAACGGCTAAGTCAGCTAGGGGCGTATAAGACGCCAAAATAACCCGTGAGCAAATCGGGACAATCACCAATCTTGTGCAATTCGCCCATGTCACGTGCGTTTGCGAACATATTGCACCGCAGCGAAACATGTGCGACGGGTGCCGGATTGGTTCACCGAAGCCGGTTTCGCGCATTAAAATCGTGCATCGATAGCGACGATTGATGAGGTCAGGACATGAACGTCACGCTGCGCCAGCTTCGCGTATTCATCGAAGTCGCGCGGCTCAAGAGCTTCAGTCGGGCGGGTGACGAGATCGGGCTCACGCAGTCCGCGGTCAGCCGTTGCGTGCGCGAGCTCGAGGCCGAACTCGGGCTGAAGCTGATCGACCGCACGACGCGCGACGTGCAACTGACCGACGTCGGCGCGAACCTGATCGCGAGCGTGTCGCGCCTGCTCGACGATCTCGACGACACGCTGCGCGAGATTCGCGAGATCGGCGAGCAGCGCCGCGGGCGCGTGATCGTCGCGGCAAGCCCGACGATCGCATGCAGGCTGATGCCGCGCGTGGTGGCGTCGTGCGAGCGCCAGTTCCCGTTCGTGACGCTCGGCCTGCGCGACGACGTGCAGAGCGACGTGCTGCGCAAGGTGAAATCGAGCGAAGTCGACTTCGGCGTCGTGATCGGGCCGCTGACGGTCGCCGATCTCGTCTGCGAGCCGTTGATGACCGATTCGTTCTGCCTTGTCGCGCGCGCCGACCATCCGCTCGCGGCGCGGGCCGAGGTGCCGTGGACGGCGCTGGACGGCGAGCGCCTCGTGCTGCTCGATCATGCGTCGGGCAGCCGGCCGCTGATCGATGCGGCGCTGGCCACGCATCGCGTCAACGCGACGGTCATGCAGGAACTCGGGCATTCGGCGACCGTGTTCGGGCTGGTCGAGGCCGGTGTCGGCGTGAGCGTGCAGCCGTGGCTGTCGCTGCCGCTGCCCGCCGGCTCGACGCTCGTCGCACGGCCGCTCACGCCGCGCACCGAACGCACCGTCGAACTGGTGCGTCGCCGCGACCGGTCGTTGTCGCCTGCCGCGCAGGCGATCTGGGAGCTCGTGCGGCAGATGCCGGCGAGGGCCGAGGATCTCGACTGACGTGCGCCGACGTGCGCCGGTCCGGCTTGCCGGCCGGTACACTACGCGGATCGTGTTCCTGGGCGGTGGTTCTCGATGACGCATTCCGCAGGTTTTTTCCCGACGAACGATGAGCCGGCGGCGCGCACCGCGGTGCACGCGCTGCGTCCGTCGCTGATCCGCGAGGTCGCAAACGCCGGCTTCGGCGTGCCGGACATGCTGCCGTTCTGGTTCGGCGAATCCGATCGCGTGACGCCGGACTTCATCCGCGACGCCGCGGCGGCGGCGCTGCGCGACGGCGCGACCTTCTACACGCACAATCTCGGCACGGCGCCGCTGCGCGACGCGATCGCGGCCTATGTCGGCATGCGTCACGGTGCGACGGCGGCCGACACGGTCGCCGTGACGAGTTCCGGCGTGAGTGCGCTGATGCTGGCTACCCAGATGCTGGTCGGGCCCGGCGAGCGTGTCGTCGCGGTCACGCCGCTGTGGCCGAATCTCGTCGAGATTCCGAAGATCCTCGGAGCGCAGGTCGAGTGCGTGCCGCTCGGCTACGGCGACACGGGCTGGCAGCTCGATGTCGGCCGGCTGCTCGCGGCGCTGACGCCCGATACGCGGATGCTGCTGATCAATTCGCCGAACAACCCGACCGGCTGGACGATGTCGCGCGACGATCAGCAGGCCGTGCTCGCCCATTGCCGTCGTCACGGCATCTGGCTGGTCGCCGACGAGGTGTACGAGCGGCTCGCGTTCGACGAGGGCGGCGCGCCGTCGTTCCTCGATATCGCGTCTCGCGACGAGCGCGTCGTGGTCGTGAATTCCTTCTCGAAGGCGTGGGCGATGACGGGCTGGCGGCTCGGATGGCTGATTGCGCCGGCATCGGTGATGGGCGACCTGTCGAAGCTCGTCGAATACAACACGTCGTGTGCGCCGGGCTTCGTGCAGGCCGCGGCCGAGGTCGCGTTGCGCGACGGCGAGCCGTTCGTGCGGTCGTTCGTCACGGCGCTGCGCGACGCGCGCGATCACCTGGTCGCCGCGCTGCGGACGCTGCCGGGCGTCGAGGTGCCGCCTCCGCCGGGCGCGATGTACCTGTTCCTGCGGCTGCCGGGCGCGGCCGACAGCCTGGCGTTCTGCAAGACGCTGGTGCGCGACGCGGGGCTCGGCCTGGCGCCCGGTCGCGCGTTCGGCCCGGAGGGGGAAGGGTTCGTGCGCTGGTGCTATGCGTGCGATCCGGCGCGGCTCGACGCGGGCGTCGAGCGGCTGCGCCGGTTCCTGGCGCACGGCGCGGCCGCACGCTGAAGCGGGGTCGGAGCGGACGCCCGCGCCGTGCGGCGGCCTGTTCCGCTCATCTTTACGCACCGGGCAATTTTGCGTAATATGGCGTTCAGTCACGCGGTTCCGTCGTTGAGCCGTGCTGTTCCGTCCGGTTTGGGCCTGGCCTGAAGTTGGTTCGCCGCCCCCCGGTTCGTGCTCCCATCAATATGACCGATCAGAATCGGGCGAGCGCGTCTTCCGTTCCTTTCGTCTGTTTGTTGATCCGGTTCGTTTGACCACAGGGTCTGGCCTAGCTGCATGAATACCCAAGAGGCGAAGATCGTCCTCGAGACTGCTTTGATCTGCGCGCAGGAACCGCTGAAGCTCGGCGATTTGCGCAAGCTCTTTGCCGACGGCGTGTCGGCTGACACGGTCCGCACGTTGCTCGAAGATCTGAAACAGGATTGGTCCGGTCGCGGTGTCGAACTGGTGGCGCTGGCGACCGGATGGCGCTTTCAGAGCAAGCCGGCGATGCGTCATTATCTGGATCGCCTGCATCCCGAGAAGCCGCCGAAATATTCGCGTGCGGTACTCGAAACGCTCGCGATCATTGCGTACCGGCAGCCCGTCACGCGCGGCGACATCGAAGAGATTCGCGGCGTCACGGTCAATACGCAGGTGGTCAAGCAACTCGAGGATCGCGGCTGGATCGAGGTGATCGGTCATCGCGACGTGCCGGGGCGTCCGGCGCTGTATGCAACGACCAAGCAGTTTCTCGACGATCTCGGCCTGAAGGCGCTCGACGACCTGCCGGCGCTCGAAGAGCCGGCCGCGAACATCGAGGCCGCGCTGCTCGCGCAGCAGGCCATGGATTTCGACGGTGACATGCCGGTGGCCGACGATGCTGCGGCCGATGTGCCGCAGGCGCTCGCGGATGAAGCGCCCGCCGGCCAGTCGGTCGAGGTGCCGGCCGACGTCGCGTCGACGCAGGAAATTCCGGGTCGCGATACGCTCGATGCTGATCGCGAACATACGAAACATACGGAACAGGTTGGCGCCGAAGCAGTGCCGACCGGTGTGCAGCCCGAGCCGCAGCGTGCGGATTGGAGCGAGGAAGATCGCAAGCCGGCCGCCGAAGCGGCTGCCGGAGACGGGGCGGAAGCGGCCGGCGACATGCCCGGCGAGGCCGATCAGGCCGACGCCTCCCGTTCCCGTCCCGCGGACGACGAGACGCTGGACGACACGTCCGACAGTCTCGCGGATGCCGTACGAAGCGCCAGTGCGCCGATCGGCGCCGACGCGCTGCCGGACGACGAAGCAGAACCCAAACAGCGTCGCGCCTGATCGCGGCCAACTTCTTGCCGCGCCCCCGCCGGGCGCGAGACCTGACATTTTGAGGTTGTTTTGACAGATATCCACGATATTGAATCGTCCGCGCCTGCCGTGCAGGCAGCGCGTGCCGACGATGCGCCGGAGCAGGATGCTTCGGCCGCGGGTGGCGACGAGCGTCCCCGCCGCGGTCTGCGGCGCGGCCCGCGCAGCCTGATTGCGCGGCGTCGCGCGGCGGCCAAGTCGAAGGGCGCCGAAGGCGAGCCGCAGGGTGCCGAGGGCGCGGATGCGCAGCCGGTCGAGGCTGCCGACGCGCAGCCGGCGCGTGCGCCGCGCAAGGAAGGCGCGGCCAAGGGCGGTCGCAAGCCGGCCGGCAAGCGCGAAGGCGCGGCGAAGGGCGGCCAGGGTGGCCAAGGCGCCCAGGGCCGTCGCGGTGCACCGAAGGCCGAAGGCGGCTCGGCGAAGGCCGTGGAAGGCGATGCGTCCGAGGACGAACTGTTCGCGTACGTGACGTCGCCCGCCTTCGACGCGGACAACTCCGCGGGCGGCAGCGGCGTGCGTGCGCCGATGCTGCGCCGCGGCCGCAGCCAGCAGCCTGCGAACAAGCGCGTGCTGTCGCCGGACGACGACGCGCCGAAGCTCCACAAGGTGCTGGCGGAAGCGGGCATGGGTTCGCGCCGCGAAATGGAAGAGCTGATCGTCGCCGGCCGCGTGTCGGTGAACGGCGAGCCCGCGCACATCGGCCAGCGGATCATGCCGACCGACCAGGTGCGGATCAACGGCAAGCCGGTCAAGCGCAAGCTGCCGAACAAGCCGCCGCGCGTGCTGCTGTATCACAAGCCGACGGGCGAAATCGTCAGCCACGCGGATCCGGAAGGCCGTCCGTCGGTGTTCGACCGTCTGCCGCCGATGAAAACGGCGAAATGGCTTGCGGTGGGCCGCCTCGACTTCAATACCGAAGGTCTGCTGATGCTGACGACCTCCGGTGACCTCGCGAACCGCTTCATGCATCCGCGTTACAGCGTCGAGCGCGAGTACGCGGTGCGCGTCGTCGGCGAGCTGGCCGAAGGCATGCGGCAGAAGCTGCTGCACGGCGTCGAGCTCGACGACGGTCCGGCGAATTTCCTGCGCATCCGCGATGGCGGCGGCGAAGGCACGAACCACTGGTATCACGTCGCGCTGGCCGAAGGCCGCAACCGCGAAGTGCGGCGGATGTTCGAGGCGGTCGGCCTGATGGTGAGCCGGCTGATCCGTACGCGTCACGGCCCGATTCCGCTGCCGCGCGGCCTGAAGCGTGGCCGTTGGGAAGAGCTCGACGACGCGCAGGTGCGCAAGCTGATGGCGACCGTCGGCCTGAAGGCGCCGTCCGAGGAGAAGGGCAAGCGCGGCGCTGCCGCGCCGACCGAGCGTCGCCAGCCCGATCCGATGCAGACGTCGATGGGCTTCATCAGCCGCGAGCCGGTGCTGACGACGCACGGGCAACTCGACCAGCCGCGTCGCGGCGGTGGCCGACGCGGCGGGCCGGGCCTGCCGGGCTTGAGCGGCTACGGCAGCCTGCCGGTTGCGCCGTCGGGCTACGGTAACCGTCCGGGCGGCGGCCGTGATGGCAATCGTACGGGTGGCGGCCGCGACGGCAATCGCACCGGCGGCGGTCGCGATGTCGACGGCAATCGCGCGTCGTATGGCGCCGGCCCCAAGCGCGATGGCGCGGGCGGCAAGCGCGGCGGCAGCAAGGGTGGCGGCAACCGCAATCCGAACACCAATCGTGCCGAAGGCGCCGGCAACGGCGGCCCGCGCGGCGGTCAGCGTCCGCAGCGCAGTCGCACGCGCAGCCGCTAAGCGCCTATTGATTGGCGTACGGCGGCGCAAAGCCGCCGGCTCGTCGGCCTGGCCGGCGTCCGGCCGGTTTTGTCGACACGACGCATGGCGTTGATGGGTTTCGGCTGCATCGTTGTCGCGTGCCGCGGCAACGACGATCGCCGGTTCGGTAGGGTGGTATCGGTCGATCGGGCAGCCCGATTTCGCATTTTCGGTCCGTAAAGGCAGCCGACGCGCTGCTTTTACCGGCTGGCTTGGCGTTTGCGCCAAAAATCGCTATAATCGCGGAGTCGCTGGGCGTACGGATTCAATGTGCGGCTCAGGTGCGACCACCAGTAAGAGAAGATGGGCGTTCCGCCCATTTTTTTTTGCTGAAACGGTTAGGCATCTCGGGTAGCGCTTCCTGCGCCGGCTAAGGCGCGCGCCCGCGGGTGTAATCGCGAGCGGCGGGCGCGAACACCTGAGAGGACACAGTGCAACTGACGGAACTGATAGAAACCACGGTCACCGGGCTCGGCTACGAGCTGGTGGATCTCGAGCGCACCGGGCGCGGCATGCTTTGCATCTATATCGATCAGCCTGCCGGCATCTCGCTCGAAGATTGCGAAAAGGTCACGCGTCAGCTCCAGCACGTCTTGACGGTCGAAAACATCGATTACGAACGGCTCGAAGTCTCGTCCCCGGGGCTCGACCGCCCGTTGAAGAAGCTGGCCGACTTCGAGCGCTTCGCCGGCAGCGAAGTTTCCGTGACCTTGAAAAAGCCGCTGGACGGGCGCAAGACGTACCGGGGCATTCTGCACGCGCCGAATGGCGAAACGATCGGTTTGGAATTTGAGGGGAAGAAGGGCGAGGCAGCCATGCTGGATTTCACGCTGGCCGATATCGATAAAGCCCGCCTGATTCCGCAAGTTGACTTTAGGAGCCGCAAATAATGAGTCGCGAAGTGTTGATGCTGGTGGATGCGCTGGCGCGCGAGAAAAACGTCGACAAGGATGTGGTGCTGGGCGCCCTCGAGGCTGCGCTCGCGTCCGCTTCCAAGAAGCTGTTCGACGAAGGCGCCGAAATCCGCGTCCATATCGATCGCGAAAGCGGCGAGCACGAAACCTTCCGTCGCTGGCTCGTCGTGCCCGACGAGGCAGGCTTGCAGGAGCCGGATCGCGAGATCCTGCTGTTCGAAGCACGTGAGCAGAAGCCCGACGTCGAAGTCGGCGAGTATGTCGAGGAACCCGTTCCGTCGATCGAGTTCGGTCGCATCGGCGCGCAGGCCGCGAAGCAGGTGATCCTGCAGAAGGTGCGCGACGCGGAGCGCGAGCAGATCCTGAACGACTATCTCGAGCGTGGCGAAAAGATCATGACGGGTGCGGTGAAGCGCCTCGACAAGGGCAACTTCATCGTCGAATCGGGCCGCGTCGAGGCGCTGCTGCGCCGCGATCAGCTGATCCCGAAGGAAAACCTGCGCGTGGGCGACCGCGTGCGTGCGTACATCGCGAAGGTCGACCGCACCGCGCGCGGCCCGCAGATCGAGCTGTCGCGCACGGCGCCCGAATTCCTGATGAAGCTGTTCGAGATGGAAGTGCCGGAAATCGAGCAGGGCCTGCTCGAGATCAAGGCGGCTGCCCGTGACCCGGGCGTGCGCGCGAAGATCGGCGTCATCGCGTACGACAAGCGGATCGATCCGATCGGCACCTGCGTCGGCATCCGCGGCTCCCGCGTGCAGGCCGTGCGCAACGAGCTCGGTGGCGAAAACATCGACATCGTGCTATGGTCGGAGGATCCCGCCCAGTTCGTGATCGGCGCGCTCGCGCCGGCAGCTGTCCAGTCGATCGTCGTCGATGAAGAAAAGCATTCGATGGACGTCGTCGTCGACGAGAACGAACTGGCTGTCGCGATCGGCCGCAGCGGTCAGAACGTTCGCCTTGCCGGCGAACTGACCGGCTGGCAGATCAACATCATGACGCCGGACGAATCCGCCCTGAAGCAGGGCGAAGAGCGCGACCGGCTGCGTGCACTGTTCATGGCGCGTCTCGACGTCGACGAAGAAGTTGCCGACATCCTGATCGACGAAGGCTTCACGAGCCTCGAAGAGATCGCGTACGTGCCGCTCAACGAAATGCTCGAAATCGAAGCGTTCGACGAGGACACCGTGCACGAACTGCGCAACCGCGCACGCGACGCGCTGTTGACGATGGCCATCGCGAATGAAGAAAAGGTCGAGAACGCAGCGCTGGATCTCAAGAGCCTCGACGGCATCACGCCGGAGCTGCTCGCGAAGCTGGCCGAACACGGCGTGCAGACGCGCGACGATCTCGCCGAACTGGCTGTAGATGAACTGGTCGACATGACCGGGATGGAAGAGGATGCCGCTAAGGCGTTGATCATGAAAGCACGTGAACATTGGTTCCAGTGAGAAATGACCATGGCGCACTGATTTGATGGCGGCCGTATGGCCTGACCCGATGCTAACCGCAAGGAATCGGTCCTTGCACTAAGAGGAATGAATGGCGAGTAACAACGTAGCCCAATTTGCCGCGGAACTGAAAATGCCTGCTGGTGTGCTGCTCGAACAGCTGCAGGCAGCGGGCGTCCAGAAAGCGAGTGAAGACGATGCGCTGTCCGAAGCGGACAAGGCGCGTCTGCTCGATCATTTGCGCAAGTCGCACGGCGCAACTGACGGCGACAAGCGCAAGATCACGCTGACCCGCAAGCATACGTCGGAGATCAAGCAATCTGACGCGACGGGCAAGGCTCGCACCATTCAGGTCGAGGTTCGCAAGAAGCGTACGTTCGTCAAGCGCGACGACGTGAGCGACGGTGCGGAACAGGGTCAGGCGCAGGTCGCCGAAGCGGACGACGATGCAGAACTGAAGCGTCGCGAGGAAGAGGCGCGCCGCGAGGCCGAGCTGCTCGAGAAGCAGGCGCAGGAGTTGCGCGAGCGTCAGGAACGCCTCGAACGCGAGGAAGCCGAACGTCGCGCCCGCGAGGAAGCGGCCGAGGCCGAGCGCCGTCGCGCCGAGGAAGAAGCAGCGGCGAAGCGTACCGCGGCGGAAGCCGCGGCAGCGCAGCAGGCGGCAGCCCAGCAGGCCGCCGCAGCCGAGCAGGAAACGGCGCCGACGCAGTCCGCGCAGGACGAAGCACGCGCAGCCGCCGAACGTGCGGCGCAGCGCGAAGCGGCGAAGAAGGCCGAGGACGCTGCCCGCGAGGCGGCCGACAAGGCGCGCGCCGAGCAGGAAGAGATCAGCAAGCGTCGCGCGGCGGCGGAAGCCGAAGCACGCGCGATCCGCGAAATGATGAACACGCCGCGCAAGGCCGTGGTCAAGGCAGTCGAGCCGCCGAAGCCGGTCGAGCCGCCGAAGCCGGCTGAAGCGAAGGGCACGCTGCACAAGCCGGCGAAGCCGGAAGGCGCGCAGGCGCGTCCGGCCGTGAAGAAGCCGGCCGGCGCCGCACCGGCCACGACGCAGGCGCCGGCAGGCGCGGGCGACCGCAACAAGAAGCCGGGTGCCGGCAAGGGCGGCTGGCAGGACGACGCGTCGAAGCGTCGCGGCATCAAGACGCGCGGCGACTCGAGCGGCGGCGTCGACCGCGGCTGGCGCGGCGGCCCGAAGGGTCGCGGCCGTCACCAGGACAGCTCGACGTTCCAGGCGCCGACCGAGCCGATCGTTCGCGAAGTGCACGTGCCGGAAACCGTGTCGGTTGCCGATCTCGCGCACAAGATGTCGATCAAGGCCTCCGAAGTCATCAAGGTGATGATGAAGATGGGCCAGATGGTCACGATCAACCAGGTGCTGGACCAGGAAACGGCGATGATCATCGTCGAGGAACTGGGCCACCGCGCGGTTGCCGCGAAGCTGGACGATCCGGAAGCGCTGCTCGTCGAAGGCGAAACGGGTACCGATGCAGAGCAACTGCCGCGTCCGCCGGTCGTCACGGTCATGGGTCACGTCGACCACGGCAAGACCTCGCTGCTCGACCACATTCGCCGTGCGAAGGTTGCCGCGGGCGAAGCGGGCGGCATTACGCAGCACATCGGCGCGTATCACGTCGACACGCCGCGTGGCGTCATCACGTTCCTCGATACGCCGGGTCACGAAGCGTTCACGGCAATGCGTGCACGCGGCGCGAAGGCGACCGACATCGTGGTGCTGGTGGTGGCGGCCGACGACGGCGTGATGCCGCAGACGAAGGAAGCCATCGCCCACGCGAAGGCGGGCGGCGTGCCGATCGTCGTCGCGATCAACAAGATCGACAAGCCGGACGCGAACCTCGATCGCGTCAAGCAGGAGCTGGTCGCGGAAGGCGTCGTGCCGGAAGAATACGGTGGCGATTCGCCGTTCGTGCCGGTGTCGGCAAAGACGGGCGCGGGTATCGACGATCTGCTCGAGAACGTGCTGCTGCAAGCCGAAGTGCTGGAACTGAAGGCACCGATCGAAGCACCGGCCAAGGGTATCGTGATCGAAGCGAAGCTCGACAAGGGGAAAGGCCCGGTCGCGACGATCCTCGTGCAGTCCGGTACGCTGAACCGCGGCGACGTCGTGCTGGCGGGTACGGCCTACGGCCGCGTGCGCGCGATGCTCGACGAGAACGGCAAGCCGACGAAGGAAGCCGGCCCGTCGATTCCGGTCGAAATCCAGGGTCTGTCGGAAGTGCCGGGTGCGGGCGAGGAAGTGATCGTGCTGCCGGACGAGCGCAAGGCGCGTGAAATCGCGCTGTTCCGTCAGGGCAAGTTCCGCGACGTGAAGCTCGCGAAGCAGCAGGCCGCGAAGCTGGAAAGCATGCTCGAGCAGATGGGCGAAGGCGAAGTGCAGAACCTGCCGCTCATCATCAAGGCCGACGTGCAGGGCTCGCAGGAAGCGCTCGTGCAGTCGCTGCTCAAGCTGTCGACCGACGAAGTGCGCGTGCAGATCGTGCACAGCGCGGTGGGCGGCATCAGCGAAAACGACGTCAACCTCGCGACGGCATCGAAGGCGGTCATCATCGGCTTCAACACGCGTGCGGATGCACAGGCGCGCAAGCTGGCCGAGTCGAACGGCATCGACATCCGCTACTACAACATCATCTACGACGCAGTGGATGAGGTGAAGGCGGCGATGTCGGGCATGCTCGCGCCGGAGAAGCGCGAAGTCATCACCGGCATGGTCGAGGTGCGTCAGGTCTTCAAGGTGCCGAAGATCGGTGCAGTCGCCGGCTGTATGGTGACGGACGGTATCGTCAAGCGCTCGTCGTCGGTGCGCGTGTTGCGCAACAACGTCGTGATCTTCACGGGCGAACTCGAATCGCTGAAGCGCTTCAAGGACGACGTGAAGGAAGTGAAGCAAGGCTTCGAGTGCGGTATGTCGGTGAAGAACTTCAACGACATCGTCGAAGGCGACCAGTTCGAAGTCTTCGAAGTGACCGAAGTCGCACGTACGCTGTAATCGTCGCGTATCGGCTCATGGGCGGGGCAGGCTTGGGCTTGCCCCGCCCATTTTCATGGCGGCGTGCCGAACATGGCCGCCGCTTCATCCTGATAAACGGATCACGGATCGATCATGTCCAGGAAACGTACTTCCCCCAATCGCAACGTTCAGATCGCCGACCAGATTCAGCGCGACCTGTCCGAACTCATCATGCGCGAGGTCAAAGATCCGCGCATCGGCATCGTGACCATCCAGAGCGTGGAGCTCACGCCGGACTATGCGCACGCGAAGGTCTACTTCACGGCGCTCACCGGCGATCCGGACAAGACGCAGGAGGCGCTGAACCATGCGTCGGGTCACCTGCACAACCTGCTGTTCAAGCGCCTGCACATTCATACGGTGCCGACGCTGCATTTTCATTACGACCAGACGATCGAGAAGGCCGTCGAAATGTCGCGCCTGATCAAGGAAGCGAACTCGACGCGCGCGAAGGACGACGACGAGGCCGACGCGCCTGCCAAGGACGACTGAGCTCGACCGGCCTATGACGAATGCAGCACCCCAACGTCCGCGCGTGCCCCGGCGCGTGCTGGACGGCGTTCTCCTGCTGGACAAGCCGGTCGGCCTGTCGAGCAACGATGCGTTGATTCGTGCGAAGCGCCTGCTTCTCGCGAAGAAAGCCGGTCACACCGGCACGCTCGATCCGCTGGCTTCGGGCCTGCTGCCTCTGTGTTTCGGCGAAGCGACCAAGTTCTCGCAGGACTTGCTCGACGCCGACAAGACCTACGAAGCGACGATGCGTCTCGGCCAGCGCACGGCCACCGGCGACGCGGAAGGCGACGTGATCGACACGCGGCCGGTCGAGTGCGATCGTGCGGCGGTGGAAGCCGCGCTCGTGCGCTTCACCGGCGACATCGTGCAGGTACCGCCGATGTATTCGGCGCTCAAGCGCGACGGCAAGCCGCTGTACGAATATGCGCGCGCCGGCCAGACCGTCGAGCGGGAAGGCCGCAACGTGACGATCCACGCGCTCGAGCTGCTCGCCTGCGAGCTGCCCGACGTGACATTCCGCGTGACCTGCAGCAAGGGTACGTATGTGCGCACGCTGGCGGAGGATATCGGCGAGGCGCTGGGTTGCGGCGCGCATCTGACGATGCTGCGTCGCACGGGCGTCGGTGCGCTGACGCTCGAGCATGCGGTGACGCTCGATGCGCTGTCGGACGCTGCCGAGTCGGCGCGCGATGCATGGCTTCAGCCGGTCGATGCGTTGCTGTCGACGTTTCCGGCCATTCGGCTCGACGACGCGTCCGCGAAGCGGTTCCTGCACGGCCAGCGCCTGCCGCTGTCGGCGCTCGAGCCGATCGACGCGGCCGACGGCGAGCGCGTGCGCGTGTACGACGCAACGCGATTGCTCGGCGTGGCACGCAAGGCGAATGGCGTGCTCGCACCGGAACGGCTCGTCGTGACGGCGCAATGATGCAGCGGCGCACGCACGTGTACGCAGCAGAATGAAAAAAGCCCGGTCGATTTCGACCGGGCTTTTTGTTTGGCGTGATCGCGCAGTGATGCGCTGCCGGGTAGCGCTCAGTGCGCCGCCGACGCCGCCGCACCCGCATCGCCGCCGCCCGCGCGTTCGGGCTTGGTGATCCAGATCAGTGCGATCAGCAGCACGAAGATCGCCGCCGAGATATAGAACAGATCGTTCACGCCGAGCTGCGCGGCCTGTTGCGTGGCCATGTTGTTGATGAGGCCGTGCGCCTGATCCCGCGTCAGACCGAGGTTGCCCATTTGCGTGACGGCCTGATTGAACGTCGGGTTGTACGGGTTCGCCTGCTCGACCAGTTGCGCGTGATGGAAGTTGTTCCGATGATCCCACGCGGTCTGGAAGATCGACGTGCCGATGCCGCCGCACATGATCCGCACGAAGTTCGACAGGCCGGACGCTGCGGGAATGCGGTGGCCGGGCAGGCCGGACAGCGTGATCGACACGAGCGGGATGAAGAAGCCCGCCATCGCGATGCCCTGCACGAGCGTCGGCAGCGTCAGCGACCATTCGTCGACGCCGGTCGTGTAGCGCGAACGCATCCAGAAGCACAGCGCAAACGTCAGGAACGACGCAGTCGAAATGAAGCGCGGATCGGTGCGCGGCAGATACTTCCCGGTGAGTGGCGACAACAGGATTGCGAACAACCCGACCGGCGCCATCACGAGGCCGGCGTCGGTCGCGGTGTAGCCGATTTGGGTCTGCAGCCACAGCGGTAACAGCACGAGATTACCGAAGTACAGGCCGTACCCGATCGACAGCGCGACTGTGCCGCCGGTGAAGTTGCGCATGCGGAACAGCGACAGGTCGACGACCGGGTGCTCGGCGGTCAGCTCCCAGATCACGAAGAACGCGAACGCAATGACAGCGGTCAGCGCGAGCACGATGATGGTCGTCGACGCGAACCAGTCGAGATCCTTGCCCTTGTCGAGCATGATCTGCAGCGAGCCGACCCAGACGACCAGCAGCGCGAGGCCCACACCGTCGATCGGCGCGCGGCGCACGGCCGACTCCCGATTGCGGTAGATCACCCACGTCGCGGCGGCGGCGGCGATGCCGACCGGGATGTTGACGTAGAAGATCCACGGCCACGAATAGTTGTCCGAGATCCAGCCGCCGAGAATCGGGCCCGCGACGGGCGCGATCAGCGTCGTCATCGCCCATAGTGCGAGCGCCATCGGTGCCTTCGCGCGCGGATAGCTCGACAGCAGCAGCGCTTGCGACAGCGGAATCATCGGCCCGGCGACCGCGCCCTGGAGCACGCGCGACGCGAGCAGAAACGGCAGGCTCGGCGCCAGCCCGCACATCCACGACGAGATGACGAACAGGATGATCGACGCGAGGAACAGGCGGACTTGCCCGAAACGGTCGGTCAGCCAGCCGGTCAGCGGCACCGAGATTGCGTTCGCGACCGCGAACGACGTGATGACCCACGTGCCCTGGTCGGACGACACGCCGAGGTCGCCCGAGATGGTCGGGATCGCGACGTTCGCGATGGACGTGTCGAGCACGTTCATGAACACCGCGAGCGACACTGCGATCGTCCCGAGCAGGAGTTGTCCGCCCTGCAGGGGCGGGTAGGAGGCAGGAGCCTGTGCCATGTCGGTTGCCTTTCCGAAGTCGGAACGGTTACATCATTTTCGCGGCGCTGCTCTGCTTCGCCGCGACCGGCGCCGACGCGTTGCCGCCTGCGTTCTCGGCGATGATGCGCGTGATTTCGGCGTCGGCTTCGTCGCCGTATTTCGCGAACACGTTGGTCTCGTAGACGGTATTCGGCGCGTTGACGAGCTGGTCGCCGCGTTCGTCCTTGATGTCCACGTCGACCTGCATCGACAGGCCGATGCGCAGCGGATGCTTGTCGAGATCCTTCGGGTCGAGCTCGATCCGCACCGGCAGGCGCTGCACGACCTTGATCCAGTTGCCGGTCGCGTTCTGCGCCGGCAGCAGCGAGAACGCCGAGCCCGTGCCGGCCGAGAAGCCGACGACCTTGCCGTGGTACGTGACCGACGAACCGTAGATGTCGGCCGTCATCTCGACCGGCTGACCGATGCGCATGTGCTTCAACTGGACTTCCTTGAAGTTCGCGTCGACCCACACGGCATTGAGCGGCACCACCGACATCAGCGGGTTGCCGGGCGACACACGCTGGCCGACCTGCACCGAGCGCTTCGCGACGTAGCCGGTGACCGGCGCCGGCAGCACGTTACGTGCGTTCGCGAGGTACGCGTCGCGCACCTTCGCGGCGGCGGCCATCACGTTCGGGTGCGATGCGATCGTCGTGTTCGCGGTCAATGCGCGATTCGATGCGAGCTGCTGCTGCGCGGCGTCGACCGATGCCTGTGCGGCCTTCACCGCGTCGCGGGCGTGCGAGATTTCTTCCTGCGACACGGCGCCCGTCTGCGCGACGGCCACGCGGCGACGCAGGTCGTCCTGGGCCTTCGACAGGTCCGACTGGCGCAGCGCGACTTGCGCGCGGTACTGGTCATCGTTGACGAACAGGCCGCGCACCTGGCGCACCGTCTGCGCGAGGTTGGCTTCCGCCTGCTGCAGCGCGACCTGCGAATCGGCCGGGTCGAGCACGACGAGCGGATCGCCGGCCTTGATCGTTTGCGTGTCGTCCGCCTTCACGGCGATCACGGTGCCGGTGACCTGCGGCGTGATCTGCACGACGTTGCCGTTCACGTACGCATCGTCGGTATCTTCATGGAAGCGGGCGACGAGGAAGTAGTACAGGCCGTATGCGATGGCCGCGATCACGATGACCGCGATGAGCAGCGTCATCATTCGTTTGCGCTTGCCGTTATTCTGCGGCTGCGCGCTGGCGGCGTTTTGTTGGTCGCTCATGGCGATTTTCTCCGTCCGTTATTTCGAGTGTCTGCGTAATGGGTGGCGCCGGATCAGTTGGCGGCCTGTTTGGTCGGCGTGGCCGCATCGGGCGCGGCGAGCGGCGTGCCGGTCGCGTCGAACCCGCCGCCGAGCGCCTTGATCAGGGCGAGCTGCATGTCGCGCCGGCGCATCTTCAGGTTGGTCACCGTCTGTTCCGATGCGAGGCGGTTGCTGTCCGCCGTCAGCACCTGCAGTTGCGGCGACAGGCCGGCCTTGTAGCGGATGACCGCGAGATCGTACGCACGCGTCGATGCGTCGAGCGCACGTTGGGCGTCGCCCATCTGGCGATCGACCGCGCGGATCGACGCGACCTGCGTCGCGACGTCGTTCAGCGCGCTGATCAGCGTCTGGTTGTAGTTCGCGACCGACAGGTCGAAGTCGGCGTAGCGGCCCTTGAGCTGGGCGCGCAGCGCGCCGGCATCGAAGATCGGCAGGTGGATCGCCGGGCCGAACTGCGCCTGGCGGCTCGCGAAGTTCAGGAATTTGCCCCAGCCGAACGCATCGAAGCCGAAGCCGGCCGCGAGGTTCACGTCGGGGTAGAACTCGGCCTTCGCTTCCTTCACGTCGTGCATCGCGGCTTCGACCTGCCAGCGCGCGGCGACGATGTCGGGGCGGCGCGACACGAGATCGGCCGGCAGGTTGCCGGGCAGCACGACGTTGCCGCTCGGGTTCATCACGGGCGCCGCGATCTGCAGCCCGCGATCCGGGCCCTTGCCGAGCAGCGCGGCGAGCTGGTAGCGCACCGTCGTGATCTGGCCGTCGAGGTCCGACAGCGAGGCCTGGGTCGTCGCGATGTTGCCGCGGGCCGTCTGGCGTTCGACGTTGGTGTCGAGGCCGGCCGATACGCGGCCGTCGGTGATCTTGCCGACCGTCTCGCGGTTGCTGATCTCGCGTTGCGCGATGTCGCGCAGCGCATAGAGCTGTGCGAGCGAGTTGTAGGTGCGCGCGACCGACGACGCGAGCGTGATGCGAGCCTGTTGCATGTCGGCTTCGGCGGCCTTTTCCTGCGACACGGCCGTGTGCAGGCGCTCGCGGTTCTTGCCCCACAGGTCGAGTTCCCACGAGGCGCTCGCGAGCGCGTTGTTTTCGCTGTACCACTGGCCGCCGTACGGGGGCGGGAACAGCGCGTTCGACGAATACAGCTCGCGCGTCCACGAATAGCTGGCTTCGGCCTTCGGCATCAGGTTCGAGCGCGACGATTCGATGTATGACGAGGCCTTCGCGATGCGCGCCTGCGCCTGCGCGATCGACGGGTTGCCCTGCAGCGCTTCGTCGATCAGTTTCGGCAGTTGCGGATCGCCGAACTGGCTGGCCCAGTCGAGCGCCGGCCATTGGCCGCCCTGGGCCGGCAGGCTCTGGGCGGATTCGAATTGTGACGCGGGTGCGATCTGCTTGTCGCTCTTGATGCCGATGTAATTCGCGCAGCCCGCCAGCGCCAGCGCGGCGACCGCGGCGGCGACGGCGGCGCGGCACGACCCGGCGCGCACGGACAACGGGGAGGATTTCATCGCGCTAACCCCTGACTCGGAATGAATGATGGACACTGCAAGGATTTCCTTACATTAATCTGTCAAAAGTAATTGTTATGGCAACTATTACGTGATGCTACCGCCGGCCGTCTCGCAATAGTTGCTGAGAATGCGGCGCAGCATGCTCTTCAGGAACCCGACTTCTTCCGGCGTAAACCCGTCCAGCACCTGGTCGAGAACACTGCGAAAAATGGGCGGCAGCCGTTCGGCCAGCGCACGGCCTTCGTCGGTGAGCTCGAGGCGCACGACGCGTCGGTCCTCGACGCTGCGCACGCGCGACAGCAGGCCGCGTTTCTCGACCCGGTCGAGCAGGCGCGTGACCGCGCTTGCGTCGATCCCGTATTCGCGCGCGAGTTCGGCGGCCGTCGAGCACCTGCCGACGGCGATCATGAACAGCATGCTCGCCTGCGTGCCCGTGATGCCGAGCTCTTCCTGCGTGCGCTGCGTGACGAGGTTGGTCATCACCGACTTCACGCGCGACATCAGATAACCGACGCTGTCGTTCATCTGATACGAAGACAGCGGCGAAACGGGCGGTGGGGTAGGAGAATCCGACATAAAACCCTGAAGCTGCAATAGTTGACTAGGCAGCAGTATAGGTACAATTGCTTGCCGCGGCAAATGTTAATCGAACGGCAAAACGCGCGCTCCGTCTGGCGAGAATCCCTTATCGTGATAAGGTTTTTCGGCCGGCCGGCGGTGAGGCGGAAGAGGGTTGGCCTGTTCGGTAGCGCGGGGCGGAGCGGCCCGTTTTGCTGCGTTGCAACGCATGGATCAGCTTTCGACACTCGCACGTGCTATAATTTGAGGCTCTCCAAGCTGCAACGCGCGCCCGTGAAAACGAGCGCGCGCGTTTGCGCGTTCAAACGATTTCCAGGTTTCTATGACCCGCGCCCTTCGCAACATCGCCATCATCGCCCACGTCGACCACGGCAAGACCACGCTCGTCGACCAACTGCTCCGCCAGTCCGGCACCTTCCGCGAGAACCAGCAGATGGTGGAGCGGGTGATGGACTCGAACGACATCGAAAAAGAGCGCGGGATCACGATTCTCGCGAAGAACTGCGCGGTCGAATACGAAGGCACGCACATCAACATCGTCGACACGCCGGGGCACGCGGACTTCGGTGGCGAGGTCGAGCGCGTGCTGTCGATGGTCGACTCGGTGCTGCTGCTCGTCGACGCGGTCGAAGGCCCGATGCCGCAGACGCGCTTCGTCACGAAGAAGGCGCTCGCGCTCGGCCTGAAGCCGATCGTCGTCGTCAACAAGATCGACCGTCCGGGCGCACGGATCGACTGGGTCATCAACCAGACCTTCGACCTGTTCGACAAGCTCGGCGCGACCGAAGAGCAGCTCGACTTCCCGATCGTCTACGCGTCGGGCCTGAACGGCTACGCGTCGCTCGATCCGGCTGCCCGCGAAGGCGACATGCGCCCGCTGTTCGAGTCGATCCTCGCGCACGTGCCGGTTCGCCCGGCCGATCCGGAAGCGCCGCTGCAGCTCCAGATCACGTCGCTCGACTATTCGACGTACGTCGGCCGGATCGGCGTCGGCCGTATCACGCGCGGCCGCATCAAGCCGGGTCAGCCGGTCGTGATGCGCTTCGGCCCGGAAGGCGACGTGCTGAACCGCAAGATCAACCAGGTGCTGTCGTTCAAGGGCCTCGAGCGCGTGCAGGTCGAATCGGCCGAAGCGGGCGACATCGTGCTGATCAACGGCATTGAAGACGTCGGCATCGGCGCGACGATCTGCGCGGTCGACACGCCGGAAGCGCTGCCGATGATCACCGTCGACGAGCCGACGCTGACGATGAACTTCCTCGTCAACTCGTCGCCGCTCGCCGGCCGCGAAGGCAAGTTCGTGACGAGCCGCCAGATCCGCGACCGCCTGATGAAGGAACTGAACCACAACGTCGCGCTGCGCGTGAAGGATACCGGCGACGAAACGGTGTTCGAAGTGTCGGGCCGCGGCGAACTGCACCTGACGATTCTCGTCGAGAACATGCGCCGCGAAGGCTACGAGCTGGCCGTGTCGCGTCCGCGCGTCGTGATGCAGGAAATCGACGGCGTGCGTCACGAGCCGTACGAGCTGCTGACGGTCGACGTCGAAGACGAACACCAGGGCGGCGTGATGGAAGAGCTGGGCCGCCGCAAGGGCGAAATGCTCGACATGGCGTCGGACGGCCGCGGCCGCACGCGCCTGGAATACAAGATCTCGGCGCGTGGCCTGATCGGCTTCCAGAGCGAATTCCTGACGCTCACGCGCGGCACGGGCCTGATGAGCCACATCTTCGACTCGTACGCACCGGTCAAGGACGGCTCCGTGTTCGAGCGCCGCAACGGCGTGCTGATCTCGCAGGACGACGGCGCAGCGGTGGCCTACGCACTGTGGAAGCTGCAGGATCGCGGCCGCATGTTCGTGAAGCCGGGCGACGCGCTGTATGAGGGTATGATCATCGGCATTCACAGCCGCGACAACGACCTCGTCGTGAACCCGATCAAGGGCAAGCAGCTGACCAACGTGCGCGCGTCGGGTACCGACGAAGCCGTGCGTCTCGTGCCGCCGGTCCAGATGTCGCTGGAATACGCGGTCGAATTCATCGACGACGACGAACTCGTCGAAGTGACGCCGCAGTCGATCCGCCTGCGCAAGCGCTTCCTGAAGGAGCACGAGCGTCGCCGCGCGAGCCGCGAAGGCGCGGTCGACTAAGCATCGACTGTTCCCGAGCACGACGAAAAGGCTGCCTTCGGGCAGCCTTTTTGCATCTGCGCAGCGTGCAACCGGGCGGCCTGCAAAACACTGTTCCCGCAGGTCGCGGCAATCCGGCAAAACCCCGCCGCGCGGTGCTTTCACGCACATTTCGCCGTGAACTCCGGTATCGGTTCTGTGATATGCTGCGCGCACGCAAGTTTTAGGTCCTTCCAAGCAAGACTTGATTCGCAATCCGCTAAACGGTCAGGCCGTGTCGCGGAAGGTTGAGTAACCCGCTATTTCTCGAGAAGCTCGAAGAAAGGTGAGCGTAAAATGTCAGATGTAATGAAGCAGTTTCAGCTGAACTCCTATCTGTTCGGCGGCAATGCTTCGTACGTTGAAGAACTGTACGATGCATACCTCAACAATCCGGCGTCGGTGCCGGAGAACTGGCGAGAGTATTTCGACGCGCTGCAGAACGTGCCTGCAACGGACGGCTCGACCGCCAATGACGTCGCTCACTTCCCGATCGTCGAATCGTTCGCCGAGCGCGCGAAGGCCAATGCCTTCATTCCGCGCGAAAGCACCAGCAATCTCGCGACCGCACGCAAGCAGGTGCACGTCCAGTCGCTCATCAGCGCCTACCGCTTCCTCGGCTCGCAATGGGCCAATCTCGATCCGCTGAAGCGTCGCGAACGTCCGGCCATTCCCGAGCTCGAACCCGCGTTCTACGATTTCTCCGAAGGCGACCTCGACCAGACGTACAGCGCAAGCAACCTGTACTTCGGTTTCGACCAGGCTTCGCTGCGCGACATCGTCAAGGGCCTGCGCGACACGTACTGCGGCACGATCGGCGCTGAGTTCATGTACATCAGCGATCCGGAGCAGAAGCGCTGGTGGCAGGAGCGCCTGGAGTCGACCCGCGCGACGCCGGCCTTCTCGGCCGACAAGAAGAAGCACATCCTGAATCGCCTGACGGCCGCCGAAGGCCTCGAGCGCTACCTGCACACCAAGTACGTCGGCCAGAAGCGCTTCTCGCTCGAAGGCGGCGAAAGCTTCATCGCGGCGATGGACGAAGTCGTCCAGCACGCGGGCAAGAGCGGCGTGCAGGAAATCATCATCGGCATGGCTCACCGCGGCCGTCTGAACGTGCTGGTCAACACGCTGGGCAAGATGCCGGCCGACCTGTTCGCCGAATTCGAAGGCAAGCACGTCGACGACCTGCCGGCCGGTGACGTGAAATACCACAAGGGCTTCTCGTCGGACGTGTCGACGGAAGGCGGCCCGGTCCACCTGTCGCTCGCGTTCAACCCGTCGCACCTCGAAATCGTGAACCCGGTGGTCGAAGGTTCCGCGAAGGCGCGGATGGATCGCCGCGGCGACGAAGACGGCCTGCAGGTGCTGCCGGTGCAGATCCACGGCGACGCGGCCTTCGCAGGCCAGGGCGTCGTGATGGAAACGCTGAACCTCGCGCAGACGCGCGGTTACGGCACGCACGGCACGCTGCACATCGTCATCAACAACCAGATCGGCTTCACGACGTCCGACCCGCGCGACGCGCGCTCGACGCTGTACTGTACCGACGTCGTCAAGATGATCGAGGCGCCGGTGCTGCACGTGAACGGTGACGATCCGGAAGCCGTCGTGCTCGCGACGCAAATCGCGATCGACTACCGGATGCAGTTCCACAAGGATGTCGTGATCGACATCGTCTGCTTCCGCAAGCTGGGTCACAACGAGCAGGACACGCCGGCCGTCACGCAGCCGCTGATGTACAAGAAGATCGCGCAGCACCCGGGCACCCGTGCGTTGTACGCCGAGAAGCTCGTGCAGCAGGGCGTGATCGCCGCGGAAGACGTCGACGGCTACGTGAAGGCGTACCGCAAGGCGATGGACGACGGTCACCACACGGTCGACCCGGTCCTGTCAAACTACAAGAGCAAGTACGCGGTCGACTGGGTGCCGTTCCTGAACCGCAAGTGGACGGATGCAGCCGACACGGCCGTGCCGCTCGCCGAACTGAAGCGCCTGGGCGAACGCATCACGACGGTCCCGGAAAACTTCAAGGTCCACCCGCTCGTCGAGCGCGTGATCAACGACCGCCGCAACATGGCGCGCGGCGACCAGCCGCTCGACTGGGGCATGGGCGAACACCTCGCGTTCGCGTCGCTCGTCGCATCGGGCTACTCGGTGCGCCTGACGGGCCAGGACTCGGGCCGCGGCACGTTCACGCACCGTCACGCGGTGCTGCACGACCAGAACCGCGAGCGCTGGAACGACGGCACGTACGTGCCGCTGCAGAACATCGCCGACGGTCAGGCGAAGTTCACGGTGATCGACTCGGTGCTGTCGGAAGAAGCGGTGCTGGGCTTCGAATACGGTTACTCGACCGCCGAGCCGAATACGCTCGTGCTGTGGGAAGCGCAGTTCGGCGACTTCGTCAACGGTGCGCAGGTCGTGATCGACCAGTTCATCTCGTCGGGCGAAGTGAAGTGGGGTCGCGTGTCGGGTCTCACGATGCTGCTGCCGCACGGCTACGAAGGCCAGGGTCCGGAACACTCGTCCACGCGTATCGAGCGTTTCCTGCAACTGTGTGCTGACCACAACATGCAGGTCGTTCAGCCGACGACGCCGGCGCAGATTTTCCACCTGCTGCGTCGCCAGATGATCCGCCTGTTCCGCAAGCCGCTGATCGTCGCGACGCCGAAGTCGCTGCTGCGTCACAAGGAAGCGGTGTCGGACCTGTCGGAACTGGCGAAGGGTTCGTTCCAGCCGGTGCTGGGCGAAACCGACGGCGGCATCGACGCGAAGAAGGTCAAGCGCGTGCTGGCGTGCTCGGGCCGCGTGTATTACGACCTCGTCGCGCATCGCCGCGAAGCGAAGGCGAACGACGTCGCGATCATCCGTATCGAGCAGCTGTATCCGTTCGCGCACAAGCAGTTCGAAGCCGAAATGAAGAAGTACGAGAACGCGACTGAAGTGGTCTGGGTGCAGGACGAGCCGCAGAACCAGGGTCCCTGGTTCTACGTCGAGCACCACCTGAAGGAAGGCATGAAGGAAGGGCAGAAGCTGGCATACAGCGGCCGTCCGGCTTCGGCCTCGCCGGCGGTTGGCTACTACGCGAAGCACTACGAGCAGCAGAAGGCCCTGATCGAAGGTGCATTCGGCCGCCTGAAGAGCGCATCGCTCGCGAAATAACCGACGTCAAGCGAAACGGGAAGGCGCGCGGCGCTTTCCCGTTCCTTTTGGCCTGCCGGGCGCGTCGCGCGCCGCACCGGCCGAAGGAATCGCACGAACCTCGTCACACCCCAGATTAAGCATCCAGGAAAATCACATGGCTATCGTAGAAGTCAAAGTCCCCCAGCTTTCGGAGTCGGTGTCGGAAGCCACCATGCTGCAGTGGAAGAAGAAGCCGGGCGAAGCAGTCGCGCAGGACGAAATCCTGATCGAACTCGAGACCGACAAGGTCGTGCTCGAAGTGCCGGCGCCGGCAGCGGGCGTGCTCGCGCAAGTGCTGCAGAACGACGGCGACACGGTGGTCGCCGATCAGCTGATCGCGACGATCGACACCGAAGCGAAGGCGGGTGCTGCAGAAGCCGCGGCAGGTGCCGCCGAAGTCAAGCCGGCGGCAGCGCCTGCTGCAGCCGCGCCGGCCGCACAGCCGGTTGCCGCGACCGCATCGAGCTCGGCCGCCGCCTCGCCGGCCGCAGCGAAGCTGCTGGCCGAGAAGGGCCTGTCGACGGGCGACGTCGCAGGTTCGGGCCGCGACGGCCGCGTCACGAAGGGCGACGCGCTGGCCGCAGGCAGCGCGCCGAAGGCTGCTCCGGCGGCCGCACCGGCGAAGACCGCCGCCGCGAAGCCGGCGCTGCCGGAAGTGAAGGTGCCGGCGTCGGCAGCGACGTGGCTGAGCGACCGTCCGGAACAGCGCGTGCCGATGTCGCGCCTGCGTGCGCGTATCGCCGAGCGCCTGCTCGAATCGCAGCAGACCAACGCGATCCTGACGACGTTCAACGAAGTGAACATGGCTCCGGTCATGGAACTGCGTAACAAGTACAAGGACAAGTTCGAGAAGGAACACGGCGTGAAGCTCGGCTTCATGTCGTTCTTCGTGAAGGCGGCCGTCCATGCGCTGAAGAAGTTCCCGCTCGTGAACGCGTCGATCGACGGTAACGACATCGTCTACCACGGCTACTTCGACATCGGTATCGCGGTCGGTTCGCCGCGCGGCCTGGTCGTGCCGATCCTGCGCAACGCGGATCAGCTGAGCCTCGCCGAGATCGAGAAGAAGATCGCCGAATTCGGCCAGAAGGCGAAGGACGGCAAGCTGTCGATCGAGGAAATGACGGGCGGTACGTTCTCGATCTCGAACGGCGGCGTGTTCGGTTCGATGCTGTCGACCCCGATCATCAACCCGCCGCAGTCGGCCATCCTCGGCGTGCACGCGACGAAGGAGCGCCCGGTCGTCGAGAACGGCCAGATCGTGATCCGCCCGATCAACTACCTCGCGCTGTCGTACGACCACCGCATCATCGACGGCCGCGAAGCCGTGCTGTCGCTCGTCGCGATGAAGGATGCGCTGGAAGATCCGGCACGCCTGCTGCTCGACCTGTAAGCCGAGTCTCACCGCATCGACCCGTTCCGCGGGTTCGCGTCCACGCGCGAACCCGCGGGCGTACAAGTAGAAAGGATTGTCATGTCCAAGGAATTTGACGTCGTCGTGATCGGCGCCGGCCCCGGCGGCTACATCGCCGCGATTCGCGCCGCGCAGCTCGGCAAGACCGTTGCCTGTATCGAGAAGTGGAAGAACCCGGCCGGCGCGCTGAAGCTCGGCGGCACCTGCCTGAACGTCGGCTGCATCCCGTCGAAGGCGCTGCTCGCGTCGTCGGAAGAGTTCGAGAACACGTCGCATCACCTGGCCGACCACGGCATCACGGTCGACGGCGTGAAGATCGACGTCCCGAAGATGCTCGGCCGCAAGGATGCGATCGTCGAGAAGATGACGAGCGGGATCGAGTTCCTGTTCAAGAAGAACAAGATCACCTGGCTGAAGGGCCATGGCAAGTTCACCGGCAAGACCGACGCCGGCGTGCAGATCGAAGTGAGCGGCGAGGGCGAAGCCGAAGTCGTCACCGCGAAGAACGTGATCATCGCGACGGGCTCGAAGGCGCGTCACCTGCCGAACGTCCCGGTCGACAACAAGATCGTGTCGGACAACGAAGGCGCACTGACGTTCGAGTCGGTGCCGAAGAAGCTCGCCGTGATCGGCGCAGGCGTGATCGGCCTCGAGCTCGGCTCGGTGTGGCGTCGTCTGGGTGCCGAAGTGACGGTGCTCGAAGCGCTGCCGGCGTTCCTCGGCGCAGCCGACGAAGCGCTCGCGAAGGAAGCGGCGAAGCTGTTCAAGAAGCAGGGCCTCGACATCCATCTCGGCGTGAAGATCGGCGACGTGAAGACGACCGCGAACGGCGTGTCGATCGCTTACACGGACAAGGACGGCAACGCGCAGACGCTCGACGCCGACCGCCTGATCGTGTCGGTCGGCCGCGTGCCGAACACCGACAACCTCGGTCTCGAGGCGATCGGCCTGAAGGCGAACGAGCGCGGCTTCATCGACGTGGACGACCACTGCCGCACGGCGGTGCCGAACGTGTACGCGATCGGCGACGTGGTGCGCGGCCCGATGCTCGCGCACAAGGCGGAAGACGAAGGCGTGCTGGTCGCGGAAGTGATCGACGGCCAGAAGCCGCACATCGACTACAACTGCATTCCGTGGGTGATCTACACGTACCCGGAAATCGCCTGGGTCGGCAAGACGGAGCAGCAGCTGAAGGCCGAAGGCCGCGAGATCAAGTCGGGCAAGTTCCCGTTCTCGATCAACGGCCGCGCGCTCGGCATGAACGCGCCGGACGGTTTCGTGAAGATGATCGCGGACGCGAAGACCGACGAACTGCTCGGCGTGCACGTGATCGCGGCGAACGCGTCGGACCTGATCGCGGAAGCCGTGGTGGCGATGGAATTCAAGGCGGCGTCGGAAGACATCGCCCGCATCTGCCATCCGCACCCGTCGATGTCGGAAGTGATGCGCGAAGCGGCGCTCGCGGTCGACAAGCGCTCGCTGAACAGCTGAGCACGGTGTAGCGCCTGCCGGCCGTTGGCCGGCGCGGCCGTCTCATGACGAAGGCGGGCGGGGTTTCCCGCTCGCCTTCGTTCTTTCCGGTTTGCCCGATGAACGTCACCGAATACTACACGCGCGAACTGACCACGCGCGGCTATCAGTCCGATCCCGCCCAGCGCGCGGCCGTCGATCGCCTGCAGCGCTGTTTCGACGAATGGGTCGACTACAAGGCGCGCCGCTCCAACGCGTTCAAGAAGCTCATCATTCATCCGGAGCTGCCGCGCGGCGTCTACATGTGGGGCGGTGTCGGTCGCGGCAAGAGCTTCCTGATGGACAGCTTCTACGCAGTCGTACCCGTGCAGCGCAAGACGCGCCTGCATTTCCACGAATTCATGCGCGAAGTGCACCGCGAGCTCGAGGAGCTGAAAGGGCAGGCCGATCCGCTCGATGAACTCGCGCGACGCATCGCGAAGCGTTACCGGCTGATCTGCTTCGACGAGTTTCACGTGTCGGACATCGCCGACGCGATGATCCTGTACCGCCTGCTCGACCGCCTGTTCAACAACGGCGTGCAGTTCGTGATGACGTCCAATTACGATCCCGACGACCTGTATCCGGACGGCCTGCATCGCGACCGCATGCTGCCGGCGATCGCGCTGATCAAGGAAAAGCTCGACGTGCTCAACGTCGATGCGGGGGTCGACTATCGCCAGCGCACGCTCGCGCAGGTGAAGATGTATCACACGCCGCTCGGCGCGGAGGCCGATCGCGAACTGCGCCATGCATTCGGCAAGCTCGCGGCCGTGCCCGACGAGAGTCCGATCCTGCATATCGAGAAGCGCGAGCTGAAGGCGCTGCGCAAGGCGGACGGCGTCGTGTGGTTCGATTTCGCGACGCTGTGCGGCGGCCCGCGTTCGCAAAACGATTACCTCGAACTGGCGAGCCGCTTTCATGCGATCGTGCTGTCCGAGGTGCCGCAGATGTCGCCGCGGATGGCGTCCGAAGCGCGCCGCTTCACGTGGCTCATCGACGTGCTGTACGATCACAAGGTCAAGCTGCTGATGTCCGCGGCGGTGCCGGCCGAAGCGTTGTACGTCGAAGGCCCGATGGCCAACGAATTCGCGCGTACGGTCTCGCGCATCGTCGAGATGCAGTCGAAGGAGTATCTCGAAACTCCGCGCCGCATCGTCGATACGTCGTTGACCTGAGCTGATCGAGAGCTCTGGCAATTGGCGGGATTTAAACGTCAATTTCGGTTAAATTCAGCCAATCTTCGGGTATTTTCGGATTTGTCTTATATTCATCGTTGAGGTGAGCCGATATTGTGGTGTCATGGTTATTAAGGCTGGAGACGTCCATGACACCGTATCGCGATTTAACCGACCACGAATGGGGCTGCGTCGCGCCGCTTCTGCCCGAAATGCAGCCGCGCACCGAGTTGCGCGGCCGGCCATTAGCCAATACGCGGGCCGTGCTGAACGGTGTGCTCTGGGTGATCTACAGTGGCGCAACATGGTCGGCCATGCCGCGCCGTTACCCGTCGTATCAAACATGCCATCGCCGCTTCAAGGTGTGGCACGAAACGGGCACGCTGATGAACGTGATGCGTGAGCTCTATGGCGACGCCGGCATGAATCTGTGCAATGAACTGTCCGCGCGAATGCGCAAGCACACGCAATCGAAGGCGGCCGAGGCGCGTAGCAACGCGGCACCCGCGTATCGTGCACCGGGTAGCTATGCATCGGATACGATGAAGCACGCGGCGTGATGTTCATCGGTTTTCGTTGTGCACGCACTAAAAGAAATCGGCCTGGCGACGTCGTCGCAGGCCGATTTTTTCATTGAGCCGCGCTGAGCCACGCGTCTGGGCGCGTACTGCGTTATTGCTGGCGAACCCAGGTCTGCGACCGGCCCAGCAGCGACACGCCGATGTAGCCGCGCACCACGAGCTTTTGGCCGCCGTCTTCAAGCGTCATCTTGCACTTGTAGACCTTGCCGTTCTCCGGGTCGAGAATGTTGCCGCCGTCCCAGTGGTCGCCTTCCTTCTTCATCGCCTTGATGATCGTCATGCCCTTGATGAGCTGATCCTTGCGCTCGTCCGTGCACGCGGTGCAGCGGCGATCGGGCGTATCGTTCGCACCGAGGCCCTTGACGACCTTGCCCGTCATCAAGCCGTCGCCGTCCTCGGCGATCTGCACGAGTGCCTTCGGTTGATGGGTGTTGTCGTCGATCGTCTGCCACATGCCGATGGGGCTGTCGGCTTGCGCGAACGTGGGGGCTGCGCACGTGAGCAGGGCGCCGGCAATGGCGATTGCACGCAACGGGCGAGTCAGTTGAATCATTGTCATCCTCCTTGTTTTGCATGTCTGTTCGATTCGCCCGCACGACCGTCTGCATGGGGCGGGCCTGTTGCGAGCTTCGCCAGAATACGTGAAACCGCGCGCCACGTTTGATAGAGGGGACTCTAATCGAAACAGCCCGCGTGACGCGGGCTGTTGGGTGACTTTGGTGACCGATCAGTTGAGCTGATACGAGAACGCGGCGTTGATGCGCGGGCTGCGTGATGCGCTTTCGACCGGTGCGTCGCCCACCGGTTTGGCGACGTTCAGGTCGAGACTGTAGTAGCGGCTGTCCGTGAGCCGCACGCCGATGCCGACCGACGACATGCGGTTCGGCGATGGCGTGCCCGAGTGCAGATACACGCGCGCCATGTCGTACGCGATGTACGGCGTGATCGATTTCAGATACGTCCAACCCGGTGAGAAACCGCGGTTGACTTCCAGCGACATCCCCCAGCCCGAGTCGCCCGACGTTTCGCCCGGCTGATAGCCGAGCGCGTAACGGGTCGAGCCGAACGAGACCTGTTCGGACGTCGGCAGCGAGTCCGGACTGTATTGCCCGGTCAGCGAAACCGACGTGCCGATCCGGAACGGCCATTCGTTCGTCTGCGTGAAGGTCGCGCCGGTGCGAACGAAGGTCAGCGAGATCGGGCTGTCCACCGAGGTCGTCGTCGTACCGACGGTGATGTCCTGCGCTTTCGACGCACCGAGGATGTTGAAGCCTTTCGCGACGTTGACGCTCAGCTTCTGTACCTGTTTCGGCTGGACGCTCGTGTAGTCGAGCTGCATCTGCAGCACGCGGACTTGCGAGCGCGTATCGAGGCTCGCGCCGTTGATCTTGTTCTGGTAGCGATCTTCGTTATGCGACGCATAACCCGACACGGTGCCAAGCAGGCTGCGCTGGTTGTTCAACAGTATCGGATAGGATGCCGAAAGACCGAGTTTTTCGTTCTTCACCGTACGCTCGACGTACGATGGCAACCCCGGGTTGTCGGTCGGCTTGCCGCGATACGTGCTGGCATCGAGGCGCGTGATCAGGCCGCTGCTGCCGACGGGCACCGCGCCGCTGAACGCGAAGTAGGTTTGCTTGTCACGTCCCGGCGGCGCGAGCGCCGAGATGCTCAACTGCTCGCCGAACCGCGTGAGGCCGTTTTCGGTCGCGGTGATGAGGCCCTGGACGCCCGGGTGGTTGAAGTCGATACCCGTGCTGACGTTGAACGGCTTGCGATCGACCGCGAGTTCGAGCGTCGTCGCGCCGTCGGTGGTTTGCGGCGGCGGGACGTTCGCCTTCACAGTGAGGCCGGGCAGCAGGCCGAACGTGTTCACGTAGCGCTCGAACGTCGCGCGGCGCAGCGGGCGGTCGGCCGTGATGTGCGCGGCGATCGCGCGGATCTTCGGTTCCATCGCGCCGGGTTTGCCGGTGACCTTGACGTCCGACACATAGCCTTCGACCACCGTGATGCGCACGACGCCGTTCTCGAACGTCTGCGCGGGAACGAACGCGAACGACAGCGCGTAGCCACGTTCCTGGTACAGCTTCGTCACGCCGTTGGCGGTTTCGATCAGCTCGCCGATCGTGATGTCCTTGCCGACGAGCGGCGTGAAGCGGCGCGTGATTTCCTCGAACGGCACCGACTTCACGCCTTCGACCTGGAACGTCTTCGGCGTCAGGTGCCGCGACAGCAGCTCCTGCAATTGCGGCGCCTGCGGTGCGACCTGAACGGTGACGTTCGGGCCCGTCTTCGGTGCGTTGATCTGGGGAAGGGAGTCGAGCGGGTTACCACCCACGCGTGTTTGTGCCTGTGCCGTGCCTGCTGCCGCGATGGCGAGCAGCATCATCCATCTGTCGAGTCTGGATTTCATTGTTCTTCCTCGTAGGCCTTGCTTTTCGTCTTCTTTGTCATGCCGGCGCACGACACCAGGGTGTCGCGCGCCGCGTGCCGCAATGCCGGTTGTGTTCGTACGGCCGCGTCATTCGCTCCGGCTGCGATGACGCGACCGTCCTCCTTACTTGCCGACGCTACCCAGCGTACCCAGCAACCCCGTGACCGGTGCCAGCAGGCCCGTCGAACCGCCGCCCGACGATGCCGTACCCGACACGCTGCCGACTAGCGACGTGACCGGCGCGAGCGGGCTCGAGCCCCCGGACCCTGCTGCACCACCCACTGCTCCGGTGACAGTATTCAGCAAACCGGTAACGGGTGCGAGAGGGTTTGCACTGCCTGCGCCACCCGTTGCACTGCCGAGCGCACCGGTGACCGTCGACACGAGTCCGGTGACGGGCGCGAGCGGATTGCTGCCCGAGCTGCCCGTTGCGCCGCCGACTGCGCCCGTGAGCGAACCGAGCGGCGTGGAGCCGAGACCCGACAGCAGGCCGCCGAGTGGGTTCGTCGAACCGGAACCCGACGACGGGCCGTTCTGCACGGTAGCCGTCGAGCCGCCGACGAGGCTCGTGATCAGGCCGGGGATCGGTGCCGCGCCGTTCGGGCCGTTCGGATTGACGAGGCCGCCCGCGTTGGTCACGGTATTGCCGACCACGGTCACGAGCTGACCGACGTCGCCGACGAGCGGCTGGCTCGACGTACCGGCGACCTGCTTGCCGGCTGAGCTGATGGCGCCGCCGATCTGGCCGAGCAGGCCCGACACGGGTTGGCCGAGGCCGGTCGTCGTGCCGACCTGCTGCGTGACCTGGCCGGCGGTGATCACGAGCGGCGTGATCGCCGAGCTGATCGGTTGCGTGACCTGCTGCACGGCGCCCGACGACAGCGTCGAGCCGATCGTCGTGCCGGCGGCCGTCAGACCGTTGGCGACCGTGTCGAGCACGGTGCCGACCGGCGTCGTGACCGGCGCGAGCGGTGCCAGCGGGCCCGTGCCCAGCGCCTTGACCGTCGAGCTCAGGCCCGACACCGTGTTGCTGGTTGCGCCGACGACATTGCCGAGACCGGCAACGGTGGTGCCGACCGGGTCCTTCGTCGAGCCGATCTGCCCCAGCCCGTTGCTCAACGCATCCGCGGCCGCATTGATGATCGTGCCGGTGCTCGACACGGTGCTGCCGACACCCTTCGTCACGCCGTCGCCGAGGCCCGGCAGGCTGATGTTGCCGACCGTGCTGCCGAGGTCGCTGGCCGTCTGGCCGACCGTGCTGACGACGCCCTTGGTGCCGGTCGGCGAGCCGCTGGTGCCGCTCGTGCCGGGCGTGCCGCTCGTGCTCGGGTTGTTGTTGTCGTTGCTGCTGGTCGGCGGCGAGCTGACGCCGCCACCGCCGCAGGCGGCCAGCAGGCACGCTGCGGCGAAGGCGGTGAGGGGCGCGCGCCATTGGCGCAGGGCGACCGTCGTGATGGAACGTTGCTGGGACATGATGGACTCCTCGCTGTCTTTTCGATGAATGAAGGTCGGATTACTTGCCATGCGTGCCGCCGAGCAGGCCGCCGATCAGCGACGTGACGGGCGCGAGCGGATTCGACGACGAGCCCGAGTTCGCGACGGCACCCGTGCCGCCGCTCAGTGCCGGTACGCCGACCGTGCTCGTCACCGTGGAGACGGCGTTCGTCACCGGGGCGAGCGGGCTGCTGCCGCCTGCGCCGCCCGTTACGCCGCCGAGTGCGCCCGTGACTGCGCCGAGCAGACCCGTGACCGGCGCGAGCGGGCCGCCGCTGGTACCGCCCGTTGCGCCGCCGAGTGCGCCGGTGACCGTCGAGACGAGGCCCGTGACCGGGGCGAGCGGGCCGCCGCTGCCGCCTGCTGCGCCACCCAGTGCGCCGGTGACCGTCGAGACGAGGCCCGTGACCGGTGCGAGCGGGCCGCCGCTACCGCCTGCTGCGCCGCCGAGTGCGCCAGTGACCGTCGAGACGAGACCTGTGACTGGTGCGAGCGGGCTGCCGCTGCCGCCTGCTGCGCCACCCAGTGCGCCGGTCACCGTGGAGACGAGACCCGTGACCGGCGCGAGCGGGCCGCTGCCGCCGCCCGTTGCGCCGCCGAGTGCGCCGGTGACCGTCGAGACGAGCCCCGTGAGCGGGGCGAGCGGGTTGGTCACGCCGCCGGTGCCGCCCGTGAGCAAGCCGCCGACGGCCTTCACGGTGTTGCCCGTCGACGAGACGGTGTTGCCGAGGCCGGTGGTGACCGGATTGCCGCCCGTCGATGCGAGCAGGGCGCCGGCTTGGTTCAGCCCGTTGCCGACCGTGCCGAGCAGCGTATTGACTGGTGCGCCGAGGCCGGTTGCCGTGCCGATCGTCTGGGTCGTCTGGCCGACCATCGTCGTGATCGGCGTGATGGCCGAGCTGACCGTTTGCGTGACCTGCTGGATCGGGCCGGTCGACAGTACGTTGGTGAGCGTGGTGCCGCCGTTCGATACGGCGCCCCCGAGCGTCGAGACGAGGCCGCCGACGGAGCCCGTGACCGGCGCGAGCGGCGACAGCGGGCCGCTGCCGAGGCTCGTGACCAGATTGCCCGTTTGCGTGACTGCGCCGCCGAGCTGATTGACCACGCCGCCCGTGCTGGCGACCGTGGTGCCGACCGGATCCTTCGTTGCGCCGAGCTGGCCGAGACCGTTGCCGACGCCGTTGCCCAGCGCGGTGACGGCGCCGCCCACGCTCTGCACGATGCCGCCTGCGGCTTGCGTGGTGGCCGGATTGACACCCGGCAGCGTCTGGCTGCCGAGGGCGGAGCCGAGATTGGAGACGGCGCCGCCGGCAGTCGTGATGATATTGCTGGTGTTTGCGAGGACATTTCCCACTGGGTTCGACGACACACCCGAGGTGCCGGACGTACCGCTCGTACCCGAGGTTCCGCTGGTGCCGGACGTGCCGCTCGTGCCCGAGGTTCCGCTGCTGCCGGAGGTACCGCTCGTACCCGAGGTGCCGCTCGTGCCGTTGCCGCCCGACGTGGAGATCGTATCGCCGCCGCCCGAGCTGGAGCCGCCGCCGAGGCCCTGGCTGATGGAGCCGGAGCCGCCGCATGCGGAGAGGGAAAGCATGGCTGCAACGGTGGCCGCGATCAGAGTCGTCCGGAACACGCCATGAGGGATAACCTTAATGTCCATTTCTTCCTCGCATTAAAAATGTGTTGTGAACTGCGTTGTGTTGAGTGGTGCGAGGACTACTCTGCAACTGTCGTGCCATTTCGATGCCCGACGGTTCGACAACAGGTTTTAAACGAGGCAATTCCTTGTCAGAAAAGGCAGTTACGGAAACTGAAAGATTGTTGAATCTGTTTAAGTGCAGATGAATGAGAACGGTTTCGGCCGTTTCGTAACGTAACGTCACAACATTGGCGTTACGCGTGCGGCGTAACGTGGGGCCCACGCAGGCTTGGTGGACGAGGCAACGGTTTTACTGGTGGATTAGGTGTGCACATCTAACCTATCGTAAATCCTATGTGTAAGTCGTACCGAAACGCCGTACAAATACGTTGTGCTCCTGATCATTTTTTCCGTCAGAGTGGTTAAAAGAGGTTGGAATTTAAATAGGAACGGATATAGAATCGGCAGCAGATGTAAGGAAATGTACGGTTCGGTACACTACGTTCGAGGAGGAGCGCTATCGCGAATGTTAACTTGCATCAAATCGTGAGCAATGCCCTTCGGGGCGACCTATAAAGAAAGCGCACCCGGTTGTCGTTACAGCAGATGTAGCGAACGGTCGGGGCAAACGGCCAGATATGCGGGGACGTATACGTATAAAAGGCCAGAAAACGTAAATACAGGCACGAGGAATAAAATGAAAGCAATCATCAAGCGTTTCCTTAAGGAAAACGACGGGGTTACCGCGATCGAGTATGGGCTGATCGCGGGTCTGATCGCTGTCGCGATCGTCGCCGGGGTGACGAACATCGGCAGCAGTCTCGGTAACATGTTTACCAATCTCGGCACGTGCGTGTCGTCTCCTTCGTCTACGAACTGTTCCTCCACCGCGATTCGGGCAACCCCGGCGGGCTAAGCCGACTTCTTCTTTTCCGGAAGTCGTCGTGGCGCAGTAGCGGGCGGACTGCTTCGGTAATCCGCCCGCCCTTGTATCTGCTGCGGGCGTGGTGCGATGGGACGTCTCATTTTTAGCGGGGTATTTCTGACCTGGGCGGGTTTAGTCGCGGTCAGTGATATTCGTTTCCGCCGTATTTCGAACGCGCTTATCGTGGCCGGGGTGATCGCCGGGTTCGGCGGCGCGTGCGTGGCTGCGAATCCATTTGGTATTTCTGTGTATCAGGCAGCGGTTGGCATGCTGGTCGGCCTGATCGGATTGATGCCGTTCTTCCTTCTGCGTGTCATGGGTGCAGCAGACGTAAAAATATTCGCCGTCCTCGGCATCTGGTGCGGTGCGCATGCGCTGCTTTGGCTGTGGGTGGTTGCCAGTCTAGCTGCGGGACTGCACGCGCTCGCACTGATGCTGCTGACGCGCACGTCGTTCGGGGGCTTGCGGCGGCAGCGCGAGCCGGTGCTGATACTTGGCCGGTATCGGGCGACACCTTATGCCGCATGCCTCGCGGTGCCGGCTGCCGCCTGGCTGGTCTATCTAGTCGCAATCGTGGGCGTGCGATGAAACGACAGAACGCGTGCGGGGGACGGCGACGGCAACGTGGAGCGACGGCGGTCGAGTTTGCGATCGTGTTCCCGCTGTTCTTCGTGATTTTTTACGCGATTCTGAGTTTCGGGATGATTTTCGTCATTCAGCAGAGCTTGACGCTTGCCGCCAGCGAGGGCGCGCGTGCAGGGTTGAGCTACGCACCGGACCTCACGACGCGCGTCGCGAACGCCAAGGCGACTACGCAGAACGTTCTCGGTTGGCTGAACAGCAGTCCGCCCAACGTGGTGGCACAGCAGTGCAACTACAACGGAACACCTACACCGCTGTTGTACTGCCTGACGGTCACAGTGAGCTATACGCCTGATAGCTGGATGACGATCATGCCGTTCCTGGGGACGATCATGACCCAACCGCTGACCGGTACGGCAGTGGTGCAAATTCCACAGTCGATGTTGTGAGTTGGACATCATGAGGCGATAGGTATGTCACACACAAATCGCGCGGCAAGAAGAAGCTAACTGGATTTTTATTCCGGCATCCATACGACAACATGGCCAACAACTTAACGAAGATCATTGCGGGGCTGCTGATTGCGATCGCCGTTCTGCTCGGAATCTATGCATGGGTGCTCGGACGCAGCGCTTCAAGTCCCGCGCCGGCACAGCCGGTGACGGCGGCAACGGCGACTGCGGTGCCGATCGTGATTGCAACGCGTACTTTGCCTGGGGGGCAGCCGATTCAGGCCGATGCGCTGAAGATCCAATCGACGGTGCCGGCGCCGGCAGGCGCGTTCAACGATCCCGCTCCGCTTGTTGGCCGCGTGCCGATTCGTGATATTCCGGCCTCGGCCCCGATCGTTGCGGATGCACTGGTGTCGGGGCTTGCCGAGGACGTGCAGCCCGGCGAGCGCGCGGTTGCGGTTCGCGTCGACGAAACGAACGCGGTCGGCAACCGGTTGCGGCCCGGGAATTTCGTCGACGTGTTCCTGAACCTGAAACGCGAAGTCGGCAGCACGATGCTCGACGGCGAGGTTTCGCAAACACAGGCGCGGCTTCTGTTGTCGAAGGTTCGGGTGCTGTCGTTCGGCGATGCGACCGCCGAGCGCGACAGCGGCAACAACAACGGTGGTAATGGGCAGCCGACCGGCGCCCGCATCGCAGTGCTCGCGGTACCGATCGCCCAGGTCGATGCGCTGACGCTCGGCGAGGCCAGCGGCCGGCTGACCTTTGCATTGCGCAATCCGCGTGACGACGAGTTTGCGCTACAGACGGTTGCGGTACGTACGGACAACAAGCTGTCGCCGTCGGCGCTGGCCGCAGCAGGCGTCTCGCTGCAGCAACTGTCCGGCACACCGAGAACGCCGGTAGCCAACGCGAACCTGCCGCCGTTGCCGTCGCATCTGCCGCCGCCTGTGCGGCCGAGCGGAGGCGGCGGCAGCATCGAAGTGATTCGCGGCGGCCGGTCGGAAACGGTTGCCTATTGAACCAGATCGATGGCCATCGATATCAGCGACGACAAGTAAAAGGCCGCGCGACGGTCTACCAGACGATGAAAAACATACTGAGTGCATTCGCGATTGCCATCTGCTTCATGACCTTCGCCTCGTTCGCGAGCGCGAGCGCTACGATCGAACTCGCGGTTGGCGCACAACGGCAGATTTCGGCGGGCCGCACCCTGCAGCGCGTCGCGGTCGGCGATCCGGCAATTGCCGACGTGCTGATCATGAAAGGCAGCCGCTCGGGTTCCGTGCTGCTCACAGCGAAGGCTCCCGGCGCGACGAACGTGATGCTGTGGGAGCGCGGCCGCGATGAGCCAACGATCTGGAACGTCGAGGTGGTCGACGCGGCCGCGCAAGTGGTGCTCGACGGCGCTACGCCGCGGGTGAATGCATACGGCGGTACGGCCGTGCTGCAAGGCTCGGCCGCGTCGCTCGAGGCACATGCGCGTGCGGCCGCGGTCGGCAAGAACATGAGCGGAAAGGGCGTCGTAATCGACCGCTCGACGGTTCCCGGCAAGAGCGTCGTGCAAGTTGACGTTCGGGTCGTCGAATTCAGCCGGTCGGTGCTCAAGCAGGTCGGGTTCAATTTCTTCAAGCAAAGCAACGGCTTTTCGTTCGGATCGTTTTCGCCGGGTGGTGTGCAATCTTATAGCGGCGGTTCGGGCCCGGGGACCGGGGGATACGTTCCGACGCTCGGATCGCCAGTCGCGTCTGCATTCAACCTGGTCGTGAACGCGGCTGGACGCGGAATCTTTGCCGATCTATCTCTGCTGGAGGCGAACAACCTCGCCCGCGTGCTGGCGGAGCCGACACTGGTCGCGCTGTCCGGACAGAGCGCAAGCTTCCTTGCGGGCGGCGAGATTCCGGTGCCATCGCCGCAGGGGCTCGGTTCGACGGCGATCCAGTGGAAGCAATACGGCGTCGGGCTTTCGTTGACGCCGACGGTTCTGAGCCCGAGCCGGATTGCGCTGAAGGTCGCGCCCGAATCGAGCCAGCTTGATTTCGTGAACAGCGTGACGATCAGCGGCGTCGCGGTGCCTGGCATTACGACGCGCCGTGCGGACACGACCGTCGAACTGGGCGACGGAGAGAGCTTTGTAATTGGCGGCTTGATCGATCGCCAGACGATGTCGAACGTGAGCAAGGTGCCATTGCTCGGCGATCTGCCGATCATCGGGACGTTCTTCAAGAATCTGAGCTATCAGCAGAATGACAAGGAACTGCTGATCATCGTGACGCCGCATCTCGTCGCGCCGATCGCGAAGGGTGCGGTGTTGCCCGCGACGCCCGGCGAGTTGTCCGAGCAGCGCGACGGGCCGGTCTGGAAATCGTATCTGGGCGGAGCTGCGTCGCCGGACGCTGCTCCCGGATTTTCGAAATGAGTGGAATGTCTCGCGGCTTGCGAAGCATCGCCACGCCTTGTGTAATCGGGGGTGTTCGACATGAATGCGCGAATTCAATCGTTGTGTGAACCCGCCGTGACCGACTATTTCGTTTGTGCATCGCAGCATGAGGCGCATGTCCGCTGGCTGGCCGATACGCTCGTATCGGCCGGCGCGGTCGAGGCCGCATCGCTCGAACCGGGTGTACTGGCGCAGCGTATTACGGGCCTCAATCCGGCGCTCGTCTTCATCGATTTCTCGGACGGCAGCACGGCGGCGAGCATTGCCGCGGCTGCGATTCGCGCCACGCATCCGGGGCTGCCGATTGTCGCGCTGGGTTCGCTCGCACAGCCGGAGAGCACGCTCGCTGCATTGCGCGCCGGTGTCCGCGATTTCATCGACGTGTCGGCACCGGCGGAGGATGCGTTGCGCACGACGCGCGGATTGCTGGCGAACGTCGGCGAGCCGGCGAGCCGCCACGGTAAACTCGTTGCGTTGCTCGGCGCACGTGCAGGCATGGGGGTAAGCACGCTCGCAGCGAATCTGGCCGTATGGTTGCAGAAGCGCGGAGTGAACCCGGAGGGCGCCGGCGTGCCGAACGGTGGGACGCCGGCCGGTCGCCAGACCGCGCTCGTCGACCTCGGGCTGCCGGCAGGCGACGGCGCGCTATTCCTGAATACCCGCTGCGAATTCGATTTCATCGATGCGGTTCACAACCTGCGCCGCATCGACCGGACCTTCGTGAATACCGCGCTGACTCGGCATGAGAGCGGCGTCGCATTGACGACGCTGCCGGCGGATCTCGGTGGGCTGCGCGACGTGTCGTACGCGTCGTGCGCCGGTTTGCTGAACCGGTTTCGCGCATTCTTCGATCAGCAGATCGTCGACCTCGGCGGCTTTTCGAACCGCGAATTCGTTGCACAGATCACGAGCTCGGCCGACGAAGCGTGGCTCGTCTGCGATCAGGGCGTCGCGTCGATCGTATCGGCGGCCGATCTGCTCACCGGGTTGCGCGATGCGGGTGTCGAGACCGATCGCGTACGGCTCGTCGTCAACCAGTACGACCCCGCACTCGACTTGGTGCCCGCCCAGATTGCGGAGCGCCTCGGGCTGTCGCTGGTCGGCACGTTGCCGTCGCGCCGCGTCGCGATCGGCCATGCGGCAAATCAGGGCCGGCTCATCGTCGATATGGCGGAGCGCGACCCGTACGTGCACGCCCTCGAGTCACTCGCCGCGCGGCTGCCAGGCGTATCGGTCAGAACGGCCACACCACGTCCGGCGTTCGGCCTCTCCGCGCTGAAGCGCTTCATTCAACCTTCGTCCAAGCGGTCGTAAGCGATGGCACACGACATTCAATTTGCCGACGGCGCAGCGCCGTTCTCTCAGACGCAGCAATTCCACGACATCAAGAATGCCGCGCACGAACACTTGTTGACGCGCATCGAAGAATTGGGCGCCGAGTTCGGCAGATGGTCCCGCCAGGCGATCAACCAGTTCGTCGATCTCGAGATCGACAGCTTCGTGCGCTTGCGCCGCATTCCGCTCAACGAGAACGAGGTACGCACGATCGCGGAGGCGCTGACGAAGGAACTCGCGGGTTTCGGGCCGATCGAGGATCTGCTCGCGGACCCGGCGGTCGAAGACATCCTGATCAACGGCTACAACGACGTGTATGTGTCGCGTCACGGGATCCTTGCCAAGCTGCCGGTGCGTTTCACCGACAACGCGCACCTGTTGCGGATCGTGCGGCGGATCCTCGCGCCGATCGGCCGCCGTCTCGACGAGTCGAATCCGATGGTCGATGCTCGGCTGCCCGACGGCGGCCGCGTGAACGTGGTGATCGAGCCGCTGTCGATCGACGGCCCGGTCGTGTCGATCCGGAAGTTCCGCAAGGATCCGCTGAAGCCGTCCGACCTGCTCGGCAACGGGACATTCAACGAAGAGATCAACACGTTGCTTCAGGCGGCAGTCGAGGCGCGCTGCAACATTCTCGTGTCGGGCGGTACGAGTTCCGGCAAGACGTCGCTGCTCAACGCGCTCGCGTTCCATATTCCGGAGATCGAGCGTGTCGTGACGATCGAGGATACGGCCGAGTTGTCGCTGAACCACCCGCACGTCGTGCGGCTCGAGAGCCGGCCTGGCGGGTTCGACGGTACCGGGGTCGTGTCGATTCGCGATTTGCTGCGCAATACGCTGCGGATGCGTCCGGACCGGATCATCGTCGGCGAAGTGCGCGGCGGCGAGGTGCTGGAAATGCTGCAGGCGATGAACACGGGTCACGACGGCTCGATGGGCACCGTGCATGCGAGTTCGCCGCGCGAGTGTCTGTACCGTCTCGAGATGCTGGCCGGTTTTGCAGGTTTCCAGGGCACCGAGTCGAGCTTGCGCAGGCAGATCGCGAACGCCATCGACTTCATCGTGCAGATTGGACGCCTGTCGAACGGGCGGCGACGGATTCTGTCGATCACCGAAGTAACCGGGCTGTCCGACAACATCATCGCGACCCAGGAGCTTTACCGCTACGAAGCGCGTGTGACGCAGGAGGGCGAGGAAGTCGATCACTGGGAAACATTGGGCATCCATCCGCATTCACCGAAGCTCGCGCGCTTCCGTCAGGCGCTGACGAGCGGCGGGTTCGGCGATGGCGGATTCGGCGGCGGCTTTGGCGGTGGCGGGTTCGGCCGAGGCGGCGGGGGCTTCAATGTATAGCGCGATGGTATGGGTGCTGGCGATCGCGATGCTATGCGTCGCGGCTGCGATGATGCTGTGGCGTCACGCAGAGACCCGGCGCGTACGGACCGACGCGAAGCGCTTCATCGACAGCCGGCTCGAGCCTGGTGCACGCGTCGCCGCACAGGCGACACGTGCGCAGGCGGCTGGTGCCGTGCGTGCCGTGCAGCAACCGGGTGCGGCACGGAAGGTGTCGTCCGACGCCTTCTGGGCGCACTGGTATGCGACCGCATCCGAATATCTGGCCAACCTTGCGAGTCGTGCGGGGATAGACGATGCGCGCGGCAAGGCGCTCGTCGCGCTTGCAGTGCTCGTCGCGGCGGCATTCATCGCGGGCAGTCACGGCGGCGTGCTGGCGTGTTTTGCGGCGATCATTTGCGGCAGCGCGATACTCGGCGTCTGGCTCGCGTCGCGGATTCAGCGGCGACGGTTGAAGATCGTCCGACAGATCCCGTCGTTCCTCGACGGGATCGTGCGTCTCGTGACGCTGGGCAACAGCGTGCCGGCTGCTTTCCAGTCTGCGCTGTTGACGACCGAGGAGCCGTTGCGTGGCTGTCTCGACGTCGTGTCGCGGATGCTGCGCGGTGGTATCGAGATCGACCGCGCCATGATGCACATCGCGAAGATCTACCGAACCGAAGAGTTTGAGCTCGTCGGCTCGGTGCTGCGCTTGTCGGTCAAATACGGTGGTCGCGCGGATGTGATGCTCGAGCGGATGGCCGTATTCATGCGCGATCTCGAGCAAGCCGAGCGTGAATTGACCGCGATGTCGTCGGAGACGCGGCTGTCCGCGTTCGTCCTCGTCATGCTGCCGATTGCAATCGGGAGCTTCGTCGTGGTGACCAATCCGAAGTATCTGTACGGGATGTGGGGCGATCCGAGCGGGCGGTCGCTGCTCATGATCGCGTTCCTGGCTCAAGTGGTAGGCAGCATATGGCTGTATCGAATGGCTCGGCTCAGGTGAGGCTATGACAGCAACTCAAATCGGAGCGATTGCGTTGGCCGTGGGCGCGCTCGGGCTGCTGCTGCTCGGGATGGTCGTGACGTTACGTGCGAATGCCGCGGCGCGTGCCGAACGAGCGTTGGTCGATGCGCTCGATCGGCGCATGGCTGCACTGGAGGCGGCGAAAGCGCGGCCCGCGCAGGATGGCGATGCGCCGGCGAAAGCCAACGCGCGCGGCGGGCAACGTGTCGAACGTTGGCTGGATCGCCTGTCGGCGGCAGGCATGCGCTGGCTGGACACCGGATTCGGCAAATACGCTGTCGCGGAAGAGGATCGTCGCCTGCTGGAGCAATGCGGATATGTCGATGCACGCACGCGTGGGCTGTTTCTGAGTGCGCGGGTCGCGTGCGGGATCGCGTTGCCGCTACTGTTCGCGATCTTCGCGAGCGGGCGCATGAAAGGCAGTATCTGGATGGTCGGCATGTGCGCCGCCTTCGGGCTTGGCTTCATGCTGCCGAAACTCTATGTGCAGCGCCGTGCAGCGTCGCGGCGACAGAGCGTCGTTGACGAACTGCCGCTACTCGTCGACATGTTGCGTTTACTGCAAGGCGTCGGTCTGTCGCTCGATCAAAGCCTGCAAGTCGTGACGAACGATTTTCGCGGGATGCTGCCGGTCCTGTCGTCGGAGGTGGGAATCGCGCAGCGTCAGTTCGCCGCGGGCCGTACCCGCGAGCAGTCGCTGCAACGGCTGTCCAGTGGATTCGACAACGAGGATTTGCGCGCGATCGTGCGATTGATGATTCAGGTCGACAAGCATGGCGGTGCGGTGCAGGAACCGCTCAAGCAGTTCGGCGACCGTTTGCGCGAGACTCGTCGCGCGATGCTGCGCGAACGGATCGGTAGATTGACGGTAAAGATGACGGGCGTAATGGTGCTGACGCTGTTACCCGCTCTGCTGATCGTGACGGCGGGACCGGGCATGCTGGCGGTGATGCGCGCGTTGTCGTCGCAGCATTGAAGGATGGAAGGACAGACGATGAAGCGAATCGGCAAAGCGGTGACCCGGGTGGGCATGCTGGCGGTGGCGCTACTGCTCGGTGCATGCGCAACCAAGGAAAGCGGGTATGGCGTCGGCGCGCAGACCGAGCGTGCGGCACTGATGCAAGCAGCAGATCAGAAGCAGTCCGTGCCGGATACGCCAGGGATGTATCTAGGTCTGATTCAGCGCATGCAAGCGCAGGGTCTCTATTACGCTTCGCTCGCGCACATCGATGCATATGACAAGACATACGGTGTCATGCCGGAATCGATCCTGTTGCGTGCGGATGCGTTACGGACGACCGACCAGCCGGCCGCAAGCGCGGCCGTGTATACGCAGTTGCTGAAGACGCCGCTTGCTGCGCGTGGTTATCGCGGACTGGGGTTGCTTGCGGGCGCCGCGGGCGATTTCGACCGTGCCGTGCAGGCGCTGACGCAAGCGTCGGAGCTCGCGCCGACGGATCCGTCGCTGCTATCCGATCTTGCTTACGCGAAGTTGCGCAGCGGCGACGTCGTCGGCGCGCGAGTGCCGCTGATGAAAGCTGCCGAACTCGATCAGCGCAATCCGAAAATCGTCAGCAACCTTGCGCTGTATCTGTTTGCGGCAGGGCGTGCGCAGGATGCGCAACGGCTGATGAACCAGCAGCATCTGTCGACGGAGATTCGCAAGGACATCAACGCTGACGTCGCGAAGATTGCTGCGGCAGTGCATGCGCAGCAGCGTGCAATCGCGACGCCGCCGGTTGTGTCGCGGCGCGGCGCGACGGCGCCGATCACGCCGATGGCGAACAATTTCGGTTACGACCAGACTGTGCCGCTGCTGCAACGGTTTGCACAATGAACAGATATCCGGGGAACGACATGAACGACAACACACACAATCCAAGCGCATGTGCGGGCCGGATTGCGACGCTGGTCGCGATCGTTTGCATCGTAACGGGTTCTGGCGCGGCATACGGTCAAGACGCCGTGACACCGAGAACGTCCGACGTTGGACGCTCGACCAAAGACTGGCTCGCGATGCAGCGCGACAATCGCGCGGCGGCGCCGACGCAACCCGTGTTCGGCGACGTCGCGTCGCTTGCGTACCAGCGCTATCTCGATTCGTTCAAGAACAAGATTCCGGATTCGATGAGTTCGCAGCTCGGCGCAGTGGGCGGCATGTCGGGCGGCGGGCAGGGCGCGCAATAGGCGAGATGACCATGCGCGCAGATCAATCGCACGCGGCGCGGCGGGGGAGCGCCGGCAGTCCCGGAAGAAGTCGCCAGCGCGGTAGCGTCGCGCTCATGGCGACGATCTGGGCGCTGGTTGCGATCATTATCCTGGGCGCGATCGACGTCGGCCATTTCTATGCCGAAAGACGCCGGATGCAAGCGGCGGCCGATTTGGCCGCGTTGTCGGCAGTCTCTCAGGTTACGACCGACTCGACTTGCCAGGCCGCGAGGACCGCAGCCAGTCAAATCGCGAACCCGGCGACGAATGCATTGCCGACGGGTTCGAAAGTTTCCGTGTCGTGCGGCATCTGGACCGCACCTCAGGGCAGCGGTAGCGCGCAGTTCACATGGGTGTCCGGCGACCCGATCAGTGGCAACCAGTGCGCGGGTCTGCCGGCCGGAACGGTCAATGGCCAATCGACCAACGCCGTTTGCGTCACGGTGGCCGAGCCGGTCGACGGGATTTTTCGCGGTGGCGTCACGATTGACGGATCTGCCATTGCCAAGAGCGTACCCACCGATACTTTTACGTTGACCACGTCGGTTGCAGCGCTGAATGGGGGATTGGCCAACCAGTTGCTCAAGGCGCTGACTGGATCAAACGACAATGCGCTGAATCTCCAACTGGTTGACTATCAGGGACTCGCTCAAGTCAACTTGAAGCTAGCCGGCATTCTTGCCAATCTCCCTGTCGGCACCAGTACGGGCGTGCTGAATGGCACCGTGACGCTCGGTCAACTGGCCAATGCCGCGGTACAGGCCGCAACGCAGCAAAGCGTGGCCGCGGCGAACCTGAAGGTGCTGAACGCACTGGTTATCGCCCTTTGTCCGGGGGGAGTTTGTGGCGGGCCGCAGATCGCGCTCGGTCAACTGGTTTCCGCTGCGACCGCGACGGGAAGCTCTGCCGTCAACGCCAGCGTCAATGCGCTCGGCTTGCTGTCGACGGCATTGCAGATCGCGAACGGCACGAATTCGGTCAACATTCCCAGCGTCACGGTTCAGACGCCTACGGTGCTCTCACCGCTACTGAATGTGACCGTGTCGGGTTCAGTCAAGTTGGGGGCCAATCCGCCGTCTACTGCGAGCGGTCCGCCCGGGCCGTCGAGTTGCGGGACATCCGACTGCACGACCAACACGTCAACCGCGCAGGGCAACGTGTTCCTCAATACGTCTATCTCGCTGCTGTCGACATGCTCAAACGGCTCACTAGTCTTTCCGGGAGGCAGTTGTCCGTCCGGCACTGCGACGCCGCTTGCAGCGGTGCAATTGCCGATCACTGCCTATGTGGCGCCGGCGACGGCGGGTCTGATATCTGTCACCTGCACTGCGGACGGCACGAAAAGCGCGCGGGTCAACGTGCAGACTGGGGTGGTGGCCGTCTACATCGGCGGCACTGCGAATACGCCGATCAACCTCAGTGCGCCCACCGGTTATGTGCCCAACGGCAGCGCCACGCCGATTACGCTGGTGTCCGTCAACCTGCAGAGCCTGCTCAATTTGTTGAACCTTGGCGGCTTGGTTTCCGGACTGACGACGTTGGTCAAAACCCTGACGCTGGGAATCGTCGACCTGACCGATGTTTCGCTCAACGTCAACTTGTTGCCCGGACAGTTGACGGTTCCCGTTGCCAATCAAAGTCCGACACCGCTTGTGTTCACATATCCCGGGCCTGGATCGTCCGCTTCACCGAACCCGGCATCGCCGTATATGCTTGGCACGGGAACGGATCAGTTCCTGTCGCCTGCTGTTCAAGGTATCTTGAACAGCGGTCTGTCGTTGGAAGTCAAGGCCAACAGTGGCCTACTCCAGTGGCTGAGTGTCATCGCGAATCCTATATTAAACGTCGTGACCGGGCCGATCCTGAACGCGCTGGCAACCACGCTCGTCCCGCTCCTCCTGCAACCGATCGATTCGCTTCTGACTTCCGTCACGGGCCTGCTCGGTCTGAGCTTGGGGAATGCCTCTGTCACGAACACACCGGATTCGATCAAATGTGGCGATCCCATGCTGGTTCAATGAACACCTGAACGTTCCGTTATCGACGCAGGCGGTATCACTGTCGCCTGCATCCGGTCACTGATCTGCAATGCCAAGCAACCCGTCAATTACTGAAGCCGCATCCGAAACATGAGAACCACGCCCGCAATCGAAGAGCTCGACCTGTACGTCTGGGAAGGCAAGGCGGACATCGTCGACCGCGTCGCCCGGTGCATGGCGAGCTTCGACGTCGAAGTGATCCGCGCCGACAACGCGGTGGTCTCGCCCGAGCGCGCCGCGATGCGGCGGTCGCTGGCGATCATCAGCGTGACGATGATCGAAGGCGGCGCGGCATTCCTGCGCGACTGGCAGGCCAACATCGGCATGCCGGTGGTCTGGGTCGGCGCGGCGCGCGACCACGACGCGTCGCAGTATCCGCCCGAGTATTCGCACATCCTGCCGCTCGACTTCACGTGCGCGGAACTGCGCGGCATGATCGGCAAGCTCGTCACGCAACTGCGTGCGCACGCCGCCGAAACGTTGCAGCCGTCCGAACTCGTCGCGCACTCCGAATCGATGCAGGCGCTGCTGAACGAAGTCGATACGTTCGCCGACTGCGACACCAACGTGCTGCTGCACGGCGAAACCGGCGTCGGCAAGGAGCGCATCGCGCAACTGCTGCACGAAAAGCATTCACGCTACCGGCACGGCGAGTTCGTGCCGGTGAACTGCGGCGCGATTCCGGACGGCCTGTTCGAATCGCTGTTCTTCGGCCACGCGAAAGGATCGTTCACGGGCGCGGTTGTTGCGCATAAAGGCTATTTCGAGCAGGCGGCCGGCGGCACGCTGTTCCTCGACGAAGTCGGCGATCTGCCGCTGTATCAGCAGGTCAAGCTGCTGCGCGTGCTCGAGGACGGCGCGGTGCTGCGGGTCGGCGCGACGGCGCCGGTCAAGGTCGATTTCCGTCTGGTCGCGGCGAGCAACAAGAAGCTGCCGCAGCTCGTGAAGGAAGGGCTGTTCCGCGCCGATCTCTACTACCGGCTCGCGGTGATCGAGCTGAGCATCCCGTCGCTGGAAGAGCGCGGCGCGGTGGACAAGATCGCGCTGTTCAAGTCGTTCGTCGCGCAGGTGGTCGGCGAGGAGCGGCTCGCCGAGTTGTCCGATCTGCCGTACTGGCTCACGGATTCGGTCGCGGACAGCTATTTCCCCGGCAACGTGCGCGAACTGCGCAACCTCGCCGAGCGCGTCGGCGTGACGGTGCGGCAGACGGGCGGCTGGGATGCCGCGCGCTTGCAGCGGCTGATCGCGCACGCACGCAGCTCGGCCCAGCCGGTGCCGGCGGAGAGTGCGGCCGAGGTGTTCGTCGATCGCAGCAAGTGGGACATGAACGAGCGCAACCGCGTGATCGCGGCGCTCGACGCAAACGGTTGGCGGCGTCAGGACACGGCCCAGCAGCTCGGCATCAGCCGCAAAGTATTGTGGGAAAAAATGCGCAAATATCAGATCTTCGACGAAGAGCCCGAGACTCGCGAAAGCGAATAATTAATGAGATAAAATCGCGGTGAATTACAACGACTCGGGCGGGAATAAAACTTCATGAGCCATATGACGGGGTGGGGGCGGGTGAGCGTGTTGCTCGCGATGATGGGAGGCATGCAGGGCGCGTTCGCGCAAGGGCTGGCAGGCAGCGATTCGTCGGCGGTGCAGCAGGCGTCGGCACCGGTGGCCGCGATTCCGGTGATCGATTCGCAGGCGCAGACGTCTGTGCAGCCGCAAGCCGGCGAGTCGACGGGGCCGAGTACGGTCGACGACTTGCAGCGCCAGATCCAGGCGCATTCGCTGACGGAAATGCGCACGAGCTACAACGGCAGCTACGGCGCCAGCCTGCTGTTCAACGTCAAGGACGGGGCGTACTTCGTCGCGTTGTTCCAGCAGAAGGCGTTCTGGCGCGTGATCAAGACTTACGACGAAACGCGTTCGGAAGCGATCTATCGCGATTTCTCGCACCAGGCCGAGCGGCTGGCCGTCAACGAACTGCGCGCGGCGAAGCTGGAATCGCAGAAGGCGCAGATGGACAAGCAGATCGAAGTCACGCAGGACCGCGCGCGGCGTCTGCAGGCGGACATCTCGATCGCCCGCCAGCAGCAGGCGGCGGTGGCGGATCGCCAGAAGAGCGTGCGGAGCGAAACGGCGGCGCTGCAGGCGCAACAGGCCCAGCTCCAGTCGCAGCTGCGGGCGTTGCAGCAGCAGGTGCGTTCGCTGCAGCGCGAGGCCGACGCGGGCCTGCCGACGGCGGCACGCTGAACCGGGTAACGGCGGTGCGGCGACGTGCCGCGCCGGCCGTACCAGTGAAAAGGGCAAGCCGGTTGGCTCGCCCTTTTTGTTTTACTGGCCGTCCGGCACGATTCGCCGGCGGCGCGTCACGATGACCGGCCCGTTGCCGCCGCGGGAATCCGACGGCGCGGCGTTGCCGGACGCGTCGCCGGTGTCGCGCGGCGCGCCGTAGCTTTCGCGCGGTTCACGCGGCTCGCGCGGCGCGCCGTAGCCTTCGCGCGGCTCACGCGAGCCGTAACCCTCGCGCGGTTCGCGCGAACCGTAGCCTTCACGCGGCTCGCGGGAGCCGTAGCCGCCGCCGTCGCCGCGCGATTCGCGCGGGCCGCCGTGCGAGCCGTACGGGCTGTGACCGCCGCCTTCACGGCCGCCGGGGCGACCGCCGGTGCGCGGGCCGCGGGGGCCGCCGCCGCCGGGGCGCGAGCCGCCCGTGTCGAGCTGGATCGTGGAAATCGCACGCTTGTAGATGCCTTGCAGACCCACGGGGGTGCGCAGCATCACCAGATACTGGTCGAACGACTCGATACACCCCGTCAGACGAATGCCGTTGACGAGATAGATTTCAACACGCTTACGTTCCTTGCGCGCCGAATTGATGAAGTCGTTTTGCGGATGGGATTCTGCGGGATTGGCCATTGAGGTGCGGCAGGAGCCTGCGTCAGAGAATATGTTGTGCGTGTGTGTGGCGTGTTCGTCCACAAGGCGTTTGGCGGAATTCTACCCTGTTCGATAAGGAAGCGCGCAGTCGTGATTGTGTCGAACCGTAACCCACTATAGACGTTCCGGCGCATTTTCGCGATTAGGCCGAACGGCCTAAGTCGTTTCGTTACGCCGCGTTACGACTCTCGCAGCCCCGTATCACCTCGGCGCGCGCGTCGCGCTTACATTGGTCGCGCGAGCCGGGCGGGCCGGCTTATCAGGGATCCGGAGCATGAACAAGAGGCAAGTGGCAGGGGTGATCGGGAGCATGGCGTTGCTCGTTTCCGGTAGTGCAATGGCGGGGCATGTGGACCTGTCGGTCGGCATCGGCGTGCCGGTCGCGCCGGTCTATGTCCAGCCGGCGCCGGTCTATGTCGCGCCGCAGCCCGCCGTCGTCGCCTATCCGGGCTATGGATACGGCTATGACGGCGATGACGACGACGATCGCTACCGCAAGTGGCGCAAGCACTATTACAAGCACTGGCATCGGCACCACGGCGGCGACGATGACGATTGAGCCCGTGGCGAGCCCGCCAACGCGCGTCAGAACGCGTAGTCGGGGTTTTTCGGGTCGAATGCGGTGTCGTCGAGGGTCGCCGGCGCGATTGTCTCGATGACGATCCGCTCGAAGATCCTGCCGTCGTTGTCATAGGACTCGACGGTCCGGAAATAGGGTGCGTGCAGGTCGAGCCCCAGAACTTCCTTTTTCGCATAGAACTGCGGCCGGCCGGTCGGCGTTTCGTAGGTGAGCGCGACGACGCGCACGCCGCCGATCGTCCTGGCCTCCACGTCGGTCGGCCGCTGCACGCCGGCTTCCAGGTATTTCTTCCCTTCGGTCAGGTACAGGTTCGCGATGAACTCGGTGCCGAGATCCTTCACCTGGTGATTCGATTGGGCGCGCGCCAGCGCGCCGTCGATCGCCGTCCACAGCGGAATCTTGCCGAGCAGGCCGCCGAGATGGCCGTACATCTCGTCCTTGCGCTGCGTCGTGTCGTAGATCGTCTCCTGTCCCGCATGCGCACCGCCCGGCAGCCATTTCGCATACACGCGCAGCGGCTCGCGGGTCGTCTTCACGAGCATGCGGTCGGGCGTGTCGGACCATTTTCCGCTGATGCGCTCCTGGCGCACCATCGTGAACTGGTAAGACGGATAGCCGTTCGGGCCGTTACGGATATAGAGCGGCACGGCGAGCGGATCGAGCGCCTTGAAGAGCGCCGTGAGCGTCGCGTCGTCGAGTTGCGCGAGCGTGCCGCGCTGGGCTGCCGTGCGCAGCCAGCGCGCCTGTTGCGCGAGCGGCTCGTGCGTGACCTTGGCGAGATCCGCGGGTAGCGCGGCTGCCGGTGCCGCGCTCGCCGTTTCCTGTGCTTGCAGGCCCGCCTGAGCGAGCGACAGCACGCACGCGACGGCCGCCGTAGCGGCATGCCGCGTGCGGCGCTTCATTCCTTCGTTCATCGACAGCGTCTCCCGGAGCGATGGATCGTTCAGCCTTGCTTCGCGGCCTGGATTTTGGCGAGTTCCTCGTCGCGCAGCGCGCGGCGCAGGATCTTGCCGACGTTCGTCTGCGGCAGCGCGTCGCGGAACTCGACGAATTTCGGCATCTTGTAGCCGGTCAGGTTTTTGCGGCAGTGCGCGAGCACGTCCTCGGCCGTCAGCGACGGGTCGCGGCGCACGACGAACACCTTGATCCGTTCGCCCTGTACATCGTCCGGGATGCCGATCGCCGCGGCTTCGCTGATGCCGGGATGCATCACGAGCACTTCCTCGATCTCGTTCGGATACACGTTGAAGCCCGACACGAGGATCATGTCCTTCTTGCGGTCGATCAGGCGGATGAAGCCGCGCTCGTCCATCACGCCGATGTCGCCGGTGGCGAGCCAGCCGTCGGCGTCGATCACCTTGGCCGTCTCGTCGGGGCGCTGCCAGTAGCCGCGCATCACCTGCGGGCCGTGCACGCACAGCTCGCCCGGCTCGCCGATCGCGGCCCAGGTGCCGTCCTCGCGGCGAAAGCGCACGAGGGTCGACGGCGCGGGCAGCCCGATCGAGCCGCTGAACGCGGCCATGTCGTTCAGGTCCACGGGGTTCATCGTGACGATCGGCGAACACTCGGTGAGGCCGTAGCCTTCGACCACCGGCCGGCCCGTCACCTGCTGGAAGCGCTCGGCGACCGCGCGCTGCATCGCCATCCCGCCCGCCATCGCAAGCTTGAGCTTCGAGAAGTCGCGCTTGCGGAATTCCTCGTTGTCGAGGAACGCGTTGTACAGCGTGTTGATGCCAGTGATGCCCGTGAACGTCTCGTGGCGGATGATCTTCATCACCATCGTCATGTCGCGCGGGTTCGCGATCAGGATGTTGCGCCCGCCGAGCCCCATGAAGATGAACGCGTTCACCGTCAGCGAATAGATGTGATAAAGCGGCAGCGGCGTGAGCACGGTTTCGACGTCGCCCGACACCTGGTCGGCGATCCAGGCCTTCGCCTGCAGCAGGTTCGCGATCAGGTTGCCGTGCGTGAGCATCGCGCCTTTCGCGACGCCGGTGGTGCCGCCCGTGTACTGCAGGAACGCGAGATCGTCGCGCGTGATCTGCACCGGTTGCGGCTTGGCGCGCGCGCCGAGCGCGAGGGCCGAGCGCAGCCGGATCGCCTGCGGCAGGTGATAGGCCGGCACGAGCTTCTTCACGTACTTCAGCACGAAATTGATCAGGCGTCCTTTCGCGTTGAAACCGTCGGAGAGCAGGTCGCCGAGCGCGGTGACGACGATATTCTTCACCTGCGTTTCCGGCAGCGCGTCCTGCAGCGTGCGCGCGAAGTTCTCGAACACGACGATCGTCTGCGCGCCGCTGTCCTTCAACTGGTGCGCGAGTTCGCGCGCGGTGTAGAGCGGATTCACGTTGACGACGATCGCGCCGGCCTTCAGCGTGCCGAACAGCGCGACCGGATACTGGAACGTGTTCGGCAGCATGATCGCGACGCGGTCGCCGGGCTTCACGCCGAGGCTTTGCAGATACGACGCGAATGCGTCGACCTTCTGCGCGAGCGTGCGGTAGGTCATTGACGCGCCGGCGCTCACGTAGGCGACGCGGTCGGCGAAGCGGGTCGTGCATTCGTCGAAGAACTGCACGAGCGACGCATATTGCGTGACGTCGATCTCGTGCGGAACGCCGGGCGGGTACGACGCGTACCAGACGGCGTCGGTGTTCGGCGGAATCTGGGCCGAGGTGGGTGCTGCGGAAGATGACATGACGTGTCTCCGGTCTTGGCTCTCGGCGAGGGCCCGCGCGCCAGGCGCCTGCCCATGCCCCGTGCTTCGCGGCCGGCCGGCGCGGGCGTCTCGACGCCGCGCCTGACCGCGCGTATCAATCAAATCGTGAACAGGAAGCCGCGCGTGGCCTCGCGCGTTCAGTTCGTGGAATGCAGCGTCGCCGTCTCGGCGGTGGTCGCGCCCGACTGCGGCAGCCCGAACGCTTCGCTGGCGCCCGCATCGTCGAGCACGGCCGCGAAGATCGACAGTTGCGCGCTGTCGGGCATCGGCGCCTTCAGCGCGGCGACGATCAGCGACGACAGCCGCGCGATCATCTGCACGTCGTTCATCGTGCGGCCTTGCGAGAATTCGTCGATCAGGCTTTCCGTTTCGGCGCCCGCGAGCGCGCCGGACAGCGCGCCGATCGCGAAGTGCAGCCGCCAGCCGAGCTCGGTGCGCGGCAGGTGCGGCAGCGCGCGCTGGAAGGCGTCGAAGAAGCGGCCCGCGACGCTCGCGTAGTGCGCGGTCAGGAAGTTGCGCACGAACGGAGAAGGATCGGTGTATGCGCGGCCGATCAGCCGCAGGAACCCGGGCCCGCCGCGTTCGGGATTGCGCGATGCCTTCAGCGCGGGAATGAACATCGCGCCGAGCACGTGCTCGCAGGTGATGTGCGTGCCGAGCTGCGCATCGAAGCGATCGAGGATGCCGAGGCGTTCCTGGTTCAGCTGGTCGAGCCGGCGCGACAGCATCGCGTGGATCAGCGCTTCCTTGCTGCCGAAGTGGTAGTTGACCGCGGCGAGATTGACCGCCGCGCGCGACGTGATCTGCCGCATCGACATCGCTTCGAAGCCATGTTCGATGAACAGATCCTCGGCCGCATCGAGAATGCGCGCCTTCGTCCCGCCGGCCTGCCGCGGGCCGGATGACCGCGCCCCGGACGGCCGTCCCGCAGATGGCCGCCCCTCCTGACTTACTGCCATGTTCCGCCTCCCATGCCGGTTTCCCGGCCGCGAACAGGTGATTTGATTATTCGATTCAAACAGTCGTTTTTATTAAGATAAAAAAACGCGGGTGGAGCGGGCAAGCACGGAATCTGGACCAATTCCTCTAGTTCGATGTGCAGGTGCGGAAAGCGCGGCACCCACTCCCGGCGGGGCGGGGCGCGCGCGATGGTGCAGTGCCGCAACGCGGGGGTTCACCCGACGGTGCTACGCGTATTGACCGATTGCGTCATGTCGATGCCGCGCCGCTCGCGGCTGAACAGGATCAGCACGGCGATCGCGACGGCGACGATGCCGGCCACGAGCGCGAGCGCGAAGCTGTAATTGTCGTGGTTCGACACGGCGAGGGACGCCTGCATCGTCGCGTTGCCCGACGCGAGCAGGTTGCCGAGCTGGTAGACGACGCCGGGGAAGGTTGCGCGGATCTCGTCGGGCGAGATCTCGTTCAGGTGAACCGGTATCACGCCCCACGCGCCCTGTACCGAGATCTGCATCAGGAACGCGCCGGCGGCGAGCGCGATCGGGCCGCTCGAGAATGCCCACAGCGGCAGCACGGGCAGCGCGATCAGCGCGGCGATGAAGATCGCGCGGCGCCGGCCGATCCGTTCCGAGATCGAGCCGAACGACAGGCCGCCGACGATCGCGCCGATGTTCAGCACGATCGTGATCCACGACACGGTATGCGGATCGAAGTGATGCTGTTCGCGCAGGAAGGTCGGATAGAGATCCTGCGTGCCGTGCGAGAAGAAGTTGAACGCGGTCATCAGCACGATCGCGTAGATCGTGAGTTTCCAGTTCTGCTTCAGCGTGGCGCCGAGGCTCGGGCGCGGGCGCTTCTCCATCTGTTTCCATGCCGGCGATTCGGGCACGTGCGCACGCACGTACAGCACGAGCAGCGCGGGCAGCACGCCGACCATGAACATCCCGCGCCAGCCGATGTACTGGTAGAACAGGCCGAACACGACGGACGCGAGCAGATAGCCGCTCGGATAGCCGGCCTGCAGCAGCCCGGACACGAAGCCGCGCGCGTGGGTCGGCACGGTTTCCATCGTCAGCGCGGAGCCGACGCCCCATTCGCCGCCCATCGCGATGCCGAACAGCGCGCGCAGCACGAGCAGCGCGGTCAGGCTCGGCGCGAAACCCGATGCAAGTTCGAGCAGCGAATAGCACGCAATGTTGACCATCAGCGTCGGGCGGCGGCCGAAGCGGTCGGCGAGCCGGCCGAAGATCAGCGCGCCGAGCGGGCGCATCGCGAGCGTCAGCGTGAGCGCGAACGCGACGGCGGGAATCGTCGACGCGAATTCCGCGGCGATGTCCTTCAACACGAAAACCATCAGGAAAAAATCGAACGCATCGAGCGTCCAGCCCAGGTAGGCGGCGATCGTGACGTTGCGTTGCTCGCGGGTCCAGCTCATGTCCGGGGTCTCCTCGTTGGCTTGCGCGCTCGCAATAGGCATGCGGATGCCGGCCCGGCTCGCGCGCGGCGCGGGGCACTGATCGAGTGTAGGCTTCCGCGCTGCGCGATGTGGGGCGCGATAACCGCGAATCGGGAATAATCCCTACGAAATGCACTGTTTCGGAAACGGCAACGGAACCGCGCGAGGCTCGCGACAGGACTCTGTATCATTCCGGAAGGCTTTTTGTATCCGTTCTGTAATGCGCTCGATGCGCAACGCCACCGAATCAGGAGTCCGGATGAATGACCGTTCCGCCGACACATTGCCCGTGCTCGACACCGCGAGGCTGTGGCTGCGTCCGCGCGTGCTGGCCGATCTCGACGCATGCATCGAGATGGATCGCGATCCCGAGGTCACGCGCCACATCGCGGGCCCGTGGCATGACCCCGTCGAGCATCGCCGCTTCGTCACGCACCGGATCACGCGCGACTATCCACCGGGCCTCGGCTACTGGTCGATCTTCGAGAAGGCCGCGCCCGACGTGTTCATCGGCTGGATCCTGCTGATTCCCGACTATAAGGACGGGTCGCGCGACGTCGAGATCGGCTGGCGGCTCGTGCGTGCGACGTGGGGGCGCGGCATCGCGAGCGAAGCCGCGACGGCCGTCGTGCGGCATGCGTTCGACACCGTACGCCTGCCGCGCGTGATCGCCGATATCGCGGAGGCCAACAGCGGCTCGCTGAACGTGGCGCGCAAGCTCGGCATGCGTCGCGTGGGCGTCGTGCACGACGGCATTCCTTACATTCGTCATCGTCTCGAACGCAACGATTTGCGCGCGTAGCGCGGCGTCGTGCATGCGGCGGCGCGTATCGCGGTCATGACGGATTAACGGCTCGCGCGATCAGGCGTATCGTTGCCGGAATTTCGCAACATGGGGTACGACCATGGCACTCGGCAACGACGTTCATCTCATTCCCGTCAGGCTCGACGCGCTGCGTCCGACCCAGATGACGGTCGGCTATCGCGAAGTCAAGGCGAAGCGCAAGCACTGGAAGGCGCTGGACAAGCGCGCCCGCAAGGCCGCGATCGATTCGCACTGGTTCCCGGCCGTCCTCGGCCCGGACGGGCTGCACTACATCACCGATCACCACCATCTCGGCCTCGCGCTGATCGAGGAGGGCGAGGCGCGCGTGAACGCGATGCTGCTGAAGGATCTGTCGTGGCTCGACGACACGATCTTCTGGCGGATGATGGAACACAACCAGTGGGTGCATCCGTTCGGCCCGGACGGCGCGCGGCGCGACTACGCGAACTTGCCGAAGGCGCTGACGGGGCTCGAGGACGATCCGTACCGCAGCCTCGCCGGCGAGCTGCGCACGGCGGGCGGCTATGCGAAGGACGCGACGCCGTTCAGCGAATTCCTGTGGGCCGACTATCTGCGCCAGCACGTGTCGCTCGACCAGATCCGCAAGAACTTCTTGAAGGCGCTCGATATCGCGCTGCACCGCGCGCACGACCAGGATGCGCGCTATCTGCCCGGCTGGTCGGGCGTGATTGCCGTCAAACCCTGAGCGGCGCACGCTGCCGTCCGCCACATGACGACCGCCCCGATCCGCCCCGACGCCGGCCCGCAGCATCCCGACCATTTCGCTCCGCTCGATGCGGCTTCGCCGCCGCCCAAGCGGCGCGTCGGCCTCGATGCGCTGGCCGGCCTGTCGATTGCCGGCCTGCTGATTCCCGAGGCGGTCGCGTATGCGGGGCTCGCCAACCTGCCGCCGCAGGCCGGCCTGATCGCGCTGCTGTCGGGGCTCGTCGTCTATGCGCTGACGGGCAGCAGCCGCTTCGCGATCGTGTCGTCGACGTCGTCGTCGGCCGCGGTGCTCGCCGCGACCGTGCTCGCCGAATCGGGGATGGCGCTGGCCGCGCAGCTCGCGCTCGCGGCGGCGCTCGTCGCGATGACGGGCGTGCTGTTCATCCTGGCCGGCGTCGCGCGGCTCGGCGGCATGTCGGATTTCGTCGCGCGGCCCGTGCTGCGCGGCTTCACGTTCGGTCTCGCGCTGACGATCGTCATCAAGCAGCTCCCGAAGATTCTCGCGATTTCCGTGCAGCACAGCGATGCGCCGCACGTCGCGCTCGACCTGCTCGCCGGCGCGCCGCACGCGAATCTCGCGAGCGTGGTGCTCGGCGCGACCGCGCTCGCGCTGCTGTTCGTGCTCGGGCGCGGCTCGCGCGTGCCCGCGACACTCGTCGTGATCGTGCTGTCGATCGCGGCGGGCTACGCGATCGACTGGCAGCGGTACGGAATCGCGGTCGTCGGCCATATCGACTTCCGGCACCTCGAATTCGGCTTGCCGCATCTCGACCGCAACGCATGGATGCAGACGGTCGAGCTCGCATTCGCGCTGATGCTGATCCTGTATGCAGAGTCGTACGGATCGATCCGCAACTTCGCGCTGAAGCACGGCGATACCGTGTCGCCGAACCGCGACCTCGTCGCGCTCGGCTGTGCGAACCTCGTGTCGGGCCTGCTGCACGGGATGCCGGTCGGCGCCGGCTATTCGGCGACGTCGGCGAACGAGGCGGCCGGTGCGCGGTCGCGCTTTGCGGGCCTGTGGGCGGCCGGCGTGGTCGCGCTGATCGTCTGGCTGCTGCTGCCGCAGCTCGCGCGCACGCCCGAGCCCGTGCTCGCGGCGATCGTGATCTTCGCGGTCAGCCATTCGCTGCATCCGTCCGTGTTCCGGCCGTACTGGGCCTGGCATCGTGACCGGCTCGTCGTGATCGCGGCGCTGCTTGCGGTGCTCGTGCTCGGCGTGCTGCACGGGCTGCTCGCGGCCATCGGCGTGAGCCTGCTGCTGACGCTGCGCAAGCTGTCCGAGCCGAACGTCAGCGTGCTCGGCCGGCTGCGCGACAGCCACGATTTCGTCGACGTCGCGAGCCATGCCGACGCGAAGCCGGTGCCGGGCGTGCTGATCGTGCGGCCCGAGGCGCAGCTGTTCTTCGCGAATGCGGACCGGATGCTCAATCGCGTGCGGGCGCTGATGAAGGCCGCGCCGGACACGCATACCGTGATGGTGAGTCTCGAGGAAACGCCGGATGTCGACGGCACGACGATCGAATCGTTGCGCACGTTCGCGGCCGAATGCGCGGCGCGCGGGCTGCGGCTCGCGCTCGTCCGGCTCAAGATGCACGCGCTGCATGCGCTGCGCCGCGCGGCGGACGATACGCTGCACGACGACGCGATGTCGGAGCTGAGCGTCGACGAGAGCCTGCAACTGCTGCAGGCCGGCAGGCCGCCGGACGGTAGCGACGGCACCAGCGCCGCGTGACGGCGCGGCGCCTCGGCGCCGTCTATTGTGAAAGCGCGGCGCTGGCGGCGGTGCGCTCGATCATGTCGGCCACTTCCGCGGCCGTCGGCGCATAGGCGCCCGCATGCGCGCAGGCGACGGCCGCGCACGCGGCCGCGTAGCGCAGATGCTCGGCGGCCGACGCATCGGGCCGTGCAAGCTGGCTCGCGAGCCAGCCGCCGATGCTCGCGTCGCCGCAGCCGACCGTGTCGGCAACTTCGGTCGGGAACGCGGGCTGGAACAGCACGGTATCGCGATGCAGCAGCTGCATGCCGGCTGCGCCGCGCGTGACGAGCATCGTCGCGTCGGGCGCCCACGCGCGCAGTTGCGCGAGCGCGGCAGCTTCGTCGAGTTCGGGAAACAGCCCGCGCAGATCCTCGTCGGATACCTTGATCCAGTCGGCGAGCGCGGCCAGCCGGCGCAGCGTGTCGCGATACGACGGCGCAGCCATCGGCGCACGGAAGTTCGGGTCGAACGAGATTCGCTTGCCGGCCGCGCGCGCGGCCTGCGCGAGTTCGATCAGGCGCGACGCGAGCGGCTCGCGCACGACGCCGAGCGAGCCGACGTGCACGATGTCGGCCGCGTCGAAGGCGCCGGCGGGCAAGTCGGCCGGATCGAACGCGAGATCGGCACTGTTTTCGCCGATGAAGAAATAGTGGGGCGGCTGCTTCGATACGACCATCGCGAGCAGCGGTGCGCGGTCGACCTGCCGGATGAAACGCATGTCGAGCCCCGCGTCGGCGCTCTTGCGCATCAGCTCGTCGCCGAAGGTGTCGCGGCTGACCGTGCCGGCGAAGGCCGTCGGCGCGCCGAGTCGCGCGCCGACGCGCGCGACGTTCCAGCACGAGCCGCCGGCGATGCTGTGCCAGTGCTGGGCGTCGTCGCGGATGAAATCGGTCAGCGCTTCGCCGAAAACGATCAGGCGGGGAAACGTCGTCGTCATGTGGAAACCTTGTGCCGCGGCATCGCGCGCGGCCGTACAGCGGTTGATCTGAATCTGAACGGTCGGGCGATGCGGGCCGTCGCGCGCGGCGACGCGGCCCGGCACCGCCCGGCCTCGCGGGCGATCGCCGCGATCAGCGCGGGGCGCTCCAGCCCTTGTAGGTCTTCACGTTGTCGCGCGTGATGAGCGTCGGCTCGATCAGGATCATCGGATTGGCCGGCTTCTGGCCGTTCATGATCCCGTAGCCGACGTTGACGGCCTGCTGCGCCATCGCCCACGGATCCTGGCTCGACGACGCCTGCACGAGCGTGTTGGACTTCAGCGCCACCTCGATGTCGGGCGCGCCGTCGACCGACGTGATCACGACGTTCGGGCGGTTCAGCTGTTTCGCCGCGAGATCGCTGCCGATCGCCTGCGGGTCGTTGATCGTGAACACGCCGTCGAGCTTCGGAAAGCGCGTCAGGTAGCCCTGCATCGCGTTCATCCCGCCTTCGCGCGAGCCCTTGCCGTCCTGGTCGCTCGACAGCAGCTTGATGCCGGCGTTTTTCGCGAGCACGGCCTTGCAGCCGTTCACGCGATCGATCACGGCCGACACCTGCGGGCCGTTCTCGATGATCACGTTGCCCTTGCCGTTCAGCTTCTTCGCGAGGTAGTCGCACGCGAGTTCGCCGGCCTTCACGTTGTTGGTCTGCACGGTCGCGTTCGCGCCGGCCGCCGCGACGTCCACCGCGACGACCGTGATGCCGGCCGCCTGCGCCTTCTTCACCGCCGGCTCGATCGCCTTCGGGTCGGTTGCGTTGAGCAGGATCATGTCGACGTGCGCGGAGATGAAGTTGTCGATCTGCGTGAACTGCTTGTTCAGGTCGTAGTCGGCCGATACAGCCGTGACCTTCGCATTCGGGTTGAGCTGCTTCGCGCGCGCTTCGGCGCCTTTCACGATCGTGACGAAGTACGGATTGCCGAGCGACCCGACCGTGACGCCGATCGATTTCAGCGGCTTGTCGGCTGCATGGGCGGCGGCGGCGCCGAAGGCGAGTGCGCAGGCGACGGCGGTCAGGGCGGCGGTGTGCTTGAACATGTCGTTGTGTCTCCGTGAGGTCTGTTGGCGAACGGGCGCAGGAGGACCTGCCTGCGCCCCGATGGTGGAACGGTAAGGAATGCGCGGTGAGGGAAGGGTGTCAGGTCCGGGCCGAATCGCGCTGGCGATAGCGGTCGAGCGCGACCGCGCCGATGATCACCAGCCCCTTGATGATGTACTGCCAGATGTCGGACACGCCGAGCAGCACGAGCCCGTTGGTCAGCACCGCGATGATCAGCGCGCCGATCAGCGTGCCGACGATCGACCCGACGCCGCCGACGAAGCTCGTGCCGCCGAGGATCACCGCGGCGATCGCGTCGAGCTCGTACGACTGGCCGAGCTGCAGGCCGTTGGCCGCATACAGGCGCGCGGCCGACATCACCGCGCCGAGTCCGGCGAGCAGGCCCGACGCCGCATACACGAACATCTGGATCGCCCGCACGTTGATGCCGGACAGGCGCGCGGCTTCCGGGTTGCCGCCGACCGAATAGATCCGCATCCCGAGCACCGTGCGGCGCAGGATGAACCACGAGATCGCGATCACCGCGCATGCGATCACGACGAGCCACGGCACGCCGAGGATCGAGCCGTTGCCGATGAACGCGAACGGCAACTGCGGATTGAACACGGTCGTGTCGTTGCCGATCAGGCGCGCGACGCCGCGCACGGCCGTCATCGCGCCGAGCGTGACGATGAACGGCGGCAGGCGCAGGAACGAGATCAGCCCGCCGTTGATCGCGCCGAACACGAGGCCGACCGCGAGCGCGAACGGCACGCCGAGCCAGCCCCAGCCGGGAATGGTCGATGCGATGAGCGCCGCGACGGCCGCGGCGGCGAGCACCGAGCCGACCGACAGGTCGATGCCGCCCGTCAGGATCACGAAGGTCATGCCGGCGGCGAGCACGATGTTGATCGACGCCTGCTGCGTGACGATCGACAGGTTCTGCAGCGTGAAGAAGCCGTCGGTCAGGAAGCCGAAGCCGGCGCACAGGACCAGCAGCACCGGCAGCATGCCGGCCGTGCGGATCAGCGATTGCATGCGGGCGCGATGATCGGCGCCGCGCATCAGGGGCGTGCGGTTGGCGACCGGGTGGGCGGTCGCGGAAGCGAGGTTCCGCTGCTTGGTCGGGTTGATCATTTCGGTAGCCTGAATGTGAGAGTGAAATGAAAAGAGGCGGCGCTTACTGCACGTCGGCCAGTTCGGCCTGCGAGCCGGTGGCGAGCGCGATGATCGCTTCCTGCGTGATCGGCGTATGCGTGTGGCCGCCGAGTTCGCCCGCGATCTCGCCTTCGCGCATCACGAGCACGCGGTCGGCGACGCCGATGATTTCCGGCAGTTCGCTCGAGATCACGATCACGCCCACGCCGGCACGGGCCAGCTCGTTGATGATCCGGTAGATCTCGGATTTCGCGCCGATGTCGACGCCGCGCGTCGGTTCGTCGAGGATCAGCACGCGCGGCTTCGTCTCGAGCAGGCGCGACAGCAGCACTTTCTGCTGGTTGCCGCCCGACAGCGCGCCGACGTTGACGTTCGCGTGCGGTACGCGGATCGACAGCGATGCGATCGCGTCACGTGCGCGTGCGGCGCCGCGGGCGAGATCGAGCGCGCCGAGCCGGGCATCGCGGTTGCACACCGAGATGTTGATGTTGTCGCGCACGCTCATGTCGAGGAACAGGCCCTGGCGCTTGCGGTCCTCGGTCAGGTAGACGAGGCCCGCGTCGATCGCGTCGCGCGGCGAGTGCGCGCCGAAGGTGCGCTCGCCCAGCTTCACGTCGCCGCGCACGCGCGGCTCGGCGCCGAAGATCAGCCGCGCGAGCTCGGTGCGGCCCGCGCCGACGAGCCCCGCGATGCCGAGCACCTCGCCCGCATGCAGGTCGAGGCTGCAGCCGCGTACGCGCGCGCCGTCGGCGATGTTGCGGACCGACAGCAGCAGGTGGCCGGGGTCGTACGGCGCGTGTTCCTTCTTGTAGAAGCCGGAGATGTCGCGGCCGACCATCATCGCGACGAGCCGCTCGGCCGACAGCGCCTCGCGTTCGAGCGTGCCGACGTACGCGCCGTCGCGCAGCACCGACACGCGGTCGGACAGTTCGTAGATCTCCGCCATCCGGTGGCTGATGTAGATGATCGCGAGACCTTCCTCGCGCAACTGGCGGATCAGGCGGAACAGGTGTTCGGTTTCGCGCGACGACAGCGGCGTGGTCGGCTCGTCCATCACGAGGATGCGGGCGCGGGTGTGCACGGCGCGGGCGATTTCGACGAGCTGCTGTTCGGCGATCGACAGCGTGTCGACGAGCGTGTCGGGGCCGAACGGGGCGCCCAGGCGCGCGAGCACGTCCTGGCAGCCGCGCGCCATCGCCGCGCGGTCGATGGTGCCCCAGCGCCGGTTGCCGCGGCGCAGTTCGCGGCCGACGTAGATGTTTTCCGCGACGGTCAGGTTCGGCGACAGGCACAGCTCCTGGTAGATCACCGCGACGCCGGCATCGCGCGCGGCGAGCGGGCCGTCGATGTCGATGCGTTCGCCGTCGATCAGGATCTCGCCGCCGGCGTCGGCGCGGTATGCGCCCGACAGGATCTTCATCAGCGTCGATTTGCCCGCGCCGTTCTCGCCCATCAGCGAATGGATCTCGCCCGGATAGACGGTCAGGCTGACGTTGTCGAGCGCGCGTACGGCCGGGAACGTCTTGCTGATCCCGCGCATCTCGAGCAACGGACGGGGCGACTCAGATCGCGACATGGTTGACCTCCTGCGAATCGGTGCGGGCGCCCTTGAGGATGCCGGCCCGCGGGGAGAAATTGAAAAACATCGGCAGCGTGGCGGCGCCGATCGCGCCGGCGTCGGCGCCGAACGTGCCGCGTACGAGCACGGGCGTGCCGCGCGCCTCGGGCGCGGTGGCCACGAGCGCCGCGCGCAGGCGGGTCGTGACCGCGTCGAGCAGGCCCGCGTCGGTGTCGGCGTCGATCACGACCACCGGCGCGTCGATCACGCACAGCACCGCGCGCAACGCCGGCGCGAGCGCGTCGACGCAATCGTCGATCCATTCGTCGACGGCCGGCAGGCCGCGGGCGATGCACGCTTCGAGATCGGCGCGGTTCTCGACCGTCTCGCCGTGATGGCGCAGGTGGCGCACGAGCGCATGCAGCGATGCGCGCGCGAGCAGGATGTCCCACTGGCCGCGCGGCGGCGGCGCGGACGCCAGCCGGCCCGGCGGCACTGGAATCACCGCGATGTCGCCGGCATTGCCGGTCACGCCGCGCAGGCAGTCGCCGTCGATCGCGATCCCGCCGCCGATCGCCGGCCCGATGAACAGGTAGACGAAGTCGTCGCACTGCCGGCCGTACCCGTAGAACAGTTCGGCGATCGCGGCCGCGTTGCCGTCGTTTTCGCCGAATACGGGTAGCGACAGCGTGCGACCGAGGTCGGCCGCGAAATCGACGTCTTCCCACGCGCGGAACGTGTCGGGCGCGAGGCCGAGCTCGCGCATCCACGCGCCGAGGTTGTACGGCTGGGCGACGCCGATGCCGGTCAGGCGGGCGCGTTCATGGTCGGGGAGCAGGGCCTGCATCGCGTCGATGTCGTGACGCACGATCTCGAGCACGTCGGCGGGCGGGGGCAGCAGCGTGTCGTGCGAGCGGCGGCCGAGCACGTCGCCCGCGAAGTTGACGAGCGCCGTCTCGATGCGCATTCGGTCGAGATGGACGCCGATGCCGAACGCGCCGCGCGGATCGAGGCGGATCAGCGAAGCCGGCTGGCCGCGCTGGCCTTCGGTGCGGCCCGCGAATTCGATCAGCTTCGCGTCGGCGAGCGACGCGATGATGCTGCCGACCGCCGTACCCGTCATGCTCGCGAGACGGGCGAGATCGGCCTTCGACGCGCTGCCCGCGCGGCGCAGCGTCTTCAAAAGCAGGCGCTCGTTGTAACGGCGCACGTTGGCCGAGTTGCTTCCCTGGCCGAAGTGCGGGCTTCTCATGGCGTCTCCTTCCATGGTGCGTCAGGTGTCGACGCATTAAATAAATCACGTTGATTTATTTAACCGCGTGAGCGACGGCCTGTCAGCCTAGGGAAATCCCGGTTGTGTTCAGGAATGAAGCGCCGGATTGGGGTTTGCGGGCGCGGGCGGGCGGCTGCAGCGCACTGTGATGATGCCGGGAATTTCGAATTCGTCTGATGGATTTGCTGTCGGCCGTAGGTCACGATTGCCGGCCGGACTGTACGCGACAGGGCAGTCGGAAGAGGGCGATGTCTGCGGGCGCCGCGTGATGCGGGGCCGGCAACGTCGATCGTTCATTGGGCGCAATACGGCAGAAGCCGTTCAGCGTCCGCACTCGGGAGAAACGCCATGCATCGTCCGACGCGGCCTTCGGTATCGCTGCTCGATCCTTATACCGGCAGCGAACCGCTGCCGCTTTACACGACGACGGTGACCGTCACCGGCGGCGAAGCGGCCCACGGACGATCGTCCGGACGCGCGCGTTCGACAGCCGGCGAACTGGATGTGTCGTTGCGCTTGCCGGTTGAACTGGGTGGCGCGGGTGGCGGTACGAATCCGGAGCAGTTGTTCGCGGCCGGCTTCGCGGCGTGTTTTCATGGCGCGTTGACGCTGGTGGCGATGAAGCGTCGAATTCGCCTGCCGTCCGATCTCGCGATCGCGGCCAGCGCGACGTTTCAGCGCGATCCGGCAGATGGCCTGTTTGCAATCGCGCTCGATATCGAGGTCGGCATGCCGGGCGTCGACGCGGAGGCTGCGCGGGAGCTGGTCGCGGAGACGGAGGCGATTTGTCCGTACGCGAAGATGGCGAGGGACGGGATTCAGCATGTCGTGCGCGTCACCGGGACGGTGTAATCACGATGTCGCCGCGGGATCGACGCCTGCGGCGACGGAAATGAAAAAAGGCCGGCTAGAAGCCGACCTTTTTAGAAAACAGATGGTGCCCAGGAGAGGACTCGGTCACACATGCGCGACCCCGGCTGCGCTTGCAAGCGCAGCCTTTCGAGTCCTCGCGCAAAGCGCGCAGGCGCTTTGCTTCCTGGGCTTGAAATGAAAAAAGGCCGGCTAGAAGCCGACCTTTTCAAAAACAGATGGTGCCCAGGAGAGGACTCGGTCACACATGCGCGACCCCGGCTGCGCTTGCAAGCGCAGCCTTTCGAGTCCTCGCGCAAAGCGCGCAGGCGCTTTGCTTCCTGGGCTTGAAATGAAAAAAGGCCGGCTAGAAGCCGACCTTTTCAAAAACAGATGGTGCCCAGGAGAGGACTCGAACCTCCACGATGTTGCCACCGCTAGGACCTGAACCTAGTGCGTCTACCAATTCCGCCACCTGGGCACGTTTCGCTTGCTGCGATGCGAAGACCGCTATTGTAGCGTGCTGAGGGAGTCTGTCAACACAATTTCATCCGAAGCAGCAAAAATATTGCGCGCCTTAGGCGGCGAGATCGTCACGCGCCGACCGGTTCCGCGCGCTTCGCCGTGAAATTCCAGCGCTGCGCCTGGCTCGTATCGACGCGGGCGGGCAGCAGTCCGGCCGCCAGGAACGTATCGGCGATCTTCTGCTGTTCGCCGAAGTGTTGCGTGGCCACCGCGCGGACGAGGTAGCTGCGTCGCGCATTCGCCCGCGCGATCGTCGCGGCATCGAGCCCCCAGATCGGCGCGAGCGTGTTCGCGGCGTCCTGCGGATGGTCGCGTAGCCACGCGCCGGCCAGCGACAGTTGGTCGAACAGAATCTGGACGACGTCGGGGCGCGCGGCGGCAAAGCTGCTCGATGCGAGGTAATAGCGCTGGTACGACGCGAGTCCGTTGCCGTCGGCCAGGATCCGGACGTCGGGATTCCGGTCGACCGACGCGACATAGGGATCCCATGTGATCCATGCGTCCACGCTGCCGCGCTCGAATGCGGCGCGGCCGTCCGCGGGCGTCAGGTAATGGATCGCCACATCGGCGGGCGCGAGCTTCGCGCGTGCGAGCGCGGCAAGCAGCAGGTAGTGGCTGCCGGCCGCCTTCGTGACCGCGATACGCCGGCCCTTGAGATCGGCGAGCGTGCGCAGCGTGCTGTCCTGCTTGATGACGATCGCCTGCGCCTTCGGCGAAGGCGCTTCCTGCGCGACGTACACGAAACGCGCATGCGCGGCCTGTGCGAAGACCGGGACCGTATCGGCCACGTCGGCACTGAAGTCGATGGCGCCGACGTTGAGCGCTTCGGTCAGCGGCAATCCGCTCGCGAATTCATGCCATGACACACGCAGGCCGAGCGGCGTCAGCGCCTGCTCGAGCGTGCCGCGCGTCTTGAGCAGCGTGATCAGCGTCGACGACTTCTGGTAACCGATGCGCAGTGTGGCCGGCGCGTTCTCGGCGTGCGCGCGGACACCGGCGGCAGCGAGGCCCGCGGCCAGCATCGCGCGCGCGAATGCGCGGCGGTTCATCGACGTCATGAAGGGTGCTCCTCGTTGGATGCGTTGAAAGCGAGGCGGCTAACGTAACAACGGGGAGGGCGATTGATAACCGATAAATTCTGCTATCGATCGGAGCGGCAGACATAAGGGCCGAAGACAGGCACTTGCGATGCCAGTGCCGAAATGAAAAAAGGCCGGCTAGAAGCCGACCTTTTCAAAAACAGATGGTGCCCAGGAGAGGACTCGGTCACACATGCGCGACCCCGGCTGCGCTTGCAAGCGCAGCCTTTCGAGTCCTCACGCAAAGCGCGCAGGCGCTTTGCTTCCTGGGCCGGAAATGAAAAAAGGCCGGCTAGAAGCCGACCTTTTCAAAAACAGATGGTGCCCAGGAGAGGACTCGAACCTCCACGATGTTGCCACCGCTAGGACCTGAACCTAGTGCGTCTACCAATTCCGCCACCTGGGCACGTTTCGCTTGCTGCGATGCGAAAGACCGCAATTATAGCCGGTCCCAAGTGGCTGTCAACACAATTCCATGGGAGCCCGCAAAAAATATGCGTTCGCGCTCGATCGCCCGCTCGTGCTTCGACGGATCGGAAACGCCCCCGTTGCACGGCGAAGTTCCGTCGCAGCGGTCCCGTATCGACGCGAGCCGGCCCCGCGGCCCGTAGCCCGGTCGCGGACAACGGCGGCAGGTCTGCCATCCATCCTTGTCATCGGCCACACGCTCAATTTCGAGGGATAAGACGAGTACTAAAGTTGGGATAAATTCAATGGGACAAGAGATAATTGAATCTGGCGCTTGAAAAAAATCAAATCGATTCGAGCAACATGTCGGTCTGGTAACCGACAGCCGAATGCGGCGCGGTTGTGTGTTGAGGAACCCGGGCCCGCCTGCACGGTAGCAGCGTGGCGGGATCGCCTGTGCGACGAAGAATGCGGCCGGTCCGCCGCAGACAATTCAGGAAATGCGCACCCATCGAACTCGGGCAAATAAAACAATAACGAGGAATGCCATCCCATGCCTGACTGGCTCAATCGAGTCTGGAGAATCGCGACATCCGTGCGGCCCGCCGTCTGGCCGCTGTCGGCCGGCGTTGCATTGCTGGCGGCGCTGAGCTGTACGCCGGCGGCCGAGACGCTGCTGTCCCCACTCGACCGTCTGTACTGGAATCTGGTCGCGTCCCGTGTCGATCACGGCGCGCGCGACGATGTCGTCGTCATCTCGATCGACAAGAAGACGGTCGCCGAACTGGGTGGCGACGCAAGCTATACGCGAGCCGCCCATGCACAAGTGCTCGATCGTCTGGGCAGTGCATCGAGCGTCGTGCTCGACATGACGATGTTCAGCCCGGGGCGCGGCGACGACGTGCTCGCGGCTGCGCTCGCCCGGAACGGGCGGGTCGTGCTGCCCGCCCACGTGTCGCCGGAGGGCACGCGCGCCGACACCGTGCTGCTGCCCGCGCCGCGGTTGCGCGGCGCGGCGGCGGCCGTCGGCCAGCGCAGCGTCGTGCTCGGCAGCGACCATCTGGTGCAGGGTATCGTGCCGTACGTCCGGACTGGCGATTCGGATCACGAACTGTCGCATGTCGCGTTGCAGGCGATCCGTGTCGCGGGTATGTCGCTGCCGGCCGGCGATGTGCGCCTCCACGTGCAGGACCACGTGTCCAGGCTCGGGCATGTCGAAGCGAGCTCGCTCGCGCTGTTCCTGCCGGCGCGCTTCGATCTCGAGCACTATTCGTACGTCGATGTGCTGAAGGGGCGGATCCCCGAGTCGGCGTGGCGCGGCCGCATCGTCTTCATCGGCGACGCGATGGATCTGTCGGGCCTCTACGACCTGTCGACGTCGGCGGGCGGACGGCTGCGCCGCGTCGAGGTGGACGCGCTGGTGACGCAGGCGCTGATCGACGGCCACATCCTGTGGCGCGAGCCGATGGCGATCCAGGTCGCCGTCAGCATCGCGGTCGCGACGGGGATGCTGCTGATCTGCCTGCTGGTGCCGGGCTGGCGCATGTACGCATTTTCGATCGGGTGGCTGGCCGCATTCGTCGCCGCCGAAGTGATGCTGCTCGTGCATGGGTCGTACTGGGCACCGATCGGGCCGTTGCTTGCCGTGTGCGTATTGATTTTCGCAATGTGCGGTTGGCGGCGCGCCGGCAGCCTGCGGGCGTTCCTGCTGAGCGAATACGGGATGCTGCGCGGGTTGGCCGGCCAGCACGCGTTCGTCGGCTTGCCGCCCGCGGCCGACGTCGGCCGCGCACTGCCGACGACGGATGAAGTCGAACTCGCGATGCAAAGCATTCGCGAATGGCGGACGGCGTATGTCGACATGATCGAGACGCTGCCTTACCCGATCTTCGTCGAACAGCGTGGCGAGATGCTGATGTGCAACGCACGCGGCCGCGCGATGCTGGCGGCGCTTGACGCCGACGGCGACGCGGCGGTACGGCGCGTGCTGTCGATCGTGCGCGACGAAGTGCTGACCGCGAAGGCGAGCGGCAAGATCCATTCGGCCGAGCTGGCGCTGAACGGGCGCACGCAGATGGTGATGGTGACGCCGTTCGGCGATGGCGAACGGCACAGTTCGACCGCGAGCATGATCTGCCTCGTCGATATCCACAACATCAAGGCCGCGGTCGAAAGCGACCGGCGCACGCTGCGGCACATGGCGCACGATCTGCGCAACCCGCTGTCGACGGTGCTGTCGCTGCTCGAGGAGCGCAACCAGGCCGACGGCGCGAGCGACGAGGATTTCCTGGCCGACCTGCACAAGCTCGTCGACTACAGCCTGCGCGTCGCGCAGGATTTCACGCAGTTGTCGCGCGCCGAGCACCTCGATACGCACGCGTACGTGCCGATGTCGGCGAACGATCTTGCGACGGAAGCGGTCGATCACGTCTGGCACAGCGCGAACGGGAAGCGCATCCGCGTCGAGGGCCCGCATTACGAGGGCGACGACGTGTTCGTCCTCGGCAATCGCGACATGCTGCTGCGCGCGTTGGCCAACCTGCTCGACAACGCGATCAAGTACTCGGCCGAGGAGACGGTGGTCGACGTGTGGATCGACGCCGACGACCGGCAGGTTTCGGTGGCGGTGCAGGACCAGGGGATCGGCATCCCGGCCGACGCGATGCCACGGCTGTTCGAGCCGTTCTTTCAGGTCGCCGGCACGTATCGCGACGCAAGCCGCGGGGTCGGCCTCGGGCTGCCGTTCGTGAAGGCGGTGATCGAGCGCCACGGCGGATCGGTCGAGGTGACGTCGGCGCCGGGGCAGGGCAGCCGCTTTACCGTACGCTTGCCGAGAACCGCTGCGCAAATGCTCGACGACGCGTGACCGGCTGAGTACCGGAACGGCAGCGCCGGCGTGCGCTGCGCCGAAGCCGGGCGAGGATTGAAACCGGGGCGATGAAAGGCCGGATCCCGTGCTGCATGGGTCCGGCCTTTTTGCGTTCGGGCGGTGCGTTCGTCACGACGACGAATACCGAGGCCCCGATGCAGCGTCGAATGACGTGGCGTGTGCCCCGCTCGAGCGGCGGGAAGCGCGAAAGGGGTGCGTGTGTCTCGCTGTCGTGCCGCGTGCCGTGTACTGCGCGACGGCGATGCCGCGAATGCCACCTGGCGATGATGGTCCGCCGGCCCGGTCCTGTCGGCAATCGCGCGGACTACCCGGCGTATTTGCAGGCCGACTCTGCAAGCAGGCCCGGTGACGCACGCAAGCACGCGCAGTGGCAGGGCAAGAGCCGGAAACCGACACCTGAAACGGGCACGCATCGCCTGCTCCGGAAACGAAAACGCCCCCGCACGAGGCGAGGGCGATTCCGGCATTTGCCGTTGTGCGTCGATAGACGCGGGTTTCACATCGGCCGGGGCGCCGCGATGGCGCGGCCGGCCGGACCTGGCACGTCGTCAGTCTTACTCCTTGTGTTCCTCCCACGCCTGGTCCCATGCGGTGCCCTTGCCCGGCTCGTAAGCCCAGGCCGCCATCGAGCACCAGTTGGTGTACGGGAACGGCTTGCAGCGGAACAGCTTGCCATTGTTGGAGACGATGTCGCCGGCGTTGTACTTCGTCCCTTCCTTGTACTGCGGGTGGTCGCCGCCGCCGTTGTTGCCGCCTTCGCCACCACCGTTGCCGCCACCGTTACCACCGCCTTCGCCGCCGCCGTTGCCGCCGCCGTTGCCGCCGTCACCGTGAAGCGTCCACGCGTCGTTCCACGCGAAGCCCTTGCCCGGTTCGTATGCCGCAGGCGCGCCGGAGCACCAGCCGCTGTACGGGAACGGCTTGCACTGGTACAGCTTGCCGAGGTTCGACACGATGTCGCCGGCGTTGTATTGCGTACCAGCCTTGTATGCCGGGTAGTCGCCGCCGCCATTGCCGCCACCTTCGCCGCCGCCCGCATCCTTCGCCTTCACGAGGACCGTGTGTTTCGCGGTGCTCGACAGCTTACCGTCGCTGGCCGTGACCGAGAACGTGAACGACTGGTCCTTCGCGAGCTCGGGCGCGGTGAAGTTCAACGTCGCGCCGTTCGGCGTTGCGTTGATGCCGGTCGGGACGCTCCACCTGAAGCTCAGCTTGTCGCCGTCCGGGTCGGTCGACTTCGCGGCCGACAGCGTCACGGCCTGGCCGGCTTCAACCGTCGCCGGGCCGCCGAGGTGCGCGACCGGCGGACGGTTTTCGCCCGGCGGCGGCTCGACCGTCGCTTCCGCCTGCGCGGTCACGACGACCTGCGCCGTATCCTTCAACCCGGCCGGGTCGGTGACCGTCACGCGGAACGTGTACTTCGTGTCCTGTTTGACCGACGGAACGTCGACGCTCGCCGTCGCGCTCGTCGTATTGACGAGCTTCAGCGGATCGCCGCCGACCTGTTCCCACTTGAAGCTCAGCTTGTCGCCGTCGGGGTCGCGCGACTTCGACGCATCGAGCGTGACCTTCTGCGGCCCGGTGACCGTCAGGTCGGCGCCCGCGTTCGCGACCGGCGGATGGTTTTCGGCACCGCCGCCGCCGCCTTCGTCGCCGTGGCCGAGACCCTTGTGCATCGCATTCAGGATGTCGCCGTTGTCCGCGTCGATTTCCCACGAGAACAGGCCGCCCAGCTGATGCGCGCGCACGTAGTCGCCCTTTGCGAGGACCGAACGCTCGTCGTCGAACGTGAGGAGTTCGCCGGTGCCCTTGTTGAAGACGTACGGCGCTTCGGCCGTCTGGTCGTAGTGATATTCGTAGCCGTTGATGCCGGTGTTGTTCGGCCCGATCATCTCCGCCTTGAGCTTCTTGTAGTCGAGGATGCCCGGTTCCCACTGGCCCTTGTGCGGGCCCGTCGCCGTGCCGGTGAACGGATTGCCGTCGGCATAGCCGTGCACGCCGTTCCAGCCGCGCGCATACGCCGCCGCGCCGACCACGAGCTTCTTCGGATCGACGCCCTGCGCGAGCAGCGCCTTGATCGAGTTGTGGGTCGTGTACGCGGTGTCCGGCTTCCAGTTCGGCGCGTACAGCGCGGTTTGATGGCCCAGATCCGTCAGACTGAACGCACCGTAGAAGTCGTACGTCATGTCGAAGATGTAGTCCATGTACTTCGTGGCTTCCTTGTAGTTCACCACGTCGATCTTGTCCTTGCCCGCGCCGATCGCCGACGTCAGCTCGTAGGTCCTGCCGCTTTCCTGCGACAGCTTGTCGAGCATCTGCCGCAGTTCCTTCATCAGCGTTACGTACAGCGGGCCGTCCTTCACCGGATCGCCGAGCGACGGATTCACGCCCTTGCCGCCGGGGAATTCCCAGTCGATGTCGACGCCGTCGAAGAACTTCCACGTGCGCAGCAGTTGTTCGGTCGAATCGACGAACACCTTGCGCTTCGCCGGATCGTGCATCTGGAAGAACGGGTCGGATAGCGTCCAGCCGCCGATCGACGGCAGGATCTTCAGGTTCGGGTTGCGCTTCTTCGCCGCCATCATCTGGCCGAGCACGCCCTTGAGCTTCGAATTCGCGGTCTGGCCCGGCAAGGTCTTGGCCATCTCGCCGTAGGTGTCGTGGATCGCGACGCTGTAGTCGGGCAGGCCCTTGCAGCTTTGCATCAGCGTGTTGAACGAGCCCGGCAGGTCCTTCGCGAGCGACGCGTTCACGTCCGTGCCGCCGCAGATCGGGATGAAGCCGTACAGCATGTGCGTGAGGTTCTCGACCGGCACGTTGTCGACGTTGAACTTGCGGTCGTAGATCGACCAGGTCGCGAAGTAGGTGCCGACCACCGAGCCGGTCGTGTTCGCATACGGCTTGTGGTTCTTGCTCGCGTTGTTCGGCAGGTCGTCCGCCAGTTCGGAAATCGTGTCGAATACGACCACGTCGAGCGGCGCGCTGTCGGTCGCCGCGCCGTTGGCGTCGATCACGCGGACCTGCATCTTCTTCACGCCGGGCGTCTTCACGTTCGCGACCACCTGGCCGCTTTGCGTGCCGCCGGGCGTCATCCTGACCTCCGACGCCGGATCGACGACGCCGTCGACCACCGCGACCGCCTTCACCGCGGTGCCGTTGCTCCAGATGTCGAACGGCAGCGGCACGTCGACCTTCTTGTTCAGCTTGACGATGTCCTTGTACGGCGCGACGCCGGCCTTCTGCATGTCGATCTCGACGAAGCCGTGCGGCTGCGACGTGATTTCGTACTGCTTCAGGCTGGGCTTGCCGGGCGCGGCCAGCGCGGCGTTCGCGAAGCTCAGTGCGCTGGCCGCCGCGAGCGCGGCATAGGCAACGTGCGCACGGCGCAGCGAGCGGCGGCGGATCACGATGTCGGGAGTGCGTTTATGCGATTTCAATTTGATAATCATCCATCCAGGTGTTGAAAAAAAGTGCGGGAAAGCGAGCACATTCTTTTTCCTGGGCGGCATGGCGGCAACGATTCTCAACGCAATCTAAAAACGAGCGGGCAGGGGGGAAGCGGATAACGGGCGGGGGACGACGAATCTTTGAGAGATCGTTCAGGAAGGTACGCCGACGCGCGGCGCCTGACGATACTGCACCCAGCGTTTCGTCAGCAGGACATGCGTCACGCAAATTCCGGCGGATCGCTCGCGATTCGCTTAACGAGGCAACCCCATTCAACGTTCAATCAAACGGAATCAGATGAGAACCCGATCAGCTAAAAAGACCCTCTTTACCGTGTCGCCGCTCGTAGCCTGCGCGTCGATGTTCTTCGCGCAAGCCGCATTTGCCCACGGCTACCTGTCGGAGCCGCCGTCGCGCAACCTGCTGTGCAGCGCAAAGGCGGGCAAGATCGAAAACTTCAACTGCGGTTCGGTCACCTACGAACCGCAAAGCGTCGAAGGCAAGCAGGGCTTCCCGGCAGCCGGCGCGCCGGACGGCGAGATCGCGAGCGGCGGCGTGACGCAGTTCAGCGAGCTCAACGAGCAGTCGGTCGATCGCTGGAAGATCACCGACATCAAGCCGGGCGCGCAGAAGTTCAAGTGGACGTTCACCGCACCGCACGTGACGAAGGAATTCAAGTACTACCTGACGAAGCAGGGCTGGAATCCGAACGCGAAGCTCACGCGCGAGCAGTTCGACCTGACGCCGTTCTGCACGATCGACGGCGGGATGAAGAAAGCCGACGAGATCGGCCCGCACGGCTGCACGATCCCGTCGGACAAGAAGGGCCATCACGTGATGCTGACGACGTGGCACGTCGGCGATACGGCCGGCATGTTCTATAACGTGGCCGACCTGAACATCACCGACGCCGGCGGCCCGACCGATCCGGGCAAGCCGAACTGGTCGAACGTCGGCAGCATCGCGCCGACGATGGACCTGAAGACGGGCGACAAGGTCACGAACCGCGTGTTCAAGTCGGGCGGCGAAGTGCCGTCGATGAAGACCACGGTGACGATCGGTTCCGCGCAGCAGGGCGAGCGCAACATGTGGCCGATGCTGCTCGCGAAGGAAATCAACCGCACCCAGGCGGCGAGCCTGATTGCCGGCGTCGAGCGCGATGGCCGCATCGAGCCCGCGCTCGGCAAGAACGACGTGTTCTCGAAGAGCACCAGCGGCATCGTGCGTACCGAGACGACGATCGATCATCAGCCGGAAGGCGGCCTCGACGAAGGCTTCAGCATCTCGAACAACGGCGAGTTCAAGATCCAGAACGGCAAGGCGACCGCGAAGTTCTTCCTGAAGTTCAACCACGCGAAGGACACCAACGTCACGGTGAAGGTTTACGACGCGGCGAACTCGCTGGTCGGCTCGAAGTCGTCGACGATGCGCATGCAGGGCGACGTGAACGTCGACATCGCGAACGCGAAGGCGGGCGACCACACGGCCGTGGCGACGTCGCAGATCGACGGCGGCACGCTGAAGCAGGAAACCACCACGTTCAAGCTGACCGGCGAATCGGGCGGCGGCGAAGGCGCGCAGTGCCAGGCCGCATGGAAGCAGGGCACGGCCTACACGGGCGGTGCGAAGGTGCAGCACAACGGCCGCACGTACGAGGCGCGCTGGTGGACCCAGAACGAGGTCCCGGGCGATCCGGCGTCGACGGGCGCCGACCATACCGGCAAGGTGTGGAAGGACGTGGGCGCCTGCAGCAAGTAACGACCTGAAAAGGCGATGAGGCGAGCCGCGCGCAGCAATGCGCGCGGCTTTTTTATTGACGCGCGGCCGCGGATCGACCGATTCAAAACAGCCGTTGATATTTCGTTGATGAAGGTGGTGGCACTTCCCTTCGCCCGGGAAAATGACCTCATCGATCGGCGCTTTCCTTCATTCGAACCAGCCTCTCCGAAAGCGCCTCATTCACCTGCCGTCTGCGACACGACGGCCCCCGGCCGCGACGCCGTGCCGGGATCTCTACAGAGGGCAAACGACGTGAAACAGAACTACCGGAAATGGGCAACGCGCCGCGGCCAGCAGGGTTTTACGCTGCTGGAGCTGCTGGTCGTGCTGCTGATCATCGCGCTCCTGGCCGGCTATGTCGGTCCGAAGCTGTTCTCGCAGGTCGACAAGGCCAAGGTCAAGTCGACTGAAGCGCAGATGAAGACGCTGGGTGACGCGGCCACGCAATTCCGGCTCGACACCGGCCGCTATCCGACGGCCGACGAAGGGCTCGACTCGCTGGTCGCGCAGCCGCAAGGCAGCGACGGCTGGAACGGCCCGTATCTCGCGAAGGCCGTGCCGAAGGACGGCTGGGGCCGCGCATATCAATGGAACGTGCCGGGCCGCGAAGGCGAGGCGGAGATCGTGTCGCTCGGACGGGACGGTCGTGTTGGCGGGAGTGGTCTCGATGCGGACCTCGTCTATGGCATGTAAGGGTCCGCGCCGCTGGATCGCGGGGGTGGCGCTGTTCGCCGCCTGCGTATCCGGCGCCGCGGCCAAGGATTGCTGGACCCGGGCGGGCGATCGGCACGGCATCGATCCGTTGCTGCTGGTCGCGATCGCGAAAGTGGAATCCGCGCTGAATCCGCGCGCGATGAACTGGAACCGGAACGGCACCTACGACATCGGGCTGATGCAGATCAACAGTTCGCATCTGCCGCGTCTCGTCAAGGTCGGCGTGACGCACAAGCGGTTGATCGACGAGCCGTGCACGTCGATCGACACCGGCGCATCGATTCTCGCCGGATTCATCGACCGGCACGGCTACACGTGGAACGCGGTCGGCGCGTACAACGCCGGGTCGTCGGCCAAACGGGAGCCGGCGCGCAAGGCTTATGCGACCAAGGTCTGGCGCGCGTACCGCGCGTTGACGAGCGATCGCGATGCGAGCCTCGCGCTGCTCGACGAATGGCGGAGGTAGCGATGGACGCATTTCGGGTACGCGTGCTTGCCGCCGGCAAGGTCACGCAGCAGGCGGTCGAAGCGGCGAGCGAGATGGACGTGCGCGCGCGGTTCGCGGCGCAGGGCGCGGTCGTGCTCGAGGTCCGGCGCGATACCCGCTTCGGGCGCCGCCGGCGCACGCCGAAGTTCGCGCTGGCGCTGTTCCTGCAGGAACTGTCGACGCTGCTCGACGCCGGCCTCGTGCTGATCGAGGCACTCGAGGCACTGCGCGACAAGGCGGATTCGGGCAGGGACGCGAAACACGTCATCGACCGGATCCTGGCGGTGATGGTCGAGGGCCAGCCGTTGTCGAAGGCGCTCGCGCAGCAGCCGACCATTTTTCCGGCGCTGTTCGTCGCGACGATCGAATCCTCGGAGGGCAGCGGCCAGTTGCCGGTTGTCCTCAAGCGCTATCAGCAATACGAAGTGCGAATCGAACAGGTTCGCAAGCGCGTGATCGGCGCGCTGATTTATCCGGCTGTCGTGATCGGCGTCGGCATCGCGATCCTGCTGTTCATGGCGTTCTTCGTGATTCCGCGTTTCGCCGTGGTGTTCGAGTCGCTCGCGACGCTGCCGGCGACGGCCCGGGCGATGCTCTGGTGGGCGACCCTGCTGCGCGAGAACGGGATGGCGGTCGGGCTCGCGGTTGCGGCGTCGTTCGTCGGCGCGGCGCTGGCGGTGCGCTCGGCTGCCTTGAAGCAAGCGATGCAGCGCCTGATGTGGCGTGCGCCGAAAGTGCGCGACATCTGCGCGCTGTTCGCCCTCACGCGGTTCTACCGGACCGTCGGCCTGCTGATCGCGGGCGGCACGCCGGCGATCGTCGCGCTGGAGCTGTCCGGCAAGGTGCTTCCCGAGCATTTTCGCGCGCGGCTCGCCGTCGCGCTGACCGGGATGCGCGCAGGGCGGCCGGTCGCGGCCGTGCTCGCCGCGCATGGATTGACGACGTCGGTCGCCGAGCGGCTGTTGCGCGTGGGCGAACAGAGCGGCGACCTCGGCGGGATGTGCGAGCACATCGCGCAGTTTCACGACGGCGCGCTCGACCGCGCGATCGAGATGCTCAGCAAGGTGTTCGAACCGGTACTGATGCTCGCGGTGGGCGCGACGGTCGGCGCGGTGGTCCTGCTGCTCTACATGCCGATCTTCGAATTGGCCGGCAGCGTCGGATAGCCGTGACGCCAAGGCGTTCGCGATTCCACTGTCCAACTGGAGAAAATTCAATGAAAACGGAACACATCGTTCAACGCTGGCAGTCGGAATCCGACGCGTCGGGCGTCGATTTCGCGCAGTATGTCGCCGGGTTGCTGAGCGCCGATGCGACGCTGCTCGCACAAGCGGCCGCGTGCCTCGGCATCGGCGCGGTCGATGCGGATGCGCTGCGTGCGGCGCGCACGCGCTTCGACCTGCTGCCGCTGCACGACGCGCTGACCTGGCGCGTGTTGCCGGTCGAACTCGATGGCGTGCCGTGCGTGGTCGTCGCCGATCCGTTTGCGCGCCACGTGCGCGACGAGCTGCTGGCGCGCTTCGGCACGCGGCCGGTCGAACTGGCGATGAGCGCGCCGGGCGAAGTCGAGCGGCTGCTCGGCGACATCGAGTCGAGCGAACGGCTGATGGATGACGTGACGATCGATACGCAGGGTGATTCGCTCGCGCAGGCGATCGAGTCGATCTCGCTCGCGAGCATCGCGAAGGACGAAAGCCCGATCATCCGGCTCGTCAACACGACGCTCTACGACGCACTGCAGAGCCGCGCCAGCGATATCCATCTCGAAGCGGTGCCGGACGGCCTGTCGATCCGCTACCGGATCGACGGCGTGCTGCAGTCGATCCGCCACATTCCCGGGCTCGAGGCGGCCGCGCAGACGCTGTCGCGTCTCAAGGTGCTCGCCGCGCTCGACATCGCGGAGAAGCGCGTGCCGCAGGACGGCCGCTTCAAGGTCGTGATGCAGGGCCGCGAAATCGATTTCCGCGTGTCGATCATTCCCGGCACCCATGGCGAAAACGCGGTGATGCGCGTGCTCGACAAGTCGCAGCGCGGCGACCGCGTGAGCCTCGACGTGCTCGGCTTCGATGCGCCGACGGCGCGGCGCGTGCGCGCGCTCGCGCATCGTCCGTACGGGCTGATGCTCGTGACGGGGCCGACCGGCAGCGGCAAGTCGACGACGCTGTACGCAGTGCTGTCGGAGGTCAACACCGGCGACGACAAGATCATCACGATCGAGGATCCGGTCGAATACGAGTTGCAGGGCGTGCTGCAGATTCCGGTCAACGAGCGCAAGGGGCTCACGTTCGCGCGCGGGCTGCGCTCGATCCTGCGTCACGATCCGGACACGGTCATGGTCGGCGAGATTCGCGACGAGGAGACCGCGTCGATCGCCGTGCAATCCGCGCTTACCGGCCACCGCGTGCTGTCGACCGTGCATGCGAACGACGGGTTCAGCGTGATCGACCGCTTCATCTACATGGGCGTGGAACCGTCGACGTTTCTCGAGGCGCTGAACGGCGTCGTGTCGCAGCGCCTGGTGCGCCGGATCTGCGCGCGCTGCGGCGACGCGGCGCACGGCGCCGATCTGCGCGACGCGCCGCTCGACGAGCTGAAGCGCGTGGTCGCGCCCGGCGCGGGCTGCGAGACGTGCCGCGGCACCGGCTATCACGGCCGGATCGGGCTCGCGGAAGTGCTGACGCTCGACGCGGCGATGAAGGTCGCGTTGCTCGAACGCTCGATCGAGAAGCGCACGCGTGCGCTCGCGGACAACGCCGATTATCAGTCGATGCGAGAGGCGGGGCTGGCGGCGATCCGCGCGCGGCTGACGACGTTCCAGGAGGTGCAGCGTGCGATCGCCGTGGAATAACGCCGTCGCGGTGCTCGACGCCGACACGCTGCGCGTGTGGACGAGCGACAGCTGGCGCGCGCGTCGCGCCGGCCCGCCGCACGTTGTCGTCGCGCACGAGGGACTGCCGGCCGAAGCGCTGGCGCAGGTGCTGGAAGATCTGCCGAAGCAGCGTCTGCCGATGTGCAACCGCCTGCAGATCGTCGTCGGCCACCCGTGGATGCATGGCGTCGTGCTGCCGTGGCAGGACGGGCTGGTGTCGGATGCCGCCTGGGACGGCTATGCGCGCGCACTGTTCGCCGCCCGCGCGCAGCGCGGTGCACTGCGCATCCGTATCGAAGCCGGGCGGCACGGCCGTGCACGCCTCGCGGTGGCGGCCTGCGACACGTTGCTCGCGTCGCTCGCGACAGTGAGCCGCGCCGCCGGCTGGCGGCTCGTCAGCGTGCGCGATGCGCTGTCGGCGTCGCTCGCCCTGCATGCGGGCCGCCTGAGCGCGGAAGACTGCCGCTACGCGCTGCTGCAGCCGCGCGTCGTCACCTGCGTGTTTCGTCGCGCGGGCGAGTGGGCCGACGTGGTCACGCTGCCGCGCGCGGGCGGCCGGCGGCTCGACGACTGGTTCGCTGCCGCCGCGCTGATGGCCGGGCAGCCGCTGGCCGGCGCGGCCTTCGCGAGTGCGCTCGACGGCGCGCCGCCGGACGCGGACGGCGTCACGCTGCTCGACGACGCGCGGGGCGACGTGCCCGCGTGCGCATCCGGGGAAGCGGCATGACACGCCTCGACGAGCTGGATTTCGCGGCGCCGCGCGCGCGCGTCACCCGGTGGGCGGCCGTCGCGCTGTGCTGCGCGCTGCTCACCGGCGCGTTCGCCGCGAGCGAGTGGTCGCGCGTCGACCAACTGCGCGACGAGGTCGATCGCATCGAAAGCCGTATCGACCAGCGCAAGCGCGCGATCGAGCGCGAGCAGCGCCGGCAGAAGAGCATGACGCCGGAGCAGCGCCGCATCGAGCGTGTGCTTGCCGAGCAGAAGACGAGCGCCGCGGGCTCGGGCCTGTCGGTGGTCGACTGGATCGAGCATGCGTGGACGCCGCAAATCGCGCTGAAGTCGCTGACGGTCGACAAGGCCGGCCGCGAGGCGCGCATCGAAGGCGGCGCGGCGGAGTTGTCGCACATCTACATCTTCATCGATCGCCTGAACGACCGTCACCCGGACCGCAAGATCGGCCTGCTGCAGCACCGCACGAAAGCGGAGGACGGCAAGAACATTTTTCACTTCAGCCTGAGTATCGAACACCCATGACGAACCTGAAAGCAATCGACACGACGGCGCTCGCCGCGCGGCTGCGCTGGGGCGCCTATGCGGCTAGCGCCAGGCTCGGCATGCCGGGGCTGCTGGCGGGCGGACTGGTCGTCGTGCTGATCGGCGCTCACGCGCTCCACCTGCAGCCGGACAGCGAGCAGCTCGAGGCCGAGCGTTCGGCGCGCACGGCGGAACTGGCCGCGCTGCCGAAGCCGGGCAAGCAGGCCGGCGACGGCGGCATGACGCTGCAGCAGGTGCAGCAACTGCGCAGCAGCGAGCAGGCGTACTCGATTTTCCAGATCCTGTCGCAGCGCGGCATGGACCGCAAGCACGCGACTTATCGCCGCGAAGTCGAGATGAAGGGCAAGCTGCGCCGGCTCACGATCAGCATCGCGCTGAGCGGCAGCTATGTCGGGCTGCGCGAAGCGATGCGCGAGATCGCGGACCAGCCGATGGTGCGCATCGAGGGCGTGTCGATCGAGCGCGACCGGATCGACAGCGCCACGGTTACCGCCGACCTGCGGGTCAGCCTGCTGGGGCCCGACACATGATGCGCCCCGTCCTGATCCCGCTTGCGCTCGCACTCGCCGCCGCCTGCATCTCCGGCGGCAGCGCGGCGCACGAGAGCGGCGGCCCGGCGCCGATCGTCGACGTCTTCCCGGCGCAGAGCTGGGCGTCGCTCGGCGCGGAGCCGGCGCGCGACGACCCGCCGCCGGTCGCGGCGCCCGAACCCGCACCCGAACCGGAACCGCCGTCGCTCGATACGCCGATCGACGCACCGCCGGCCGCCGCCATCCCGTTCGAGATCGCCGGAGAGTGGCGCGAGAGCGGCCAGCGCATCGTCGTACTGGAAGGCATCGGCAGGACGTTCCTGCTGTGCGGATCGCGCTGCGACGTGCGCGACGCGGTGCTGCCGGGCGACGAGATCGCCGAAGGCTACCGGCTGAAGAAACTGGGCGAACAGGGCACGGTGATCGTGACCCGGGACAGCACCGATGTCGAGCTGTCACTGCCCGTCCCGACCCAATGAACCCCGAATCCAACCTGTGCCGAACACCATCATGAAACGTAAAGTCAGTCTTTTGCTCCTGATCTCGGCGCTTGCGCTGACAGGATGCGCAAGTACCCCGTTCAATGCCGCGCCCGATGCCGCCGCGACGCCCGCCGAACGACTCGGCACGCTGCAGCAACAGAAGGCCGCTGCGCCGGACGACATCGCGCTCACGACCGCCGTCGAATTCAGCCGGCACGAGTATGTGCGCGCGGAACTGAAGGAAGCCGACCGCCAGGTTGCGCAGGGCAACCACGCGGCGGCGATCGATCACCTGGACAACGTGCTGGGCGAAGATCCGGGCAACCTGAAGGCCAGCCAGGCGCTCGAGCAGGTCAAGCGCCGCCAGCAGATGGCGGTCGACCTCGCGCGCGCGCAGCGCATCGGCGGCGAGAAACCGCAGGAGGCGCTCGAGATCGCGCGCCGCATCCTCGCCGAGCAGCCGAACCACGCGGGCGCGAAGCGCCTGCGCGACACGATGCTGCGCCAGTCGCAGGCCAGCCGCGCGGTGCGCCCGCAGCTGTCCGACGCGCTGCGCAAGCCGGTGTCGCTCAATTTCAAGCAGCAGCCGCTGGCCAACATCTTCGACGTGATCTCGCGCGTGTCCGGCGTGAATTTCGTGTTCGACCGCGACGTGGACACCAGTCAGGCCGCGACGCTGCTCGCGGAGCGCACGACCGCCGAAGACGCGATCAACCTGCTGCTGCGCACCAACCAGCTCGAGAAGAAGGTGCTCGACAAGCACACGCTGCTCGTCTACCCGTCGCAGCCTGAAAAGGCCCGCAACTACACGGAGTTCGCGATTCGCACGTTCTTCCTGTCGCATGCGGATGCGAAATCGGTGATGGCCGCGCTGCGCCAGATGATCAAGCCGAAGGACGTCTACGTGGACGAGCGCGTGAACGCGGTCGTCATGCGCGACACGCCGGAGACGATCCAGGTCGCGGAGCGCGTGGTGATGGGGCTCGATATTCCGCAATCCGAAGTGACGCTCGATGTGCAGGTGCTCGAGGTCAACATGAACGACAGTCTCGATCTCGGCGTCCAGTATCCCGGCAAGATTCAGTTCAACGCGCTCGGCGGCGTGGAGGGCGGCGCGCTGACGCTCGGCGACCTGCTGCGCCTGAATCGTGACCGCGTCGGCGTGTCGAGCGAATCGGGCGGCCTCGCGCTCGCGATCGATCTGCTGCAGAAACAGGGCAAGACGAAGACGCTCGCCAATCCGAAGATCCGTGTGCGCAACATGGAGAAGGCCAACATCAAGATCGGCGAGCGCGTGCCGATCGTTACGACCACCAACGCGAACGGCGTCGTGACCGAATCGGTCAGCTACCAGGACGTGGGCCTGATGCTGAAGGTCGAACCGCGCATCAGCCTGAACGAGGAGGTGAGCGTCAAGGTGAACATGGAGGTCAGCAGCATCCTGTCGAAGGAAACCACGAAGACCGGGCTGGTCGCCTATTCGCTCGGCACGCGCAACGCGGAGACGCTGATGACCGCGAAGAACGGCGAAACGCAGATCCTTGCCGGCCTCGTCAAGCGCAATGAAAGCGAGAGCGTTGCCGGGCTGCCGGGCGTATCGGGCCTGCCGGTGATCGGCCGGCTGTTCGGCTCGAACGGCCGCAGCAATGAGCGCTCGGAGATCGTGCTGCTGATCACCCCGCATATCGAGCGCAATCTCGACCTGCCGCTGTCGGCGGTGACGACCTTCCTGTCGGGCACCGAGTCGCGTGTGACCACCGAAGCGCTGACGCTCGAGTCCGCGCAGGCCGTGCCGGCGCGTCTGCCGTCGCCGAACGGCCCGGATCTGGACGCGCCGATCGAGCCGTCGCCGCCCGCGGGCAACCGCGCAGCCGCGGAGCCCGACGCGGCCGAGCCAGCCGAGTCGGCCGATGCGCAACCGCAGGCGCCCGCAGAGGCCCGTCAGGATGACGCGGCGAGTCCGGCAGTCGAGCGCGGCGCGCGCGGTGCGGGAATGATGCGTACGCGTGCCGCGGCCGGGCTGCAGCCGGCTGCTGCAGTCAAGGTTGCAGCGGTCGCCCCGGCCGACACGGCCGCGGCGCGCCCCCTGCCGGCGGCGTCGAGAGAGGAGGCGACGCGGGCGGCTGCCACGCCGGCGAAGACTGCCGGCCTGCGGGCGGAAATCGCCCTGGCGCGCATCGAGCTGGATCGCGCGAGCGACGCCGGCAGGGCGTCGCCGATCGCGCGACCGGCCGCGCTCGAGCGTGCCGAGGCGCCGGCACCGGAGGCGCAGGCCGCCGCTGCTGCTGCGCCGGCGCGCGGCGAGCACCCGGTCACGGCCGCGGTTCGCTCGCTGATCGCCACGCTGCAGGCGTTCGTCGATCGCTTCGTGGGCGAGCCCGAGCCGGCTGCGCCGCTGTACGCCGACGCGCCGATGCTGCTCTCGCGCACGCGGGGCTTCGCATGAGCGTCCGTCGACGCGCCCGCGCACGCGGCTTCACGCTGATCGAGCTGATGGTGGCGATGTCGCTGCTGGCGTTGCTCGCGACCGTCGCGCTGCCGTTGACGGATCTCGTCAAGCGCCGCTCGGACGAGGCCGAGTTGCGCCGTGCGCTGGTCGTGATCCGCTCGGCACTCGATGCGTACAAGGAGGCGGCGAGCGACGGGCGGGTCGAGCACAGCGTCGACGCGAGCGGCTACCCGGCCGACCTGCGCGTGCTCGTCGACGGCGTCGACGACAAGAAGTCGCCGGACGGTGCGCGACTGTATTTCCTGCGCAGGATTCCCGCCGATCCGATGTGCGAATGCGACGGCAAGGCGCCCGAAGACACGTGGGAAACGCGCAGCTACGCGAGCGATCCCGATTCGTTTTCGTCCGGCGAGGACGTGTTCGACATCCGCTCGACCAACCGCAAGGAGGGCCTCAATGGCGTCCCGTACAACCAGTGGTAGCCGTGCGCGCCGTGCCGCCGGCTTTACGCTGATCGAACTGCTCGTCGTGATGGCGATCATCGCGGCGCTCACCGCGTTCGTCGCGCCCGGCTACCTGAAGCAGAGCGACCGCGCGAAGGAAACGGTGCTGCGTCACAACCTGAACACGCTGCGCCAGTCGATCGACGACTACCGGGCGGATCACGGCCGCGATCCCGACACGCTCGATGCGCTGGTCGAGAAGCGCTACCTGCGCGAGCTGCCGCTCGATCCGGTCACGGGCAAGCGCGGCTCGTGGCGGTCGCAGGCCGGCGAGACGGGCGGCATCGCGGACGTGAAGAGCGGCGCGAAAGGGCGCGCGCTCGACGGGAGCGACTATGCGACGTGGTGATCGGCGGTGCGGCTTGCGCAGGCAGCGCGGCATCGCGTATCTCGGCGTGCTGATGCTGGTCGCGGCGCTCGGGCTCGGCATGACGCAGGCGGCGCGGATCTGGACGACGGTGCAGCAGCGCGACCGCGAGGCGCAGCTCCTGTTCGTCGGTGACCAGTTTCGCGCGGCGATCGCGAGCTACTACAATGCGGCGGGAGGCAGCCGCTACCCGGCGTCGCTCGACGCGCTGCTCGAGGATCGCCGCGGGCTGCCGACGTTGCGTCACCTGCGGCGCCTGTACGCCGATCCGCTGACCGGATCGACGCAGTGGGGGCTCGTGAAGGCACCGGACGGCGGCATCATGGGTGTGTTCAGCGAGGCGCCCGGGCAGCCGCTGAAGCGCCAGGGTTTCCCGGCGCGGTACGACGCGTTCGGCGACAGCGGCGCGTACGGCGAATGGGCTTTTGTTTACCTGCCGCCCGCTCCGGTCGACGGAGCGGCGAACGGGCCCGGAGACGGGGCGGCATACTGAGATCAGGACGAACATGATTGTCGCAATACTCGAAGACATCGTGACCCAGGCAGGCGTCGTGGCCGGCTGGCTCAACAAGGCCGGCTACGACACGGAGGTGCGGCACGACGGCGACGGCTTCATCGAACTGGTGCGCACGCAGCGCGTCGACGTGCTGCTGCTCGACTGGGACGTGCCGGGCAAGTCGGGGATCGAAGTGATGCGCTGGGCGCGCGAATCGTTCGCCGACGCGCTGCCGATCATCATGATGACGCAGCACGACGGCGAGAACGACATCGTGTTCGGGCTCAACAGCGGCGCCGATGATTACCTGATCAAGCCGCTGCGCGAGCGCGAGCTGGTCGCGCGCGTGAATGCGCAGGCGCGCAAGTACTACCCCGAGACGCAGCGCGCGAAGGTCGTCGAGGTCGGCAAGTTCGCGCTCGACGTGAGCGCGCATGCCGCGACCGTGGACGGTGTGCCGGTCGAACTGTCGCTGCGCGAGTTCGATGTCGCGCTGATGCTGTTCGAGAGCGTCGGGCGGATCGTGTCGAAGGACATGATGATCAAGCGCATCTGGGGCGTGGTCGACCGGAAGTACGACGCGACGCTCGCCACCTATGTGAGCAAGCTGCGTTCGAGTCTCGGGCTGCGCGCGAAGAACGGCCTCGTGATCACGACGGTCTACAACTACGGATATCGGCTCGAGCGGGCGTGAGCGGTCGGCCGGATAGCGGCGCGTCGCGTTTCATCTCCGGATCCGGCGAGGCGGTGGCGGCGCACCGCCTCGGCTCGCCGACCTTCAATCGCCGTTCGGCATCGCAACGATGCATGTCGTGACGCTGCCGCGACGCGCTTCACGCTCCATTCATCCACCTGTTTCCATCGGTCATTTTTCACCGGCTCGAGCGGCACGTTCGGCCATGCCGGTGCGAGGTCGCGTTCGCGCACGCGGACATGTTCACGCTCGGGCCGCTGCCGGGCATGAACCCGTGGGCGAGCAACCTGCCCGGAATTGCGCTTCGCGTGGCGCGCGATGGCGAGGATCTCGGCAGCAAGACTGACGGGTTGCCCGGCGTGCGCCCGAGCCATGCGATGACTTGCCGATCGAGATGCGCTGTCACAGGCCGGCGACGCGGGCGTTCGGCCGCACGCATCGTCGACGCCGAGCCGGGTGTTTTGAAATCGTTGAGGATGCTTATTCATACCGGAATCGACGTCGATAATTTCATCCACTTATCCATCGCAACACTGCCATGGCAATCGATAAAGGATGAATCATGCATACGGTTTCTCAGACCCATTTTCGGCAAGCGTCTTCGGATGACGGCCGCTACGATCGCTTTTCCCGCGCACTGCACTGGATCTTCGCGGTCGTGATCCTGTACACGATGGTGGCCGGATTCTCGCTGCACTTCATTACCCAGCCGGACGTCTGGCGTTTCGTTTCGACGCTCAACATGTCGCTCGCGAGCAGCCTGATCGTGCTGTTCCCGCTGCGCTACGTGTGGTCGTTCTTCCGCCGGACGCCGCCCGACATCGCGTCGATTCCTTCGAAGCAGCGATCGATCGCGCACCTCGTGCACTCGCTGATTTACGCGCTCGTCGCGTTCGTGCTGTTCAGCGGCTTCGTGATGGTGCCGGACGGCTACTGGCTGTTCTGGGCGGCTTACGTGAATACGCCGTTCAGCGCGGGGCCGGTTACCGAGCACTGGTTCGTCCTGCACAAGATCGGCTGCTATCTGCTGGCATTCCTGGTGGCGGCGCACGCGGGCGCCGCGCTCAAACACCATTTCGTGTCGAAGAACGGCGTGCTGAAGCGCATGCTCTGACGAGACTGCCGCCGTGAGCCGATGAAAGGGAAGGCTGGCGCGCCACCGCGCACGGTACGGTCGGCTGGCGGCATGCGCCAGGCAAACGAAAAAAGGTTGGCTTTCGCCGACCTTTTTGAATGCCGATGGTGCCGAGGAGAGGACTCGGTCACACATGCGCGACCCCGGCTGCGCTTGCAAGCGCAGCCTTTCGAGCCCTCGCGCAAAGCGCGCAGGCGCTTTGCTTCCCGGGCCGGAAATGAAAAAAGGCCGGCTAGAAGCCGACCTTTTTTATAAATCAAGTGGTGCCCAGGAGAGGACTCGAACCTCCACGATGTTGCCACCGCTAGGACCTGAACCTAGTGCGTCTACCAATTCCGCCACCTGGGCACGTTTTGCAGTAACTGCTTGCTGCAAAGAAGCGAAATTATAGCGCCCCAATTATTCCTGTCAACACTTTTTTGCGATGCATCGCAAACCGGCTGCTGCCGGGCGCGCCGGCGGCATTCCCATTATTTGGCGACACGGGCGGATGATAGAATGACCCGCCGCCGTCAATATAGAACTGTCAGACGGACACCTCTATGTTGATGCCGTGCACCATCAGTCAACGCAACGAGAACAATCATCGACAAACCCTTGAGCAAATATCCGTACCCCATTCCGAGCCGTGAAGAGATTCTCGGCGTGCTGCGGACGAGCGACGCGCCGCTGGCCGCCAACGACATCGCCGAAGCCCTGTCGATCAAGCGTCAGGAGCGCGAGGGGTTCTTCCGGCGTGTCGCCGCGATGGAGCGCGACGGCCAGATCCGCCTCGACAAGCGCGGCCATTACCAGTTGACCCATCCGTCGAATTTCGTCGCGGGGCGCGTGCAGGGGCATCGCGACGGCTACGGGTTCGTGATCCGCGACGACGGCCAGGACGACCTGTTCCTCCCGAACGGCGAAATGCAGAAGGTGATGCACAACGACCGCGTGCTCGCGCGGATCGTCGGCTACGATCGCCGCGGCCGGCCGGAAGGGCATGTCGTCGAAGTCACCGAGCGCGCGAACAAGCGCGTGATCGGCCGCCTGCTGAACGAGAACGGCGCGCTGATCGTCGCGCCGGAAGACAAGCGTATCGGCCACGACATCCTGATCACGCAGAACGTGAAGAAGGCGAAGGTCGGGCAGGTCGTCGTCGTCGAGCTGACCGATTTCCCGAGCCGCCATTCGCAGCCGCTCGGCCGCGTCGTCGAAGTGCTCGGCGACATCGACGATCCAGGCATGGAAATCGAGATCGCGGTGCGCAAGTACGGCGTGCCGCACGAATTCGGCCAGCGGGCGCTCGACGAAGCCGCCGCGCTGCCGGACGGGGTACGCCCGGCCGACCTGCGCTTCCGCGTCGATTTGCGCGACGTGCCGCTCGTGACGATCGACGGCGAGGACGCCCGCGACTTCGACGATGCCGTCTATTGCGAGCCGGTCAAGGTCGGCCGCGGCGACGGCTTCCGGCTGATCGTCGCGATCGCCGACGTGTCGCACTACGTACAGCCGGGTAGCGGGCTCGATGCCGACGCGCTCGAGCGCAGCACGTCGGTCTACTTCCCGCGCCGCGTGATCCCGATGCTGCCGGAGAAGCTGTCGAACGGCCTCTGTTCGCTGAACCCGCAGGTCGACCGCTGCGTGCTCGCATGCGACATGGTGATCACCGCGCGCGGCGAGATCAAGGCATACCAGTTCTATCCGGCCGTGATCCATTCGGCGGCGCGCCTCACGTACACCGAAGTCGCGGCCGTGCTGTCGAACACGAAGGGGCCGGAGGCCGCGCGCCGCGCCGACCTGCTGCCGCACCTGCAGGATCTGTACGGCGTCTACAAGTCGCTGTTTGCCGCGCGGCAAAAGCGCGGTGCGATCGACTTCGACACGACCGAGACGTATATCGTCTGCAACTCGCAGGGCAAGATCGAGCAGATCGTGCCGCGTCAGCGTAACGACGCGCACAAGCTGATCGAGGAATGCATGCTGGCCGCGAACGTCTGCGCGGCCGACTTCCTGAAGCGCCACAAGCATCCGGGCCTGTACCGCGTGCACGCGGGGCCGACGCCGGAGAAGCTCGAGAACCTGCGCGCGTTCCTGCGCGGCATGGGCCTGTCGCTCGGCGGCGGCGACAAGCCGCATGCGAGCGACTATGCGGCGCTGATGGCGCAGATCCGCGACCGGCCGGACGCGCAGATGCTGCAGCCGATGCTGCTGCGCTCGATGCAACAGGCGGTCTACAGCCCGGACAACATCGGCCACTTCGGTCTCGCGTACGAGGCGTACGCGCACTTCACGAGCCCGATCCGCCGCTATCCCGACCTGCTCACGCACCGCGCGATCTACGCGATCCTGTCGGGCAAGAAGTACGTGCCGAAGGCGCCGGAAGGTTTCGAGCTGAACACCGCGCTGTCGCCGCGCGCCCGCGCGATGCAGCAGGCCGACGACGAAGCGCGCGGCCGCTCGCGCTCGAACACGGCGATCTGGGAAGAGCTCGGCCTGCACTGCTCGGCGAACGAACGCCGTGCGGACGAGGCATCGCGCGACGTCGAAGCGTGGCTCAAGTGCTACTTCATGCGCGACAAGCTCGGCGAAGAGTACGGCGGGATGGTGAACGGCGTGACGTCGTTCGGCATCTTCGTGCAGCTCGACACGCTGTTCATCGAAGGGCTCGTGCACGTGACGGAGCTCGGCTCGGACTACTTCCAGTACGACGAGATCAAGAACGAGCTGCGCGGCGAACGCACGGGCATCCGCTATCGCCTGTCGGATCGCGTGCGCGTGCAGGTGAGCCGCGTCGATCTCGATGCGCGCAAGATCGATTTCCGCCTTGTGCGCGATACGCCGGTGAAGGCGCCGCGTCCGTCGCCCGCGCCGGCTGCCGGCGTCGATCGCAACGGCAACGGCCCGCGCGTGCGTGCGCTGCCGCCGGTGGAGGAAACCGTGCCGCGCCGCAAGACGGCCGCGAGCGCGCCGAGCGTCGCGGTGAAGGAAGCGCGCGCCGCGCGCGGCGTCGCGAAGAAGAAGGGCGGCGGCAGTGGCGGCGGCGCGCCGGCGAAGCCGACCGCGAAGAAGGCCCACGCCCGCAAGAAGTATTGAGCGTTCGGGGCGGCGCAAGCGCCCGCCCTGCAGTATCGAGAGACGCCGCGTCACCGGTCATCGGCCGGCCACGCGGCGCTTTCCTTTTCCATGGATCGCGGCCGCGCATGTCGCGCGGCCGCACGTTTGATCGAAGGTTGTTCCAGTCATGTCACGTCTGAAGGTTCTTTACGGTTTTCATGCGGTGACCGCACGTTTGCGGCACGATGCATCGACGGTGGCGGAGGTGCTGTACGACCAGACGCGCCGCGACCGCCGCATGCAGGACTTCCTGCACACCGCGAAGGAAGCGGGCGTGCGGCTGATCGCAGCCGACGAAACGCGTCTGTGGGGCCTCGCGCATACCGAGCGCCACCAGGGCGTCGTCGCGCGCGTCGAGGACATGCCGCTCGCGCAGAACCTGTCCGAGCTGCTCGACGGCATCAACGGGCCCGCGCTGCTGCTCGTGCTCGACGGCGTCACCGATCCGCACAACCTCGGCGCGTGCCTGCGGGTCGCCGATTCGGCCGGCGCGCACGCGGTGATCGCGCCGCGCGACCGCGCGGTCGGCCTGAACGCGACCGCGGCCAAGGTGGCGAGCGGCGCGGCCGATACGGTGCCGTACATCACGGTGACGAACCTCGCCCGCGCGCTGCGCGAGCTGAAGGAAGCCGGCGTGTGGATCATCGGCACGTCGGACGAGGCATCGTCGACGCTGTACGAAACGAAGCTCGACGGCCCGGTCGCGCTCGTGATGGGCGCGGAAGGCGAAGGCATGCGCCGGCTCACGCGCGACACCTGCGACGAAGTGATGAGCATTCCGATGGCCGGCAGCGTGGAGAGCCTGAACGTGTCGGTCGCCAGCGGCGTGTGCCTGTACGAAGCCGTGCGCCAGCGGCGCGTGAAGGGCTGACCTCCGGGGTTGACCCGAGGGCTGACCCGGCCCGTCCCGCGCGCGATGCGCGGGCGTCGAATGACCCGAACGACGCGTGCCGCGATACAACGCGGCACGCGGCTCTCCGGAACCCGCGACCGATGACCCTGTTCCGTGTTGGCGTCTCCTGCGCCGTGCTCGGCCTGCTGGCGGCCTGCACGGCGCCGTCGCTCGTCGAACGCGGCACCTACTACGCCGACACGAGCCTGCACGCGCGCAGCGCCGATTCGCGGATCCGCTTTCTCGTGATGCATTACACCGAAAGCGACGAGACGAAATCGCTGCGTACGCTGACCGGCGATTCGGTCAGCGTGCATTACGTCATCCCGCCGCAGCCGCGCACCGAGCGCGGGATGCCCGTCGTCTACCAGCTCGTTCCGGAAGCGCGGCGCGCGTGGCACGCGGGCATCAGCGAGTGGCAGGGCACGACCGAGCTGAACGCGGTGTCGATCGGCATCGAGAACGTGAACCGCGGTCCGCTCGACGCGCAGCAGCGCACCTGGCAGCCGTATCCGCCCGAACAGGTCGGCGCGCTGACCCGCTTGTCGAAGGACATCGTCGCGCGCTACGGGATTGCGCCGACGCGCGTGGTCGGGCACAGCGATATCGCGCCGCAACGCAAGATCGATCCCGGGCCGCTGTTCCCGTGGCATGCGCTCGCGCAAGCCGGCGTCGGCGCATGGCCGGACGACGCGACCGTCGCCGCGCGGCTCGGCGGCCGCGACCCGCACGCGCCGGTCGACGTGCGCGAACTGCAGCTCAAGCTCGCGCGCTACGGCTACGACGTACCGACCGACGGCGTGCTCGACGCGCGCACGCGGCGCGTGTTCGCGGCGTTCCAGATGCATTTCCGGCCGTCCGACTACGCGGGCAACCCGGACGCGGAAAGCGACGCGATCGCGCAGGCGCTGCTCGACAAGTACTTCCCCGGCACGCAAGCGGCGGACCCCGCACCGGCGGCCAATACACGCTGAATACGCGCTGAATACGCGGCGCATCGTCCGCCGAAAAACGCGGGACCGTCCGCCGACTCCGGTAAACTGGCGGTTTTCCGCAATCCCGCAGCATTACCACGCCATGACTCAAGACGAACTCAAACGCCTCGTCGGCCAGGCCGCCGCCGATTACGTGATCCAGAACGTGCCGGAAGGCGCCGTGATCGGTGTCGGCACCGGCTCGACCGCCAACTGCTTCATCGACGCGCTCGCCGCCGTCAAATCGCGCTATCGCGGCGCCGTGTCGAGCTCGATTGCCACGACCGAACGCCTGAAATCGCACGGCATCAAGGTGTTCGACCTGAACGAGATCGACACGCTGCAGGTGTACGTCGACGGCGCCGACGAGATCGACGCCGGCGGCGCGATGATCAAGGGCGGCGGCGGCGCGCTGACGCGCGAGAAGATCGTCGCGTCGGTGGCCGACACGTTCGTCTGCATCGCGGACGCCAGCAAGCGCGTGCCGGTGCTCGGCGCGTTCCCGCTGCCGATCGAGGTCGTGCCGATGGCGCGCACGGCGATCGGCCGGCGCGTGACCGCGCTCGGCGGCGTGCCCGTGCTGCGCGTGACGAAGGACGGCGCGCCATATATCACCGACAACGGCAACGAGATCATCGACGTGAAGGGCCTGCAGATCGCCGATCCGCGCGGTTTCGAAGCGCAGGTGAACGCTTGGCCGGGCGTCGTGACGGTCGGCCTGTTCGCCGAGCGCGGCGCGAATCTGTGCTTGCTCGGCACGGAAAACGGCGTTGAAACGATCGTTTATCCGGCTGGCTGAATCTGAATGAGAAGCAGTCCGTAACGGCGCGGTATCTGCTGTCATGGATTGGATATATAAATCTTGTGGAAACCGGGGTCCGGCAGGCGCGGCGCGCTTCCCGGGCCTTTTTTTTAGCCGTATAACTCACCTCGTTCAAAAGAGGGATAACCCTGTCAGGTGTTTACCAGATAGCGAAATATCGTCGAACTCATCAACTTATAGATCATAAGAACAGAGTAGTAACCAGGGCCGGCGGAACTGCGGAGCAGGTGTTCGCAAATCGACGCACGGGGAGGTGTCATGGAGCAGGGCAAAGACCGGTCACTGGTCGCCAAAGTGATGGATGGGCTTGTCGCGGGTATCGTCGAAGACAAGTACGGCGGCATCTTGCCGCCACAGGACGTGCTGTCGAAAGAGTTCGACGTGAGCCGCACGGTGATGCGGGAAGCGTTGTCGATGTTGCTTGCGCGCGACATGCTCGACGTGCGTCCGAAAGTCGGTACGCGCGTGCGGCCGATGCGCGACTGGCGGATGATCGACGAAGACGTCGTGAGCTGGCGATTTCGGGCAAAACCCGATCCGCAGTTCATGCGCGACGTCATCGAATTCCGGATGCTGATCGAACCACGTGCGACCGCGCAGGCGGCGGTGCGTGCCACGGCGGCCGACATCGCGGGCATTCGCGAAGCGTTCGATGCGTTCAAGGTGCTACAGCCGGGCGACCCCGGCTACGACACGGCGGACGAGTTGCTGCATACGCGGATCGTCCAGGCGAGCGGCAACCAGTTCTTCCAGCAGATGGCGGCGATCGTGCGCGGGGCAGTGCGTCTCGTGAATCCGCGCGTCGTGCAGAAGGAGGGCGCGCACGACACTGCGGTGAAGGCGCATGCGCGCGTGGTCGATGCGATCGAACGGCGCGACCCGCGCGAAGCCGAAGCGGCCTCGCTCGCGCTGATCGATTTCAGCGCGGACGAGATTTCGCGCGATTTCTCGGTCGACGTGCCGGTGCGTGCCTGACGCGGCGCGTGTCGCTCATCCGTGTGCCGCCGGGCCGTTTATCATGACGGCCGGCCGGCAGCGTGCCGGCCACCGTCATACGACCGACACGGAAGATCAGGATGAACGACAACGACCATCGCCCGGTGCGCTTCGGCATCGTCGGTGCGGGCAGCATTGCGCGCCGCTTCGCGCAAAGCCTCGCACACGTGCCGGGCGCCACGCTCGCCGGCGTCTGGGCCCGCCGCGCCGACGCAGCGGCCGCCTTCTGCGAGACCTGCGGCGGCACGCCTGCCGCGAGCCTCGACGCGCTCCTCGCGAGCGATATCGACGCGGTCTACATCGCGACGCTCCATGACAGTCACGCGCAGTACACGCTGGCCGCATTGGCCGCCGGCAAGGCCGTGTTGTGCGAGAAACCCGCGGCGCTGAACGCCGCGCAACTCGACACGGTGCTGCACGCGGCGCGCGATGCCGGGCGGCTCTTCATGGAGGCGATGAAGCCGCCATTCTTTCCGCTGTACCGTCAGCTGCGTGCGCACCTGCGTGACGATCCGATCGGCGAGATCCGGCTCGTGCGGGCGGGCTGTGCATCGTCGTCGGTGCCGGACGACCATTCCGTCTATCGTCTCGATCGCGCGGGCGGCGCGCTGCTCGATATCGGCATCTACGAGGCGTTTCTTGCCGTCGACTGGCTCGGCGCGGCGCGCGACGTGCAGACGCTCGGCCGCGTCGGTGCGACGGGTGTCGACCTGTTCGCGAGCCTGAACAGCGTGCATGCGAACGGCGGGATCGCGCAGCTCTTTTGCGGTCTCGACGTGATGGGGCGCGGCGACGCGCTGATCGCCGCGGCGGGCGGCCACGTGACGATTCACGAGAAGTGGTGGAACCCTGCGCGTGCGACGATCCGCTACGCGGACGGGCGCACCATCGAACTCGATGCGCCGGTCGACGGCGGCGGGCTGAACTACGAAACCGCGCATTTCTGCGACCTGCTTCGCGCGGGCGAGACCGAAAGCCCGGTCATGACGCACGACCATTCGCGGCAGATGATCGCGATGACCGATGCGGCGCGCGCCGTGCTCGGCGTGCGCTATTCGGGCGAATAGGTGGAATAGGCGGAACAGGCGGGAAGAAGGGTGCCGGGCCCGCGAGCGCGGCCCGGCGCAACTGCGCGGCTCAGTGCCGCGACGGCAGCGACAGGCGCTTTTCGTACCAGCGCTGCACCCATTCGAGGATCTGGCACAGGATCCAGTACACGGCCGCGGCGGCGAGATAGAGCGGCAGCGGCTGATAGGTCGCCGCGATCACTTCCTGCGCGCTGCGCAGCAGTTCGGTCACGGTGATCACGGACACGAGCGACGTGTCCTTGATCAGGCTGATCAGGCTGTTCGACAGGCTCGGCACCGCGATGCGCAGCGCCTGCGGGCCGATCACGTAGCGCAGCGTCTGCCCCCACGACAGCCCGAGGCTGTACGCGGCGAGCCACTGGCCGCGCGCGATCCCGTTGATCGCGCCGCGCATGCTTTCCGACATGTAGGCCGCGACGTTCGCGGACAGCGCGATGACGCCGGCCGGCGTCGGGTCGAGCGAGATGCCGAGGCTCGGCAGCCCGTAATAAATGACGAAGATCTGCACGAGCAGCGGCGTGCCGCGCATCAGGCTCACGTACGCGCGCGCCAGCCACGCGAGCGCGTTGACCCAGATGCGCTCGAAGCCGTCGAGCGCTTCGCTTTGCCGGATGCCCATCATCGCGAGCACGACGGCGCCAAGCAGGCCGAACACCATCGACAGCACGGCGAACTTGACGGTCAGTACGGCACCCTGGGCGAGCACCGGCAGCGATTGGACGAGCAGGGACGTTGTCGACATGAAATACGAAGCGAATGCGTGCGCGAAAGCGCAATCATAAACCGGACCGATAAAACAAAGGGCGGCATCGTTGCGGATGCCGCCCTTTCCGGCCCGCCGTCAGGCGGGAAATGCAGGCGTGCTTACTTGATCGGTTTCGTCACGTCGATGCCGAACCACTTGTCGGAGATCTTCGTGAACGTGCCGTCGGCCTCGAGTTGCGCCATCGCGTCGTCGATCGCCTTCTGGAACTTCGGGTTGCCCTTCTTGAACGGGATGCCCGACGGGTTCGCCGAGCCGACGTTCGCGCCTGGGCGCAGCGGCAGCTGGGAATTCTTCGTCAGGTACGCGAGCATCAGGCGGTCGTTCAGCGCCGCGTCGAGGCGGCCGGCCGCGAGATCGCGCAGGTACTCGGGCGCGCCCGGGTACGTCTTCACGTCGATGCCCGGCACCGATTTCGCCATGTCCATGTAGTTCGTGCCGAGCGCGACGCCGAGCTTCTTGCCCTTCAGGTCTTCCAGCGACTTGAACTCGCGCGTGTCGTCCTTGCGCTGGATCAGCTGCGCGGACGAGTACGTGTACGCCGGCGAGAAGTCGAGCGTTTCCTTGCGCTTGTCGGTGATGCCGACCTGGTTGGCGATCACGTCGAACTTGCCGGCCTGTAGGCCCGCGATGATGCCGCTCCATTCGGTCGTCACGAACTCGGCCTTCACGCCGAGCTTCGCCGCGACGGCCTTCGCGATGTCGACGTCGAAGCCGACGAGCTCGCCTTGCGGGCTCTTCGAGTTGAACGGCGGGAACGTGCCTTCGAGGCCGACGCGCAGCGTGCCGCGCTGTTTGACCTGGTCGAGAAGGTCGGCCGCGTGCGCGGTCGCCGCAGCGAACGACGTGCCGATCACGCCGGCAACCAGCAGCTTCTTCAGCAGCGAAAATTTCATCGTGTGTGTCCTTGCCCTGTCCGGGTCAATGATTCTGATAGTGAAGTCGATGATAGCGAAAATGCTATCGAAGGCTAAATATAGTTTGCTTATAGCTATATTACGCGGTGCGTTCGCGGGCGATCGCCTTCACGCATTCCGACACGAGCGCCGGGCCGCGATAGATGAAGCCGGTATAGAGCTGGACGAGCGCCGCGCCGGCCGCCAGCTTTGCACGGGCGTCCTCGCCCGAGAAAATGCCGCCGACGCCGATGATCGGCACGTCGTTGCCGACTTCCGCGCGCAGCTTGCGGATCACTTCGTTCGACGCGTCGAACACGGGGCGGCCCGACAGGCCGCCGGCTTCGTCCGCGTGCGGCAGGCCCTGGACGGCCGCGCGCGACAGCGTCGTATTGGTAGCGATGACCGCTTCGATCTTGTGGCGCAGCAGCGTGTCGCCGATTTCCTTGACCTGTTCGTCGTCGAGATCGGGCGCGATCTTCAGCGCGAGCGGCACGAGCTTGCCGTGCAGGTCGGCGAGGCGCTGCTGCTTGTCCTTCAGCGCCGCGAGCAGCGCGTCGAGCTCGCCGGCGCCCTGCAACTGGCGCAGGTTCTTCGTATTCGGCGACGAGATGTTGATCGTCACGTAGCTCGCGAACGGGTACACACGCTCGAGGCAGTACAGGTAATCCTCGGCGGCGCGTTCGATCGGCGTGTCGGCGTTCTTGCCGATGTTCAGGCCGAGGATGCCGCGATAGCGGGCGGCCTGGACGTTCTTCACGAACTGGTCGACGCCGTGGTTGTTGAAGCCCATCCGGTTGATCAGCGCTTCGGCCTGCGGCAGCCGGAACATCCGCGGGCGCGGGTTGCCGGGCTGCGGGCGCGGCGTGACCGTGCCGACCTCGATGAAGCCGAAGCCGAGCGCCGCGAGACCGTCGATGGCCGCGCCATCCTTGTCGAGGCCGGCCGCGAGGCCGACCGGGTTGCGGAACGTGAGCCCCATCACGGTGCGCGGCGCGTCGGGCACGCGGGCCGACAGCGCGCAGGCGAGGCCTGTGCGGCCGGCCGCGCCGAGCGCGCGCAGCGTAAGGTGGTGAGCGTCTTCCGCATCCATTTTGAACAGGGATGCGCGGGCCAGCGGGTAGAGGGAACTGAACACGGGAATGGGGCGGACAGCCGAAATGAATGACAACCCGCTATTTTACCGGGAGTTGCGCGGCACGGGCGTGCTTCGCTTCGTAGCCGCCGCGGCGCGCGTCAGCCCGAGCCGGAATGTCCGCCCGGCAATGGCGCGCGCGCCAGCGCCGCGTCGACGGGCGGCAGGTCGATCCGTTCCGGATCGAGCGTCTTCCAACGGCCGTCGATCAGCCCTTCGAGCGGATGGAAGTTCGCCTTGTAGGCCATCTTCGGGCTCTCGCGGATCCAGTAGCCGAGGTACACGTAGGGCAGCCCGAGGCTCTTCGCCTGCTCGATCTGCCACAGGATGTTGTAGGTGCCGTAGCTCGTGTGCCGGTCGTCGGGCTCGAAGAACGTGTAGACCGACGACAGCCCGTCGCCGAGGATGTCGATCATGCTGACCATCCGCAGCTTGCCGGGCTCGCCGCCCGGTGCGTCGAGGTCGCGGAATTCGACGAGGCGGGAGTTGATCCGGCTTTGCAGCAGGAACTGTTCGTACTGGTCGCGGCTGTCGCGATCCATGCCGCCGCCCGCGTGGCGCGCGGACTGGTAGCGCATGTAGAGCGCGTAGTGCTCTTCGTCGTAGTGCAGCGGCGACACCGTCGCGACCAGCGCGCGGTGCCGCTTCCACATCCTGCGCTGCGTGCGCGTCGGCACGAACTCGCCGACCGGCACTCGCACCGGCACGCATGCGCGGCAGCCGTCGCAGTACGGGCGGTACGTGAAGACGCCCGAGCGGCGGAAGCCGGCCTTCACGAGTTCGGTATAGATGTCGGAATTGATCAGGTGGCTCGGCGTCGCGACTTGCGAGCGTGCGATGCGGCCGTCCAGATAGCTGCACGGATAGGGCGCCGTTGCATAGAATTGCAGCGCCGAAAGCGGTGAAAGCGGCAGCTCAGTCGGATGAGTCATGGGCAGCTCTCGATGCAGGGAAGGAGTGCCGCGCTAGCGCTCGGTCCCGGAGGGCGCCGCCGTTTCGGCGGGGCCCGTCAGCGCGGCGAGCACGCGCTTGTCGAACTGCCACGGAATCGGCGGTTCGGCTACCGCGCGGCGCACGTGAGCGACAAAGGCCTTGCGTGCGATCTCGCGGCCGCCGAGCGACGCTAGATGCGACGTATTCTGCTGGCAGTCTATCATTTCCAGCCCCTGCTCGCGAAGGTGGGCGATGAGCGCGGCGAGCGCGATTTTCGACGCATCGGTCGCGTCCGCATACATCGATTCGCCGAAAAACATCCGCCCGAACGACACGCCGTACAGACCGCCGACGCGGCGCCCGTCGTGCCACGTCTCGATGCTGTGCGCGTTGCCGGAGCGGTAAAGCGACGTATAGGCGTCGATGATCTCGGCGGTGATCCAGGTGCCGCGCTGCCCGCGGCGCGGCGCCTGCGCGCAGGCGCGCATCACGCCGGGAAAGTCGTGATCGACGCGCACCTCCCATTCCGGCTCGCGCAGCACGCGCTTCAGCGTCTTGCGCAGCGATGGCGCTACCTTGAATTCGGCCGGCACGAGGATCATGCGCGGGTCGGGGCTCCACCACAGCACCGGCTGGCCGTCCGAGTACCACGGGAAGATGCCGCGCAGGTAGGCGTCGATGAGGCGCGATGGCAGCAGGTCAGCGCTCGCGGCGAGCAGCCCGGGCGCGCCGGTCGCGGGACCGAGCGCGCGTTCGATGGACGGAAACGGATCGTCCGGGCCGAGCCAGGGAACCATGGGTGCGGGGCTCAGCCGTTGCGCAGCGAGCGGAAGATATCGCCGGTGTGCACGCCGTAGTCGCCGGCGGCACGATCGGCGAAGAAGAAGCGCAGCGTCTGGCTGACGGTCGGGAACGCGATCTCGTCCCACGGGATGTCGGCTTCGTCGAATAGTTTCACTTCGAGGCTTTCCTCGCCGGCTTCGAAGCCCGGGTCGGTGAGCCGTGCGAGGTAGAACAGGTGCACCTGGTGCACGTGCGGCACGTTGAGCAGCGTGAACAGATTCTGCACCTCGACGCGCGCGCCGGCTTCCTCGAGCGTTTCGCGCGCGGCGGCTTCCGCGGTCGTCTCGCCCATTTCCATGAAGCCCGCCGGCAGCGTCCAGAATCCGTAGCGCGGTTCGATCGCGCGGCGGCACAGCAGGATCTGGTCGCCCCAGACCGGGACCGTGCCGACGACGTTGCGCGGATTCTGATAGTGGATCGTGCCGCAGTGATCGCAGACGAAGCGCTCGCGATTGTCGCCCGGAGGAATACGCGCGAGGACTTCGTGACCGCAGACGGAGCAGAATTTCATGTCGAGTGGAAGGGACGAGGTGATGCGAGTGTATCACCGGGCCGCGGCATTCTCGAACGCCCGCGCGTGCGGCGGCGTGTCGTGCGAAACGGCGGGCGCGCGAGCGAAGAGGGCGCGGCGCCCGGACGCGCAAAGACAAAAAGCCCGGCGCGAGGCCGGGCTTTTTGCGAAATTCTGGACGGTTGGTTGCGGGGGTAGGATTTGAACCTACGACCTTCGGGTTATGAGCCCGACGAGCTGCCAGACTGCTCCACCCCGCGTCCGTCGAAGAAATGAATTATATGGGCTAACCCGAATGCGTGCAAGCGTTTTCTGACAACCGCATCGCGAGCGCTGGTGGGGCCGGTACGGGGAGGCTCGTGCGCTAGAATCGAGCGGTTTGTGTCGTCATCCCGGCAGCGGCCCTGCGCGATCGCATCGGCGCCGTTGCGACTCTCATTACTGCATCGACGGATTCATGGACATCGCTCACGATCTGCAATCGATCGGCGCGCAGGAACAGGCGCTCGTGTTTCCCCATTTCGACCCGGCCCGTGCGTGGGCGCTCGGCAACCGGATGCATGCGCTCGCGACGTCGCGAGCGCATGCGATCGCGATCGACATCGTCACGTTCGGCCAGCCGCTGTTTTACGCGGCGCTCGCCGGCGCGACGCCCGACAACGCCGACTGGGTGCGCCGCAAGCGCAACGTCGTCGCGCATTTCCGCCGCAGCTCGTACGCGATCGGCCTGCGCATGCAGCAGGCCGGCGCGACGCTCGCGGACAAGCACGGGTTGCCGGTCGCCGAGTATGCGTCGCATGGCGGTTCGTTTCCGCTGACCGTCGCCGGCGCCGGCGTGATCGGCTCGATCACCGCGTCCGGGCTGCCGCAGCGCGCGGACCACGAGTTCGTCGTCGAGGCGCTGTGCGCCGAGCTCGGTCACGACTACGCGGTACTGGCCCTCGCACGGAGCTGAGCGATGCAACTGCCCGGTTACGCATGGCTCGCGATCGCGATCGTCGCGGAAGTGATCGGCACGTCCGCGCTGCGCGCGGCGGACGGCTTTACGCGCTTGTGGCCGTCGGTGCTCGTCGTCGCCGGTTACGGCGTCGCGTTCTACTGCCTGTCGCTCACGTTGCGCACGATGCCCGTCGGCATCATCTATGCAGTCTGGTCGGGCGCCGGCATCGTGCTGATCACGCTCGTCGCGATGCTGCTCTATCGCCAGGTGCCGGACGTGCCGGCGGTGATCGGCCTCGGGCTGATCATCGCGGGCGTCGTGGTGCTGAACCTGTTCTCGAAGATGCAGGCGCACTGAGCGTGCGGCTGCCGTTTGCCGGATGACCTTCATGACCGATTCCACTTCCGCCGCCGTTTCCGCCGAATCCGCCCAGCCCGACGTGCGCGCGTATGTCGCGAACCGCGTCGGCTTTCTCGAACTGAACCGGCCGAAGGCGCTGAATGCGCTGTCGGTCGGCATGATCCGGCTGATGCAGCAGGCGCTCGACGCGTGGCGCGACGATCCCGACGTCGTCGCGGTCGTCGTGCACAGCCCGCATCCGCGCGCGTTCTGCGCGGGCGGCGACGTGCGCTTCTTCCACGACGCGTGGCAGCGCGGCGACCGCGATGCGGTCGACACGTTCTTCATCGAGGAATACACGCTGAACCATGCGATCTTCACGTATCCGAAGCCGTACATCGCGCTGATGCACGGCGTCGTGATGGGCGGCGGCATGGGGATTTCGCAGGCGGCGCGGCATACGGGCGGCCTGCGCGTCGTGACCGACTCGACGAAGATGGCGATGCCAGAAACGCGCATCGGCCTGTTCCCGGACGTCGGGATGAGCTGGTTTCTCGCGCGCACGCCCGGCGCGATCGGCCGCTATCTCGCGGTGACCGGCGCGACGCTCGATGCGGCCGGCGCACTGTATGCGCAGCTCGCCGACGTCTACCTGCCCGATGCCGCGCTGCCGGCGCTGCTCGATACGCTGCGCGGCGCGCGCGTCGACAGCGGTGCGCAGGTCGTCGCGTGCGTGACCGAGGCGGCTGCCGCGCACAAGGTCGTGCCGACGCCCGACACGTCGGCGCTCGCCGGCGCGCGCGCCGGGATCGACCGGCATTTCGCGCAGCCCGACCTCAATGCGATCCTCGCGTCGCTCGACGCCGAGCAGGATTGCGCGGCCGTCGACGCGTGGGTCGAGAAGGCGACCCACGCGATGCGCGAGCAGCTGTCGCCATTGTCGATGGCCGTGTCGCTCGAAGTCGTCGAGCGGGCCCGCGGGGCGACGATGGCCGATTGCCTGCGGCGCGATCTCGATCTCACGCGCTCGACCTTCGCGCGCGGCGACGTGATCGAAGGCGTGCGCGCGCTGATTGTCGACAAGGACCAGCAGCCTGTCTGGCGCTTCAAGACGACCGCCGATATCGATCGGGCCGACGTGCTCGCAATGTTCGACAGCCCGTGGACGCCCGACACGCATCCGCTGCGCAAGCTGAAGGACTGACGTCAATCAGGCTGACCCGTGCGGCCGATCGACGCGCGACACGGAAGCGAAAAGGCCGCGTGCACATGCACGCGGCCTTTTTCATGAACGTCGGTCGGTCTGAAGGGCGCGTCGCCCGCGCCGGCGTTATTCGTCGCCCGCGTTGTCCGACATGAACGCGCGCATGAACACGAGCGCGCCGAAGCCCCACACCGCGTTCGCCGCGAAGCCGGCCGCGAGCACGGGCATCATGTTGCCCGACGGCCAGATGCCGCGCAGCGGATCGATCGCGAACACGCGGGCGGCCGTCAGCACGATGCCGCCGAACACGAGTGCGCCGATCCACGATGCTTCGCGTTCCGGCGAGACGCGCAACAACCACGCCATCGGAATCGCGCAGCACGCGCTGATCAGCGCATTCGCGACAAATTCAGGAATGCCGAGCGGCGCGAACGGTTGTGTCGAGAAGCCGGTTGCGGCGATCAGGTCGGCCGTGTGGAGAAGGGCGAGCGTGGCCTCGCGGAAGAACAGTGCGGCCAGGAAGCCGGACAGGAATGGCAGGATGACTTTCTGCATCGATGAGTGCACCGCAGGCGCGCACGGCCGGGGCCGGGCGCGCGGAGTTATTCGGATAGGTGCGTCATTATAGGGCCCGGCCGCGGCGATATTCGCTCCAGCGTCGTGCTAATCACGAAAGCGGAAAACCTAAGCTCAAAAAAATCGTTCCAAAGCCCTGTACCGATCCCTAGACTGATTTCCCAGAAACAGCCGTGCAATCGCGTCCTCGTCCGCTGCACGGCCCGACCGGCGAGCCATCCCGATTCGAATGCACACCATGCATGCGTCGCTCATCCGCGACGCGAGCAGGGCGAGGATTTTTCAAATTTCGGCAGTGACAGTCAAGCAGGAGCAGCAGATGAATGTGTTCTGGTTTATCCCCACGCATGGCGACAGCCGCTATCTCGGCACGGCCGAAGGCGCGCGCGCCGCGGACTACGATTACTTCAAGCAGGTCGCCGTGGCGGCGGACACGCTCGGCTACGACGGCGTGCTGCTGCCGACCGGCCGTTCCTGCGAGGATGCATGGGTCGTCGCGTCGAGCCTCATTCCGGCGACGCAGCGCCTGAAGTTCCTGGTCGCCGTGCGCCCCGGCATCGCTTCGCCGGGGCTGGCCGCGCGGATGGCCGCGACGTTCGACCGCCTGTCGGGCGGCCGTCTGCTGATCAACGTCGTCACGGGCGGCGATGCGGCCGAGCTCGAAGGCGACGGCCTCTTTGCCGATCACGATACGCGCTACGAGATCACCGACGATTTCCTGAACATCTGGCGCGGGCTGCTCGCCGCGTCGCACGACAACGGCGGATTCGACTACATCGGCAAGCACCTGCAGTCGAAAGGCGGCAAGGCGCTTTATCCGCCCGTGCAGCATCCGCATCCGCCGCTGTGGTTCGGCGGCTCGTCGCCGGCCGCTCACGCGATTGCCGCCGATCACATCGATACCTACCTGACCTGGGGCGAGCCGCCTGAGGCCGTCGCGAAGAAGATCGCCGACATCCGCGCCCGTGCCGAGGCGCGCGGCCGCAAGATCAAGTTCGGCATCCGCCTGCACGTGATCGTGCGCGAGACCGAGGACGAGGCATGGCGTGACGCCGAGCGGCTGATCAGCCGGCTCGACGACGACACGATCGCGCGTGCGCAGAAAGCGTTCGCGAACATGGATTCGGAAGGCCAGCGCCGGATGGCCGCGCTGCACGGCGGCAAGCGCGGCGGCCGCGAGGCGCTCGAGGTCTATCCGAACCTGTGGGCCGGCGTGGGGCTCGTGCGCGGCGGCGCCGGCACGGCGCTCGTCGGCAATCCCGAGCAGGTCGCGGAACGCATGCGCGAATACGCGGATCTCGGCATCGAGACGTTCATCCTGTCCGGCTATCCGCACCTCGAGGAGTCGTATCGCTTCGCGGAACTCGTGTTCCCGCTGATCAAGGGCAAGGGCGTCGAGAAGGCGGCCGGTCCGCTGTCGGGGCCTTTCGGCGAGATCGTCGGCAACAACTATCTGCCGAAGACGAGCCAGAGCTGAGCGACGGAGGCTTGCGATGACAACGAAAACGTCGACGACGGGCGCTGCCGTGGCCGCCCGCGCGTGGCGCGGCGTCGCGCCGTGGCTCGTGCCGCTCGCGTTGCTGGTGGTATGGGAAGTCGGTGCGCGCACCGGCTGGCTGTCGACCCGCGTGCTGCCCGAGCCGGTGGCGGTCGTGCGCGCGGCCTGGTCGCTCGTGACGTCGGGCGAAATGTGGGCGAATGTGAAAGTGAGCACGTGGCGCGCGCTGTTCGGCTTCGCGATCGGCGGCGGCGTCGGCCTCGCGCTGGGGCTCGCGACCGGGCTGTCGAAGGCCGCCGAGGTCGCGCTCGACTCGACGATCCAGATGATCCGCAACATCCCGGCGCTCGCGATGATCCCGCTCGTGATCCTGTGGTTCGGCATCGACGAGAAGGCGAAGCTGTTCCTCGTCGCGCTCGGCGTGTTCTTTCCCGTCTACATCAATACGTATCACGGGATCCGCTCGGTCGACGCGAACCTGATCGAGATGGCGAAGAGCTACGGCGTGCGCGGCTTCGCGCTGTACCGCGACGTGATCCTGCCCGGCGCGTTGCCGTCGATCCTCGTCGGCGTGCGTTTCGCGCTCGGGCTGATGTGGGTGATGCTGATCGTCGCGGAAACGATCTCCGCGCAGTCGGGCATTGGCTACATGACGATGAACGCGCGTGAATTCCTGCAAACCGACGTGGTGGTGGTCGGCATTCTGCTGTACGCGGTGCTCGGCAAGCTGGCCGATGTGCTGGCGAAATGGATCGAGCGCGTGACGCTGCGCTGGCACCCCGCTTATCAATCAGGAGCAAAGGCATGAATGCGACGACTTCGGCGGCCGCCTACGGCCCGCTCGCCGGCGCAGACCTCGAGGCCGAGCTGGCGCAGGCCCGCGTCGCGGACGGCGATGCGCGCGACGCGGCGATCCTCGAACGTGACGGCAGCGCATCGGTCGTGCCGCTTGCCCGGCGGCGCGCAGGCGGCCCGGCATCCGACGACGCGGTCACGCTGTCGGGCGTCAGCAAGCGCTTCGGCGCGCGCACGGTGCTCGACAACGTCGAGCTTGGCATCGCGCGCGGCAGTTTCGTCGCGATCGTCGGCCGCAGCGGCTGCGGGAAATCGACGCTGCTGCGGCTCGTGGCGGGACTCGAGCAGCCGAGCAGCGGCGCGCTCTTGACGCGCGGCGAGGGCGGCGGTGTGCTCGATACGCGGATCATGTACCAGGACGCGCGCCTGCTGCCGTGGAAGACCGTGCTGCAGAACGTGATGCTGGGCCTCGGCCGCGGCGCGCGCGACCGGGCCCGCGCGGTGCTCGACGAAGTCGGGCTGCTGGAACGCGCGAACGACTGGCCCGCGCAACTGTCGGGCGGGCAGCGGCAGCGTGTCGCACTGGCCCGCGCGCTCGTGCACCGGCCGCAACTGCTGCTGCTCGACGAGCCGCTCGGCGCACTCGACGCGCTTACCCGCATCGAAATGCATGCGCTGATCGAGCGCCTGTGGCGCGAGCACCGGTTCACCGCGCTGCTCGTCACGCACGACGTGCAGGAGGCCGTTGCGCTCGGCGACCGCATCCTGCTGATCGAGCAGGGGCGGGTGGCGCTCGACCAGTCGGTGCCGCTCGACCGGCCGCGTGCCCGTGCGTCGGCCGCATTCGCGGCGCTGGAGGATCGCGTGCTGAAACGCGTGCTCGCCGGCGGCCCCGGCGCGGCCGAGCAAGACGCGGAGCAAGAAGCAGACAAGGTTCGACCGGTCGGGCAGATCCGCTGGGCCGTTTAATTCCGGGCGGCTCCGGCCGCCCGTTCTGAGACTTTTTTCTTCGGAGCGATCATCCCGATGAGCATCACTGCAATCAACGTACGTAATCAGTTCAAGGGCAAGGTCAAGGAGATCATTCGCGGGTCCGTGGTCTCCGAAGTCGACGTCGAGACGCCGTTCGGCATCGTCACGTCGGTGATCACCACCCGTTCGGTGGACGAACTCGAACTGAAGGTCGGCGCCGAAGTCGTCGCGCTCGTGAAGTCGACGGAAGTCTCGATCGCGCGTCTCTGAGCGCGCGGGTCGCGCATCGGTGCGACGCCGCCGGGCAGGCAACGTGCCCGGCGGCGCATTGCATTCGCGCAGCGCGTTTGCCTCGGTATTCGACTTCCGGACGAAGTGCTAGGATGGAACGACACCGATGCCGGAGGCCGCGCATGACCCCCATCCTTTCCCCCGAAGCCATCGAGGCGCTGAAATGGATCGACCAGTTCGGCGACAGCCGGCCGGTTCCCGCCGCGTTCGACGACGTCGTCTATGCGTTGCTGAATGACGGGCTGATCTATCAGGCGACGGCCGACCGGGTCGACCTGACGGCCGATGGCCGGTCGTTTTTGTCCAACGAATACGATTGAGCGCGCGGCGCCGGCCGCGCAGGCGGCCTGGCGCGGCATCGCCACGGAGCGTGCGATGGAACCGAGAGGCAGCGACCTCGGCGATTTCAGCGAGCCGTACCGCGGTTTCGAGATCGAGGTGAAGACCGAGCAGGTCTGGGACGGCGAGCATGCGCATTACCGCGTGCTGCAGGGCGATGCCGTGCGAATCGACTGGCGGCTGGTCAAGGTCGACGGGATGTTGCTCACTGAACGGCGCGTGATCGAGCGCGTGCTCGACGAGGCGCGCCGGGCGGTCGATGCGGAACTGGGCGACGGCTAGCGCACGTGTCGGGCGGGCATGGCCGGTATTGCGGTAAAATGTCAGGTTGTTCCCGTGCCGCCTGGCCTGTACCCGAATTCCATGTCCGTTCCGTCCTCGCTTCCTCCCCGCCGTGTATCCGTCGCGCCGATGCTCGACTGGACCGACCGTCATTGCCGGTCGTTCCACCGCACGCTGACGCGCAATACGTGGCTGTATACGGAGATGATCACGACGGGCGCGCTGCTGTTCGGCGATGCCCAGCGGCATCTTGCGTTCACGCCGAGCGAATCGCCGGTCGCGTTGCAACTGGGCGGCAGCGAGCGCGACGATCTCGCGCGCGCGGCGAAGCTCGGCGAGCAGTGGGGCTACGACGAAATCAACCTGAATTGCGGATGCCCGTCCGAGCGCGTGCAGCGCGGCGCGTTCGGCGCATGCCTGATGAACGAGCCGCAGCTCGTCGCCGACTGCGTGAAGGCGATGCGCGATGCGGTGTCGGTGCCGGTGACGGTCAAGCACCGGATCGGCGTCGATGCGGTCGAGGACTACGCGTTCGTGCGCGACTTCGTCGGCACGGTGGCCGAGGCCGGTTGCGAAACGTTCGTCGTGCATGCCCGCAACGCGATCCTGAAGGGGCTGTCGCCGAAGGAGAATCGCGAGATCCCGCCGCTCAAGTACGACTATGCGTATCGGTTGAAGCGCGATTTTCCGTCGCTGGAGATCGTGATCAACGGCGGCATCACGACGCTCGATGAAGTTGCGCAGCATCTCGAGCACGTCGATGGCGTGATGCTCGGCCGCGAGGCGTATCACAATCCGTACGTGCTGGCGGAGGTCGATGCGCGCTTCTACGGGGCGACCGCAGCGGTGCCGACGCGCGAAGAGGCCGAAGCGCAACTGATCGCGTATTGCGCGGCCGAGCTGAAGCGCGGCACCTACCTCGGCGCGATCGTGCGGCACGCACTCGGGCTGTATCGTGGCATGCCGGGTGCGCGTGGCTGGCGTCGCGTGCTGTCCGACAACAAGAAGCTCGCACGCGGCGATCTGGCCGTGTTCGACGAGGCACGCGCGCATCTGAGCGAAGCCGAAGATTTTTTTGAAAAAAAGGCTTTGCAAGATTCAAAAGTCTTCGTATAATCTTGTTCTTCGCTGCTGAAACAAAACGGCGAAGCGAAGAAAGCAGTATCAGTGGTGGCTGTAGCTCAGTTGGTAGAGTCCAGGATTGTGATTCCTGTCGTCGTGGGTTCGAGTCCCATCAGCCACCCCACAGAATTCCTAGAAGTATCAAGCAGTTAGAAACGGCACTGAGATTTTATCCAGTGCCGTTTTTGTTTTGGAATTCCCAAATTGGGAATTACATGCCGCGGCGCTTTACGATTTTCGTTCGGTCGTAGACGCGCGCCGTCGTCGCCGGATTCGCATGCGGGTCCGGCAGTGCGCCGCGCTCTGCCTTATGCCGAGTCACGTAATGCGCGCGCAGGTCGTGGAACGTGAACCTCTTTCCAATGGTCTTCAGCTCGAGCGCCTTGCTCATCAGCTTTGACCATTCAGTCCTGAACCCGGCCGGCGTGTAGTGCGTCGCGTATCGATTCGAGAACACGTACAGGCAGTTGTCCTTGCGGGCCGCGCGCAGGCGTGCGATCAACTCCGTCAGCGCTGGCGTGATCTCGATATGCTCGATCACCTCGCCGCGCTTCTTGCCGCGCTGCTTCGCACGCTTCACCCGGATCTCGCCTGCTGCCTCGTCGATCTGCGGCCACGCGAGATCGAGAAACTCGACCTTCCGGTTAGCACCAGAAGCGGCGTTGCCGGAGGAAATGGCGGCACCACATCATTCGGAGCATTAATGTCTGCGCCAGGCGCCAGGCGCCAGCGGCGTGGCCGGCCCGAGTGCGCCGCCGTTTTCTCCGATCTCCGCGGGCGGCTCCGCCGCGGGTACCGGTGGCAATATCCTGAATGCTGGAGGTGGATCGCCGGCGTAGCCTTGGCCATCAATGCAAGCAGTTTCGCAGGAAGTGCCGGGGGCAATTCCGTATTTGGCGGCGGAGCGTCTCTCGTCGCAAATGGTGTCAACGGTGCGGCGTCACCATCTAAAGGAGGCGGCGGGACGGGGCAACAACCATCCAGCGCAGCGCTGACTGAGGGCGCTGCGGGGGCCGGCTATGCGATCATCGAAGAATTAGGAAGCGTCTGACCTTGAGGGGATGCAATGAGCAACGATGCAGTCGTTTCGAGCGGGGGCGTTGAAAATGTAGTTGTCTGGGACGGTGAAGCCGGTTGGCAGCCGCCCGGGACCTATCCGTCATTTTGTGGGCGGGGCATATCATGAGAGGCAAAAGTCATGGATATGTCGATGAAGAAGAAGAGGCAAACCGTAGCGCGTCAGGCAGCGGCCCGCGGGCCGCTGCCTGAACTGCCCAAGGAACTGCTGGACCAACTGGTCAAGGGGCCGATGACGCCGACCGAGGTCCAGGATTTGATGCTGGCGTTCAACAAAGCAGTCATCGAACGCGCGATGGGCGCCGAGATGAATATGCATCTGGGCTACCCGTCGGGCCAGTCCAAGCCGGCCGGGCAAGCCAACGAGCGCAACGGCGCCAGCGGCAAGACGGTCATCAGAGGTGGCCGCGCGAATTCAGACAACCGGATAAGTGGAACGGCCAGGGCCTGAGCCGGCGATAATGCAGGCAAAGGAATCCGAGAAATGAC
>NZ_CADFDL010000007.1:0-361177 GCF_902832865.1 Burkholderia sp. BCC0397 | reverse complement strand
CGCCACCGCCACCGCCACCGCCACCGCCACCGCCGCTGCCACCGCTGCCACCGCTGCCACCGCTGCCACCGCCACCACCGCCGTTGCCGTGACCACCGCCGCCGTCGCCATGGCCACCGCCGTTGCCGTGGCCACCGCCGCCGTCACCATGGCCGCCGCCATTGCCATGGCCACCACCATGGCCGTGACCGCCGCCATGGCCGTGACCGCCGCCATGGCCGTGACCGCTGCCATCACCGCCGCCATGGCCGTGGCCGCCGCCATCACCGTCACCATCGCCGTGGCCGCCACCGTGGCCGTGGCCACCGCCGTCACCGTCGCCATCGCCATGGCCGCCACCATGACCGTGACCGCCGCCGTCACCGTCGCCACCCCCACCGTGGCCACCGCCACCTGAGGTGCCGCCACCCGAAGTGCCGCCACCCGAGGTGCCTCCACCCGAGGTGCCGCCACCCGAGGTGCCGCCACCCGAGGTGCCTCCACCCGAGGTGCCTCCACCCGAAGTACCGCCACCCGAAGTACCGCCACCCGAAGTGCCGCCACCCGAGGTGCCGCCACCCGAGGTACCGCCACCCGAGGTACCACCACCCGAAGTGCCACCACCTGAACCACCGTTGCCGGACGCATTGCCTCCGCGGCCCGTGCCGCTCGTACTGCCTGACGTTCCACCTGTCGTTCCGCCGACACCGGCAGGTCCGACGGCGCCGTTCCCATTGTTGCCGCCGCTGCCGTTCCCGCTGCCATTGCCACTACCGCTGCCACCGCCGTTCCCATTGCCGCTGCCGCTCGCGCCGGCACCGCCATTCCCGACGCCGCGGCCGGCATAAACGTGCACCGCGCACGCAGCCGGATCGGCGGCGCACGGCGATGCGTTCTCGACCAGCGTCATGATGGTGTCCGCGCTGGCGTTCGCGTCGGACGCGGAGTCAGGTGTCGTGTTCTGTGCGACGGCATACGAGCAGCAGCACGCAAACGCGGCCGCGGCCAGCAAGGTTGCACGAGGGCGCCGTCCCGCCGCGCGGAACGGTTGTTTCGTCTTATGCATCATGGCCTCCCCATGCGCGCGATGCCTCGTTGCCGCGCGACTATTTACGTGTGGTGCAGGGGGGCGTAAAAGATTCGTTGTCCTATCGTCGGCCGATGGCCTTCGGGCCGGCGCTTGACGCCAGCCGCGAATGCGGATCGGCACGCGGGCCCGCCGTGCGAATCCCTATCTGCGAGATTCGTGCCATCGGCCGCGCGGGACCGTGGCGAAAGGCGGTGCCGTCGCGCGATCACGCATGCAACGTCGGTGGGGAGCGTTTTGTTTCCGGAGTGAAACGTCGGGAGCGTCGTTCAGCGCGCCGGCGCGTCGGCCGCGCGTTGCCAGCGGTGGAACAGGATCGACGCGATCCAGCAGACGAGGAACAGCGCGACGATGCCGTAGCCGATCGAGCCGAAGCGTTCGCCGAGCGCATCGAGCGTGTCGCGCACGGGGCCCGTCAGCGACAGCTTGTCGGCCAGCAGGCCGGCTGCCTCGATCCCGCCGATCGCCAGCGCGACGGCCGCCGACACGAACGTGATGCTCGCGTTGTAGAGCAGCTTGCGCTGCGGATCGTCCATCGCCCAGCCGTATGCCTGAATCATCAGGACGTTGTCGGTCGAGTCGATCAGCGTCATGCCGGCGGTGAAAAGCGCGGGGAACAGCATGATCGTATAGACCGGCAGCCCCTGGCTCGCCTGCGCGGCGGCGATCGCGAGCAGGCCGATTTCGGTTGCAGTATCGAAACCGAGCCCGAACAGCACGCCGACCGGATACATGTGCCAGCTCTTCGACACGAACCGGAACAGCGGGCGCAGCAACCGCGCTACGAGTCCGGCGGGACGATGATCATGCGCGCCGTCGTGCGTGTGCCCGGATGCGCCGCGATAGCGTCGCCACACGTCGCGCAGGATCATCAGGTTCACGCACGCGAGCACCAGCAGGAAGGTGGCCGATACCGCCGTGCCGATCGTGCCGCCGATCTCGCGGAACGCATCGAAGCGGTCGCGCAGCGCGAACGCGGTCAGCGCGATGCCGAGCGTCGCGGCGATCACGATCGTCGAATGGCCGAGCGAGAAGAACAGGCCGACGCTCACCGGACGCTGGCCGTCCTGCATCAGCTTGCGCGTCGCGACGTCGATCGCGGCGATGTGATCCGCGTCGACCGCATGACGCAGCCCGAGCCCGTACGCGATCGCCGCGGTGCCGAGCAGCAGCGGATGGTCGCGCAGCACCGCGAGCGCCCACAGCCAGACGGCGACGTTCGCGGCGATCAGGCCGGCATAGAGGGTCAGCAGGCGGCGCAGGGCAGGGGTGGGCGGCATCGGGCGGGTTCCATCTGACGATTCGCCATCCATTGTGGCACGCGAAAAAAAGCGCGGCGCGCCGATCAACAAGCCGCGAACGCGATGCGCGCCGGATGAAAAAAAGCCCGTCCGGAACCGGACGGGCTTTGCGTGCCAGCGACAGGGCGCGGGCGAGCGGCGCTTACTTCGTCTTCGCGTTGATCACGGCTTCCGACACGTTCGCCGGCGTTTCCGCGTAATGCTTGAACTCCATCGAGTACGTCGCACGGCCCTGCGTCGCCGAGCGCAGCGACGTCGAATAGCCGAACATCTCGGCAAGCGGCACTTCGGCGCGTACGAGCTTGCCGCCACCGCCCGCGATGTCCTCCATCCCCTGCACGATGCCGCGCCGGCTCGACAGGTCGCCCATCACGTTGCCCATGAAGTCCTCGGGCGTCTCGACCTCGACGGCCATCATCGGTTCGAGCAGCACGGGCTTCGCCTTGCGCATCGCTTCCTTGAACGCCATCGAGCCGGCCATCCGGAACGCGTTTTCGTTCGAGTCGACGTCGTGGTACGAACCGAACGTCAGATGCACCTTCACGTCGACGACCGGGTAGCCCGCGAGCACGCCGCTCTTCAGCGTCTCGGTGATGCCCTTGTCGACGGCCGGGATGAACTCGCGCGGAATCACGCCGCCCTTGATCTCGTCGAGGAACTCGTAGCCCTTGCCCGGGTTCGGCTCGAGCGTGATCACCGCATGGCCGTACTGGCCGCGACCGCCCGACTGCTTGACGAACTTGCCTTCGACGTCGGCCGCCGTCGTGCGCACCGTTTCGCGATACGCGACCTGCGGCTTGCCGACCGTCGCTTCGACGCCGAACTCGCGCTTCATCCGGTCGACCAGGATTTCGAGGTGGAGCTCGCCCATCCCCGAAATGATCGTCTGGCCGGACTCTTCGTCGGTCTGCACGCGGAACGACGGATCTTCCTGCGCGAGGCGGTTCAGCGCGAGGCCCATCTTTTCCTGGTCGGCCTTCGTCTTCGGCTCGACGGCCTGCGAGATCACCGGCTCCGGGAATTCCATCTTCTCGAGGATGATCGGCTTGGCCGGATCGCACAGCGTGTCGCCGGTGGTCGCTTCCTTCAGGCCGACGGCCGCCGCGATGTCGCCCGCGCGCACTTCCTTGATTTCCTTGCGCTCGTTCGCGTGCATCTGCAGGATCCGGCCGAGCCGCTCCTTCTTGTCCTTCGTCGCGTTGAGCACCGTGTCGCCCGACTCGACGACGCCCGAATACACGCGGAAGAAGATCAGCTGGCCGACGAACGGGTCGGTCATGATCTTGAACGCGAGCGCCGAGAACGGCTCGTCGTCGCTCGGATGACGTTCCGCCGGCTTTTCCGGATCGACGAAGTCGTGGCCGAGGATCGCGGGCACGTCGACCGGCGACGGCAGGTAGTCGATCACCGCGTCGAGCATCGCCTGCACGCCCTTGTTCTTGAACGCGCTGCCGCACAGCATCGGCACGATCTCGTTCGCGATCGTGCGCTTGCGCAGCGCGGCCTTGATCTCGTCCTCGGTCAGCGATTCATGGTCGTGCAGATACTTGTCGAGCAGTTCCTCGCTCGCTTCGGCCGCGGCCTCGACCATCTTCTCGCGCCATTCGTGCGCGAGCTCGACGAGATTCGCGGGGATGTCCTCGTACGAGAACTTCACGCCCTGGCTTTCGTCGTCCCACACGATCGCCTTCATCTTCACGAGATCGACGACGCCCTGGAAATGATCTTCCGCGCCGATCGGAATCTGGATCGGCACGGCGACGCCTTTCAGGCGCTCGCCGATCTGCTTCTGCACGCGGAAGAAGTCGGCGCCGATCCGGTCCATCTTGTTGACGAACGCGATGCGCGGCACCTTGTACTTGTTCGCCTGGCGCCACACGGTTTCCGATTGCGGCTGCACGCCGCCGACCGAGTCGTAGACCATGCATGCGCCGTCGAGCACGCGCATCGAGCGCTCGACTTCGATCGTGAAGTCGACGTGCCCGGGCGTATCGATGATGTTGATCCGGTGTTCCGGATAGTTGCCGGCCATGCCCTTCCAGAAGGCCGTGGTCGCCGCCGACGTGATCGTGATGCCGCGTTCCTGCTCCTGCTCCATCCAGTCCATCGTGGCCGCGCCGTCGTGCACTTCACCGATCTTGTGGCTCACGCCGGTGTAAAACAGGATGCGCTCGGTCGTCGTGGTCTTGCCGGCATCGATGTGAGCGCTGATCCCGATATTTCGATAGCGCTCGATGGGGGTTTTGCGGGGCACGTGAACCTCCTGGTGGTTCGGATCGTAAGCGGGGCGGCTGGGGCCGACCCGGGTTGGAACAAGCGAGACTTCAAGCATAGCGCTTGCGCGTGGCTTTTGCAGATGCGGCCTGCGCCGGCGGAATCAAGGCGTGCGTCGCCGCCGGCAGGCGAAAAAAAAGCCGGCGCCCGACAAGAATAATGGGCGGCCGGCTTTCGGTCGGTGCGCGGCGCGGCGCCGCCGCGCGGGCCGGTGCCGTTACTGGGCCCGCGGCAGGCCGTCGAGCTTCATGCCGGGCTTGATGCCCTTCGCGGCGAACCAGCCCTTGCTCATTTCGAGCGCATAGACGCCGTTGTTGCGCGGACAGTGGTTGTCGGTGGTTTCCGCGCGCATCTCGTCGATGTCGGTGATCGTGCCGTCCGCGCGGATGAACGCGATCGACAGCGGAATCAGCGTGTTCTTCATCCAGAAGCAGTGCACGGCGTTCTCGTTGAAGACGAACAGCATGCCTTCGTTCGGCGCGAGCTGCGAACGGTACATCAGCCCCTGTTCGCGGTCGGCGTCGTTGGCGGCGACGGCCGCGTCGATCACGTACATGCCGGCTCGCAGCTTCACGCGCGGGAACTCGCTCGGCTGCTTGGCGCCGGGCGGCACTTGGGCGCCGGCAGCCTGCATGCCGAGCGCGAGGACGGCGAGGGCGGCGGGAAACACGGCGGCGCGCGCAAGGCGGCCGAGCGACGAGCGCAGGGAGAATGACACAGCATGGCTCCTGTCTGGAAAACGAGACCCGCATGGTACGCGATGCGCGCCGGCGGGCACAAAAAAGAAAAAGGCAGATCGCCTTGCGGTGATCTGCCTTTCAACGCCGTAAGAACGGCAGGACTGCGTGTTCTTGACTGCGTTATTACAGCTGGCTTACTTAGTTCGAAGCAGCTGCCGGTGCTGCTGCGTCGCTTGCTGCAGCCTTCTTCGATGCCTTGTGGTGCTTCTTGGCAGCGTGGTGCTTCTTGGCAGCGTGCTTAGCCGGTGCCGAAGCAGCTTCTGCCGGTGCCGGAGCAGCTTCCGGAGCCGAAGCTTGTGCGAAAGCTGCCGTTGCGAAGAGACCAGCGACCAGAGCGGCGATCAGTTTGTTCATGTTGTGTTCCTCAGCTTTAGTTAATTAACCAAATGACCCGGCAATAGGAGTCATGTCGTCTAACGGTGCCATCCACCTTTCGGTTGACAGACGCTTCGAGAAATTTCTCTTTGCGCTGCGGGCGCCGAATCGTATTCGAATAAAACGTCGCTTTCGTGACGCAAACACGGGGTTCGGCTGCCAATGCCGGATAGCTAAGGTTGGCATCTGCGTGGTTTAACGCGCGATCTCCGCAGCCGGTTGACGAAAAAGATGACGAAAAATGCGCGCGTGCCGGATTCGTCATCCGGCGCGCGCGAAACCGTCCCACGGCGCGCGCGGCGGCAGCGCGATCGTTTCGCCCGGTGCAATGCCGAGCGCGAATATGTCGAGCGCGCCGATGCCGACGCGCACCAGACGCAACGTCGGGAAGCCGACGGCCGCCGTCATCCGGCGCACCTGCCGGTTCTTGCCCTCGGTGATCGCCAGCTCGATCCACGTGGTCGGGATCGCGGCGCGGTAGCGGATCGGCGGATTGCGCGGCCACAGCGTGTCGGGCGGCTCGATGAATTCGGCGCGGCACGGGCGCGTCACGTAGTCGCCGAGGTCGACGCCGCGTGCGAGCGCCTTCAGGTCGGCCGGCCCCGGCGCGCCGTCGACCTGCGCCCAGTAGCGCTTCACCAGCTTGTGGCGCGGCTCCGCGATGCGGGCCTGCAGCGCGCCGTCGTCGGTGAGCAGCAGCAGCCCCTCGCTGTCCGCGTCGAGCCGGCCGGCCGCGTACACGCCGGGCGTTTTTACCCAGTCGCCGAGCGACGGCCGCGTCTCGTGCGCGGAAAACTGGCAAATCGTGCCGAACGGCTTGTTGAGGGCGATCAGGTTCATGGCGGGGCGCCCGCCCGGCGCCCCGCAGGGAGCGGGGGTGGGCGGTCTATGGCAAATGGCGGAATCTTAATGCATAATACGGAACGGCAAGTCCTCTGTCTTATATAAGACATAAGTGAGGTCTTGATACGCAGTGCCGCGGTTCGCGCCGAAGTGCCCGGTTGGGGCGCTAGAATAGCGGCTCGCTGTTGTCGTCACGGGGTGGCCATGCCGTGCCCCCGCCGCGCGCGCAGCTTCGACCAGCATCACCTGCTCAGCCACGTCACTGGAGTCGATCATGCCGTATCAGCACATCAAGGTTCCGGAGGGCGGTGACAAGATCACCGTCAACAAGGACTTCTCGCTCAACGTTTCCGATCAGCCGATCATTCCCTATATCGAAGGCGACGGTACGGGCTTCGATATCACGCCGGTCATGATCAAGGTCGTCGACGCGGCGGTCGCGCATGCCTACAAGGGCCAGCGCAAAATCCACTGGATGGAGATTTTCGCGGGCGAGAAGGCGACCAAGGTGTACGGTCCGGACGTGTGGCTGCCGGACGAAACGCTGCAGGTGCTGAAGGAATACGTGGTGTCGATCAAGGGGCCGCTCACGACCCCGGTCGGCGGCGGCATCCGTTCGCTGAACGTCGCGCTGCGCCAGGAGCTCGACCTGTACGTGTGCCTGCGCCCGGTCCAGTATTTCAAGGGCGTGCCGTCGCCGGTGCGCGAGCCGCAGAAGATCGACATGGTGATCTTCCGTGAGAACTCGGAAGACATCTACGCGGGCATCGAATGGGCCGCGGGCTCCGAGCAGGCGAAGAAGGTGATCAAGTTCCTGCAGGACGAGATGGGCGTGAAGAAGATCCGTTTCCCGGAAACCTCGGGGATCGGCGTCAAGCCCGTGTCGACCGAAGGCACCGAGCGCCTCGTGCGCAAGGCGATCCAGTACGCGATCGACAACGATCGCAAGTCGGTCACGCTGGTGCACAAGGGCAACATCATGAAGTTCACGGAAGGCCTGTTCCGTGACGCCGGCTACGCGCTCGCGCAGAAGGAGTTCGGTGGCGAGCTGATCGACGGCGGCCCGTGGATGCGCGTGAAGAACCCGAGGACGGGCAACGAGATCGTGATCAAGGATTCGATCGCCGACGCGTTCCTGCAGCAGATCCTGCTGCGTCCGGCCGAATACGACGTGATCGCGACGCTGAACCTGAACGGCGACTACATCTCCGACGCACTGGCCGCGCAGGTCGGCGGCATCGGGATCGCGCCGGGCGCGAACCTGTCGGATTCGGTCGCGATGTTCGAGGCGACGCACGGCACGGCGCCGAAGTACGCAGGCAAGGATTACGTGAACCCGGGTTCCGAGATCCTGTCGGCGGAAATGATGCTGCGCCACCTCGGCTGGACGGAAGCAGCCGACACGATCATCGCCGCGATGGAGAAGTCGATCCTGCAGAAGCGCGTCACGTACGACTTCGCGCGTCTGATGGAAGGCGCGACGCAGGTGTCGTGCTCCGGCTTCGGCGAAGTGCTGATCGAGAACATGTAAGACCCCTTCCGGGGTGGGCCGGCGCGTTGCCGGCCGCCCCGGCGCTGACTGCCGGCGCCGGAGCGTTTCGTGGATGGCAGGTTTTGTTGGCAGGGCGGTCCGGCATGCGGGCCGCGGCGCCGCGATGCGGCCCGGAAGCCCTGCAAGGTAGAACATGACGGCCCTCGCAACACCACCGCCCGGCTGAGCCGGCGCGCCCCTTTCGCGACCGACCCGGTCGCTCCCCGCCGGTTACCGCCGGCGCTCCTCAGTTCAACAATCACGTAGCAATGCTTTGACCACCATGTCCACTTCGCCCAAGATCATCTACACCCTCACCGACGAAGCGCCGGCGCTCGCGACCTATTCGCTGCTGCCGATCGTCAAGGCCTTCACGCGTTCGTCCGGCGTCGCCGTCGAAACGCGCGACATCTCGCTCGCCGGCCGCATCATCGCGGCATTCGCAGACGTCCTGCCGTCGGAGCAGAAGGGTTCCGACGATCTGGCCGAGCTGGGCCAGCTCACGCTGAAGCCGGAAGCGAACATCATCAAGCTGCCGAACATCAGCGCATCGGTGCCGCAGCTGAAGGCCGCGATCGCCGAACTGCAGGCGCAGGGCTACGCGCTGCCGGCCTATCCGGAAGATCCGTCGACGGACGAAGAGAAGGCCGTCAAGGCACGCTACGACAAGATCAAGGGCAGCGCGGTGAACCCGGTGCTGCGCGAAGGCAACTCCGACCGCCGCGCGCCGCTGTCGGTCAAGAACTACGCACGCAAGCATCCGCACAAGATGGGCGCATGGAAGTCCACGTCGAAGTCCCACGTCGCGCACATGACCGAAGGCGACTTCTACGGCAGCGAGAAGTCGGCGCTGATCGCCGAGGCCGGCAGCGTGAAGATCGAACTCACGACGACCGACGGCGCGAAGAAGGTGCTGAAGGAAAAGACGGCCGTGAAGGCCGGTGAAGTGATCGACGCATCGGTGATGAGCCGCAACGCGCTGCGCAGCTTCATCGAAGCGCAGATCGCCGACGCGAAGGCGCAGGACGTGCTGTTCTCGGTGCACCTGAAGGCGACCATGATGAAGGTCTCGGACCCGATCCTGTTCGGTCACTTCGTGTCGGTGTTCTACCGCGACGCGCTCGCGAAGCACGCGGACGTGCTGGCGAAGGCCGGCTTCAACCCGAACAACGGGATCGGCGACCTGTACGCGCGCCTGAAGGACCTCCCGGCCGACACGCGCGAAGCGATCGAAGCCGACGTCAAGGCCGAATACGCAGTGCGCCCGCGCCTCGCGATGGTCAACTCGGACAAGGGCATCACGAACCTGCACGTGCCGAGCGACGTGATCGTCGACGCGTCGATGCCGGCGATGATCCGCGATTCGGGCGGCATGTGGGGCCCGGACGGTCAACTGTACGACGCGAAGGCCGTGATTCCGGACCGCTGCTACGCGGGCGTCTACCAGGCCGTGATCGAGGACTGCAAGCAGCACGGCGCGTTCGATCCGGTCACGATGGGCAGCGTGCCGAACGTCGGCCTGATGGCGCAGGCGGCCGAGGAATACGGTTCGCACGACAAGACGTTCCAGATCCCGGCGGACGGCGTCGTGCGCGTCATCGACGAAGCCGGCAACGTGCTGCTCGAGCACGCGGTCGAGTCGGGCGACATCTGGCGCATGTGCCAGACGAAGGACGCACCGGTGCAGGATTGGGTCAAGCTCGCGGTCAACCGCGCGCGCGCGACCGGCGCCCCGGCCGTGTTCTGGCTCGATCCGGCACGTGCGCACGACGCGCAGATCATCGCGAAGGTCGAACGCTACCTGAAGGATCACGACACGAACGGCCTCGACATCCGCATCATGACGCCGGTCGAAGCCACGCGTTTCTCGCTCGAGCGCATCCGCGCGGGCAAGGATACGATCTCGGTCACCGGCAACGTGCTGCGCGACTACCTGACCGACCTGTTCCCGATCATGGAACTCGGCACCAGCGCGAAGATGCTGTCGATCGTGCCGCTGATGGCCGGCGGCGGGATGTTCGAAACGGGTGCGGGCGGCTCGGCACCGAAGCACGTGCAGCAGTTCGTCGAGGAAGGCTTCCTGCGCTGGGATTCGCTCGGCGAATTCCTCGCGCTGGCCGCGTCGCTCGAACATCTCGGCAACGCGTACCAGAACCCGAAGGCGCTCGTGCTCGCGAAGACGCTCGACCAGGCGACCGGCAAGTTCCTGGACGAGAACAAGTCGCCGGCGCGCAAGGTCGGCGGCCTCGACAACCGCGGCAGCCATTTCTACCTGTGCCTGTACTGGGCGCAGGCGCTGGCAGAGCAGACCGAGGACGCCGCGCTGAAGGCGCAGTTCGAAGGCGTGGCGAAGGCGCTGTCCGACAGCGAAGCGCGCATCCTGGAAGAACTGGCGGCCGCGCAAGGCAACGCGCAGGCGATCGGCGGCTACTACCGTCCGAACGTCGAGCTGACGAGCCAGGCAATGCGCCCGAGCGCGACGCTGAACGGCATCGTCGACGCGGTTGCCTGACGCCGGCCGCGCTATCGCGCGAGCCGATGCATGTACCGGCGCGGCGGATTGAACCGTTCGCCGCCCGGCACACAAGAAAAACGCCCCGGTCGCCCGGGGCGTTTGTCGTTGGAGGCTTGCCATTCAGACGTGGACGATTTCCCATTCGGCGATTTCGTCCGGCACTTCGAGCGTGGCCGTGTCCAGTTCGGACGGTTGCTCGCAGTCGCCGCGGGAAATGTGGTCGGCTGCCACTTCGGGGCACGAGAATGCGCCGAGCAGGGCGTTGCCGAACGTCGCTTCCCAGCCGCCGTTTGCCGGCAGGATGTAGAACGACCCGAGCGCTGAACCAAAGCGAAATCCCTTCATTTCCGTTCTCCCTTTCTGATCACGAGCGATTCTGTTGTGCCGCCTGCCGGCTCGGCCGGCTGTGGCCCGACTGGCTGCTTGCGCCGGGTTCCGTATCGAACGCCGTGGCGAAGCGTCAGTGCATGGAACAAAGTCTACGTCCGCGACCTGCTCGCATGGTGCATGTAGAACGGCTTCTCGAAACAAAAATTCTCTTTTAAAAACAGATAATTATTTGCGACGTTTTGTATTGCGGAACGTTTTTCGGCATCGCGAAACGGGAAATTTGTGCCCTGCACCACGAATTTTTATAACGCAGTGACTTGTTCCGCATCGTGAAAAATCGGCGGATTTGCGGATCATCGATGCAGCGGGTGCGAACGCAAGGGGCGAACGGAAGGCGCAAAGGGGCGATAGGTGAACGGCAGTCGCTGCCGAAGCGCCGCTCGGCGATGCCGGTCATGGCGCCGAATCCGCCGCGGTAACGCCGCTTGCTGCGGCGTATCGCCGCCCGTCAGGCAGCGTTTCTCGATCCGGCCCTGCGGTTATGATGACGCGACCGCCGCGGCTGTCGCGCGGCGCCGCATGAATAACGAGGATCGATTGATGAGACGGAGAACCTTCCTGTCGCGCGCCATCGGCGCCGCGACCGCGTCGCTGTTCGCGCGCACTGCGTGGGCGCAGCATGCCGGTCACGCGGGCATGGCCGGCATGGATTCAATGGACGACATGCCGGGCATGTCGGGTATGTCAGGGATGGCGGCGCACGCGCAGCACGGCACGCCCGCGCCGGTCGCGCTCGCGGCCACCGACGCACTGCCGGCCGGCGCGCCGCTCGCGACGTTGCGCACGCTGGCCAACGAAAGCCGTGAGCCCGGTACGTTCCGGGCCACGCTGGTTGCTCAACCGGTGGCGCGACCGCTGCTGCGCGGTGCGAAGCCGACCCCATTCTGGCAGTTCGGCGCGGGCACACAGGGGCCGGTTGTCGGCCCGCTGATCGACGTGCGCGAGGGCGATACGGTCGAGATCCGGTTCGTGAACAAGCTGCCGCAGCCGTCGACGATCCACTGGCACGGCCTGCCCGTGCCGCCCGACCAGGACGGCAACCCGTCCGATCCCGTCGCGCCCGGCGCGTCGCGCGTGTATCGCTTCACGCTGCCGAAGGGCAGCGCCGGCACTTACTGGTACCACCCGCATCCGCACATGATGACCGCCGAGCAGGTGTTCCGCGGGCTGGCCGGCCCGTTCGTCGTGCGCGCCGCGGACGATCCGCTTGCCGGCTGGCCCGAGCGCCACCTGTTCGTGTCGGACCTGAAGCTTGCGCGCGACGGCACGATTGCGCGGAACGACATGATGGACTGGATGAACGGCCGTGAAGGTCAATTCGTGCTGGTCAACGGCGCGCGCCGGCCGCGCATCGACGTCGCGGGCGACGAACGCTGGCGTGTCTGGAACGCGTGCAGCGCACGTTACCTGCGCATCGCGTTCGATGACGGCCGCGCGTTCGAGCACGCGGGTACCGACGGCGGGTTGTTCGACGCGCCGCGGCGCGTGACGTCGCTGCTGATTGCGCCGGGCGAGCGCGCGGAGCTGCTGGTGCGCGCCGGCGACCGTGCGTCGCGCGCGGTGCTGCAGGCGGCCGAGTACGACCGCCGCAAGATGACGATGTCGCACGACGACGGCCACGGCAGCCTGCCGCCCGATCCGGCGCTGGCGCTCGCCGATGTCGCGTTTGCGCCCGCCGAGGCCCGTGCGCGGCCTGCCACGCTGCGCGCGGTGCCGCCGCTGGGCGAACCGGTGGCGCACAAGACGGTCGCGTTCGGCGAGGAAATGGACATGGACGCGATGATGAAGGGCGGGGCGCACGGCCGCCCGGCGGGCATGCGCTTCACGATCAACGGCGACACCTACGCGCCGCACCGCGCGACGCTGACGAGCCGCCGCGGCGACGTCGAGCGCTGGGAAATCCGCAATTCGACGGACATGGACCACCCGTTCCATCTGCACGGCACGCAGTTCCAGGTGATCGAGCGGGCGTCGGCCGGTTCGCGCACGAGCGAACCGTTCCGCGCGTGGCGCGATACCGTGAACGTGCGCAGCGGTGAAACCGTATCGATTCTCGTCACGCAAGACATGCCCGGCGAGCGCATGTTTCACTGCCACATTCTCGAACACGAGGATCTCGGCATGATGGGTACGCTGAAGGTCGTGTAACGAAGCCGCGAATGTGTTTCACGTGCGGATTCGATATCCGATCTGCATGCATGACGAGACAATATGCGTTCAATTATCGGGATTGAACGAAAAGGCCGGCCAATCGATTATCGATTGGCCGGCCTCAAAAAAAGAAACCCGGCGCTGTGCGCCGGGTTTCTTCGTCCGATATCCGATGCCTTTATGCGGCCTGGATGTTCGACGCTTGCTTGCCCTTCGGTCCTTGAACGACGTCAAAGCTCACCTTCTGGCCTTCCTTCAGCGTCTTGAAGCCATTCATGGTGATAGCCGAGAAGTGCGCAAACAGATCCTCACCGCCCTCGTCGGGAGTGATGAAACCGAAGCCCTTCGCGTCGTTGAACCACTTAACGATACCAGTTGCCATTTTCCTACTTCCCCTGTCACACAGTCGCTGCTACTTACCACGAGCACGCTCGAAAAGCTAAACGACTGAAAATACAGTCGTTCCCCCCTCACAAGCTCACCTCGGCCTCTTTCGTTTCGCCAATCGGCAAATTGAAAAAAGTGCCAGCTTGATTGTTGGCGCTCTTTATTGGAGTGTCAAGTGGAATTTTTCGACGTTTAGAGGGTCGTTGTAAAGAACCCATTTTCAGGGTTTTTCCGGCTTTGCTTTGCAGCATGCGGCCAAGCGCGGGGGCTTGAAAAGCCGCATAATCGGCTCATATACCAGGCTCGAGTGACACGCGTTCGAGTCGTCCCGGCTTGTGGGATACTGGATGCGGACACGACGTTCCGGTGCGATTCCCCCTGACGGTTCGTGTTCCGCGCCATGCGTGAAAGCCGGCACCGCAGCCGGCTTTCGTATGGCGCGAGGACGATCGCGTGTTCCGGGATACCGGGGAGGGCGCCGGCCGGTCGGTCGGGTAATGGCAGGATTGCGGGCCTGTCCGAGTTGTTTAGAATGGGTGTATGGCGATTATCCCGGACAAGCAGGACAGTACCGTCCTGGAACGCAAGCAGCAGAAGCTCAAGCCGCCTTCGATGTACAAGGTGGTGCTGCTGAACGACGACTTCACGCCGATGGAGTTCGTCGTGATGGTGGTCCAGGAGTATTTCAAGAAGGATCGCGAGACGGCCACGCAGATCATGCTGAAGGTCCATCGCGAAGGGCGAGGGGTATGTGGGGTCTATACGCGGGACATCGCGTCGACCAAGGTTGAGCAAGTCGTTACCCATGCGCGGCAGGCAGGGCATCCGCTGCAGTGCGTGATGGAGGAAGCATGATTGCCCAGGAATTGGAAGTCAGCCTGCACATGGCGTTCATGGAAGCACGCCAGGCGCGCCATGAGTTCATTACGGTCGAGCATCTGCTGCTGGCCCTGCTGGATAATCCGACGGCGGCCGAGGTGTTGCGCGCGTGCGCGGCAAACATCGAGGACCTGCGTCAGAACCTGCGCAATTTCATCCACGACAACACACCGACCGTCCCGGGCACCGACGATGTCGATACCCAGCCGACGCTCGGTTTCCAGCGCGTGATCCAGCGCGCGATCATGCACGTCCAGTCGACGTCGAACGGCAAGAAGGAAGTGACCGGCGCGAACGTGCTGGTCGCGATCTTCGGCGAGAAGGATTCGCACGCCGTGTACTACCTGCAGCAGCAGGGCGTCACGCGCCTCGACGTGGTGAACTTCATTTCGCACGGCATCGCGAAGACGAACGGCGGCGAAGCCGCGAAGTCGACCGACGCGAACGCGGAAAGCGAAGACGCGAATGCGCAGAAGGAAACGCCGCTCGCGCAGTTCACGCAGAACCTGAACCAGATGGCGAAGGACGGCCGCATTGATCCGCTGATCGGTCGCGAGCCCGAGGTCGAGCGCGTCGTGCAGGTGCTGTGCCGCCGGCGCAAGAACAACCCGCTGCTCGTCGGCGAAGCCGGCGTCGGCAAGACCGCGATCGCGGAAGGGCTCGCGTATCGGATCACGCGCGGCGAAGTGCCGGACATCCTCGCGAACGCGCAGGTGTACTCGCTCGACATGGGCGCGCTGCTGGCAGGCACCAAGTATCGCGGCGATTTCGAGCAGCGTCTGAAGACGGTGCTGAAGGAACTGAAGGAGCGCCCGCACGCGATCCTGTTCATCGACGAAATCCATACGCTGATCGGCGCGGGCGCCGCGTCGGGCGGCACGCTCGATGCGTCGAACCTGCTGAAGCCGGCGCTGTCGTCGGGCACGCTCAAGTGCATCGGCGCGACCACCTTCACCGAATATCGCGGCATCTTCGAGAAGGATGCGGCGCTGTCGCGGCGCTTCCAGAAGGTCGACGTGACGGAGCCGAGCGTCGAGCAGACGGTCGCGATCCTGCGCGGGCTGAAGTCGCGCTTCGAGGAGCACCACGGCGTCAAGTATTCGTCGGGCGCACTGTCGGCCGCGGCCGAGCTGTCGGCGCGCTTCATCACCGACCGGCACCTGCCGGACAAGGCGATCGACGTGATCGACGAGGCGGGCGCCGCGCAGCGCATCCTGCCGAAGTCGAAGCAGAAGAAGACGATCGGCAAGGGCGAGATCGAGGAAATCATCTCGAAGATCGCGCGCGTGCCGCCGCAGAGCGTGTCGCAGGACGATCGCAGCAAGCTGCAGACGCTCGATCGCGACCTGAAGAGCGTCGTGTTCGGCCAGGATCCGGCGATCGACGCGCTCGCGGCCTCGATCAAGATGGCGCGCGCGGGCCTCGGCAAGATGGACAAGCCGATCGGCGCGTTCCTGTTCTCCGGCCCGACGGGCGTCGGCAAGACCGAAGTGGCGCGCCAGCTCGCGTTCACGCTCGGCATCGAGCTGATCCGCTTCGACATGTCGGAATACATGGAGCGTCACGCGGTGAGCCGGCTGATCGGCGCGCCGCCGGGCTACGTCGGGTTCGACCAGGGCGGCCTCTTGACCGAAGCCGTCACGAAGAAGCCGCATTGCGTGCTGCTGCTCGACGAAATCGAGAAGGCGCATCCGGACATCTTCAACGTGCTGCTGCAGGTGATGGACCACGGCACGCTGACGGACAACAACGGCCGCAAGGCGGATTTCCGCAACGTCATCATCATCATGACGACGAACGCGGGCGCCGAGTCGATGCAGAAGGCGACGATCGGCTTCACGACGCGCCGAGAAACCGGCGACGAGATGACCGACATCAAGCGTCTGTTCACGCCGGAGTTCCGCAACCGCCTGGATGCGATCATCAGCTTCCGCTCGCTCGATGAGGAAATCATCATGCGCGTGGTCGACAAGTTCCTGATCCAGCTCGAGGAACAACTGCACGAGAAGAAGGTCGACGCACTGTTCACCGATGCGTTGCGCAAGCATCTCGCGAAGCACGGCTTCGACCCGCTGATGGGTGCGCGGCCGATGCAGCGGCTGATCCAGGACACGATCCGGCGCGCGCTGGCCGACGAGCTGCTGTTCGGCAAGCTGCTCAACGGCGGCCACGTGACGGTCGACGTCGACGAAAGCGACAAGGTGCAGTTGTCGTTCGACAAGCTGGCGAACCCGCCGCACAAGCCGAACGAAGAGACGGTCGAAGTCGAGTAAGCGATAATTCGTGGTTCATGCGAACGGCGCGGGAAGTTCTCCGCGCCGTTTCGTTTTATCCGGCGCCGGCGGCGCGATGGTGGTGCAGGGGAGTGGTAACGCAGTGACACAACAACAACGGTCGTTCGACGATATCGTCGCGCGCGAACAAGGGTTGCGCCACGCGCTGACGTCGGGGCAGATGGCGATGATCGCGATCGGCGGCGCGATCGGCACGGGGCTGTTCCTCGGCAGCGGGTTCGCGATCGGGCTCGCCGGCCCGAGCGTGCTGGTTTCGTATGCGATCGGCGCGCTGATCGCGCTGCTGCTGATGGGCGCGCTCGCGGAAATGACCGTCGCGCATCCGACGGCCGGCTCGTTCGGCGCCTATGCCGAGCATTACGTCGGCCCGCTCGCGGGTTTTCTCGTGCGTTATGCGTACTGGTTCGCGGTCGTGTTCGCGATCGGCACCGAAATCAGCGCGATCGCCGTGTTCATGAAGTACTGGTTCCCGGCCGTGCCCGGCTGGTACTGGGTGATCGGCTTCTCCGCGCTGCTGATCGCGGTGAACCTCGCGAGCGTCACGCTGTACGGGACGGTCGAATACGCGTTTTCGCTGCTGAAGATCGCGGCGATCGTCGTGTTCATCCTGCTCGGCGCCTATCTCGTCTGGTCGGCGCCGGCCGCATCGGGCATCGGTTTCGCGAACTACACCGCGCACGGCGGTTTCATGCCGAAGGGGCCGTGGGGGACGTGGGTCGCGGTGATCGTCGCGATCTTCAGCTACATGAGCATCGAAGCCGTCGCGATCGCGGCCGGCGAGGCGCGCGATCCGCAGCACGCGGTCACACGCGCATTCCGCTCGACCGTGTTCCGGCTCGTGCTGTTCTACCTGCTGACGCTCGCGCTGATGCTCGCGATCGTGCCGTGGACGCAGGCCGGCACCGACGAAAGCCCGTTCGTGAAGGTGATGGCCGCGACGCACGTGCCGTACGCGGCGGGCGTGATCAACTTCGTGCTGCTGATCGCGGCGCTGTCGGCGATGAACAGCCAGCTGTACGTGACGACGCGGATGATGTTCAGCCTGTCGCGCGCGCGCCTCGCGCCCGCGGTGTTCGGCCGGCTCGGCGCGAACGGCGTGCCGCGCGCGGCGCTGTGGATCTCGACGAGCGGCGTTGCGGTCGCGGCCGTGCTGGTCGCGCTCGCGCCCGACACCGCATTCACGGTGATGATGGCGATCGCGATGTTCGGCGCGCTGTTCACGTGGCTGATGATCTTCGTCACCCACCTGCGGTTCCGTTCGCAGTATCGTGGCCCCGCGCTCGCGTTCCGGATGTGGGGGCACCCGTTCGGCAGCCTGCTCGGCGCGGGGCTCGTGGCCGCAATCCTGCTGACGACCGCTTTCACGCGCGAATTCCGGATGACGATGGTGGTCGGCGTCGTATTCGTCGTGCTGCTGACGCTCGCCTATGCGCTGCATTACCGGCACCAACATGCGCGCTGACCGCGCCGGCGTGGCCGCCCACGCCGTTCGTCACACTCGCTAAGGTTCCGTTAAGCGAGCGGCGACTACATTCGATCCTGTCTGCAAGGCGCGCGGTCCGTACCGGCGCGCCCTCTCCTGCAAAAAGGGGTTCGAATGAACAAACTTCCCGAAATCACGCTCGCGTTCTGGATCACGAAGATCTGCGCGACGACGCTCGGCGAAACGGGCGGCGACCTGCTGTCGATGACGCTGAACGTCGGCTACGCGGTGAGTTCGATCCTGCTGTTCGGTTTCTTTCTCGTCACGCTGGGCGCCCAGCTCAGGACGACGCGCTATCGCCCGGCGATCTACTGGGCCGTGATCGTCGCGACGAGCACGGCCGGCACGACGATGTCCGATTTCATGGATCGCACGCTCGGCCTCGGCTATGCGGCCGGCTCGTCGATTCTGGTCGCGATCCTGCTGGCGATCTTCGCGGTCTGGCGCCTCAGCGGCGAATCGCTGTCGGTCGACCTGATCCGCACGCGCAAGGTCGAGCTGCTGTACTGGATCGCGATCCTGTTCTCGAACACGCTCGGCACCGCGCTCGGCGACTTCCTCGCCGACAGCTCGGGCCTCGGCTTCGGCGGCGGCGCGCTGCTGATCGGCGGGCTGCTGGCGGTGATCGTGCTCGCGCACTACTTCACGCGAATCTCCGGCGTGCTGCTGTTCTGGGCCGCGTTCGTGCTCACGCGTCCGTTCGGCGCGACGGTCGGCGACCTGCTGACGAAGCCGGTCGCGAAGGGCGGACTCGCACTCGGCACGGTCGGCTCGTCGGCCGTGCTGCTCGGCGTGCTGGTCGCGATGGTCGTCTATGCGAGCATCGCGCAGGCGCGGCGTCGTGAGCCGGCGCCCGCGCGGATCGCGCAACCGGCCGGCAAGTGACGGCGCGGGAAAAAGAAAAGGGGCCGTTTTTCAACCGCCCCTTTTTTCGTGCTGCGTGGCTCAGTGGCGGCCGGTGCTGCCGAAGCCGCCCGCGCCGCGATCGCTCTCGGTGAATTCGTCGACGATGTTGAACTGCACCTGCACGACCGGCACGATCACGAGCTGCGCGAGACGTTCGAACGGGTTCAGCACGAACTCGGTCTGACCGCGGTTCCACGTCGAGACCATCAACTGGCCCTGGTAGTCGGAGTCGATCAGGCCGACGAGGTTGCCGAGCACGATCCCGTGCTTGTGGCCGAGGCCCGAGCGCGGCAGGATCAGCGCCGCATAACCGGGATCGGCGAGGTGGATCGCGAGGCCCGTCGGCACGAGCGTGGTTTCGCCCGGCTGCAGCGTGACCGGTGCGTCGAGGCACGCGCGCAGGTCGAGGCCGGCGCTGCCGGTGGTCGCGTAGGCGGGCAGGTAGTCGCGCATGCGCGCGTCGAGAATCTTCAGGTCGAGTTTCATGCGGTCGTCGAATCGGTCGGGAAGGGCGCGGCGGCAAGCGCCGCCGCGCGGGAAATCAGATCAGGCGGTTGTCGGGCAGGCGCTTCGCGATTTCCGCGACGAGCGCATGCGCGAGTTCGTCCTTCGGGGCACGCGGCAGGCGCGTGACGCCGGCGGCCTCGAACAGCACGACTTCGTTGTCGTCGCGGCCGAACGTCAGCGGGCCGAGGTTGCCGACGAGCAGCGGCACGTTCTTGCGCTTGCGCTTCTCGTCGCCATGCACGTCGAGGTCGCCGCTTTCGGCCGCGAAGCCGACGCAGAACGGCGCATCGGGCAGCGCCGCGACCGACGCGAGGATGTCGGGGTTCTCGACGAACGCGAGCGTCGGCATCTTGCGGTCGGCCGTCTTCTTGATCTTGTGCTCGGCCGGCTGGTCGACGCGCCAGTCGGCGACCGCGGCCACCGCGATGAAGATGTCGGCATCGGCGACCGCATGCATCACCGCGTCGTACATCTGCTGCGCGGTCTGCACGTCCTGGCGGTACACGCCCCACGGCGTGTCGAGCGCGACCGGCCCGGCGACGAGATGCACGTCGGCGCCGGCCTGTTGCGCGGCGCGCGCGAGCGCGAAGCCCATCTTGCCGCTCGAGCGGTTCGTCAGGCCGCGCACCGGGTCGAGCGGCTCGAACGTCGGCCCGGCGGTGATCAGCACGCGGCGGTGCGCGAGCACCTTCGGCGCGAAATGCGCGACGATCGCTTCATAGATCGCCTCGGGCTCGAGCATGCGGCCGTCGCCGACTTCGCCGCAGGCCTGCGCACCCGAATCGGGGCCGAGCACCGACACGCCGTCCGCGCGCAGTTGTGCGGCATTGCGTTGCGTGGCCGGGTTCTGCCACATCTGGCGGTTCATCGCGGGCACGACGAGCAGCGGACAGTCGCGCGCGACGCACAGCGTCGACAGCAGATCGTCGGCGAACCCGTGCGCGAGCTTCGCGAGGAAATCCGTCGACGCGGGCGCGATCACGATCGCGTCGGCTTCGCGCGACAGGTCGATATGCGCCATGTTGTTGTCGACGCGCGCGTCCCACTGGCTCGTATAGACGGGCCGGCCCGACAGCGCCTGCATCGTCACGGGCGTGATGAACTGGGTGGCGGCGTCGGTCATCGCGACCTGCACGGTCGCGCCGGCCTTCACGAGCAGCCGCGTGAGTTCGGCGATCTTGTAGCAGGCGATGCCGCCCGTCAGGCCGAGAACGAGGTGTTTTCCTGCGAGTTCTGCGTGTGCCAACTCAGGCCTCCTGGGGTCAAACGGAACGGCCGGCGCGAAGCCGGCCGTCGACACGGAGTATGCGCGCTCAGCGCGAGCCGCGCACGCGCCGCAACTCGTCGTAGATCAGCAGCACCGCGCCGATCGTGATCGCGGAATCGGCGAGGTTGAACGCCGGGAAGTGCCACGCGCCGAGGTGGAAATCGAGGAAGTCGATCACGTGACCGTAGACGAGCCGGTCGATCACGTTGCCGAGCGCGCCGCCGAGGATCAGCGCGAGCGACAGGCTGAACAGCCGCTGCTGGCCGTGGCGCTTCAGCAGGAAGCAGATCACGAGCGTCGCGCCGATGCCGAGCGCGGTGAACGCCCAGCGCTGCCAGCCGCCGGCGGTCGACAGGAAGCCGAACGCGGCGCCGCGGTTGTACACCAGCACAAGGTTGAAGAACGACGTCAGCGCATGCTGCGCGCCGTACGCGAACGTTTTCAGGATCGCGATCTTCGACAGCTGGTCGAACAGGATCACGATCAGCGAAATGCCGAGCCAGGGCGCGAGCGCGCCGCTGGCCGGTTTCGACAGGGTCTTCGCCATGGTTACGCAGCGCTCCGGATTTCGCCGTTTTCAAACAGGTTCGAGAAGCAGCGGCCGCACAGCGTCGGATGCTCGGCGTGCGCGCCGACATCTTCGCGGTAGTGCCAGCAGCGCTCGCACTTCTGGTACTTCGACGCGGCCACGTCGACGCTTTCCTGTGCTTCGTCGTCGACCTTGACGACCGTCGCGGCCGACGTGATCAGCACGAACTTCAGGTCGTCGCCGAGGCTCGTCAGCGCGTCGTAGCGCGCGCCGCTCGCATGCACGGCCACCTCGGCCTGCAGCGACGAACCGATGCGGTTTGCGGTGCGCGCTTCCTCGAGCGCCTTCGTCACGTTGCCGCGTACGTCGCGCAGCAGCGCCCACTTCTCGATCAGCGCGGCCGAGCCGGCGACGTCCGGATACGCATAGTAGGTTTCCGTGAAGATCGTGTCGCTCGCCGGCTGGAACACCTTCCACGCTTCTTCCGCCGTGAACGACAGGAACGGCGCGAGCACGCGCAGCAGGCCGTGCGTCAGGTGGTACAGCGCGGTCTGCGCGGAGCGGCGCGCGCGCGAATCGGCGGCGCTCGTGTACAGGCGATCCTTCAGCACGTCGAGGTAGAAGCCGCCGAGGTCTTCCGAGCAGTACGTCTGCAGCTTCGCGACGACCGGGTGGAATTCGTACTTCTCGTAGTGGCCGAGCAGTTCCGTCTGCAGTTGCTGCGAGAACGCGACCGCATAGCGGTCGATCTCGAGCCATTCGTCGACCGGCACCGCGTGCTGCGCGAAGTCGAAATCCGACAGGTTCGCGAGCAGGAAGCGTAGCGTGTTGCGGATACGGCGATAGCCTTCCGTCACGCGCTTCAGGATTTCCTCGGAGATCGCGAGCTCGCCCGAGTAGTCGGTCGACGCGATCCACAGGCGGATGATTTCCGCGCCGAGGCGGTTCGCGACTTCATGCGGATCGATGCCGTTGCCGAGCGACTTGCTCATCTTGCGGCCTTCGCCGTCGACCGTGAATCCGTGCGTGAGCAGGCCCTTGTACGGCGCGCGGCCGTCGATCATCGATGCCGTCAGCAGCGACGAGTGGAACCAGCCGCGATGCTGGTCCGAGCCTTCGAGGTACAGGTCGGCCGGGAACTGCAGCTGATCCTTGTGCGAGCCGCGCAGCACGTGCCAGTGCGTCGTGCCCGAATCGAACCACACGTCGAGCGTGTCGCGGTTCCTTTCGTACAGGTTCGCGTCGTCGCCGATCAGCTCGCGCGGGTCGAGCGATTGCCACGCCTCGATGCCCGACTGCTCGACGCGCTTCGCGACTTCCTCGAGCAGCTCGAGCGTGCGCGGGTGCAGCTCGCCGGTTTCCTTGTGCACGAAGAACGCCATCGGCACGCCCCACTGGCGCTGGCGCGACAGCGTCCAGTCGGGACGGTTCGCGATCATGCTGAACAGGCGCTGCTTGCCCCACGACGGGTAGAACGCGGTGGCGTCGATGCCTTCTAGCGCGGTTTCGCGCAGCGTCTTGCCGCCGTCGCGCGGCGTCACGTCCATGCCGGCGAACCACTGCGACGTCGCGCGGTAGATGATCGCCGTCTTGTGACGCCAGCAGTGCATGTAGCTGTGCTTGTAGTGCTCGCTGCGCAGCAGCGAGCCGGCCGCGTTCAGCGCGTCGACGACCTTCGGGTTTGCGTCCCAGATCGACAGGCCGCCGAACAGCGGCAGCGATTCGATATAGCGGCCGTCGCCCATCACCGGGTTGATGATGTCCGAGTCGGTCATCCCGTGCGCCTTGCACGACTGGAAGTCCTCGATGCCGTACGCGGGCGACGAGTGCACGACGCCGGTACCGGTGTCGGTCGTCACGTAGTCGCCGAGGTAGACGGGCGCGGTGCGCTTGTAGCCGGGGTGGGCCGACGCGAGCGGGTGGTGGAAGCGCAGGTTCGCGAGCTTCACGCCGGGCGCGGTCGCGACGACGCGGCCCGTCAGCTTGAAGTCGGTCATGCAGGCTTCGACGCGTTCTTCGGCAATGATCAGCAGCCCGCGCTCGGTGTCGACCAGCGCGTAGACGATTTCCGGATGGAGGTTCAGCGCCTGGTTGGCGGGAATCGTCCACGGCGTGGTGGTCCAGATCACGATGCCGCCCTCGGCGCGCGGCAGCGCCGGCAGGCCGAACGCCTGCGCGGTCTTTTCCGGTTCCGCGAACGCGAACATCACGTCGATCGTCGGATCGGTGCGGTCCTTATACTCGACTTCCGCTTCCGCGAGCGCCGAGCCGCAGTCGAAGCACCAGTTCACCGGCTTCAGCCCGCGATACACGTAGCCCTTCTCGATGATCTTGCCGAGCGCGCGGATTTCTTCCGCCTCGTTCACGAAGTTCATCGTCTTGTACGGGTTGGCCCAGTCGCCGAGCACGCCCAGGCGCTTGAAGCCGACCTTCTGCTTCTCGATCTGCTCGGTCGCGTACGCGCGCGCCTTGCTCATCACTTCGGCCGCCGGCAGCGACTTGCCGAACTGCTTCTCGATCTGGATCTCGATCGGCATCCCGTGGCAATCCCAGCCCGGCACGTACGGCGCATCGAAGCCGGCCATGTTGCGCGACTTGACGACGATGTCCTTCAGGATCTTGTTGACCGCGTGGCCGAGATGGATGTCGCCGTTCGCATACGGCGGGCCGTCGTGCAGGATGAACTTCGGGCGGCCCTGGCTGGCCGCGCGGATCTTCTCGTAGATGCCGCGCTCTTCCCACTCCTTGACCCACTGCGGCTCGCGCTTGGGCAGGTCGCCGCGCATCGGGAACGGCGTGTCGAGCAGGTTGACCGGATACTTGGCCTGCGGTTTCGAATCGGCTTTCTTGTTGCTCATGATGGGATCGCTATCTAAATCGGGGACGCTCGGGCGTCGTGAATCGGGGATGCGCGCGAGAGGGCGGCGCGAGGGGTGCGGCGCGAGGCGCCGCCGTCCGGATCAGCTAATTCGGTCGGTCGCCGACGTCGAGAAGCCGGTCGCGCGGCTGCCCGGCGCACGGTCGCGCTCGATGAAGTACGCGCGCGCATTCGCGACGTCCAGCGCAATGGCACGCGACAGCGCCTCGAGATCGTCGAATTTCGCTTCGTCGCGCAGCTTCTTCAGGAATTCGACACGGATCAGCTTGCCGTACGCATCGCCGTGCCAGTCGAGCAGGTGGACTTCGAGCAGTACGCGGCCCGAATCGTCGACGGTCGGGCGCAGCCCGAGGCTCGCGACGCCCGGCAGCGGCTCGGGGCCGAGGCCGTGCACCTGCACGACGAAGATACCCGCGAGCGCCGGGCGCTTGTGCGCGATCGGCAGGTTCAGCGTCGGGAAGCCGAGGTCGCGGCCGAGCTTCAGCCCGTGCGCGACGTGGCCGCTGATCGCGTAGCCGTGGCCGAGCGCCTGCGCGGCCGCGTCGAGATCGCCCGCGGCGAGCGCCGTGCGCACGCCGGAGCTGGAAATGCGCGTGCCGTCGCTGCCGGCCACCGTGCCCATCTGCTCGACCTCGAAGCCATGCAGCTCGCCGGCCGCCTTCAGCGTATCGAAGGTGCCCGCGCGCTTCGCGCCGTAGCAGAAGTCGTCACCGACCATCATCCAGCGCGTGTGCAACCCGTTCACCAGCGTGCGTTCGACGAACGCCTGCGGCGACTGGCTCGCGAAGGTGTGGTTGAAGTGCTCGACGACGACGCGGTCGACCCCGTGGTCGCGCAGCGCTTCCAGCTTGTCGCGCAGCATCGCGATGCGCGGCGGCGCGCCGGCCGGATTGAAGAATTCGCGCGGGTGCGGCTCGAACGTCATCACGCACACGGGAAGGCCGCGCGCGTCCGCTGCCGCGCGCACGCGCGCGAGCAGGGCCTGGTGGCCGCGATGGACACCGTCGAAGTTGCCGATCGTCAGCGCGCACGGGGCGCGGCTCTCGGCGTTGGGCAGGCCGCGGAAGACTTTCACGATAGCGGATGCAGCGTCGGGGGAATGGGCGGTGGGATGCCGCAAAGCAGAAGATTATAAACGTTCGGGCGGGCCGACGGCCGAGAAGGCGGGAAACGCGAGGGCGAATGGTAAAATTCGCGGATGAAAAAACTCGTGATCCTGATTTCCGGTCGCGGCAGCAACATGGAGGCCATCGTCCGCGCGTGCGCGCAGGAACGCTGGCCGGCCCAGATTGCCGCCGTGATCGCCAACCGGCCCGATGCGGCCGGGCTGGCTTTTGCCGCGTCGCACGGGGTGGCGACGGCGGTGGTCGACCACCGGTCGTTCGACGGCCGCGACAGCTTCGACGCGGCGCTCGCCGCCGAGATCGACCGTTTCTCGCCCGATCTCGTGGTCCTCGCCGGCTTCATGCGCATCCTCACGCCCACATTCGTCAGACGATACGAGGGCCGGCTGCTGAACATCCATCCGTCGCTGCTGCCGAGCTTCAAGGGCATCCACACGCACCAGCAGGCGCTGGATGCCGGCGTCGCGCTGCATGGCGCGAGCGTGCATTTCGTCATTCCCGAGCTCGACAGCGGCGCGATCGTCGCGCAGGGCGCGGTGCCCGTGCGCGCCGGCGACGACGCGGCCGCGCTCGCGCAGCGTGTGCTGACGGTCGAGCACGTGCTGTATCCGCGCGCGGTGCGCTGGTTCGTCGAGGAGCGCCTGCGCCTCGAGAACGGCCGTGCAGTGGTGGCGCCCGAAGAGGCGCGCTGGATTTTCGCGGATCAACCGCATACCGAAACGAGTGAGGGCGTATGAAGCTGCACGGATTCCTGATCGGCCAGACCGAGACTTTGCTGGCCGAGGTGCTGAAGTTCGCCGGCCCCGCCGATGCAACCACGAGCCGGTTCTTCCGCGCGCACCCGAAGCTCGGGCATGCGGAGCGCGGCGTGATCGCCGAGGCCGTGTTCGCGGTGCTGCGCCGGAAGATGGAGTTTTCGCATCTGGCCGAGAGCGGCACGGGCACGCCCGCGCGGCGCCTCACGCTGCTCGGCCTGATGCAGACGGTCGGTCGCAATGCGCTGAAGCCGTTCCTGTCCGACACCGAGTCCGCGTGGCTCGAACACGTGTCGAAGATCGATCCGGCGAGCCTGCCCGTGCGCATTCGCACGAACCTGCCCGACTGGATTCACCAGGCGCTGTCGGCCCGTTTCGACGCCGACGAGCTCGCGCAGCTCGCCGCCGCGCTGAACTACCCGGCGCCGCTCGACCTGCGTGCCAACGCGCAGAAGGCGACCCGCGACCAGGTGATCGAAGCGCTGCGCGTGAGCGGCATCGATGCGGGCGCGACGCCGTTCGCGCCGTTCGGCGTGCGCGTGGTCGGCAAGCCGGCGCTGACGCGCCTGAAGCTGTTCGAGGAAGGCGCGATCGAGGTGCAGGACGAAGGCAGCCAGCTGCTGTGCTCGCTGGTCGCGCCGCGGCGCGGCGAGATGGTCGTCGATTTCTGCGCGGGCGCGGGCGGCAAGACGCTCGCGCTCGGCGCGATGATGCGCTCGACCGGGCGCCTCTATGCGTTCGACATCTCGGAGAAGCGTCTCGCGAAGCTGAAGCCGCGCCTCGCGCGCAGCGGGCTGTCGAACGTGAACCCGGTGCTGATCGACAGCGAGCACGACGCGAAGATCAAGCGGCTCGCCGGCAAGATCGACCGCGTGCTGGTCGATGCGCCGTGCAGCGGCCTCGGCACGCTGCGCCGCAATCCGGACCTGAAGTGGCGCCAGACGCGCACGGCGATCGACGAGCTCGCGCCGAAGCAGGCGTCGATCCTCGCGAGCGCCGCGCGGCTCGTGAAGAAGGGCGGCCGGCTCATCTACGCGACCTGCAGCGTGCTCGACGCCGAGAACGAGCGCATCGTCGAACAGTTCCTGGCCGATCATCCCGAGTTCGTGCTGGTGCCGGCGCAGCAGGTGCTGGCCGACCAGCGCATCGAGCTCGAGACGGGCGACTATCTGTCGCTGTGGCCGCACCGTCACGCGACCGACGGCTTCTTCGCCGCGGTGCTCGAACGCCGCGCCGCGCAGTAACGGCTGCCCGGACGGACGATGGAGAACCTGCAGAGCCGCCTGCTGTCGCACCGGCTGGCATCGGTGATTCGCGATTTCCACCAGCCGGTGATGATCTGGCAGGCGGCGATCCTGGTCGGCGCGCTGGGTTTCGCGTGGGTGGCCGCGCGCTTCGTGCACGGCCGGATCGATGCGCGGCGGCGGGCGGCCGGACGCGCGCCCGGCGCGGGCGCGCAAAGCCTGAAGCGTGCGCTGTTTCCGCTGTTCGGCAGCGTGTTCGTCGGCGGCGCGGAGCTCGCGTTCGACCCGTTCATGTCGACGTCGCTGCTGGCGCTCGCGCTCGTGCCGCTGTTCGGCATCGGGCTGATCTACGTGCTGTTCTTCTTCGCGCGGCGCGTGTTCGCGCGCGACGGCCACACGCACGCATGGCTGTCGATCGTCGAGAAGATCGTGTCGACCGTCGTGTGGGCCGCGATGGTGATGACCGTGCTCGGTATCCAGCGCGACGTGCTCGGCTGGCTCGACAGCGTGCAGTTCCGGGTCGCGACGGCGCATCTCACGCTGCTGTCGGTGATCTCCGGCGCGCTGTGGGTGTGCGTGACGCTGATGGTCGCGATGTGGCTCGGCTCGGTGCTCGAGGATCGCCTGTCGCGCGCGAGCACGCTCGACGCGAACCTGAAGGTCGTGCTGTCGCGGGTCGGCCGCGCGCTGCTCGTGTTCGCGGCGATCCTGATCGGGCTGTCGCTCGTCGGTATCGACGTGACGGTGCTCGGCGTGTTCGGCGGCGCGGTGGGCGTCGGCCTCGGTTTCGGGCTGCAGAAGATCGCGAGCAACTACGTGTCGGGCTTCATCATCCTGCTCGACCGCTCGCTGCGGCTCGGCGATGCGATCAGCGTCGGCGGGCTGCAGGGCGTCGTCACGCAGATCCGCACGCGCTACACGGTCGTGCGCGGCCTCGACGGCAACGAGACGCTGATCCCGAACGAGAAGCTGATCACCGACGTCGTGCAGAACCAGTCGTCGTACCTGACGCGCGGCTATGCGAAGGTCGCGGTGCAGGTCGCGTACACGAGCGACGTCGAGCAGGCGCTCGCGTTGCTCGCCGACGCCGCGAAGGACGTGCCGCGCGTGCTGGACGAGCCGGCGCCGACCCCGTACCTCGTGAGTTTCGGCGCGGACGGGATCGACCTGGAGCTCGGCTTCTGGATCGAGGATTCGGCGAAAGGCACGTCGGGTGTGCGCTCGGCCGTGAACCGCAACATCTGGCGGCTGTTCAGCGAGCACGGGATCTCGATTCCGTTTCCGCAGCGCGAAGTGCGCGTGGTCGGATTGCCGGACGGCTTTCCCGCGGCGAGCGTGGCGGCCGGGCTCGATCCGGCGGCCCCCAACGGTGCGCTGGACGGGCATACGCCGGCGGCGTAGCGGGCGCGCGCGGTCAATCGTACCGATTCCACGGTCGAAACCGGATCGCGGGCCTTTCCCAGTCCGCCCGTGGACCGCGCGGATTGCGTCAGGGCAAGAAAATGTTCATTTTTTACAAAGACTTGGAACGGTTGAAGTAAAATTCTGGTCTACACGCGGTATGCTTTCATTTTTCTGACGCGGGCGTGAGCCGGCGTCGCTCTCATCACGGGTAACTGCCTTGTTGAATTCCCTGCTCGATTTTCTTTCCCACGGGCTCCTGCGTTTTTCGTGGTGGCAGGTCGCGCTGTTCGCGCTCGCCGTCACGCACGTCACGATCATCGGCGTGACGGTCTACCTGCACCGCTGCCAGGCGCACCGCGCGCTGGAGCTGCATCCGATCGCGAGCCATTTTTTCCGCTTCTGGCTGTGGATGACCACCGGGATGCTGACCGGCCAGTGGGCCGCGATCCATCGCAAGCACCACGCGAAGTGTGAAACCGAGGAAGATCCGCACAGCCCGCAGACGCGCGGCATCTGGAAGGTGTTCCTCGAGGGCGCGGAGCTGTACCGCGCGGAAGCGAAGAATGAAGAGACGATGCGCAAGTTCAGTCACGGCACGCCGAACGACTGGCTCGAGCGCAATCTCTACTCGAAGTACCCGATCCTCGGCATCAGCATGATGATGGTGATCGACGTCGCGCTGTTCGGCGTGCTCGGCCTGACCGTGTGGGCCGTGCAGATGGTGTGGATCCCGTTCTGGGCGGCCGGCGTCGTGAACGGCTTCGGTCACTTCTGGGGCTATCGCAACTTCAACTCGGCCGACGCGAGCACGAACCTGTTCCCGTGGGGCATCGTGATCGGCGGCGAAGAGCTGCACAACAACCACCACACGTTCGCGACGTCGGCGAAGCTGTCGAACAAGTGGTACGAGTTCGACATCGGCTGGATGTACATCCGCATCATGTCGGCATTCGGTCTCGCGAAGGTGAAGAAGGTCGCGCCGACGCCGCGCCTGAACAAGCCGAAGACGGTGCTCGACCAGGAAACGCTGCAGGCCGTGCTGTCGAACCGCTACGAGGTGATGGCGCGCTACGGCAAGGCCGTGAAGCGTGCGTACCGCCAGGAGCTCGCGCACCTGAAGGAACTCGGTTCGAGCGAGAAGTACCAGCTGATGCGCGGCGCGCGCAAGTGGTTCCACAAGGACGCCGACGGCCTCGACGAGCCGCAGAAGAAGCTGCTGCCGGAAATCTTCGCGAACAGCCAGAAGCTGCATACGTACTTCCAGCTGCGCCAGGATCTCGCCGCGATCTGGGATCGTTCGACCGCGTCGCGCGAACAGCTTCTCGCGCAATTGCAGGATTGGTGCCATCGCGCAGAACAAAGCGGCATCAAGGCGCTGCAGGAATTCGCGACGCGCCTGCGTCGCTACGCCTGATTCGAAATCGATTAGAATCTCAGGACGTCACAAACCCCGCGTTGGCGGGGTTTTTTCATTTGGGCCGCCGGTTTTTGCGGGACGCGATCGGCAGGGCCGGAATTTGTGTGAGGCTTGGGGCGGCGGCGCAACGGTGCCCCGGGGCGAGCGAAGAGGATGGGATCGGAGTAGTGTTGAAGCACTAACGCTGATCGACCGCGAAGCATGGGATCAGAGTAAGCGCTAAAGCGCTAACTCTGATCGACAGGAGATATGGAGATGCAATCGACGATCAAACCCGTCGAGTACGACCGGCCCGCCGCAGCAGGGACCGTGTGCGGCGTGGGACAGGCATGGGCCAAGGTGCCCGAGGCGCCGTCCGCCGAGGAGCGCGCTGCGCTGAAGGCACGCATCAAGGCGTTGCTCGCCCGTGAAAAGGCCGTGCTCGTCGCCCACTACTACGTGGATGCCGAACTGCAGGAACTGGCCGACGAAACGGGCGGCTGCGTGGCCGATTCGCTCGAAATGGCCCGCTTCGGCCGTGATCATGACGCGCAGACGCTGGTCGTCGCCGGTGTGCGCTTCATGGGCGAAACCGCGAAGATCCTCAGCCCGAACAAACGGATCCTGATGCCCGATCTCGACGCGACCTGTTCGCTCGACCTCGGCTGCCCCGTCGACGAATTCTCGGCATTCTGCGATGCGCATCCGGACCGTACCGTCGTCGTCTACGCGAACACGAGCGCGGCCGTGAAGGCGCGCGCGGACTGGATGGTCACGTCGTCGATCGGCCTCGAGATCGTGGCCGATCTGCACGCGCGCGGCGAAAAGATCATCTGGGCGCCGGACCGCCATCTGGGCAGCTATATCCAGAAGAAAACCGGCGCGGACATGCTGCTGTGGCAGGGCTCGTGTCTCGTTCACGACGAGTTCAAAGGTATCGAGCTCGACCTGCTGCGCGCCGAATATCCGGACGCGAAGGTGCTCGTCCATCCGGAGTCGCCGGAAAACGTCGTGGCGCAGGCCGATGTCGTCGGCTCGACCACGCAACTGATCGACGCGGCCGTCAAGTTCGACGCGAAGCGCTTCATCGTCGCGACCGATCTCGGCATCCTGCACAAGATGCAGCTTGCCGCGCCCGGCAAGACCTTCATCGCGGCGCCGACGGCCGGCAACAGCGCGACCTGCAAGAGCTGCGCGCACTGCCCGTGGATGGCGATGAACGGCCTCGCGAACCTCGCCGACGTGCTCGAACGCGGTCACAACGAGATCTTCGTCGATCCCGCGATCGGCGAGCGCGCGCGTTTGCCGATCGACCGGATGCTCGAATTCGCGGCTGCGCACAAGAAGCGCGTGCAGGCGAGCGGCGACTTGCAGCGCGACCAGCAACTGTTTGCGAACGTGGGGCCTGCATGAGCAACGCCGTATCCCCGCTGTTCGACAGCGTCCGCGCCCAATACGGCGCGGCATTCGACGAAGCGATCGCGCGCAACGTGGCCGATGCGATCGCCGAAGACGTCGGCACCGGCGACCAGACCGGGCGGCTCGTGCCGGCCGGCGAGCGCCGCCGCGCGCGGATCATCGTGCGCGAGGAAGCCGTGCTGTGCGGCGTGCCGTGGTTCGAGGCCGTGATCGCGCGGATCGATCCGTCGATCGTCGTGCAATGGCGCTATCGCGAAGGCGACCGGATGACGGCCGATTCGACCGTGTGCGAACTCGAAGGGCCGGCGCGCGCGCTGCTGACGGCCGAGCGCAACGGGCTCAACTTCCTGCAGCTGCTGTCGGGCGTCGCGACCGCGACGCGCCGTTACGTCGATCGCGTCGAAGGCACGCGCGCGAAGATCCTCGATACGCGCAAGACGCTGCCGGGGCTGCGGCTCGCGCAGAAGTACGCCGTGCGCGTGGGCGGCGGCGAGAACCAGCGTCTCGCGCTGTACGACGGCATCCTGATCAAGGAGAACCACATCGCGGCGGCAGGCGGTGTCGGCGAGGCGCTCGATGCGGCGTTCGCGCTGGAGTCGGGCGTGCCCGTGCAGGTCGAGGTCGAGACGCTCGCGCAGCTCGACACGGCGCTCGCGCATCGCGCGCAGTCGGTGCTGCTCGATAACTTCACGCTCGACATGATGCGCGAAGCGGTGCGCGTGGCGGATGGCAAGGCCGTGCTCGAAGTATCGGGCGGCGTCAATTTAGATACGGTGCGCGCGTTCGCGGAGACGGGCGTCGATCGCATCTCGATCGGCGCGCTGACGAAGGACGTGCGGGCGACGGACTATTCGATGCGGATCGTCGACTGATCGAACGTCGTCTGTCAGACAAAAAGCCGTTGGCGCGCAAACGCCAACGGCTTTTTTCTTGTGCCGCGGCCGCCGCCGCCGCCGGGAAGGGCGGCGCGCCGCTCAGCGGCGCACGCGCGGCGTGAGCACGCTGGGCAACGCCTTCGGCAGCGTATGCGGCCAGTCGCGGCTGTAGTGCAGCCCGCGGCTTTCGCGGCGCGAGTGCGCGCTCTTCACGATCAGCGTGGCCACGTCGACGAGGTTGCGCAGTTCGAGCAGATCGCGCGTCACGCGGAAATTCGCGTAGTACTCGTGGATCTCGTCGCGCAGCAGCGACAGCCGGTGCTTCGCGCGCTCGAGGCGCTTGTCGGTGCGCACGATGCCGACGTAGTTCCACATCAGGCGGCGCAGTTCGTCCCAGTTGTGTGCCACGACGACTTCCTCGTCCGCATCCGACACGCGGCTTTCGTCCCACGCGGGCAGTGCGGTGGGCGTCTGGGCCTCGAAGCCGGCCGCTTCGATCGCCTCGGCCGCCGCGCGGCCGATCACGAGACATTCGAGCAGCGAGTTGCTCGCGAGCCGGTTCGCGCCGTGCAGCCCCGTATACGATGTTTCGCCGACTGCATACAGGCCCGCGAGATCGGTGCGCCCCGCGAGATCGGTGACGACGCCGCCGCACGTATAGTGCGCGGCCGGCACGACGGGGATCGGCTGTTTCGCGATGTCGATGCCGAATTCGAGGCAGCGCGCATGGATCGTCGGGAAATGTTCGCGCAGGAACGCTTCCGGCTGATGGCTGATGTCGAGATACACGCAGTCGATCCCGCGCTTCTTGATCTCGAAGTCGATCGCGCGCGCGACGATGTCGCGCGGCGCGAGTTCCGCGCGAGGATCGTGCGCGGGCATGAAGCGCGTGCCGTCGGGCAGCTTCAGCAGGCCGCCTTCGCCGCGCACGGCTTCCGAAATCAGGAACGACTTCGCGTACGGATGGAACAGGCAGGTCGGGTGGAACTGGATGAATTCCATGTTCGACACGCGGCAGCCCGCCCGCCACGCCATCGCGATGCCGTCGCCGGTCGCGGTGTCGGGGTTCGTCGTGTACAGGTAGACCTTGCCGGCGCCGCCGGTGGCGAGCACCGTATGCGGCGCCTCGATCGTGATCGTGCGGTCGTTGTCGACGTCGAGCGCATACAGGCCGTGACAGCGACGGCCGGGCAGGCCGAGCCGGTCCGACGTGATCAGGTCGATCGCATGGTGGTTTTCGAAGAACGTGATGTTCGGATGCTGGCGCGCGCGCTCCGACAGCGTCGCGAGCACCGCATGGCCGGTCGCATCGGCCGCGTGGATGATGCGGCGGTGGCTGTGGCCGCCTTCGCGCGTCAGGTGAAAGCCGAGTTCGGCCGCGTCGTCCTTCGTGAACGGCACGCCTTGCGAGATCAGCCATTCGATTGCTTCGCGGCCGTGCTCGACGATGTAGCGCGTCGCGCCTTCGTCGCACAGGCCGCCACCGGCGACCAGCGTGTCGTCGACGTGGTTCTCGATGCTGTCCGCCGAGTCGAGGACGGCCGCGATGCCGCCCTGCGCGTTATCGCTCGCCCCCTCCATCATCGAACGTTTCGCGATCAGCGCGACGCGTCGCGTGCTGGCCAGGTTGAGTGCGACCGACAGCCCTGCCAGGCCGCTGCCGACGATCGCCACGTCGAATTTCATGCTGCATCTCCATCGTTACGCTTTTAGTCTGGTGCGTTCCGTCGGTCGTGGCCGCGGAAAGAGGAGAGCATACCGCGTCGGGCTCGCGCGTGCGCGCCAAAACGAAAAGCCCCGCATGTGCGGGGCTTTTCGGTCGCCGTCAGGCTGCAGAAACCAGGGGATTACTTGATCTTGGTTTCTTTGTATTCCACATGCTTGCGGACGACGGGATCGAACTTCTTGATCGCCATCTTTTCCGGCATGTTGCGCTTGTTCTTCGTGGTCGTGTAGAAGTGACCCGTACCAGCGGTCGACTCGAGCTTGATCTTGTCGCGGGCGCCTTTTGCCATGATTGTGCTCCTTGGGCTTAGGCTTCGCCGCGTGCGCGCAGGTCAGCGAGCACGGAATCGATGCCGTTCTTGTCGATCAGGCGCAGGCCGGCGTTCGAGACGCGCAGGCGCACCCAGCGGTTTTCGCTCTCTACCCAGAACCGGCGGTTTTGCAGGTTCGGCAGGAAGCGACGCTTGGTCTTGTTGTTGGCGTGGGAAACGTTGTTGCCGCTCATCGGCGCTTTCCCAGTTACTTGGCATACGCGTGCCATGAGAGCACTCCTAATACGCTAAATTCGGGGTTCGATCGCCGGTGAAGGTTCCATCGCACCGCCACGTGATCCATGGCTGCACTCAGAACGCCGTAGCCCTTACAGACAAGGCCCTTCGATGGCTAGAACTGGTTGGAAAAAATACAGACGGCGATTCTAGCAGAAAAAGTTCAGAAAAATCAAACCTAATTTCACTTCGCCGTTGCGGCGCCCGGGGATGGGCCGCCGCGCCACAGTCTACAGCCAACCAGCCCGCGCGAACGAGAAAGTATCGCTGACGCCGACGACGACGTGATCGAGCAGCCGCACGTCGACGAGTTCGAGCGCGTCTTTCAGCACGCGGGTCAGGCGGCGGTCTTCCGCGCTCGGCTGCACCGCACCCGACGGATGGTTGTGCGCGACGATCAGCGCCGCGGCGTTCTGCTTCATCGCGCGGCGCACGATCTCGCGCGGATAGACGGCCATGCGCGTGAGCGAGCCGCGCGCGATTTCCTCCATGTCGATCAGGCGGTTGCGCGCGTCCAGATAGACCGCGATGAACACTTCGTACTGGCGCGTGCCGATCTTCAGTCGCAGGCAATCCTCGACCGCGCCGGGCGAGTCGATCTGCATCCGTTCTTCCGCTTTCTCCACCAGCATGCGCCGCGCGATCTCGGTGACCGCGACGAGCCGCGCGGAGCGTGCGGGGCCGATGCCGGGGTGCGCCTCGAAATCGTCGGTGGTCGCCTCGAGCAGCCCGTGCAACGTGCCGAACTGCTCGACCAGTTCGCGGGCGGTGACGAATACATCGTGACCGGGCTTGCCGGTGCCGAGCAGCAGCGCGATCAGCTCGTCGTCGGTCAGCGCGGCCGGCCCGCGCTCCAGCAGCCGCTCGCGTGGCCGCTCGGGCCGCCAGTCGCCCGGGCGGCGCCTGCGCCGGTTGATCGGGATGACGCGGGCGGGCGGATCGGCCGGCGCGTCGGCGGTGTCGCGGCATTCGGCCGACGGCAGGATGAGGCAGGGTGACGGCATGGTCGGAACTCCATTGGCGGCGGGCGGTGTGCGCAACGTCGTCGCACTTTCCGCCTTGCACGCTCAGGTGACTTACAATATTGGCTTTGCGCCGGGCCATTCGGCCGTATCGGGCGCCGACTGAACGAGTAATTCATGAGCCTCATCGATCTATCCGAAGTGAAGCCCGGTTCCCACGTCACGTTGCATTACCGGCTGGCACTGGCCGACGGCGCCGACATCGTCAACACCTTCTCGGACAAGCCGGCCACGCTGTTGCTGGGCGCGGGGCAGCTGGCGCCGTCGCTGGAACAGATTCTGCTCGGGCTCAGGGTCGGCGACCACTCGACTTTTCAGCTAGCCCCCGATCAGGGGTTCGGTCCCCGCAATCCCGACATGCTCCAGCGCGTGACGCTGTCGACGCTGCGCGAGAACGGGATGGTCGGCGACGATTTCACGCCGGGCGAACTCATCGAGTTCAATGCACCGGATGGCGGCCGCTACGCGGGGGTGCTGAAGGAAGTCAGCGAGACCTCGGCGCTGTTCGACTTCAATCATCCGCTCGCGGGCCAGGCGCTCACGTTCGAAGTGAAAATCATCGGAATCCTGTAATCATGAGTACCACCGATACGCTGTCCGGGCAGACCGTCGCCGCCGACGCCGAAATCCTGCTGGCCCAGCCGCGCGGTTTCTGCGCGGGCGTCGACCGCGCGATCGAGATCGTCGAGCGCGCCATCGCGATGCACGGTGCGCCGATCTACGTGCGTCACGAAATCGTCCACAACAAGTACGTGGTCGAGGATCTGAAGAAGAAGGGCGCGATCTTCGTCGAGGAACTCGAGGAAGTGCCGGCCGGCAACACCGTGATCTTCAGTGCGCACGGCGTGTCGAAAGCCGTGCGCGACGAGGCCGACGTGCGCGGGTTGCGCATTTACGACGCAACCTGCCCGCTCGTCACGAAGGTGCACGTCGAAGTGGCGAAGATGCGCCAGGACGGCGTCGACATCGTCATGATCGGGCACAAGGGCCATCCCGAAGTCGAAGGCACGATGGGCCAGGTCGAGCGCGGCATGCACCTCGTCGAAAGCGTCGAGGACGTGCAGAAGCTCGAGCTCGCCGATCCCGAGCGCATCGCGCTCGTCACGCAGACGACGCTGTCCGTCGACGACGCGGCCGAGATCATCGGCGCGCTGAAGGCGAAGTATCCGAAGATCCGCGAACCGAAGAAGCAGGACATCTGCTATGCGACGCAGAACCGCCAGGACGCGGTGAAGTTCATGGCGCCGCAATGCGATGTCGTGATCGTGGTCGGGAGTCCGAACAGCTCGAACTCGAGCCGGCTGCGCGAAGTGGCCGAAAAGCGCGGCGTGGCCGCATACATGGTCGATGCACCCGACCAGATCGATCCGGCCTGGGTCGCCGGCAAGCGCCGCATCGGCGTGACGGCCGGCGCGTCGGCGCCCGAGGTGCTCGCCCAGGCCGTGATCGCGCGGCTGCGCGAACTCGGCGTGCGCAACGTCCGCGCACTCGACGGCATCGAGGAAAACGTGTCGTTTCCGCTGCCGCGCGGGTTGAACCTGCCGCCCGCCGCCTGATTGCCGCATCGCATCCGCGGAACACCGAAGCGCGCCGCCCGGCGCGCTTTTTTTCGTGCGTCGAAATTGCAATCGCAACCATTATTCCCAATCATGGTGCAACCCGGTTGCTCCCGGTGCGTCCAGTCTTGTCTCAAAATTGGTTGCAATGCAGGAAAACCCCATCGAATCAGGAATATTGGCGTCCTATAAATGGAGTTACAATGCGCCCGTTTTCAAGCCGGAATGGCTTTGAAATCGGGTTTTGGCAAGGCGCGGGAGACCATTCAATGCATGTGAAGTTGGCTTACGCCGTGTCCGTCGCCGCACCGGTTGCAATGCTTGCCGGCTGCAGGAAAAAGAGCGACGACGGGGCGGGCAGGGAGGCTGCGGGGTTCGCGGCACCATCGGCCAGCGGCGTGCGCGCCGCCGGAGCAGGACGTGCGGCGCCATCGGCGCGCCGTATCGCGCAACTGGGCAGGGACAAGGAACACGGGGCACGTTTGACGATCGAGGAAATCAACGCGCTTGGCCCGACGACCGGGCCGGCAGCGGGCATGCAGGCTGCGTCGCGGCAAGCGGCCGGTCGACGGATGCCGGGCGATCGCGGCGTTGCCGGCAGCGTACCGAGGCCACTGTCCCCCCTTCAATTCGATTCGACGAAACAGCGCGCCGCCGCGACCGCCCGTGTCGTGGCGCGCAGCCTGATTCGTACGATGGATTCCGATGCAGTCCTGACGAAAGTCGGGCGCGGCTGCCGCAACGCCTTGCCGGGCGACGCGGCGCGGAATCCGATCCGTCCGGGCACGATGCTTGCATGGTACTGGACGGGCCAACGCACGGATGCCGGGAAACCGGACGACGGCCGTCTCGGCATGCTGCCCCACGACTTCAAGGAGGCCACGAACACCGTCCTCGATGTCGTGACGATTTAGCGACGGGACTCATGACGGCACCGAAACAGTGCGGTGCCGTTCTTGTATCCGCTCCGGCGGCAGGTCCGGCCGTACAGGCCGGGCGGCGCGCGCCGGGACGATCCACCCTTACCGGTATCGACTAGTACCCGCAGTGTCGCCGAGAAGGCGCGATTCCTCGCTTACCCGCGGGGCGCAACGTCCTCCGGCAGCATGGGCCAAGGAGCTTTAAATGGATATTTTCGTCCAGCAGGTTCTCAACGGGCTGGTGCTCGGCAGTGTGTACGCCATCATCGCGTTGGGATACACGATGGTGTACGGCATTCTCGGCATCATCAACTTCGCGCACGGCGACGTGCTGATGATCGGCGCGATGGTCGCGCTGTCGGCCATCACCGTGCTGCAGAACCACTTTCCCGGACTCGGCAACGTCGCGACGCTGACGATCGGCCTGGGCATCGCCGCGGTCGTCTGTGCGTTCGTCGGCTTCACGATCGAACGGGTCGCGTACCGGCCGCTGCGCCGCGCGCCGCGCCTCGCGCCGCTGATCACCGCGATCGGCGTGTCGATCCTGCTGCAGACGGCTGCGATGATCATCTGGTCGCGCAACCCGCTGCCGTTCCCGCAATTGCTGCCGACCGACCCGATCAACGTGATCAAGGCCACCGACACGACGCCCGGCGCCGTGATCTCGGTCACTGAAATCGTGATCATCGCGGTCGCGTTCCTCGTGATGGCCGGCCTGCTGCTGCTCGTGCACAAGACCAAGCTCGGCCGCGCGATGCGCGCGATCGCCGAAAGCCCGAATACGGCAAGCCTGATGGGCGTGAACCCGAACTTCGTGATCTCCGCGACGTTCATGATCGGCTCCGCGCTCGCCGCGCTGGCCGGCGTGATGATCGCGTCCGAATACGGCAACGTGCACTTCTACATGGGCTTCATCCCCGGCATGAAGGCGTTCACCGCCGCGGTGCTCGGCGGGATCGGCAACCTCGGCGGCGCGATGGTCGGCGGCGTGCTGCTCGGCCTGATCGAGCAGCTCGGGGCCGGCTACATCGGCAATCTCACGGGCGGCGTATTCGGCAGTAACTACCAGGACGTGTTCGCCTTCGTCGTGCTGATCATCGTGCTGGTGTTCCGTCCGTCGGGCCTGCTGGGCGAACGGGTCGCGGATCGCGCGTAACGGAAGGGGAGCAAACAACATGACATCCATTCAACCGATCGAATCGTCGACGTCGCTCGTCGAAGAGCGCAACACCGCCAAGACCGTCGTCATCGGCCTCCTCACCGCGGTCCTCGTGATCGCCGCGCCGATCGTGATCGGCTCGGCCGGCGGCAACTACTGGGTCCGCGTGCTCGACTTCGCGATGCTGTACGTGATGCTCGCGCTGGGCCTGAACGTGGTGGTCGGCTTCGCCGGCCTGCTCGACCTCGGCTACATCGCGTTCTACGCGGTGGGCGCGTACACGGCGGCGCTCCTGAGCTCGCCGCACCTGACCTCGCAGTTCGAGTGGATCGCGGCGCTCGCGCCGAACGGGCTGCACATCCCGTTCCTGCTGATCGTGCCGATCGCGATGGCGCTGGCGGCGACCTTCGGGATCCTGCTCGGCGCGCCGACGCTGCGCCTGCGCGGCGACTACCTGGCGATCGTCACGCTCGGCTTCGGTGAAATCGTCCGGATCTTCATGAACAACCTCGACCGTCCGGTGAACATCACCAACGGCCCGAAGGGGATCACGGGCATCGATCCGGTGCACGTCGGCGGCTTCAACCTGTCGCAGACGCACTCGCTGTTCGGCTTCCAGCTGCCGTCGGTGTACATGTACTACTACCTGTTCGTGCTCTGCTCGCTGCTGGTGATCTGGGTGTGTACGCGTCTGCAGCACTCGCGTATCGGCCGCGCGTGGGCAGCGATCCGCGAAGACGAGATCGCGGCGAAGGCGATGGGCATCAACACCCGTAACGTGAAGCTGCTCGCGTTCGCGATGGGCGCGTCGTTCGGCGGCCTGTCGGGCTCGATGTTCGGCGCGTTCCAGGGCTTCGTGTCGCCCGAGTCGTTCACGTTCTGGGAATCGATCGTCGTGCTCGCCTGCGTGGTGCTCGGCGGCATGGGCCATATCCCGGGCGTGATCCTGGGTGCGGTGCTGCTCGCGATCTTCCCGGAATTCCTGCGCTCGACGATGAGCCCGCTGCAGCATGCGCTGTTCGGTCATGACATCGTCGATACGGAAGTGATCCGTCAGGCGCTGTACGGCCTCGCGATGGTGATCATCATGCTGTACCGCTCGGAAGGCCTGTGGCCCGCGCCGAAGCATGAGGACAAGATCGCGAAACTGGCGAAGCGCAACAGCAAGAAGCCGGTGCGCGCTTAACCTACGGACAAGGGGATACACACATGAGCGACAAGCAAATCCGACTGTCCGTGCAGGGCGTGAACAAGCGCTTCGGCGGGCTGCAGGCACTGTCCGACGTCGGCCTGCAGATCCGCGAAGGCGAGATCTACGGCCTGATCGGCCCGAACGGCGCCGGCAAGACGACGTTCTTCAACGTGATCACGGGCCTCTACACGCCGGACTCCGGCGACTTCAAGCTGGACGGCACGAACTACACGCCGACGGCCGTGCACCAGGTGGCCAAGGCCGGCATCGCGCGCACGTTCCAGAACATCCGCCTCTTCGGCGGCATGACGGCGCTCGAGAACGTGATGGTGGGCCGCCACGTGCGCACCAAGCACGGGCTGCTCGGCGCGGTGTTCCAGACGCCGGCCGAGCGCAAGGAAGAGCGCGAGATCAAGGAACGCGCGATCGAGCTGCTCGAATACGTCGGCGTGCTGCAGTATGCGGACTACACGTCGCGCAACCTGTCGTACGGTCACCAGCGTCGTCTGGAAATCGCACGGGCCCTGGCGACCGACCCGAAGCTGCTCGCGCTCGACGAGCCGGCCGCCGGGATGAACGCGACCGAGAAGGTCGAACTCACGCGCCTGCTCGACAAGATCCGCTCGGACGGCCGCACGATCCTGCTGATCGAGCACGACGTGAAGCTCGTGATGGGGCTGTGCAACCGGATGACGGTGCTCGATTACGGCAAGGTAATCGCCGAGGGTCTGCCGCAGGACGTGCAGAAGAATCCGAAGGTGATTGAGGCATATCTCGGCGCAGGGGTGCACTGATGGCAGCGGCAATGTTGAAAATCAAGGGCTTGCAGGTCAACTACGGCGGCATCCAGGCCGTCAAGGGCGTTGACATGGAAGTTCGCCAGGGCGAGCTCGTGACGCTGATCGGCGCGAACGGCGCCGGCAAGACCACGACGATGAAGGCGATCACCGGCCTGAAACCGTACTCGGCGGGCGACATCGAGTACGACGGCAAGTCGATCAAGGGCGTGCCGTCGCATGAACTGCTCAAGCGCGGCCTCGCGATGGTGCCGGAAGGCCGCGGGATCTTCGCGCGGATGTCGATCATCGAGAACATGCAGATGGGCGCGTACCTGCGCAACGACAACGAGCAGATCAAGAAGGACGTCGACCGGATGTTCGGCTTCTTCCCGCGCCTGAAGGAACGGGCGACGCAGCTCGCGGGCACGCTGTCGGGCGGCGAGCAGCAGATGCTGGCGATGTCGCGCGCGATCCTGTCGAAGCCGAAGCTGCTGCTGCTCGACGAGCCGTCGATGGGCCTGTCGCCGATCATGGTCGAGAAGATCTTCGAAGTGGTGCGCGAGATCTCGAAGGAGGGCATCACGGTGCTGCTGGTCGAGCAGAACGCACGCCTCGCGCTGCAGGCGGCCGACCGCGCCTACGTGATGGATTCGGGCACGGTCACGATGGAAGGCGACGCGAAGCAGATGCTCGACGATCCGAAGGTGCGCGCCGCGTATCTGGGCGAGTAAGCGATCGAATGAACGGGCCCGGTTGCGCATGTCGCACCCGGGCTTTCGAAAAGCCGTCACGGGCGACCGTGACGGCTTTTTTTCGTAGTGTGCGATTCGCGTCGAACTATGCGCGCCAAGGCGACTCCATTCGACTGTTGCACCGCGCATGCGGCTGGCGTGCGGTTGTTCGCAGCCGGTCGCCCGCAGCCGGTCGCCCGCAAACCGACACACGGGCCGCGTAGCATCGATGACCCATCGGGACACGGAGAACACGCATGAGTCTGGACTACGGTTTCGTGAAGGCGAAGGTGACGTCGGTGGCGAAGCTGAAGGGCTCGCCGCACGGCAGCGAGATCCAGTATCACATTCACCTGACGCTGGCGCTGCCCACCGGCGACTGGGACGTCGCGATCAACGTCGGCACCAGCGACGCGGACGACCTGCTGAACTACAAGCTCGTCTACGATTTCCACCATCCGGTCACGCAGACGCTCGCCGCCGCGGCCGAAGGCTATACCGATCTCACGGGGCAGGCCGCGCTGCCCGCGCTCGACTACCTGCGCAGCGACATCCTGAACGACACGGGTGCATGGCGCGCGAGTGCGGTGATGGACGGCACCGAGCATCCGGAGCCGATCCCGTCGCTGTTGCGGCTCGTGAACGCCGCGCAGTCGCAGGGGCTCGACGTCGTCGTGTTCGGCCGCACGTATTCGGAAGGCAACGGCATCCACGACACGCACATGAACCAGGGCTCGACGGGCCCGAACTACCTGCATCGCGCGGGCGACGACCACAACGACCACAACGACGTGTGGCAGGACGGCGCGCTGATCGTGCGCGTGAGCGACGCGCAATGGGCCGCGTATTTCGCGGCGTTCGAGCAGCAGGCCGTGCCGACCGACGCGCTCGGCAATCCGCTGCCGGGCGCGGGGCCGATCACGCGCTGAGCCGCGCCGCTGCCGGCGGCCGTGTTACGCGGCGGGCAGCGTCTTGCCGAACGAGATGCGTTCCTCGACGCGATAGCCGAGCGCCGCGTAGAAGCGGCACGCGTCGTCGTTGCCGGGCAGCACCTGCAGGTTGATCTTCAGGCAGCCGCGCGCGGCGAGCGCGCGTTCCGCATGCGCAATCAGCGCGCGGCCGACGCCGAGCCGGCGCGCGTCGTTCGCGACGCCGAACGAGTAGAGCCAGCCGCGATGTCCGTCGAAACCGGCCATCAGCGTGCCGACGACGCGCGCCCCGCTGGTCGCGACGAAGAACAGTTCCGGCTGCGTCGCGAGCTTCAGCTCGATCGATCGCAGCGGATCGCGGTGCGGCGGCGCACCGGCTTCGTCGTACTGCGGGAACGCGTCGCGCCATACCGCGAGCACCGCATCGGTATCGGCGCGTTCGAACGGGCGGATCGCGACAGCATCGGCGGCGGCATCCATCGCGGCGGGCTCCTTACAGCGTATCGAGGATCGACCGCAGCATCGCCATCATCTGGTCGATCTCTTCGGTCGTCACGTTCAGCGCGGGCATGAAGCGCAGCAGGTTCGGCCGTGCGGCGTTCAGCAGCAGGCCGTCGGGCTGCATGTCGCGAGCCTTCTCGACGATCTGCGGGCCGATGTCCTTGCCGAGCAGCAGCGCGCGCAGCAGGCCTTCGCCGCGTTCGCCCTCGAAGCCGCGCTCCTCCGACAGCTCGAGCAGCTTGCGCTTCAGATACTCGCTGCGCGCACGCACACCTTCGAGGAAGCCGGGTGCGACGAGCTGCGAGATCACCGAATAGCCGACCGCCGTCATCAGCGGGTTGCCGTTGTACGTGCCGCCCTGGTCGCCGGCCTCGAACACCGCGACATCGGCCTTCGACAGCAGCGCGCCGAGCGGTGCGCCGCCGCCGATGCCCTTCGCGAGCGTCATGACGTCCGGCTCGATGCCGGACAGCTCGTACGCGAACAGCGTGCCCGCGCGGCCGCAACCGCTCTGCACTTCGTCGACGATCAGCAGCAGGTTGTGCTGCTTCGTCAGCGCGCGCAGCGCCTGCATGAATTCGCGCGTGGCCGGGATCACGCCGCCTTCGCCCTGGATCGGTTCGAGCATCACCGCGACGGTCTTGTCGGTGATCAGCTTCTCGACCGAGTTGATGTTGTTCAGCTCGGCCTTCGGGAAGCCCGGCACCTGCGGTGCGTAGATCGTGTCCCAGCCCGGCTTGCCGCTGGCCGACATCGTCGCGAGCGTGCGGCCGTGGAAGCTGTGGTCGAACGTGATGATTTCGTACGCGCCGTTCTTGAACTTGCGGCCCCACTTGCGCGCGAGCTTGATCGCGCCTTCGTTCGCTTCGGCGCCGCTGTTCGTGAAGAACACCTTGTCGAACACGCTGTGCTGCGTGAGCAGGCCCGCGAGCTTCGCCATCGGCTCGTTGTAGAACGCCGGCGACGGGTTCAGCAGCTTTTCGGCCTGGCTCTTCAGCGCTTCGACGATGCCGTCGTTGCAGTGGCCGAGGCTGTTGACGGCCCAACCCTGGATGAAGTCGAGATAGCGCTTGCCCGTGTGATCGTAGAGCCACGAACCCTTGCCGTGCGTAAACACGATGTCGGGGCGGTTCGTGATGTACATCAGCGAGTCGATCGGATAATCGTTCAAGGGCATGGCAGCAGACTCCAGCGGGCGTTGAAAGGGAAACGGGCAATAAAAAAGCCACGGAAGGCCGTGGCTGGTGGGTCGAACAGCTTGTGCGTAACCGGTGAAGCGGAGGAGGGTTACGCGCGAGTCCGTGACGAGCCGGCGGCATCCGGGCGGAGCGGCGAGCGGCGACGTCGGAGAGCGGACAGGAAGCGGTTCATGTGCGCAAGCATAAGGCATCCCGCGCCCCACTGTAAACCGCCGCGATGCCACGGATGTGACACGGGCGGCGCGCAGCGGGGACGCGGGCGCGCCCGGTGCTCAGACCGGATGCGCGAGATCGGCGGCGCTCGTGAACGAGTCCGCGTAGAACTCGTCGGCCGGCAGCGCGTGGTGCTGCGTGAAGTCGCGCTGCGCGGATTCGACCATCACCGGCGCGCCGCACGCGTACACCTGGTGGCCGGACAGATCGGGCAGGTCCTCGATCACCGCGCGGTGGACGAAGCCCGTACGGCCCGTCCACTGGTCGGCGTCGTCCGGCTCGGAGAGCACCGGCACGTACGTGAAGTTCGGGATCTCGCGCGCCCACTGCTCGGCGAGCTCGCCGAGGTAGAGGTCCTTCTTGCGGCGCGCGCCCCAGTAGAGCGTCATCGGGCGCGTGATGCCCGAGTGCTTCACGTGCTCGATGATCGCCTTGATCGGCGCGAAGCCGGTGCCCGACGCGAGCAGCACGATCGGCTTGTCCGAATCCTCGCGCAGGAAGAACGTGCCGAGCGGGCCTTCGAAGCGCAGGATGTCGCGCTCCTTCATCGCACCGAACACGTGATCGGTGAACTTGCCGCCCGGCATGTGGCGGATGTGCAGCTCGATCGGGCCTTCCTCGTGCGGCGCGTTCGCCATCGAGTAGCTGCGGCGCGAGCCGTCCTTCAGGATGAATTCGACGTACTGGCCCGCGAGGTATTGCAGGCGTTCGTTGGCGGGCAACTGCAGCTTCACGACCATCACGTCGTCCGCCTTGCGTTCGAGCGCGGCGATCCGGCACGGCAGCTTCTTGACCTGCACGCCGTCGACGCCGGCGATCTCGCGCACGTCGATCTCGAGATCGCATTGCGCCTTCGAGCAGCACAGCAGCGCGAGGCCGCGCGTGCGTTCGTCGTTGGACAGCGCCGACGCGGCGTGCGGGCCCTGTTCGATCTGGCCCGACACGATCTGGCCCTTGCAGGAGCCGCACGCGCCGTTCTTGCAGCCGTACGGCAGATGGACGTTCTGGCGCAGCGCGGCCGCCAGCACGGTTTCGTCCGACTCGACCTGGAATTGCCGGCCGCTTTGCTTGAGAGTGACGTTGAATGCCATAGAACCAAACTAGAACAAAATGGGGGGACCGTGCATGTCGCGCACGGCAGCTACAATGCAAAACCGTTGCGCGTCGCGCAACGGCGGCTACTGATTTCGCAACCAACATGATCGCGACACGAATCCTGCGCCGGCCGCGCGTACTGATCGTCGGCTGCGGCGACGTCGGCATGCGCTGCGTCGCGCAATGGCGTGACGCGCGCCGCAACCTGCGCATCCTCGCGCTGACGAGCCACCCGGCCCGCCGCGACGAACTGCGCGCCGCAGGCGCGACGCCGATCGTCGGCGACCTCGATCGCCCGGCGACGCTCGGCCGTCTCGCGGGCCTCGCCCGCACGATCCTGCATCTCGCGCCGCCGCCATCCGACGGCCGCGACGACCGGCGCACGCGTGCGCTGATCGCCGCAACGTCCATGCCCGCGCGTCGGCCGGCGGCACCGCCGGCACCGGCGGTCGGCCGGCTCCGAACGCTGCGCAGCGCGGCGCGACAGGCCGGCGCGCCCGTTCGGGCAGCGCGTATTGTACCCGACGGTCTTCGCGTGCCGAGGCTGGTCTACGCCAGCACGACGGGCGTCTACGGCGACTGCGGCGGCGCGCGCATCGACGAAACGCACCCGCTGCGCCCCGCGAACCCGCGCGCATTCCGGCGCGTGTCGGCCGAGCGGCAACTGCGTGCGGCGACGGTGCGCGGCGTGCTGTCCGCGCGCATCGTGCGCATTCCCGGCATCTACGCGGCGAACCGCCTGCCGATCGCGCGGCTCGAGCGCGGCACCCCGGCGCTCGAGCCGGCCGACGACGTGTACACGAACCACATCCACGCGGACGATCTCGCGGCGATCCTGCGTCGTGCGGCCGAGCGTGGCAAGCCGGCGCGCGTCGTGCACGCGTCGGACGACACCGAACTGCGGATGGGAGAGTATTTCGACCGGGTCGCGCAGGTGCTCGGCCTGCCGAGGCCGCCGCGCGTCAGCCGCGCGGACGCGGAGCGCCTGCTGGAGCCGACGCTGCTGTCGTTCATGCGCGAGTCGCGGCGCCTGTCCAACGCACGGCTCAAGGCCGAATTGTGCGTGACGCTGCGCTATCCGACCGTAGACGATTTCCTTCAAACGCTCGCGCCGGGCAGTGCGTCAGGTGAGCGCCGGTAACGCCTCGATCAGCAGGAAGCACAGCAGCGCACCGATCAGCGCGCCGATCAGGTTCGGATGATATTTGTGCTTCAGGTGCATCGTGGCCAGCAGGCCGCCGATCACGATCACACCGATGACCGCGAACGCGATCATCGCCGACGACAGTTCGAAAGAATGGTTGATGTTCATGATGTCTCCCCCTGCATCGCTGCTCTTGCAGCTTGTGATTTGAGTATAGCGGGGGAACCTGCGGCCGAGACGTGGCCGGACACCGAACGGTCGTGCGGATTTTCCCTTACAGGGTTTCGACGGGATTGCGCAGCGCGGCAAGGTCGGCTTCGTCGAGCCACCGCCATGCGCCGGGCGCGAGGTCGGCCGGCAGCGCGAAGCCGCCGATGCTTTCGCGGTGCAGCAATTCGACGCGGTTACTCGCCGCCGCGACCATCCGCTTGACCTGGTGGTACTTGCCTTCGAGCACGGTCAGCGCGAGCGCGTGCGTGTCGCGGGCGTCGGCGGCGACGGCCGCGATCGGCTTCGGCTCGCCATGCAACTGCACGCCGGTGCGCAGCGCGTGCAGTTGCGCGTCGTCGAGCGGGTGGCGCACGGTCGCGACGTAGGTCTTCGGCACCTTGCGCTTCGGCGACGTGTACGCGTGCACGAACTGGCCGTCGTCGGACAGCAGCAGCAGGCCGGTCGTGTCCTGGTCGAGCCGGCCGACGCACTGCACGCCGCGCGCGACGAGCGGCGCGGGCAGCAGGCTGAACACGCTCGCATGGTGCTGCGGATCGCGCGAACACTCGTAGCCGGCCGGCTTGTTGAGCGCGAGATACGCGCGCGCATGGAACGGCCATGCCGTATCGTCGACCGTGAACACGAGGCCGTCGGTGTCGAAGGTGGCGTCCGGGTCGGTCGCGGCAGCGCCAGCGACGGCGACGCGGCCTGCTTTGATCAGGCCGCGGCACTGGCGGCGCGAGCCGAAGCCCTGGGTGTAGAGAATGCTTTCGAGATCCATAGCGCGCGCATTCTATCAAGCGGCGGCGCCTGACCGGCATGAACGCGCATGCGCTGGTAAGCTGCCGGAACGCTGCGCCGCGCGGCGCCCGTTCATTCTTCACGGAAAGTCCATGCCTTTCGATTCATTCCCGTTCGGCCGCCACGCTGCCGCCGTCATCGTCGCCGCGACCGTTTCGTCGGCCGCGTTCGCGCACGCGCATCTCGCGAACAGCGACCCGGCGGCGGGCGCGGCGGTGGCTGCCGCACCGGCGGCCGTCACGATCGACTTCACCGAGCCGCTGGAGCCGGCATTCAGCTCGATCGTCGTCGTCGACGGCGACGGCAAGACGGTGTCGAACGACCGCGCGCGCATCGACGCGTCGAACCGCAAGCGGATGACGGTGCCGCTCGCGGCGCTCGGCACGGGCGCGTACACGGTGAAGTGGGTGGCCGTCGCGACCGACGGGCATCGCACGCAGGGCGCGTACGGCTTCAGCGTGAAGTGACGCAACGGCGGCGGCAGGCCCGTGCCAGGGTTGCCGCCCGCCTTTATCCGACAGGGAGTCTCCCGCATGAATCCGACGACGCTCGACGCACTCGCCGATTTCCCCCGTCAGATCGAAGCGCATTTCGCGGCCGTGCCCGACGGCTATGCGCGCTGGACACCCGACGACTGGGCCGGCATCCCGAGCGAGCATTTCTCGCCGCTCGGGCAGCTCTGCCACGTGCGCGACATCGAGATCGACGGCTATCACGTGCGGCTGCGGCGCATGCTCGACGAAGACCGGCCGCTGCTCGTCTCGATCGACGGCGATGCGCTCGCGACCGAGCGGCGCTACAACGACGCCTATGCGTCCGACGTGCTCGCGGCGATTCGCGACGCGCGACGCGAGACGCTGGAGTTGCTGTCGCGCCTCACGCCCGAACAGTTCGAGCGGACCGGCGAGTTCGACGGCTACGGTTCGCTGACCGTGCGCGGGCTCGTCCATTACCTGTGCAGCCACGACCAGCAGCACCTGGCCGGCATGCAGTGGCTGCTCGGCAAGATCGACGCGGCGCTATACGCGCGCTGAGCCGGCCGGCGGCCGCGTAATCGACTGCAGAATCCGGCGCCGCCGTCGGTGCGGCAGGCCACCTTGCGTGGCTTCGATTGGATCGGTTTTCTGGATAATCCATCCAGCCGCAGCCGGCTGACCGGCGGGTCGCGCATGCCTACACTCCTAGCTTCGTCCAACGAAACAAGGAGTCAACCGTGGCAACTCATACGCTCGCAGACAAGGTCGTCCTGATCGCAGGCGGCGCAAAGAATCTCGGCGGCCTGATCGCCCGGGACCTGGCGGGCCACGGCGCGAAGGCGGTGGCGATTCACTACAACAGCGCGGCGTCGCAGGCGCAGGCCGAGGAGACGGCCGCCGCGGTGCGCGCGGCCGGCGCGGAAGCCGCGACGTTCCAGGCGGACCTCACGACGGCCGCCGCGGTCGAGAAGCTGTTCGACGACGCGAAGCAGCGCTTCGGCAAGATCGACATCGCGATCAACACGGTCGGCAAGGTGCTGAAGAAGCCGTTCACCGAGATCAGCGAAGCCGAGTACGACGAGATGTTCGCTGTCAACAGCAAGTCGGCGTTCTTCTTCATCAAGGAAGCCGGGCGGCACCTCGAGGATCACGGCAAGCTCGTCACGCTGGTGACGTCGCTGCTCGGCGCGTTCACGCCGTTCTACGCGGCGTACGAAGGGTCGAAGGCGCCGGTCGAGCACTTCACGCGCGCGGCGTCGAAGGAATACGGCGCGCGCGGGATCTCGGTGACGGCCGTCGGGCCGGGCCCGATGGACACGCCGTTCTTCTATCCGGCCGAAGGCGCCGATGCGGTCGCGTACCACAAGACGGCCGCCGCGCTGTCGCCGTTCAGCAAGACCGGGCTGACCGACATCGAGGACGTCGTGCCGTTCATCCGCCATCTCGTGACCGATGGCTGGTGGATCACGGGGCAGACGATCCTGATCAACGGCGGCTATACGACCAAGTAACCGGGCCGCTTGCGGGCCGCGCGGCGCACCGCAATGGCGCGTTTGCGTGGACAATGAACGGGCGCGCAGCCACGAGGCCGCGCGCCCGTTTTCTCTGTGTCGCCGAAGCCGGCCGCGATGCGCGGCGGCCGGCGCCGACCGTCGTTCGAACCCGGGTTTCCCGCCGATGGACAAGCTGGATCAGGTCAGGATCTTCCTGCAGGTTGCCGAGATGGGCAGCTTCATCAAGGCCGCGCATGCGCTCGACGTGCCGCGTGCGACCGTATCGGCGGCCGTCCAGCAGCTCGAGACGGCGCTCGGCACGCGGCTGTTGCATCGCACGACGCGCCAGGTGCAGCTGACCGCCGACGGCGCGCTGCTGCTCGAACGCGGCCGGCGCCTGCTCGCGGAGGCCGACGAACTCGACCGCCTGTTTCGGCGCCGCGACCGCGACGTGGTCGGGCGGCTGAACGTCGACGTGCCGAGCCGGATCGCGCGCCGCGTCGTGGCGCCCGCGCTGCCGTCGCTGTTTCGCCGCCACCCGAAGCTGCAACTGTCGCTCGGCTCGACGGACCGCACGATCGACCTCGTGCAGGAGGGCGTCGATTGCGCGATCCGCGTCGGGCGGCTCGCGGACAGCAGCCTCGTCGTGCGGCCGCTCGGGCAGTTCACGCTGATCAACTGCGCGAGCCCCGATTACCTGCGCGAATGCGGCGTGCCCGAGCATCCGGATGCGCTCGCGCACGGGCACTGGGCGATCGGCTATGCGTCGCCGACGACGGGGCGCGAGCTCGGCTGGGAATACTGCGCGGACGGACAGCGGCACATGCTGACGCTGCCGAGCCGCGTGATCGTCAACAACGCCGAAACCTATATCGCCAGCTGTATCGCGGGAATGGGGCTGATCCAGATTCCGCGCTTCGACGTCGAGCATCTGCTGGCAAGCGGCGCACTCGTCGACGTGATGCCCGGCCACCGCGCCGAGCCGATGGACGTGGCGGCCGTGTATCCGCACCGCCGGCATCGCTCGAGGCGGCTCAACGCGTTCATCGAGTGGTTCGGGGAGCTGATGGCGGATGCATTGAACGACGAGGGCGCGAGCGGCAGCGACGACTGAACGCGGCATCGTGCCGGTATCCGCGGGCCGTCCCGCCGTTCGCCGGCCCGTGACGCCGCTCGATCGGCATCGGTGCTATGCGGCCGCGCTCGACTGCGCTGCGCGTGCTCAGGCGGCGAACTGCCGCGTGCGCCCGGTGGCCCGTACCGCGTCGATCAGCGCGGCGCCGGCGCCGTCGGGCTTCGACGCGAATGCGTAAAAGCGTGCGGCCGGCAATGCCGGCAGGCCGTCGTGCGGCCCGCACTCGCGCAGGCCGTCGCGCAACTGGCTGCGCGCGAGCGCCGTGACCGCGAAGCCGGCGAGCGCGGCCGACATGCAGCCGGCCATGCTCGCGCTTTCGAACAGCACGCGAAAGGGCCGCAGCGCGGCGGCGAGCGCGGACACCGCGGCTTGCCGATACACGCACGGTTCCGGAAACAGCGCGAGCGGCACGCCTTCTTCGGCGTCGAGCGCCGTATCGGCCGCGAATGCCCACACGAGCGGTTCCTCCCACAGCAGTTCGCCTGGCGTGTCGACCTGTTGACACTGCTTGCCGAACACGACGTCGAGCCGGCCGAGCGTCTGCTCCCGCAGCAGCGACGCGGTGATGCCGACCTTCAGTTCGATCGATGTGCACGGATGGCTGTCGCGGAACGTGCGCAGCACCTGCGGCAGCCACGTGCCCGCGAAATCCTCCGACGCGCCGACCCGCAGCGGCCCGTGCGCCGGCGCGCCGCGCAGCCGCGCGCGCACCTCGCGCTCCATGTCGACGATGTTGCGCGCGTACGCGTACAGCGTGTCGCCGGCCGGCGTCAGCGCGATACGGCGTGTCGTGCGCGCGAGCAGCACGGTGCCGGCTGCCTGTTCGAGCCGCTTGATGTGGCCGCTGACGGCGGACGGCGTCAGCGCGAGGCGTTCCGCGGCCGGCGCGAACCCGCGGCTGTCGACGACTTCGAGAAAGGTGCGCAGCAGCGCGATGTCGAGCGCGGTCGACGCGGGGTCGGGCGGCGGTTCCATGGATCGATTCAACGCAATATATGAAGGATGAATCATGATACTCCGTGAATCGTGATGAAAGGCCGACCTACCATCGTAGGTTCACGCTGACCTGACGGAGTACCCGATGACGACCTATGCGCATGCGACGACCGCGTCGCTCGACATTGCCTATCTCGAATGGAACCCGCGCGGCGAACGCGTGGCCGTGCTGCTGCACGGCTGGCCGGACAGCCCGGTCGGCTGGGAGGCGGTGGCATCGGCGCTCGCTGCGGGCGGCTATCGCGTGCTGGCGCCGGCATTGCGCGGCTTCGCGCCGACCCGCTTTCGCGATGCGTCCATGCCGCGCAGCGGCCAGCTCGCGGCGCTCGGGCGCGACCTGCTCGAATTCGTCGACGTGCTCGGTATCGAGCGGCCCGTGCTGGTCGGGCACGACTGGGGCGCCCGCGCGGCCGCGAACGCGTGCGGGCTGCGCGACGATGCCGCATCGCAGCTCGTGATGCTGTCGGTCGGGTACGGCACCAACGATCCCGCTCAGCCGCTGTCGCTGCAGCAGGCGCGCAACTACTGGTATCACTGGTTCATGGCGACGCCGCGCGGCGAGCAGGCGCTACGCGACGACCGCCGTGCGTTTGCGCGCCTGATGTGGGAGACGTGGTCGCCGCCGGGCTGGTATCGCGACAGCGATTTCGACGCGGCGGCCGTTGCGTTCGACGGACCCGACTGGATCGACGTCGTGCTGCATTCGTACCGGCAGCGCTGGGGCTTCGCGGCGGGCACGCCGGCCTATGCCGACGACGACGCGCGGCTGAACCCGGCGCCCGTGCTGACGGTGCCGACGCTCGTGCTGCATGGCGGTGCGGACACCTGCAATCATCCGGACAGCTCGGCCGGGCGTGAACGGTTCTTCGCCGGGCGTTACGAGCGACAGGTGCTCGATGGAGTCGGGCACTTCCCGCAGCGCGAATCCCCAGCGGCGGTCGCGGACGCGATTCTCGGGTTCTGCGAGCGGGGTTGACCCGCGCCGGCCGGCCCGGCGCGGGAAGGATCAGCCGTCGACGCGCGGCGCGAGCAGGTCGGCGAGCCCGATATTCCTGAACATTTCGCGGCGGATGCGATCGCCGACGCGGAACACTTCCTCCGCGCCGTCCTGCGACGGATCGACGAACACGCGGTACGGGCGCTTGCCGGGCGGCGTGGCGACGATATCGACGATCGCCGTCGCGACCGCGCCGGCATCGGCGTCCGCGGGTTCGAGCGCGGCGAGGCCCTTCAGCGCCTGATCGGCGACGCCCGCGTACGGCCCGCTGTCGTAGGCAGCCTGCACGGCGGTATCGGCCGGCTTGCCCGCATGGAGGAAGTGATTCGTGCCTCGGGTGAACGCGCCCGGCACGACGATCGACGTTTCGATGCCCCAGCGGGCGAGTTCGGCAGCGTAGGACACCGCGAGCGAATCCATCGCGGCTTTCGCGGCGAAGTAGGGCGCCAGGAACGGCGGGGTGCCGCCGCGCGCCGACGAGGACGAAACCCACACGAGCAGGCCGCGGCCCTGGCCGCGCAGGTGCGGCAGCGCCGCGCGGTTCACGCGCTGGGTCGACACGACGTTGATGTCATAGAGCTGCGCCAACTGCTCGGGCGTGAACGCTTCGGCCGGCCCGAACACCATGTGGCCGGCGTTGTGGATCACGACGTCGAGGCGGCCGTGGTCGGCGATCACGCGATCGATTGCGGCGTCGACCGATGCGTCGTCGCCGACGTCGAGTTCGACGGTGCGCAGGTCCACGCCGTGTTGCTGCGCATAGGCGGCGACGGCGGCGACGCGCGGCGCATTGCGCCCGGCGCTCTCACGCATCGATGCGTAGACCGTGTGACCGGCGCGGGCGAGCGCCTGGGCCGTCAGCAAGCCGAAGCCGCTGGACGCGCCGGTGACGAGGACGACTTCCTTCATGAGCAATCTCCTGGCGGAAAGATGAGGTGGCGGCGAGCGGTCCGTCAGCACATGCCGCCGTTGGCGCGCAGGATCTGGCCGTTGATCCACGCGCCGTCCGGGCCCGCGAGGAACGCGACGACGCGCGCGATGTCGTCGGGCTGGCCGAGCCGCTCGAGCGGGTTCAGCTTCGCGAGCCGATCGACGAGTTCGGGGCTCTTGCCCTGCAGGAACAACTCGGTCGCGACCGGTCCCGGCGCGACGGCATTCACGCGGACCCCGCGCCCGCGCATTTCCTGCGCGAGCACCTGAGTGAGGCTTTCGACCGCCGCCTTGCTGGCGACGTACACGCCGTAAGTCGGCATGCGCATGCCGATCACGCTGGTCGACAGGTTGATGATGCGTCCGCCGTCGTGCACCCGCCTTGCCGCTTCGCGGCATACGTTGAACGTGCCTTTCACGTTGATGGCGATCGTTTCGTCGAAGAGCGCATCGTCGCAGTCGGCGATGGTCGCCAGCTTCATCACGCCCGCGGAGTTGACCACCACGTCGATGCCGCCGAATGCATCGCGGGCGGCGTCGAACAGCGCGGCCACGGCCGCCGGGTCGGCGACGTTCGCCTGCACCGCGACGGCATGGCCGCCGTCGGCGACGATCGCGTCGACCACTTCGCGGGCTGGGCCGGCGCTTCCGGCATAGTTGACGACGACCCGGAAGCCGTCCCGGGCGAGTTGGCGGGCGATTTCCGCGCCAATGCCGCGCGACGAACCCGTGACGAGGGCGACCTGTTCCGATGTGCTCATGTCCTGCTCCTTGGTTCGTGAGTGCCGGTTGATCCGGCGACAGGACAAATGTAGGCTTCTGCGATCGATAAAAATAATGAATAATGATCAGTCAATGAATGACTGAAAGTATGTCTCATGGGATTCGACAGCAGGCTGCTCAGCGGTATCGGGGTGCTCTCCGCGGTGATCGAGGCCGGCACCTTCGCGCGCGCGGGGGAGGCGATGGGGCTGACGCAGCCGGCGGTGAGCCGCGCCGTCGCCCGGCTGGAAGAGCGGGTCGGCATCCGGATCTTCAACCGGACGGCGCGCGCGATCACGTTGACCGACGAAGGGCGGCGCTTTTACGAGACGGTCGCGCCGCTGCTGGCCGGCATCGAGGAGGCGGCGCTCGACGCCGGTCAGTCGAAGGCGCGCGTGAGGGGGCGGCTGCGGGTCAACGTGGACGGCACGTTCGGCCACTACGTGCTGGCGCCGCGGATGGCGGAATTTCTCGACCGCTTTCCCGACCTGTCGGTCGAAATCAGCGTGCGGGACCGGATGGGCGACCTCGTCGCCGACGGCTTCGACGTGGCAGTGCGCTTCGGCATCCCGGAGCCGTCGTCATATCGTGCGCGGCTACTGCTCGAGACGCGCGTGCTGACCTGCGCGTCGCCGGCCTACGTCGCGCGTCATGGCGAACCGCGGCACCCTCGGGATCTCGTGGACGGTCACCGGTGCGTGCTGATCCGCGACCCGGTGACGGGGCGGCCGTACGAATGGGAGTTTCATCGGGGCAAGGAAGTGGTGCCGTTCGATGCCGGTGGACAATTGATGGTCAACGATACGGGCGGCCTGCTCGGCGCGTGCCTGGGCGGCGCCGGTATCGCGCAATTGCTGGAACTCTACGCGCGGGACATCGTTGCCGACGGGAAGCTGGTCCTGCTGCTGCCGGAGTGGGCGGACGAGACATTTCCGCTCTACGCGTATCACCACGCGTCGAACCTCGTTGCCGCGAAGGTGAGGGTGTTTCTCGACTTCGTCCGCGAACTGATGGCCTGAGTCTGCTGGGAGAGAAGGGCGACCGTCGGGTCATTCGGTGCGATGGGGAATGTTGTCCGGGAACGGATAGGGCGCATGCGGCCCCGGCCAGTCGGGGACGGGCGGCGCGCTCAGCACGTCGCAGCCACCGAGCATGAACCCCAGCACTGCCGCGAGCACGCCGCGGCCCATCCGGTATGAAATCGTGCGCATCGACATGGGCGGCCTCCGTGCTCGGCATCCATGATGCTTGGACTGCCGGGCGGAGCACCTGTTGCGGCGAACGCGACGCAAAACAAAAAACCCGCGAAGCGGCGAGCTTGCGCGGGTTTCGACAGTTGCAGCGCATGACGCTGCGAAATACTGGTGCCCAGGGCCGGAATCGAACCGGCACGCCTTGCGGCGGGGGATTTTGAGTCCCCTGCGTCTACCAATTTCACCACCTGGGCTTGTTTCTGGCTGCGCACGTAGTCGTGCGCAGCGAAACGCGGATTATGGCTGAAAACGAGGGACCGGGCAAGCCGTCCGACCGTTCGTCACTGGCTCAGGTAGACGAACCGGCCCTGCTTCACGATTCCCATCACGCTCGCGCGCTGGTCGAGCCCCACGTGATCCTTGTCGCTCGTATTGACGACGCCGTTCGGCACGACGAGCTCGTGCGCGCGTTCGAGCTCGCGCCGTAGCGCCGCGCGGAAGGCGGGCGTGCCGGGCTGCGCGGCTTTCAGCGCGCGGCCGACCGCATCGGCGAGGCGCGGATAGACACCCGCCGCATCGCCCGCGAACTGCGTGACCGTGCCGGTGCCGTACTTCGCCTCGTACGCATCGACGAACGCGAGCGCGGCCTTGCGGGCCGGGTGGTCGGCCGGCAGCGTGCGCGCGACGACCACCGGCTGGGTCGGGAACAGCGTCCCGTCGACGTCCTTGCCGCCGAGCTTGATGAATTCCGGCGTCGCGATGCCGTGCGTCTGGTAGACCGCACCCTTGTAGCCACGCTCGATCAGCGTGCGCTGCGGCAGCACGGCCGGCGTGCCGGAGCCCGCGATCAGGATCGCATCGGGTTTCGCCGCGATCAGCTTCAGCGCCTGGCCCGTCACGCTCGCGTCGGTGCGGTTGAAGCGCTCGGTCGCGACCACGCGGATCTTGCGCAGCTCCGCGAAGCGCGTGAATTCGTTGAGCCAGCTGTCGCCGTAGCTGTCCGCGAAGCCGATGAAGCCGACCGTCTTCACGCCGTGGTTGGCCATGTAGCGCGTCATCACGTCGGCCATCGCGCGGTCGCTCTGCGCCATCTTGAACGCCCAGGTCCGCGCGCCTTCCTGCGGCTCGACGATCGCGCCCGAGCCGACCAGCGTGACCATCGGCGTCTGCGCGGCGGCCACCGCGTCGAGCGCCGCGAGCGCGGCTGGCGTGATGTTCGGCCCGACCACGACGTCGACGTGATCCTCGTCGACCAGCTTGCGGATGTTGCGCACCGCGGCGCCCGGGTCGGACGCGTCGTCGAGCACCGTGACCTGCACCGGCTGCCCGGCGATCGTCTTCGGCCACATCAGGATCGCGTTCTTGCTCGTGATGCCGATCGCGGCGGCCGGGCCGGTCGACGACAGGTCGACGCCGACCTTCAGGTCGGCATGCGCGGCCGCGCAGGCCAGCACGAGGGCGGCGCCGGCGGCGCGGCGCAGCAGGGCGGGAAGCGTCATGCGGGAATCTCCGTCGGGCAACAAAAAGGGGCGCGATAGGCGCCCCTGGGTTTATACACGCGGGCTCAAGAAAACGCCGGGCCGCGCCAAATTTCCAGGCCCCCTCGGGGGCCTGGCGCAGCTCTTGGGGGGCGCTTACAGCTCGTACGATTCGGATTCGCCCTTGAGCGCCTGTTCGATCAGCTTGCGGTTCAGCGTCGGCGACAGCAATTCGACCAGCGTATACACATAGCTGCGCAGATAGGCGCCCTGCTTGAGCGCGACGCGCGTCACGTTGCTGCCGAACAGGTGGCCGACCGGGATCAGCCGCAGGCCGCGATCGCGCTCGGGATTGAACGCGATGTCGGCCATGATGCCGACGCCGAGGCCGAGTTCGACATAGGTCTTGATCACGTCGGCGTCGATCGCCTCGAGCACGATGTCCGGCGACAGCCCGCGCAGCGCGAACGCATGGTTGATCTTCTTGCGGCCCGCGAACGCGTCGTCGTACGTGATCAGCGGGTACTGCGCGAGATCGTCCAGCGTGACCGGCTTGCGTTCGAGCAGCGGGTGGTCGGGCGGCACCACGGCCGCGTGATGCCACTGGAAGCAGGGCAGCGACACGAGTTCCTTGTAGTCGGAGATCGCCTCGGTCGCGATCGCGAGATCGGCCTGGTCGTGGATCACCATCTCGGCCACCTGCGTCGGGCTGCCCTGCAGGATCGACAGGTGCACCTTCGGGAAGCGCTTCTTGAACTCGGCGATCGCGGCCGGCAGCGAGTAGCGGGCCTGCGTGTGGGTCGCCGCGATGGTCAGGTTGCCCTGATCCTGCGCCGCATAATCTTTCCCGACCCTTTTGAGGCTTTCAACCTCCTGAAGAATCCGCTCGACCGACGCGAGGATGATCCGGCCCGGCTCGGTGAGCGAGCGCACGCGCTTGCCGTGCCGCGTGAAGATCTCGACGCCCAGCTCGTCCTCGAGCTCGATGATCGCCTTCGATACCCCCGGTTGCGACGTGTAGAGCGCCTTGGCGGCCTCGGTGAGGTTGAAATTCTGCCGGACGGCCTCGCGCACGAAGCGAAATTGGTGCAGGTTCATTTATAACCCTTTCGCATATCAACAGAATTTTTTAGTCGTTTGAAATATAAGGCGAGTTTATTACGATTCACCGGAGTTTTTCAAATATGGATATCTGTTTTCGTCATTAGCAATCCAGCCACGCAGCGGATGGCCGGCGATGGCGGCGAAACGGAGATTCGAGCGCGGCGTGGCTAGGACGTCGCGCGGTCACCACGAAAACCCTGGGGTCCCCGAATGTACCAGTACGACCAGTACGATCAGACGATCGTCGACGAGCGTGTTGCCCAATACCGCGATCAGGTGCGCCGCCGCCTGTCGGGTGAGTTGAGCGAAGACGAGTTCCGTCCGCTGCGCCTGCAGAACGGCCTGTACATGCAGCGCCACGCGTACATGCACCGCATCGCGATTCCGTACGGCAACCTGCGCAGCGACCAGCTCCGGATGCTGGCCCGCATCGCCCGCGAACACGACCGCGGCTACGGCCACTTCTCGACCCGCTCGAACATCCAGTTCAACTGGATCGAGCTGGAAGACACGCCCGAGATCCTCGCGAAGCTCGCGTCGGTGCAGATGCATGGCATCCAGACGTCGGGCAACTGCATCCGCAACATCACCGCCGACCAGTTCGCCGGCGTCGCGCAGGACGAAGAGATCGATCCGCGCCCGTGGGCCGAGATCCTGCGCCAGTGGTCGACGTTCCATCCCGAATTCGCGTGGCTGCCGCGCAAGTTCAAGATCGCCGTGTCGGGGTCGAAGCATGACCGCGCGGCCGTGCAGATCCACGACCTCGGCGTGTACCTGAAGAAGAACGCGCAGGGCGACGTGGTCGCGAGCATCCTCGCGGGCGGCGGCCTCGGCCGTACGCCGATCGTCGGCGCGGTGATCAAGGAAGACCTGCCGTGGCAGCACCTGCTCACGTACTGCGAAGCCGTGCTGCGCGTGTACAACCGTTATGGCCGCCGCGACAACCTGTACAAGGCGCGGATCAAGATCCTCGTGAAGGCGCTGTCGCCGGCGAAGTTCGCGCAGCAGGTCGAGGAAGAGTGGCAGCACCTGAAGGACGGCCCGTCGACGCTCACGCAGGCCGAAATCGACCGCGTGTCGCAGTACTTCCAGCCGCCCGTCTACGAGAAGCTGGCCGACACCGACGCGTCGTTCGAACAGCACCTGCTCGAGAACAAGGCGTTCGCGCGCTGGGTCGAGCGTAACGTCGCGCCGCACAAGGTGGCGGGCTATGCCGCCGTCACGCTGTCGCTGAAGGATCACCGCGTGGCCCCGGGCGACGCGACCGACGCGCAGATGGATCTGGTCGCCGACTGGGCCGACACGTACTCGCTCGGCGAACTGCGCGTGTCGCACGAGCAGAACCTGATTCTCGCGAACGTGAAGAAGCGCGACCTGTTCGCGTTGTGGGAAAAGGCGAAGGCGGCCAGTTTCGCGACGCCGAACATCGGCCTCCTGACCGACATCATCGCGTGCCCGGGCGGCGACTTCTGCTCGCTCGCGAACGCGAAGTCGATCCCGATCGCGCTGGCGATCCAGCAGCGTTTCGACGATCTGGACTACGTGTACGACCTCGGCGACCTGTCGCTGAACATTTCCGGTTGCATGAACTCGTGCGGTCACCACCACGTCGGCAACATCGGCATCCTGGGCGTCGACAAGGACGGCGCCGAGTGGTACCAGGTGTCGCTCGGCGGCGAGCAGGGCACGGGCCGCAACGGCGCGCGCCTCGGCCGCGTGATCGGGCCGTCGTTCTCGGCGGAACAAGTGCCTGACGTGATCGCAAAGCTGATCGACACGTTCGTCGAGGCGCGCATCGACGGCGAGCGCTTCGTCGACACGTACGACCGCATCGGCATCGCGCCGTTCAAGGAGCGCGTGTATGCGGCGCGCCAGGCAGTGAACGCGTAACCAACCGGGTAGAAGGAATTTGCAGATGGCTTCGATTATCAAGAATCGCGCAGTGATCGACGACGCATGGCAGGTCGTGCGCGCGGCGGAAGACGGTGCGCTGCCCGCGGTCGACGCATTGCCGGCCGGCAAGGTGCTGGTGCCGTTCGCGTTGTGGCAGGCCGAGCGTGCGGCGCTCGTCGCCGCGAAGACGAAGGACGAACTCGGCGTGTGGCTCGCGCCGGACAGCGAACCGGCGGATCTCGTGGCCGACTTCGGCGCGATCTCGCTGATCGCCGTCGACTTTCCGCGCTTCGCGGACGGCCGCGGCTACAGCATCGCGCGCCTGCTGCGCGAACGCCATGGCTGGACCGGCGAGCTGCGCGCGATCGGCGACGTGCTGCGCGACCAGTTGCTGTACATGTCGCGTTGCGGTTTCGACGCATTCGCGGTGCGTGCCGACAAGGACATCCACGACGCGCTGAATGCGTTCACGGAATTCACGCAGCGTTACCAGGGCGCATTCGACGAGCCGGCACCGCTGTTCCGCCGCCGCGCCGATGCGGCCGACGTAGCGACGCCCGACGCCAAGGTGAGCGCATGAGCATCGCGACCGCCACCGAACTGACGCCGGAACTCGCCGCGAAGGTCGAGCGCCTCGACGCGCTGCTCGCGCAGATCGGCGCGCGTCACGACAAGGTGAAATTCGCGAGCAGCCTCGCCGCGGAAGACATGCTGCTCACGCACGCGATCCTGTCGAAGGGCGTGTCGATCGGCATCTTCTCGCTGAACACGGGCCGCCTGCACGCGGAAACGCTGGGCATGATCGACCGCGTGCGCGAGCGCTACGGCTACCAGATCGAGCAGTTCCATCCGCAGCAGGACGCGGTCGACCAGTACGTCGCCGAGCACGGCCTGAACGCGTTCTACGAGAGCGTCGAGCTGCGCAAGTCGTGCTGCCACATCCGCAAGGTCGAGCCGCTGAACCGCGCGCTGGCGGACGTCGGCGCGTGGGTGACGGGCCAGCGCCGCGAGCAGTCGGTCACGCGCGCGGAGCTGCACGAGGAAGAACAGGACGACGCGCGCGGGATCGCGAAGTACAACCCGCTCGCCGACTGGACGGAAGCCGACGTGTGGGCGTACCTTAACGCGTTTGACGTGCCGGTCAACCCCCTGCATGCGCGCGGCTATCCGAGCATCGGCTGCGAGCCGTGTACGCGTGCGATCCGTCCCGGCGAGGACAGCCGCGCGGGCCGCTGGTGGTGGGAGTCGCGCGACACGAAGGAATGCGGGCTGCACATCACGATCACGCCGATTCCCGCGAGCGCCGAAACCGGCGCCGCGCACTGAACGCCCGATAAGAAACTGAATATTGCGCCGCCTGCGACAGCGGGCGGCACGAACCCAGAAGAGAAGGACTGAAATCATGAGCACGACGCTCGAGCAATCCGCCTTTGCCCCGCCCACCGGCGCCGACAGCCGCATGGGCCACCTCGACTGGCTCGAAGCCGAGTCGATCCACATCCTGCGCGAACTCGTTGCCGAATGCAGCAAGCCGGCGCTGTTGTTCTCGGGCGGCAAGGATTCGGTCGTCGTGCTGCATCTGGCGCTGAAGGCGTTCGGCCTCGGCGCGAACCGCAAGACGACGCTGCCGTTTCCGCTCGTGCATATCGACACGGGCCACAACTACGAGGAAGTGATCGACTTCCGCGATCGCCGTGCACAAGAGCTCGGCGCCGAGCTGGTGGTCGGCCACGTCGAGGATTCGATCAAGCGCGGCACGGTCGTGCTGCGCCGCGAAACCGATTCGCGCAACGCCGCGCAGGCCGTCACGCTGCTCGAGACGATCGAACAGCACGGCTACACGGCGCTGATCGGCGGCGCACGCCGCGACGAAGAGAAGGCGCGCGCGAAGGAGCGGATCTTCTCGTTCCGCGACGAATTCGGCCAGTGGGACCCGAAGGCGCAGCGCCCGGAACTGTGGAGCCTGTATAACGCCCGCCTGCACAAGGGCGAGCATCTGCGCGTGTTCCCGATCTCGAACTGGACCGAACTCGACGTGTGGCAGTACATCGCGCGCGAAAACCTCGAACTGCCGTCGATCTACTACGCTCACGAGCGCGAGATCGTGCGCCGCAACGGGCTGCTCGTGCCGGTTACGCCGCTCACGCCGATGCGTGACGGCGAGACGAGCGAGCTGGCGCAGGTGCGCTTCCGCACGGTCGGCGACATCAGCTGCACGTGCCCGGTCGAGAGCGACGCGGACGACGTCGAGAAGATCATCGCCGAGACGGCGGTGACCGAGATCACCGAGCGCGGCGCGACCCGGATGGACGACCAGGCGTCCGAAGCCGCGATGGAACAGCGCAAGAAGCAAGGTTATTTCTGAAGCACACGAGGACATTCACATCATGAGCATCATCGAGAACACCGAAGACCTCGGCGTGTTGCGCTTCATCACCGCGGGCAGCGTTGACGACGGCAAGAGCACGCTGATCGGCCGCCTGCTGTACGACAGCAAGGCCGTGCTGTCCGACCAGCTGTCCGCGCTGTCGCGCGCGAAGAACAAGCGCACGGTCGGCGACGAGCTGGATCTCGCGCTGCTGACGGACGGCCTCGAGGCCGAGCGCGAGCAGGGCATCACGATCGACGTCGCGTACCGCTACTTCGCGACCGCGAAGCGCAAGTTCATCATCGCCGACACGCCGGGCCACGAGCAGTACACGCGCAACATGGTGACGGGCGCGTCGACCGCGCACGCGGCGATCGTGCTGATCGACGCGACCCGCATCACGGTCGAGAACGGCGTCGTGCACCTCCTGCCGCAGACCAAGCGCCACAGCGCGATCGTCAAGCTGCTCGGGCTGCAGCACGTGATCGTCGCGATCAACAAGATGGACCTCGTCGACTACAGCGAGGCGCGCTTCAACGAGATCCGCGACGCGTACGTTTCGCTCGCGAAGCAGCTCGGCCTGACCGACGTGCGTTTCGTGCCGGTGTCGGCGCTGAAGGGCGACAACATCGTCGGCGCGAGCGAGCGCATGTCGTGGTATGCGGGCGAGCCGCTCCTCGACGTGCTCGAGTCGCTGCCGGTCGAGACGCAGGCGCACGACGCGCTGCGCTTCCCGGTGCAGTGGGTCGCGCGCCAGGACGGCAGCTCGGCCGACGATTTCCGCGGCTACATGGGCCGGATCGAGTCGGGCGAGGTGAAGGTCGGCGATGAAATCATCGTGCTGCCGTCGAACCGCACCGCGACGATCGCCGAGATCGTCGCGCCGGTGCCGGGCGGCACCGCATCGGTCGCGCACGCGTTCGCGGGCCAGACGGTGACGATCCGTCTCGAACAGGACGTCGACGTGTCGCGCGGCGACATGTTCGTCACGACCGCCGAGCCGGTCGAGCCGGCCAAGAAGCTCGAGGCCGACCTGTGCTGGTTTGACGAGACGCCGCTGTCGCCGCAGCGCAAGTACCTGCTGAAGCAGACCACCAGCACGGTGTTCGCGAAGATCGGCGCGGTCAAGCAGGTGCTCGACGTGCATACGCTGTCGCACGCGACCGACCGCCAGGATCTGAAGATGAACGACATCGGCCGCGTGGCGCTGACGCTGCAGAAGCCGATCGTCTGCGACACGTACGATGCGCACCCCGGTACGGGCGCGTTCGTGCTGATCGACGAGGCGACGCATCACACGGTCGCCGCGGGCATGATCCGCGCGTTCTCGGCGTAATCGTCAATCTGCGCGGCGGCGAACCGGCCGCCGCGGCAGGACCCTAGCGAAGCGACAAACATGGGCAAGGTATATCTGATCGGAGCAGGGCCAGGCGCCGCGGACCTCATCACGGTGCGCGGCATGCGGTTGCTCGAGCAGGCCGACGTCGTGCTGCACGACGCGCTGGTCGAGCCCGCGATGCTCGACTATGCGCCGAACGCGCGGAAGATCGCGGTCGGCAAGCGCTGCGGGCAGCGCTCGACCGCGCAGCATTTCATCAACAAGCAGATCGTCGATGCGGCGCGCGATCATGCGTGCGTCGTGCGGCTGAAGGGCGGCGACCCGATGCTGTTCGGCCGCGCCGAAGAGGAAATGCGTGCGCTCGACGCGGCCGGCATCGACTACGAGGTCGTGCCGGGCATCACCGCGGCGCTGGCCGGCGCGGCGACGCTGAAGCGTTCGCTCACGTTGCGCGGCGTGTCGCGCAGCGTCGCGTTCGCGACGCACAGCCGCGCACCGGGCAGCGACGAGATCCGCGAAGCCGCGCGCGCCGATTCGATCGTCTACTACATGGGCCGCGACAGCGCGCCCGGCATCGCGCAGGAATTGATCGACGCCGGCCGTGCGCCGGCGACGCCGGTGGCGATCGTCGAGGCATGCAGCACCGCGCGCGAACGCACGCTGACGCTGACGCTCGCGCAGATGGCGGCCGGCGACGCGCAGGCGTGGCTCGATCCCGCGGAACCGAGCCTGCTGATGATCGGCGATGCCTTCGCCGAACGCACGCAGCTCGCGGCGAAAGAGGGCGATGCATTGCGCAATGCGGCTTGAGTCGATGTAGCGGCCTGCGCGGCGAGCGGCGCATCGCATGCCGCTGGACCGTGGGCAAAAAAAACGCTGGCTTCCGAAGCCAGCGTTTTTTTATTTGGGGCTACCGATTCGCTTACGCGTCGCGACCGACCTGATCGATGCAGTAGCGTGCGACCGCGTCGAGCACGCCGTCGTCTTCGCCGACGGCCGTCGCGCAACGGATCTCGACGCCCGGATGCGCGGCGCGGCATGCGTCGACGAGCTGCGGCAGGTCGCGGCGGACATGGCCGCCCTGGCCGAAGAACACGGGCACCACGGTGATGCGCGTGCAGCCGGCCGCGACTTGCGCGGCCACGGCCTCAGCGAGCGACGGCGTCATCAGTTCGAGGAACGCGAGCGACACCTGCGCGGCAGGGGAGCCGGCGCCGCGCAGCCGCGCGGCGAGCCGCTCGAACGGCTCGGCCCAACGCGGGTCGCGGGCGCCGTGGCCGAACAGGACGATACCGTGCGAATGCATGTCGAAGCCTCCGTCGCGACGCGGCGCTCAGTGCCGGTCGACCCACTTGAGCGCAAACAGGCCGAGCGCGAGATAGATCAGGCCCGGCGTCGCGGCGGTGAGCGGCGCGGGCCACGTGTTCAGCGTACCGATGTGCGAGAACAGCGTGTTGAGCAGCTGGAAGCTCATGCCGAGCATGATGCCGCCGAACACCTTCACGCCGACCACGCCGGCCCGCGTGTGCAGGTACGCGAACGGCAGCGACAGCACGAGCATCACGAACACCGCGAACGGATACAGCAGCTTGCGCCACAGCGCGATGTCGTAGCGCTGCGTGTCCTGCTGATTCTCGCGCAAGTGCTGGATGTAGCGGAACAGGTTGATGATCGACATGCGCTCCGGCGACACGAGCAGCACCGACAGGATCTGCGGCGTCAGGTCGGACCGCAGCCGGTATTCGGGCAGCGACACCTGCTGCGACCGGTACACGGGGTTCAGCGCATCGGCCGGCTGGCCGCTGACCGGCTTGATCGGCGTCAGCTCCGTCTCGGTGACACCCTTCAGCAGCCAGTGGCCGGGCGGCTCGTAGCGGCCGGTTTGCGCGATCCGCACGTTTTGCAGCTGGAATTTCGAGTCGAATTCGTAGATGCGCACGTTGCTGATCGTCGAGTCGGGCGACAGGCTGCCGACGTTGACGAAGCGCGTGACCTGCTCGCCGTTTTCGCGGGCCGCGAGCGTGTCCTTCACCCACACGCCCGACTGGAAGTTCGACGACACCGATGCGCCGAGCGCCTGCAGCCGCACGCGTTCGGACAACTGGTCGGCGTACGGGCCGACGAATTCGCCGATCAGGTAGGTGACGATCACGAGCGGCACGCCGATCTTCAGCAGCGAGCGCAGCGCCTGGTTGGTCGCGAGGCCCGACACGCGGAAGATCGTGAATTCCGAGTTCGCGGCCATCTGCGCGAACACGTAGATCGCACTGATCAGCGCGGCGACCGGGATGATCTCGTAGAAGCGCGACGGCGTCTGCAGCGCGACGCGCAGCACCGCGTAGCCGAACTTGTAGTTGCCGTGTCCGACCGAATTCAGTTCGCTGATCAGGTCGAAGAAGAAGAACAGACCAGAGAACGCGAACAGGATGAAGATGAACGTGATGTAGATCTGCCGCGCGAAGTACTTTTCATAGAGCCGCATCGATCATGCTCCCGAGCGGCCGAACAGCGCGCGTGTGAACAACGGACGATTGCGCACGCGCAACCAGAAAATGAACGCGACGATCGCCGCGACGAGCACGTGCAGCCCGACGAGACCCACGCCGAACGACATCTTGCCCTGCTCGATCTGCGCCTGCACGACGTTCAGCAGGTTCGAGTACGTGAGGTAGATCAGCACGGCCATCACGAGGTTGATCGTGCGGCTGCGGCGCGGGTTCTGGTACGCGAGCGGGATGCCGAGCACCATCAGGTTCAGCGCGATCAGCGGCAGCCCCGCGCGCCACGCGAATTCCGCGAGGTTGTCGCGCGTCGGGTTGCGCAGCAGGTCGGGCGTGGGCGTGCTGTTGGTGGTCTGAACGTTGACGACCGGCTTGCTGGTGATCTTCACGCCGTAGCGCTCGAACTCCATGATCTTGAAGTTCGGCTGGCCGGGCGTGCCGTCGTAGCGGCGGCCGTCTTCGAGGACGACGAAACGATCGCCGTCCTTCGAGGTTTCCGTATGGCCCGTCTGCGACACGACCACGTTGAGCTTGCCGTTTTCCGTCGACGTGACGAAGACGTTCTGCACCTTGCTCTGGTCGGGCGACATCTTCTCGATGAAGAACACGCGATGGTTCGCGGCCGATTCGCGGAACTGGCCGGGCGCGAGCAGCGAGATCTCGTCGCGCTGCTGGAAGCGCGCGCGGATCATCTTGCTCTGCTGGTTCGACCACGGCCAGCCGACGAACGCGAAGAAGGTGATCAGCAGGATGATCGGCGTGGCGAACACGCCGATCGGCTTGATGAGGCGCGTGAGGCTCACGCCCGACGCGAGCCACACCACCATTTCGGAGTCCCGGTACCACCGGGTCAGCACGAACAGGATCGACACGAACAGCGTGACGACGAGCATCACGGCGAGGTAGCCGATCACGGTCAGGCCGATCAGCACGAGCACGTCGCGCGGATCGATTTCGCCGGACGCGGCGTAGCCGACGATGCGAATCATCATCGTCGTGAGCATGATCGTGAGCAGCACCATGAACACGGCGCCAGCCGTATACGCAAGCTCGCGCTGGAGGGAGCGTTCGAAGATCATTCTTGATGAGAAGAGGGCGGGAGGCGGCGCACGCGTGGTGGAGCGCTCGCGCCGCCACGGGAAAAATAGCGGATAATTGCGGCTTTCATCCTTAGCCCAGATTTTATCCGAGGACAAGCGCGATGGACTTTAGCATAAAAGGCTGTGATTGGAGCAAAGGCGAGGCCAAGGGGTTCCTGACCGGGAAGTCCGACTGCATCGTGCTCGGCATCTTCGAGGCGCAGACCCTGTCGGGCGCGGCGCTCGACATCGACACGGCCACCAAGGGACTGATCTCGCGCGTGGTGAAGGCCGGCGACATGGACGGCAAGCGCGGCAAGACGCTGTTCCTGCACGAAGTGTCGGGCATCGGCGCGTCGCGCGTGCTGCTCGTCGGGCTCGGCAAGCAGGATGCTTTCAATCAGAAAGCCTATAACGACGCCGTGACGGCCGCGTGGCGCGCGCTGCTGGCGACCAAGGTCGTCCAGGTCACGTTCTCGCTCGCGCAACTGCCGGTCGACGAGCGCAGCTCCGACTGGGGCGTGCGTGCCGCGATCCTCGCGCTGCGCAACGAGACCTACCGCTTCACGCAGATGAAGAGCAAGCCGGAGCCGGCGTCGCACACGCTCAAGCGCGTCGTGTTCAGCGTCGATCCGGCCGACGAAAAGGCCGCGAAGGTCGCGGTCAAGCAGGCCGTCGCGCTCGCGAACGGGATGGATCTGACCCGCGACCTCGGCAACCTGCCGGGCAACGTCTGCACGCCGACCTATCTCGGCAACACCGCGAAGAAGATCGCGAAGGATTGGGGCCTGAAGGCCGAAGTCCTCGGGCTCAAGCAGATCCAGGCGCTGAAGATGGGGTCGTTCCTGTCGGTCGCGCGCGCGTCGGTCGAGCCGCCGCAATTCATCGTGCTGCACTACCAGGGCGCCGCCGCGAAGGCCGCGCCGGTCGTGCTGGTCGGCAAGGGCATCACGTTCGATACGGGCGGCATCTCGCTGAAGCCGGGCGAGGGCATGGACGAGATGAAGTACGACATGTGCGGCGCGGGCTCGGTGCTCGGCACGATCCGCGCGGTCGCCGAAATGGGCCTGAAGATCAACGTCGTCGCGATCGTGCCGACCTGCGAGAACATGCCGGGCGGCAACGCGACGAAGCCGGGCGACATCGTCACCAGCATGAAGGGTCTGACGATCGAGGTGCTGAACACCGACGCGGAAGGCCGCCTGATCCTGTGCGACGCACTCACCTATGCCGAGCGCTTCAAGCCGGCCGCCGTGATCGACGTCGCGACGCTGACGGGCGCGTGCGTGATCGCGCTGGGCGGTCACAACAGCGGGCTGTTCTCGACGAACGACGCGCTCGCGGGCGAACTGCTCGACGCGTCGCGCGAGGCGAACGATCCGGCATGGCGCATGCCGCTCGACGACGAGTACCAGGATCAGCTGAAGTCGAATTTCGCGGATCTCGCGAACATCGGCGGGCGTCCGGCCGGCGCCGTGACGGCCGCGTGCTTCCTGTCACGCTTCACCGACAGCTATCCGTGGGCCCACCTCGACATCGCGGGCACCGCATGGAAGGGCGGTGCCGCGAAGGGCGCGACGGGCCGTCCGGTGCCGTTGCTCGCGCAGTTCCTGATCGACCGCGCCGGCCAGTGATGGCGGGGCTGACGACGCTGCGGGTGCGCGGGCAATGACGCGGATCGATTTCCACTCGAACGTCGGCGATTCGCTCGCGTACGCGTGCCGGCTGCTGCGCAAGGCCTATCAGGCCGGGCAGCCGGTCGTCGTGCTCGCCGAGCCCGCGCGCCTGCGCGCGCTCGACGAGCGGCTCTGGACGTTCTCGCCGCTCGATTTCATCCCGCATTGCGGCGTCGACAGCGAGCACGCAGCCGGCACGCCGATCGTGCTGGCCGCCGATCTCGACCGCGCGCCGCATCATCACGTGCTGCTGAACCTCGGCGCGACCGTGCCCGCGCAGTTCGCCCGCTTCGAGCGCCTGCTCGAGGTGGTCGGCAATGCGCCGGACGAGCTGGCCGCTGGCCGCGACCGCTACCGGTTCTACCGCGACCGCGGCTACGCGCTGAACAACTACAAGCAGGGCGGCTAGCCGCAACCGTCGACGGAGTGTTCCCGTGACAGAAGCCGATTCATCCTCGATCCCGACGCTGACCGATGTGCTGGTGCCGGGCAAGCCGGCGCCGGCGCGCTCGCCCGCGTCCGACGCCTCCCGGCCGCACGACAGCGCGGCGATTCCGGTGCTCACCGACGTGATCGCGCCGGCCGCCGCCGGTGCGGCGCCGGCTGAATCCCATCAAACCGAAGCCGACCCCGATTCCGTCGTGGTCGAACCCGTGCCGACGCCGCATGTGCCGGCCGTCGAGCTGCCGGGCGACGCGGCGACGGCTGCCGCCGCTGCGGGCGAAACCGATGCGCCGGCCGAACCCGGCGCCGCGGAGCACGTGGTCGCCGAAGACGCGGCGGCGATGACGGCGCCGCTGCGCTCGTCGCTGGTCGACGACGACCTGCCGCACCACACGTTCGCCGCGATTGCGCACGAAGCGGCCGCGCACGCGCCCGACACGGCGATGCCGGAGGCGGCCCTGCCGAGCGCAACGCCGCAGCCGGATGCGCAGGCCGCAGTCGCGCTGACGCCGGAAGATGCGCAGCACATCGCCGAACGGCTTCGCAATCGCGTGACGAACTATCTGACCGGGGCAGGGCGCGAGGCCATCGAAGCGCGTTGTCGCGATGCGCTGCACGAGCATTCGGCCTGGCTGGTCGGCCAGGTCACGCGCGAAGTCGCACTCGCGCTGGAAACCGAGGTGATGGACTGGGTGCGCGATGCGGTCGATGAAGAGATCGCCCGTCGTCGCGCCGGTCATTCCGGCTGAACGATTAATCGTTCGCGCTGGCGAAAAAGAGGATGCAGCTTCAGTAAGCGCCTGCGAAGCCGCCGGGGAGGCGCGCTGGTCAGTACAGGGCCGTCCTCTTGCGACGCCCTGCACACCACGTGGATGCGTCGCGCAGGTATCCGCTTCAGCGGACCGACAGCACCCACTGGGCGAGCGTGTGGGCCTCGGTGCTCGTCAGTTGCGTATTGGCGGGCATCGGCACGCCGCCCCATACGCCGACGCTGCCTTTCACGATCGATTGCGCCAGATAATCGCCGGCGTCGCCGCGCGCCGCGTACTTGCCGGCGATGTCGCGGAACGACGGACCCATCAGCGGCTTGCCGATCGCGTGGCAGGCCATGCAGTTCTTGCGCTGCGCCAGCGCCAGCCCGTCGGCCTGGTCGGCGCGCACCGCCGCCGCGCTGCCGGTCAGCAGCGTGGCGAGCAGCACGCGCAATATCGTCTGTTTCATGCGGTTCTCCGCCGGCGGGGACGGCCGGCTTCATGGTCCGCGCATTATAGAAGCAAAGGGGAAGCACGTTTTGCGCGTTCCCCCGGCGGCCCCGGTTATCGGGGTCGCATGCCATGGTGCCTCTGCATCACCCCGTGACCGCCCCCTGGTTCGCCGGTCGGACGAGCGCCGCGAATTTCGCGAGCACCCCACGCGTATAGCGCGGCGCGGGCTGCTGCCACGCGGCGCGGCGGTGTGCGAGTTCCGCGTCGTCGACGTTCAGCTGCAGCAGCAGCCGGTGCGCGTCGATCGTGATCGAATCGCCTTCCTGCACCAGTGCGATCGTGCCGCCGACGAACGCCTCCGGCGCGACGTGGCCGACCACCATGCCCCAGGTGCCGCCCGAGAAGCGGCCGTCCGTGATGAAGCCGACCGATTCGCCGAGCCCCTTGCCGATGATCGCGGAAGTCGGCGCGAGCATTTCCGGCATGCCGGGGCCGCCCTGCGGGCCGAGGTAGCGCAGCACGAGGATGTCGCCCGCGCGGATCCGGTCGCCGAGGATCGCGTCCATCGCGCTCTGCTCGTCGTCGAACACGCGCGCCGGGCCCGTGATCACCGGGTTCTTCAGGCCGGTGATCTTCGCGACCGCGCCGTCTTCCGCGAGATTGCCCTTCAGGATCGCGAGGTGGCCTTCCTTGTACAGTGCGCGGTCGATCGGGAAGATCACGTCCTGGTCCGCGCGCGGCATACTCGGCACGTCCTTCAGCTCGTCGGCGATCGTGCGGCCGGTGATCGTCATGCAGTCGCCGTGCAGCAGCCCCGCATCGAGCAGGATCTTCAGCACCTGCGGAATCCCGCCGGCCCGGTGCAGGTCGGTCGCGACGTACTGTCCCGACGGCTTCAGGTCGCAGATCACCGGCACGCGCTTGCGGATGCGCTCGAAGTCGTCGATCGTCCAGTCGACCTCGGCCGCGTGCGCGATCGCGAGATAGTGCAGCACCGCGTTGGTCGAGCCGCCGGTGGCCATGATCACCGACACCGCGTTCTCGATCGATTCCTTCGTGATGATGTCGCGCGGCTTCAGGTCGCGCTTCACGGCCTCGACCAGCACGCGCGCCGATTCGGCGGCCGACTCGACTTTCTCCTGGTCGGGGTTCGCCATCGTCGACGAATACAGCAGCGACATCCCGAGCGCCTCGAACGACGAACTCATCGTGTTCGCGGTGTACATGCCGCCACACGAACCCGACGTCGGACACGCGTTTTTCTCGACGCCTTCGAAATCCTCCTGCGACATCCGGCCCGCGGTGAATTCGCCGACGGCCTCGAACGACGACACGATCGTCAGGTCGCGGCCTTTCCAGTTGCCGGGGCGGATCGTGCCGCCGTACACGTAGATGCCGGGCACGTTCAGGCGCGCGAGCGCGATCATGCCGCCGGGCATGTTCTTGTCGCAGCCGCCGACCACCACCACGCCGTCCATCCACTGGCCCTGCACGCAGGTCTCGATGCAATCGGCGATCACTTCGCGCGACACGAGCGAGTACTTCATCCCTTCGGTGCCCATCGACATGCCGTCCGAAATCGTCGGCGTGCCGAAGATCTGCGGGTTCGCGCCGGCCGCCTTGACGGCGTCGACGGCCGCGTCCGACAGGCGCTGCAAACCGGAATTGCACGGCGTGATGGTCGAATGGCCGTTCGCGATGCCGACCATCGGCTTGTCGAAATCGTCCTTCTGGTAGCCGAGGGCGTAATACATCGAGCGGTTCGGCGAACGGGCCACGCCTTGCGTGATGTGCTTCGAGCGACGGTTGTACGGCATGGGGGACTCCATCGTTGTGGGGGCGTCGCTCGTGAGGGGCACGCCGGTTCGGATCGAACAAGCATGGAGTTTCCCGATTGGGATGTCCAATATATTATTTGTCGCCTATTAAGTCGTTTTGCGAATGAGTTGAACATGGCCGATCCGATCCCCGACCTGCGCCAGTGGCGCTATTTCGCGACCGTCGCCGACGAGCGCCATTTCGGCCGCGCGGCCGAGCGCCTGTCGATGACGCAGCCGCCGCTGTCGCAGGCGATCCGCGCGCTCGAAGACACGCTGGGCGTCGCGCTGTTCGTGCGCACCAAGCGCTCGGTGGCGCTGACGGCGGTCGGCGCGGCGCTGCTGCCCGACGTGCGTCGGCTGCTGGCGTCGGCCGATGCGCTGCCGCCGCTGGCGCGGCGGCTCGCGCGCGGCGAAGCCGGCTCGCTGTCGCTCGCATTCGTGTCGACCGCCGATTACGGGTTGCTGCCGTCGTTGCTGCGCGCGTTCGGCGCGCGCTATCCGCAGGTGCTGCTGCAGCTCGCGGAAGCGACGAGCGACGTGCAGATCGACGAACTCGTCGCGGGCCGCATCGATGCGGGGCTCGTGATTCCGCCCGTGCCGCCGCGTCACGCGGCCGGGCTGTCGTACCTGCCCGTCGTGCGCGAGCCGCTGGTGGTCGCGATGCCCGCGGGCGCGGCGCCCGATGCGCCCGAGGACGAGCCCGTACAGCTCGCCGATATCGCCGCGTTGCCGCTCGTGATCTTTCCGCGCCGTTTGGCGCCCGGCTTTTATGACATCATTACGGGCTGCTACGGCGCGGCGGGGGAAACTCCGCGCATCGGCCAGGAGGCGATCCAGATGCAGACGATCGTCAGCCTCGTGTCGGCCGGCATGGGCGTCGCACTGGTGCCGCAATCGCTGCGTAACCTGCGGCGCACCGGCGTGGTCTACCGGCCGCTCGCTGGTCACGCACCGGTCGTCGAGACGGGCCTCGTGTGGCGCACCGGTGACGTGAGCCCCGTGCTCGCCGGGTTCATCGATGTCGTGCGTGCGCAGGGGCTTGCCGCGTGACGTGAACGATGGCGCGCGGGCACCGTCCAACGCGCGGTGCTGCGCGCGTGCGACGGCCGTACCGTATTCGAAAACTTCTTCGCTAACCCATGATCATTCACCCGAATTTCGACCCCGTTGCGATCCATCTCGGGCCGCTGGCCGTGCGCTGGTACGGCCTCATGTATCTCGTCGGCTTCATCGCGGCGATCGTCGTCGGCCGGATCCGCCTGAAGCTGCCGCATGTCGCGGCGCAGGGCTGGACCGCGAAGGACATCGACGACATGATGTTCTACGGCGTGCTCGGCACCGTGCTCGGCGGCCGGCTCGGCTATGTGCTGTTCTACAAGGCCGATTTCTACTTCTCGCATCCGCTCGACGTGTTCAAGGTGTGGGAAGGCGGCATGTCGTTTCACGGCGGTTTTCTCGGCGTGACGCTCGCGATGATGCTGTTCGCGTGGCAGCGCAAGCGGCACTGGCTGCAGGTCACCGATTTCGTCGCGCCGATGGTGCCGACGGGGCTTGCAGCCGGCCGGCTCGGCAACTTCATCAACGGCGAACTGTGGGGCCGCGTGACCGATCCGGCGGCGCCGTGGGCGATGCTGTTCCCGGGCGCGATGCGCGACGATGCGGCATGGCTGCCGAAACATCCGGCGCTCATCGAGAAGTGGCATCTCGCCGACGTGTTCATGCAATACCAGATGCTGCCGCGCCATCCTTCGCAGCTCTATGAAATCGCGCTCGAGGGGATCGCGCTGTTCTTCGTGCTGTTCTTGTTCGCGCGCAAGCCGCGGCCGATGGGCGCGATATCCGCGCTGTTCCTGATCGGTTATGGCCTCGCACGTTTCACGGTCGAGTTCGCGCGCGAGCCCGACGACTTCCTCGGCCTGCTCGCGCTCGGCCTGTCGATGGGGCAGTGGCTGTCGCTGCCGATGATCCTCGCGGGTATCGCTTTGCTGGTCTGGGCGTATCGCCGCCGCGCGGCGAACGCGAATGCGGCTGCATGACGCGGTATCGATGTACGCGTGATCGGCGCGTGTATCGGCTACCCGGATGGACATAAAAAACGCCGGCCCTCGGGCCGGCGTTTTGCGTTTCCGACAGTCGCGCGATGCGCGTTACTTCATCTGCACGGAGCCGTTGACGGTGACCGTTACGGTGGCCTTGCCGCCTTCGACCGCGATCGGCGCGCTCATCTTCGCGCTGTCCATCGGCGCCGCGGCCATCGCCATCATGCGCGGGTACGGCTGCACGTTGCGGCCGCTGCCGACGTTCACGTCGCGGATCGTGTAGCTGCCGTAGCCGAACGCCTTCGCGGCTTCGTCCGCGCGGGCGCGGAACGACTTGATCGCTTCGGTCGTGAGCTTCTGCTCGGCCGCGCGCTGCGCTTCCGGCGACAGCGAGAACTCGACGTTCGCGACCTGCATCAGGTTCGACAACTGGCCTGCCAGCTTCGACGCCGCGGCGAAATCGCGCGATTCGAGCGCGACCTCGGTGCGGCCGCGCCATGCGGAGATCTTCCCGTCGCGATCGGTGCTCGGATACACGGAGAACGCGCCAGTGTGCGCGGTGACGCCCGACGCGCCCTTCGCCTGCGACAGGGCCGCGTCCGCGCGCTGGTTCAACTGCGCGGTGAGGCTGCCCGGATCCTTGGCCTGCTGCTCGTAGAACAGCGTGATGTGGATGATGTCCTGCGGCACGTCGGCGCTGGCCTGCGACGACAGCGACAGCACACCCGCCGGCTCCGGAAAGTGCGGGTTCGCCGCCTGGGCGTGCGCGGCGGGCGACGCGAGCGTCAGCGCGACGGGAACGGCGGCGGCGAGGGCGAGCGACAGCGCGAGTGCGGATTTCTTGGTCATTGTTGGCTCCTTGTGCGAGGGCGCGCAGGCGGATCACGCGTGCGCGACGCGGGCGTACCGCGCGAAAAAAACGACAGCCGGCCCGATCGACCGACAGCGGTTGCTTAGGCTGCGCGAAAGCGCCGCGAGTTCCGTTTCGGCAGGCGTACTGACCGGATTTGACCTTTGGCGCGCGCCTACTTCATCAACTTCTCAGTGATGAATCGCCATTCCGCACGCGTGACGGGCGTGATCGACAGCCGGTTGCCGCGGGCGAGCACGCGCATGTCGGCGAGCTCGTCGTGCTCGCGCAGCGCGGCGAGCGGCACGAGCGGCGACTTCTTCACGAAGCGCACGTCGACGAGCAGCCAGCGTGGTGTTTCCTGCGTCGATTTCGGGTCGTAATAGGGGCTTTTCGGATCGAACTGCGTGGGATCGGGGTAGGGTGTCGACGATACTTCGGCGAGGCCGGCGATGCCCGGCTCGGGGCAGCTCGAGTGATAGAACAGCACGCCGTCGCCGATCTTCATCGTGTCGCGCATGAAATTGCGCGCCTGATAGTTGCGCACGCCGGTCCACGGCAGCGAGCGCTGCGGTGCGTTGGCGAGATCGTCGATGCTTGCTTCGTCCGGTTCGGACTTCATCAGCCAGTATTGCATGGATCGTGATCGATGCAGAAAGAGGCGTGAGCGTCTGTTTGCATGCGCGCTCCGCATGCAAACAGACCCTGAAAAAGAAAACGGCACCGGGACTTGCCCGATGCCGTTGGATAGGCCCCCGCCTTGGCCGCTAGGCCGGCATCCTGAACCTGAGGTTCAGAATTGGTCGCAGTTAGCAGCACTTCGGGTACATCAGACAGAGTGACGCGCGCGCCCGTGCTACAAATTTCCGCAACCGTGCACATGGCATTGGTTCAAGGAATATATGACCTTGGCGAACCAGGCAGGGAAGCTGACTGAACTGTGTTTCGATGCGCCAATTTGACCACCGTTGACCGTCGAGATCAAGGGGAATCGACGTATCGATTAAAACGTTACTGCGTCTCGTGCTGTGCGAGCACCGCGCCGAGCTGTTCGTTCATCTGGTGCATTGTACGACGGATTTCCTCCGCCGGAAATGCTTCACCGTGCCGCACGCTCGTTTGCAGCCGCAGCAATTCCGATGCAAGCGACAGCGCCGCCATCACAGCGATGCGATCGGTGCCGCGCACCGAGCTGTTCGAGCGGATTTTCGACATCTCGGCGTCGACGCGCGCGACCGCTTCGAGCAGTGCCGCTTCGGTCTCGGCCGAACAGGCGAGCCGATAGGGCTGACCGAGAATCGAGACTTCGATCTGCTTGGTGCTCATGCATGTTCTCCGTGGCTGGCCGCGTCATCGCCATCCGTGCGCGCCTGCGCATCGAGCAGGTCGAGCTGGTTGTCGGCTTGCTCCGCGCTCTTCGAGCGCGGCAGCTTTTCGAGAATCGCGTTCAGTTTCACCTGGGCGTCGTCGATCTTCGCCGACAGCGTGTCGCGCTCGGCCGCGAGCGCATTGCGTTCGTCGCGCAGCTGCGCGAGTTCCGCGCGGACCGTGTCCGCTTCCGCGCGCAATTGCGCGACCTGCTCCTCGAGCGCGAGCCGTTCCGAGTGATAGCGCTTGTTCAGCGAAATCAGACGGCCAATATTTTGAGATAAAGTTTCGAGTTCGTTGAGCATTTGCTGCGTCCTCTAAAGACCCAGCATTTTAGCGCGGAATAACGTGCAATCCGACATCTGTAACGTTTCCAGTCGTAACACCCCTGCTTCTTGCCGCGAATAAGCGCGTCCCGTGCGGGTCCGGACGCTTCCTTGACGCTCGTGCGACCGGCTCCTAAACTGGCGCCGCCTCGGTGCTCGCGCGCAGGACGCGCGGTTAAACGGGAAGCAGGGTGCGGGCTCCAGGAGCGCGCCAACCTGCGCTGCCCCCGCAACGGTAAGCGGCCGCGTCGCGTGACGCAGGCCGGCTCGGGCGCGTTTCGCGTGCAGGTCGCATGCGGGCGCGGGCCACTGCGCGTCATGGCGCGGGAAGGCGAGCCGGACCGCCGCCAGCCCGGATACCGGCCGAGACGGGGAGCCCGCATGGGCTCCATGACGCGCGGCCTGCGGGGAAGCGGGGCGCGCAATGTTTCACGGAATGTTCTTCGATGCCGACCCCAATCGTCCGCCACGCGCTCCTGTCGCGCCCGGCCGGCTCCCGCAAGCGGATGCGCCGCGCGTCGTGCGCGCGGCCGTGCGCGGCATGAGCGCCGCGCGCGCCGCCGTGATCTGGGCCGCGCTGGCCGCGGTGGTCACGCTGCTGTTCGTCGCGTCGCTGTCGATCGGCAGCGTGCCGATGTCGCCGTGGCAAGCGCTTGCGTCGCTCGTGCCGCACGGCGGCGATAGCCTGTTTGCCGATATCGTCCGGACGCTGCGCGTGCCGCGCGCGCTCGCGGGTTTCGCGTGCGGCGCGCTGCTCGCACTGGCCGGCGCGTTGTTGCAGGTGCTGCTGCGCAATCCGCTCGCGGAGCCGTACGTGCTGGGTGTGTCCGGCGGCGCGGCCGGCTTTGCGCTCGTCGCGATGATCGCGGGCGGCGCATGGTGGCTCGTCGATGCGTCGGCGTTCGCCGGTTCGCTCGTCTCGGTCGCACTCGTGCTCGGTCTCGCAAGGCGCGAGCTGTGGCGCGGCGAATCGCGCGACGCATCGCCGCGGCTGCTGCTCACCGGCGTCGTGATCGCGGCGGGGTGGGGCGCGCTCGTCACGCTGTTGCTGTCGCTCGCGCCCGACGCGCGGCTGCGCGGCATCATCTTCTGGCTGACGGGCGACCTGAACGGCGCGACGGCGCCGTGGTTCGCGTGGGGCGCGCTGTTGCTGAGCGCATGCGTCGCGCTGCCGGCCGCGCCGCAACTGAACGTGCTGCTGCGCGGCGACGCGACCGCACAGGCACTCGGCGTGCCGGTCGCGCGCCTGCGCGTGCGGATCTATCTCGTCGCGTCGCTGGCCGCCGCGGCCGCCGTGACGACGGCCGGCATGATCGGCTTCGTCGGGCTCGTCGTGCCGCATGCGTTGCGGCTCGCGTTCGGCAACGACCAGCGGATGCTGCTGCCGGCCGCGATGCTCGCGGGCGGCGGCGGCGTGATGGCGGCCGACCTGCTCGCGCGCACCGCGATCGCGCCCGCGCAATTGCCGGTGGGCGTGATGACCGCGTTGATCGGCGTGCCGGTGTTCCTGTGGATGTTGCTGAGGAGGCCGATGCGATGACGGGCACCGCCGCACCGCACGCCGCTGCCGGCGACATGCACTACATGGCCGTCGATCTGACGCTGAAGGCCGGCGCGCGCACGCTGCTCGACCGCTTCACGCAGGCGTTCCGCCCCGGCGAGATCTGGTGCGTCGCCGGCCCGAACGGCGCGGGCAAGACGACGCTGCTCGCCACGCTCGCGGGATTGCAGCCGCCGGCCGGCGGACACGTCGAGATCGATGGCCGGCCGCTTGCCGCGTGGCGCCCCGAGCAACTCGCGCAGCGCCGCGCGCTGATGCCGCAGCAATTGCACGATGCGTTCAGCGCGACCGTGTTCGACACGGTGCTGCTGAACCGCTTTCCGTATCTCGGCGGCTGGGGCTGGGAGCGCGACGGCGACCGCACGGCCGCGCGCGACGCGCTCGCGACGTTCGACCTGACCGCGCTCGCGTCGCGCGACGTGATGTCGCTGTCGGGCGGCGAGCGGCAGCGCGTCGCGCTGGCCGCGACGCTGTGCCAGGACGCGCCGCTGATGCTGCTCGACGAACCGCTCGCGCATCTCGACCTGCATCACCAGATCGACTGCCTGACCGCGCTGGCCGAGTGGCTCGCGGCAGGCCCGCGCACGGTGATGTTTTCGTGTCACGACCTGAACCTCGCGCGGCGTTTCGCGACGCATGCGCTGTTGCTCGACGGCCGCGGCCATGCGTGGGCCGGCCCCGTGCACGACGTGCTGACGCCCGAGCGCGCGAGCGACGCGTTCGGCTATCCGCTCGTGCTGATCCGCGAGAACGGCCGCGATGCGCTGCTGCCGGCATGGCCTGCGCGACAATGACCCTTCCTGTTCCGATTTTTCCGATGCGCGGCGCATGCCGCGCGCACGACACGGCTCCTCGATGACCACTTCGACTCATTTCCCGCCCGCGATCGCGCCGCTCGACGACGCATTGCGCAAGCGCCTGCAGCATGTGATCGACCACAAGACCAAGCCGCCCGGCAGCCTCGGCCAGCTCGAGGCGCTCGCGCTGCAGCTCGGCCTGATCCAGCGCACCGAGCGGCCGGTCGTGCAGCGTCCGGTGACGATCGTGTTCGCGGGCGACCACGGAATCGCGGCCGAGGGCGTCAGCCCTTATCCGCAGGCGGTGACCGCGCAGATGGTCGCGAACTTCCTGGCCGGCGGCGCGGCGATCAACGCGTTCTCGGGCGTCGCGCAGAGCACGCTCGAGATCGTCGATGCGGGCGTCGCGTCGCCGCTGCCGCTGTCGGACCGGCTGGTGTCGCTGCCGGTCGCGCGCGGCACGCGCAACTTCGCGGCGGAACCGGCGATGACGCGTGAAGAAGCGATGACGGCGCTGGCCGCCGGCGCGGCGCGCGTCCGCCTGCACGCGTCGCTCGGCACGAACGTGATCGGCTTCGGCGAGATGGGGATCGCGAACACGTCGTCGGCCGCCTGCCTGATGAGCCGCCTGCTCGACGTGCCGATCGACGCATGCGTCGGCCGTGGCACGGGCCTCGACGACCAGGGCCTCGCGCACAAGCGCGCGGTGCTCGGCCGCGCGCTCGTCAAGCACTCGCATGCGATCGCGCCACTCGACGTGCTCGCGACGTTCGGCGGCTTCGAGATCGCGATGATGACGGGCGCGTACCTCGCGGCCGCGAGCGAGCGGATGACGATCCTCGTCGACGGCTTCATCGCGACCGCCGCGCTGCTCGTCGCCGAGCGCATCGCGCCCGGCGTGCGCGACTACTGCGTGTTCTCGCATACGTCGCACGAGGCCGGCCATCGGCGCATGCTCGAGCATTTCGGCGCGAAGCCGCTGCTCGCGCTCGACCTGCGGCTCGGCGAAGGCACCGGCGCCGCGCTCGCGCTGCCGCTGGTGCGCGCGGCGGCCGCGTTCCTCAGCGAGATGGCGAGCTTCGAGTCCGCCGGCGTCGACAATCGTGACGCCTGAGCGCACGCGCGGCATGCGGGACGAACTGCGCTACTTCTTCGTCGCGCTCGGCTATTTCACGCGCGTGCCCGTGCCGCGCTCGATCGGCTATGCGGCCGGCGATCTCGACCAGGCCGCGCGCTATTTCCCGCTCGTCGGCGCGTGCGTGGGCGCATGGGGCGCGCTCGTCTATCTCGTCGCGCTGCGCGCGCTGCCCGTGTCGATCGCGGTCGGGCTGTCGATGGCCGCGACGCTGCTCGCGACCGGCGCATTTCACGAAGACGGCCTCGCCGACAGTTGCGATGCGTTCGGCGGCGGTTACACGCGCGACGACGTGCTGCGCATCATGCACGATTCGCGGATCGGCACGTTCGGCGCGGTCGCGCTCGTGATCGCGCTCGGCTTGAAATGGCAGGCGCTGACGTCGATGCTGCCGCTGCGCGCCGCATGGACGATGATCGCCGCGCATGCGGCGAGCCGCGCGATGGCCGTGAGCCTGCTGATGTCGCTCGACTACGTGCGGCCCGAAGGCAAGGCGAAGCCGGTTGCGCAACGGATGGGCGCACGCGCGGCGTGCGTCGCGGCGGTGTTCGGACTGCCGTGGCTGTTCTGGCCGGACTGGCGCATGGGCGTTGCCGCATGCGTGGCGCTCGTGCTCGTGCGCGCGTGGGCGGCCCGCTATTTCGTGAAGCGGATCGGCGGTTATACGGGCGACTGTCTCGGCTTCACGCAGCAACTGGGCGAACTGGCGATCTATCTCGTGGTGCTCGGATGGACGTCGTCCTGATCCGCCATCCGGCCGTCGGCATCGAGCCTGGCATCTGCTACGGGTGCAGCGACGTGCCGCTCGCCGAATCGGCCGATCGCGGTGCGCAAGCCGTGCGTGCGCATCTGTCGACACTCGGCGCGCCGTTGCCCGACCAGGTCTGGACGAGCCCGCTGACGCGCTGCGCCTCGGTTGCCGAGCGGCTCGCGCGGGCATGCGACGTGCCGCTGCGGCGCGATGCCGACTGGCAGGAAATGGACTTCGGCGCGTGGGAAATGCAGCGCTGGGACGATATCGACCGCGCGGCACTCGATGCGTGGGCGGCCGACCTGATGCATGCATGCGCGCACGGCGGAGAAAGCGTGGCGCGATTCGTCGCGCGGATTGCACGGCAGGCCGATGCGCTTGCGGAGTTCGACGGGCCGCAATGGGTCGTCACGCATGCGGGCGTGATCCGCGCATTCGCGTCGCATGTCTTGCGCGTGCCGCTCGATACGTTGTTGTCGCGGCCGGTGCCGACGGGCGGAGCCGTCTGGCTGCGCGCGGAGGGTGACGCGCAAGCATGGGAAGTCGTGCACTGGGACGCATAGGCGCACGTGCGTCTGCAGGTGAATGACGCTGTGCACGATCGATCTGTCTCGGCCGCCGGACGCATCCGGCATCGGTGCGCGATGCACTTGCCAGCCGCTGGAAATCAGCGCGCCGGCCGCCGCGCACGCGCGGCATCCAGATCCTCGCACAGCGTGGCCGCGCCCTGCGCGATCCGCGGCGACGGCCGCGTCAGTAGATCGCCGTCGATCGCGAACAGGTTGTGGCGCGCCACGGCCGTCAGCGCGGGCCACGCGCGCCAGCGCGCGAGGCTCGGCAGCGGTTCGCTCGAACGGGTCGCACCGGCACTCGTCGTCACGATCGCTTCCGGATTCGCCGCGAGCACGGCCTCGTCGGTCACGGCGGGCGCGAGCGGCTTGAGCGACGCGAACACGTTGCGGCCGCCGCAGAGTTCGAACACTTCGTTGATCAGGTGCGTGCCGTTGAGCGTCGTCAGCGGGCGGTCCCACACCTGGAAGAACAGCGTGACGGGCGGGCGTGCCGCGTAGCGTGCGCGTAGTGCCGCGATGTCGTGCGTCAAGGCGGCCGCGGCGGCATCGGCAGTCGGTTGCGTGCCGAGCAGCGTGCCGAGCCGGCGCAGCGACGACGACACGTCGTCGAGATGCTTCGGTTCGCTGAAGAACAGCGGGATGTGCAGCGCGCGCAGCGCGTCGGTCTGCCGCTCGGCGTTGCCGTGCCGCCAGACGACGATCAGGTCGGGCTTCAGCGCGGCGATTCGTTCGAGATCGAGCGCCTTGTTGTCGCCGACGCGAGGCACCGCTTGCGCGGCGGCCGGATAGTCGCTGTACGTGACGGTGCCGACGAGCTTCGCGCCGCCGCCCGCCGCGTAGACGAGCTCGGTCGCGTGCGGCGCGAGGCTGATCACGCGCTGCGCGGGCGCGGGCAGCGTGACCGTATTGCCGGCGTCGTCGCGCGTCGTGACATCGGCGTGGACGAGCGGCGCGTGAGCGAGCGCGGCCAGCAGCGCGGCCGGCGCGAGCCGGCGGAACAGGCGTGGACTCATGCCGAGGCTCGCTGCAGCAGCGGCACGCAATGCGCGAGCGCATCGCCGAGGCGCTGCCATTCGGCTTCGCTGCCTGGCAGGCCGACGCGCACGCTCGACGGGGTCGGGAAGTGCCGCGTCCAGATGCCGCGCGCCGCGAGCGCCGCATGCAGCGCCGCGGCGCGCGGGTCGTCGGTCCAGCTGAAGAGTGGTGTGGCATGAACCGCGAAGCCGTGCGCGCGCAGCAGCGCGGCCAGTCGTTCGCCGTCGGCCGCGAGCCGCTCGCGGGTAGCCGCTTGCCACGCACGATCGGCGAACGCCGCGGCGACCGCGTGGCGCGCGGGGCCGCCGACCGTCCACGTGCCGAGCCGGTCGCGCAATGCGACGATTTCGTCGGGGCATGCGAGCACGAAGCCCGCGCGGATTCCGGCGAGCCCGAAGAACTTGCCGACCGAGCGCAGCACGACGAGCCCCGGACGATCGACCTGCGGCGCGAGCGATGGCGCGGCGCCCGTATCGGCGAACGCTTCATCGACGATCAGCGTGCCGCCGCGTGCCGCCAGTTGCGCATGCCAGCCGAGCAGGCGCCTGGTCGGCACGAACTCGGCGGTCGGATTATTCGGATTCCCGACGATGACGTGGCGCAGTGTCGCGGGCAGCGCATCCGCGCGGATGTCGAGCGCGACGACGCGATGGCCGTGGCGCGCGAACGCGGGCGCGTATTCGCCGTACGCGAGCGCCGCGACGCCGGCGTCGCCGGCCGGCAGCAACGCCGGCAACGCGCGGATCGCGGCCTGGCTGCCGGCAACCGGCAGCACGTGCGCGGCATCGGGCGCGTCGTAGTACCGCGCGGCGCAGGCCGCGAGGCCGTCGCCGTCGTCGGGCAGCCGGCGCCATGCGTCGGCCGGCACGGGCGGCACTGGGAAGCCCGTCGGATTGATGCCGGTCGACAGGTCGAGCCACGCGTCGTACGGAATGCCGTGGCGGCGGGCGGCCTCGTGCAGGTTGCCGCCGTGCGCGATGGATGAATCAGACATGATGGGTGGCCATGACGAGTGCGCCGCTCGCGACCAGCAGCGCGAGCCACAGGGCGAGCGTGCGCGTGACGAGCGACAGCGCGGCGACGATGTGAAGGGCGGTGGCCGTGGCGCCGGTGCCGAGCACCGGGCGATCCTCGATCTCGCCGTGATAGACGGCCGGGCCGCCGAGCTGCACGTTCAGGCTGCCGGCGCCCGCGGCCATGACGGGGCCCGCGTTCGGGCTGTCCCAGTGGCGCGCCTGCGTGCGCCAGCAGCGCCACGCGGCGGCGGTGTCGCCGAGCAGCGCGTAGCTCGCGGCGGTGAGGCGCGCGGGAATCCAGTTCAGCGCATCGTCGATGCGCGCGGCGGCCCAGCCGAAGGTCAGGAAGCGCGGCGTGCGGTAGCCCCACATCGCGTCGAGCGTGTTCGCGAGCCGGAACAGCAACGCGCCGGGGCCGCCCGCGACGACGAACCAGAAGAGTGCGCCGAAGATCGCGTCGTTGCCGTTTTCGAGCGCCGATTCGACGGCGGCGCGCGACAGCGCACCTTCGTCCGCGTTGCTGGTGTCGCGCGACACGATGCGCGCGGTCAGCGTGCGCGCCGCGTCGAGGTCGCGCCGCAGCAGCGCGGCGGCGATCGGCGCGACGTGGTCGGCGAGGCTCTTCGCGCCGAGCGCGAACCACAGCAGCGCCACGTGCAGCGCGGCCGCGAACGGCCACGGCAGCACGGAGACGAGCCATGCCGCGACGGCTACCGGCGGCACGACCGCCGCGAGCCACGCGGCGACGCCGACCACGCGGCCGCGCCGGCCCGTGTTCAGCGCGGCTTCGATGCGCGCGGCGAAGCGGCCGAACGCGACGAGCGGATGCCAGCCGGCCGGCTCGCCGATGGCGCGGTCGACGATCGCGGCCGCGACCGCGAGCATCGCGACGACGGGCAGCGACAGCATCAGCATGACGGCGCGCCCGCCTTGAGGTCGAGCGGCAGCCCGGCCACCAGCAGCGTGACGCGCGTCGCGAGCGCGGCGACGCGCTGGTTCAGGCGGCCGAGCTCGTCGACGTAGCGGCGCGTGACCGACCCGAGCGGCACGACGCCGAGCCCGATCTCGTTGCTGACGACGATCACCTTCGCGCGCGCGCCGCGCAACGCGTGCTCGAGCCGCTCGACCTGCGTCGCGTACTGCGCGTCGTCGAGCGGTTCGCCGTCGGCGGGGCACAGCAGGTTCGTGAGCCACAGCGTCAGGCAGTCGACGAGCAGGCACGCGTGCGGATCGTCGAGCCGCGCGAGCGTGCCCGCGAGATCGACGGGCGCGTCGGCGAACCCCCAGTCGGCCGGCCGGCGCGCGCGGTGATGCGCGATGCGCTGCGCGAATTCGGCATCGGCGGCGGTCGCGGTCGCGATGTAGGTGACGGGGCGGCCGCTGTCGGCGGCGAGCCGCTCGGCATGCGCGCTCTTGCCCGAGCGCGCGCCGCCGAGGACGAAGGTGAGGTCGTGCGGAATCATCGCGTGATTGTAACGGCGCGGGCGACCCGCCGCGGGCGATAATGCCGCCTTTGCTTCGCGACGACCTTTTACACGATGAATGCACCCGAGCCGCGGCCGCGCGGCACGCTGATGATCCAGGGCACGACGTCCGACGCGGGCAAGAGCACGCTCGTCGCGGGCCTGTGCCGCCTCGCGCGCCGCGGCGGCGCGCGCGTGGCGCCGTTCAAGCCGCAGAACATGGCACTCAACAGCGCGGTGACGGTCGACGGCGGCGAGATCGGCCGCGCGCAGGCGTTGCAGGCGCTGGCCGCCGGCGTTGCGCCGCATACGGATTTCAATCCGGTGCTGCTGAAGCCGACGAGCGACCGCGGCGCGCAGGTGATCATTCACGGCCAGGCGCGCATGAACCTCGACGCGCGGGCGTATCACGACTACAAGCCGGTCGCGTTCGACGCGGTACTCGAGTCGTATGCGCGTCTGCGCGCCGGTTACGACACGGTGATCGTCGAAGGCGCCGGCAGCCCGGCCGAGATCAACCTGCGCGACGGCGACATCGCGAACATGGGGTTTGCCGAGCGCGTCGACTGCCCGGTCGTGCTCGTGGCCGACATCGATCGCGGCGGCGTGTTCGCGCATCTGGTCGGCACGCTCGCCTGCCTGTCGGACAGCGAGCGGGCGCGCGTGCGCGGCTTCGTGATCAACCGCTTCCGCGGCGACCTCAAGCTGCTCGAACCGGGGCTCGACTGGCTGCGCGCACAGACGGGCAAGCCGGTGTTCGGCGTGCTGCCGTACCTGCACGGGCTGCTGCTCGACGCGGAGGACATGCTGCCCGCGCAGGCGCGCAGCGCCGCCGTGCGCGGCGATGCCGGCGTGTTGCGCGTCGTCGTGCCCGCGCTGCCGCGCATCAGCAACCACACCGATTTCGACCCGCTGCGCGCGCATCCGCAAGTCGAATTCACGTACTGGAAGAGCGGCCCCGTGCCCGACGCCGACCTGCTGATCCTGCCCGGTTCGAAGAGCGTGCAGCGCGACCTCGCGTGGCTGCGCGACGCGGGCTGGGACGCGCTGATCCGGCGCCACCTGCGCTACGGCGGCAAGGTGATCGGTATCTGCGGCGGCATGCAGATGCTCGGCCGCACGCTCGACGATCCGCTCGGCCTCGAAGGCGCGCCCGGCAGCGTGCCGGGGCTCGGGTTGCTCGATTTCGACACGACGCTGCAACCCGACAAGACGCTGAAGAACGTGACCGGGCAACTCGCGCTGCCGGGCGAGCCTGCCGTGCGCGGCTACGAGATCCACATGGGCGACACGCGCGGGCCGGCGCTCGCGACGCCCGCGCTGACGCTGGCCGCCGATGCCGCGCAGGACGGCACGCGTCCCGACGGCGCGAGGTCGGCCGACGGCCAGATACTCGCGACCTACGTGCACGGGCTGTTCGACGCGCCCGACGCCTGCGCGGCGCTGCTCGCGTGGGCGGGGCTCGACGGCGCGGCCCGCATCGACTATCCGGCGCTGCGCGAGGCGTCGCTCGAGCGGCTGGCCGACACGTTCGCCGAGCATCTCGACCTCGACGCGCTGTACGCCGAGTTTCGTTGAGAGCGGGCCGGTCCGCCCTCGCTTTTTCCGCCCGATCGCGTACAACAAAGGAGGGCGGAGGTCCGCCCGAAGGAGGGCGACGATGAGGGCTCGATGGTGGTGGAGCGTGCTGCTTGCGGCGCTGCTGGGCGCGTCCGCGGCCGCGCATGCGTGCGATTCGTATGCGCCGGGCGGCGGCCAGTCCGGCGGCGACGCCACGCAAGGCAAGAGCGGTTACTGAGCAGGATGCAGGGCATGATCGGTCATGCCCTTTTTTTACTTCAATTCGTTCCCAGGTGGAATCAATTTAAGCTGAATGACGTGTTTATCGGCCGAATCGATTCGAATAGAGTGCGATCCATTCCCATCCACTCACGAAGGAATTCGTCATGAATGCCAACCGCCTGAACGATTTCGCCGCGACGCTGCTGCGCATCGCCCTCGGCGTGCTGTACCTCGCGCACGTCGCGCAGAAAGTATTCGTCTTCACGCTGCCCGGCACCGCGCAGTTCTTCGCGTCGATCGGCCTGCCGGCCTGGCTCGCGTACCTGACCACGTTCGTCGAACTGGCGGGCGGCCTGGCGCTGCTCGCGGGGTTCCGCGTGCGCAACGCCGCGCTGGTGCTGCTGCCGTTCATGCTCGGCGCGGTCGCCGCGCATCTGCCGAACGGCTGGAGCTTCGCGTCGCCGCACGGCGGCTGGGAATATCCGGCGTTCTGGGCCGTCACGCTGGCCGTGCAGGCCCTGCTGGGCGGCGGCGCGCTCGCGATCGGCGCGCGGGAGGCCGCGGTCCGGCGCGCGTGACGTGAAGGAAAGCAGACGAAAGCGCCACGCGGTTCGGTGCGACCGGTTCCGGTGACCCCCCGTTTGCCGATATCATCGCTCCCTGTATCCGCAATCGAGCGGCGCCTGCCATGCGGCCGGCGCCGCGCGGCTTTTTCGGGGAAATTCATGACGGTCATCGTGGTGGCGAATCCGAAGGGCGGCGTGGGGAAGAGCACGCTGTCCACCAATCTAGCCGGCTATTTCGCGGCGCAGGGCGCGTGGGTTGCGCTGGCCGACCTGGACCGGCAGCAGTCCGCGCATGCGTGGCTCGACCTGCGGCCGGCCGGCTTGCCGGCGATCGAGGCGTGGGAGCTCGATCCGGAGGCGCCGTCGAAGCCGCCGCGCGGCCTCGAATATGCGGTGATCGATACGCCGGCCGGCCTGCACGGCACGCGGCTCAACGTCGCGCTGCAACTGGCCGACAAGGTGATCGTGCCGCTGCAGCCGTCGATGTTCGATATTCTCGCGACCCAGCAGTTTCTGGAGCGCCTCGCCGGCGAGAAGGCCGTGCGCAAGGGCAGCGTCGAGGTCGGGATCGTCGGGATGCGGGTCGATGCGCGCACGCGCTCGTCCGACCAGCTGCACCGGTTCGTCGAAGGGCTCGGCCTGCCGGTGCTCGGCTACGTGCGCGACACGCAGAACTACGTGCAGATCGCCGCGCACGGCCTGACGCTGTGGGACGTCGCGAAAAGCCGGGTCGAGAAGGATCTCGAACAGTGGCGGCCGATCGTCGAATGGGCGGAGCGCCGCGCGCCGAAGGCCGAGAAGGCCGCCAAGGCGTCCTGAGCGCCGCTGGGCTGAACTCGGGCGATGCCGGGCGGCCGGTTGCGGCCGAGCAAGGCAGGGGCGAGTGACAAAGGGCCTGATCCGGTATCGCGCCGGATCAGGCCCTTTCTTTGTATGCAGCTGAGCAGTTTCGACCGTCGTGACGCGCGCGGCGCCGGGACGGCCACCCGGCGTGCCGTGACACGCGCGGGCGGGCGGCCGCATTACGTCCAGTTCTGCGTCGGCACGTGATCGCGGTGGCCCTTGATCTTGTTGCCGTCGTCGATGAACACGAGCTTCGGCTTCCAGCCGGCCTGCAGTTCGGCTTCGTCGACCATCGCGAACGCGGCGATGATCACGAGGTCGCCGAGCTGCGCGCGGCGCGCGGCCGAGCCGTTCAGCGAGATCATCCCGCTGCCGCGCTCGCCCTTGATCGCGTACGTCGAGAAGCGCTCGCCGTTGTTGATGTTCCAGATGTCGATCCGTTCGTTTTCGATCAGGCCGGCCGCTTCGAGCAGGTCTTCGTCGATCGCGCACGAACCTTCGTAGTGCAGTTCGCAGTGCGTGACCGCCGCACGGTGGATCTTCGATTTGAGCATGTGGCGCTGCATGGTGTCTCCGTGATGCGTCGTGAGAGGCGCGGGCGGGCCGCCCGTCAGATTTCCAGGTTGTCGATGAGGCGCGTCGCGCCGAGCTTCGCGGCCGCGAGCACGACGAGCGGTTCGCCGGCTTCGAGTTCGGCGGCGCTCGGGGCGATCAGGTTCGCGCGGCGGCGGATCGACAGGTAGTCGGGCACCCAGCCGCGATCGGCCAGATGCGTGCGGGCCTGCTGTTCGAGCTTGCCGAGATCGTGCTCGCCGGCGAGCACGCTGTCGCGCACGCGCTGCAGCGTCTTCGCGAGTTCCGGCGCTTCCTTGCGCTCGTCGACCGACAGGTAGCGGTTGCGCGACGACAGCGCGAGGCCGTCCTCGTCACGCACGGTTTCGGCGGCGATGATGTCGACCGGCAGCGCGAGCTGCTGGCACATCCGGCGCACGATCATCAACTGCTGGTAATCCTTCTTGCCGAACACGGCGACGCGCGGCTGCACGCACGCCATCAGCTTCGACACGACCGTGCACACGCCGGTGAAGAAGCCGGGCCGGAACTCGCCTTCGAGAATCCCGCCGAGATCGTCCGGCGGCAGCACGCGGTATTCCTGCGGCTCAGGGTACATGTCGCGCTCGGTCGGCGCGAACAGCACGTACACGTTTTCCTGCTGCAGCTTCTCGATATCGTCCTGGAGCGTGCGCGGATACTTGTCGAAATCCTCGTTCGGGCCGAATTGCAGCCGGTTGACGAAGATGCTCGCCACGACCGGGTCGCCGTGCTGGCGCGCGAGGCGCATCAGCGACAGGTGCCCTTCGTGCAGGTTGCCCATCGTCGGCACGAACGCCGTGCGGTTCTGTCCGCGCAGCTGGTCGCGCAGTTCCTGGATCGAGCTGATGACTTTCATGATCGGGTAGCGGGTTCCTCGCGCAGGCGCGCGTTGACGCCGCAGCAGCGGCGTCGGGGTCGAAGCGGAGAACGCCGGCGCGCGGGCGGCGCATCGGGCGTCGGCGGATTGTAGAGGATTTGGCCGCGGCACGCATCGATAAAAGAACGATCGTTCACTTTTTATTGGGGCATGCCGGACACCCGCCGGACGGCCCTTCGCCGCGGCGAAGCGGCGAGCGTCGGAACGAACCGGGGAACGGGAAGCGGCGGGGGCGGCCCTTACGCGGGCAGGTACGCGAGGCGCACGTAGATCGGCGCGAACGGCTCGGCCTGCGTGATCTCGAGCAGCGATTCGCGCGCGAGTTCGAGCATCGCGATGAAGTTCACGACGACGACCGGCACGCCGCGCGACGTGTCGAACAGGTCGGCGAACTCCATGAAGCGCGCGTTCTGCAGCCGGCGCAGGATCAGGCTCATGTGTTCGCGCACCGACAGCTCCTCGCGGGAGATCTTGTGGTGCTGGACGAGCTTCGCGCGCTTGAGCACGTCGGCCCACGCGCCGCGCAGATCGTCCGAATTCACGTCGGGAAAGCGCGGCGTGACGCTTTGCTCGATGTACACCTCGGCGCGCAGGAAATCGCGGCCGAGCTGCGGCAGCTGGTCGAGGCGCTGCGCGGCGAGCTTCATCTGCTCGTACTCGAGCAGCCGGCGCACGAGTTCGGCGCGCGGATCGTCGGCTTCCTCGCCGGTGTCGGCCTTCTTGACCGGCAGCAGCATCCGCGACTTGATTTCGATCAGCATCGCGGCCATCAGCAGGTACTCGGCCGCCAGCTCGAGATTCGACGTGCGGATCTGGTCGACGTAGCCCAGATACTGCGCGGTGACCTGCGCCATCGGGATGTCGAGCACGTTGAAGTTCTGCTTGCGGATCAGGTACAGCAGCAGGTCGAGCGGGCCTTCGAACGTCTCGAGGAACACCTCGAGCGCATCGGGCGGGATGTAGAGATCCTGCGGCAGCTTGAACAGCGGCTCGCCGTACAGGCGAGCGAAGGCCGCGACACCGTCGACCGTGTCGGGCGTCGAATCGGCGCCCGCGGGCGCGGCGATCGCGTCGTCCTGCCGGGCGGCGCTGGCCTCGTCGGCGGCGCTCACGTCGTCAGAAGTTCTGGTAGTAGACGTACGACGTTTGCTTCACGCGCGATTCCTGCTGCTCGGCGCGCTCTTCGAGATCGATCGGCTGCTTGTCCCACAGCAGGGAACGGCCCTTGCGCTGCTCTTCTTCGAGCGTCGGCTTCTGCTGCTTGAGCTGGTTCAGGAACTGCGTGACGTCGGACTGGTACGGCATGGCTGGATCTTCCGTTTCGGGCGGCGCACGATGCGCCGGATTCGCGATGGCGGGATTTTACCGCATCGCGGGGAACAGCCGGCGCCAATCGCGCGTCGAATCCGCGGGCCGGTGCCGGCGGGCATTGGGCGGCGGCCCTGTCGGGGCCTAGCACTCTTTCACAATCGTTTGGCTGTGACGCGCGCGCCCTGTGGTCAAATACAGGGTTTTCCATGTAACCGTAACAATCCAGGACGGCGAGGTCATATTTGGCGGGGCAGTCGAACCAGCAAGCACACACGGCGCATGACGCGGGCCCGCGCGCGGCACGCGATCGCGCCCGCGCCGCGGCCCGTGTCGCGCGGGCGGCCCTCGCGGGTTGCCTGGCCGCGTGCTTCGCGCTGCCGGCCCACGCGAAGTACGACGTCGACATCGACGCGCCGCGCTCGATCCGCAAGCTCCTCAAGGCGCATCTCGATATCGCCCGCTTCGCGAAGCGCGACGACATCAGCGACGACCAGTTCGACTTCCTCGTGACCGCCACGCCGCAGCAGGTGCGCGACCTGGCCGCGACGGCCGGCTATTTCTCGCCGGTCGTGCGCACCGACGTGCGCACCCGCGACGGCAAGCGCGACGTGCGCATCGCGGTCGATCCGGGCAAGCAGACCGTCGTGTCGACGGTCGACCTGGCGTTCAAGGGGCCCGTCGAAACCGAGGATCCGAAGCAGGAGACCGCCACCCGTTTCGCGTTCTCGATGAAGCCGGGCGACCCGTTCACGCAGTCCGACTGGGACGACGCGAAGGGCGCGGCGCTCCGGCAACTGCAGGCGCGCCGCTATCTCGGCGCGAAGATCGTGTCGTCCGAGGCGCGCGTCGACCCGCGCACGCAGCGCGCGACGCTCGCGGTCACGTTCGACAGCGGCCCGACGTTCACGATCGGCAAGGTCGATGTCGACGGCGTGCGCCGTTATCCGGAAAGAATCGTCACGAACGTCAATCCGCTGTCGGAAGGCGAGATCTACGACGTGCGGCGGATCACCGAATTGCAGCGGCAGTTGCAGAACACGCCGTACTACGCGAGCGTCGCGATCGACGTCGGCGACGATACGTCGAAGCCCGAGCGCACGCCCGTGCACGTGAAGGTCAGCGAGTTCCCGTACAACAACATCCGCGGCGGCGTCGGCTTCGCCACCGATACCGGGCCGCACGTGCAGGGTTCCTATACGTATCTCGACACCTTTGGCGCCGCGTGGCCGCTGACCGTGTCGGGCCGGCTCGACCAGATCCAGCAGTACGGGCAGGTCCAGCTGTCGATGCCGCCGGGCGAGAAGGGCTGGACCAACAGCGTGCTCGCGTCGTACACGAACACCAACGTGTCGGATACGCGCATCTACAGCGCGCGGGTCGGCGTGCAGCGCACGCGCACCGGCCAGTTCATCGACTATGCGTATTCGCTGATGTACTACCAGGACCGGCTCGACCAGAACGGCGCGGGGCCGACCACGAGCCGCGCGCTGGTGCCGCAGTGGGCGTGGACCCGCCGCAACGTCGACGATCCGCTGTTCCCGCGCTCGGGCAACCTGATTCACGCGGAGGCCGGCTTCGCGGTCAAGCACGTGCTGGCCGACGAAACCTTCATCCGCGGCTACGCGCGCGGGCAGCAGTACCTGCCGATCGGCAAGCGCGACCTGTTCGTGTTCCGCGCGGAGCTCGGCGGCGTGTTTACGAGCGGTAGCTCGACCGGCGTGCCGGCGTCGCTGCTGTTCCGCGCCGGCGGCTCGAACTCGGTGCGCGGCTACGGCTACCAGAGCATCGGCAACAGCGTCGACGGCTCCGTTCTGCCGACCAAGTACCTGATGACGGGCACGGCCGAATACCAGCACTGGTTCAACCGCGACTGGGGCGCCGCGACGTTCTTCGACATCGGCACCGCGACCGATGCGTGGGGCGAGCGCGTGTTTTACCCGGGCGTGGGCGTCGGTGCGCGCTGGCGCAGCCCGGTCGGCCCGATCAACGTCGACGTCGCGTACGGCTTGCGCAACCACAGCGTGCGCCCGTACCTGACGCTCGGCATCGCTTTCTGAACCTGCCGTCCTATTGACGACGACCCGCACGACGAACCGCATGACGAAGGACCCGAACGACACGCCGCCGCCTCACGATCCGGATTCGCCCGACGGCGCGCCCGACACGCCGCCGCGCGCGCCGCGCCGCGGCCGCGCGTGGCGTGTCGTCGCGTGGACGCTCGCGACGGTCGTGCTGCTCGTCGTGCTGGCGGCGGGGCTCGTGCTGGGCGCGGTGACGACCGAGCGCGGGACGCGGCTCGCGTGGCAGGCGGCCGGCAAGGTGCTCGGCACGCGGCTCGCGGGCACGCTCGACGGCGGCTCGCTCGCCACCGGCGTGCGCTTGCGCGGGTTCGCATGGACCAGCCCCGACGGCACCGGCACCGAGGTTCGCATCGACCGGCTCGACGGCCGCTGGGCACTGACGCGCGCGCCGTGGCGGCTGTCCGTCGTCTATCTGCGCGCCGGCACGATCGACGTGCGGATCGCGCCGGGGCCGTCGACGCCGAGTGCGGCGCCGCAGGACCTGAGCCTGCCGCTGCAGGTGCGGATCGACGACCTGCGCGTCGACCGCCTCGCCATTCACGAAGGCGGCTCGACGACGCAGCTCGACCATCTCGCGCTGAACGGCCGCAGCGACGGCCGTCACCATGAACTCGTGCTCGACGGCGTCGATACCCGGTACGGCGCGCTGACCGCGCGTGCGAAGCTCGACGGCGTGAAGCCGTTCGCGCTGACGGGCGAAGCCACCTACGCCGGCAAGCTGTCCGACGAAGCGGTCGACGCGCGGGCCCGCGTGTCGGGCTCGCTCGAGGCGCTCGTCGCCGACGTCGACGCAAGCGGGATGAAGCTGAATGGGCGCGCGCACGTCGAGGCCGCGCCGTTCGGCACGGTGCCGCTCACGCGTGCGTCGCTCGCGTTCGACCACGTGAACCCGCAGGCGCTCTCGCCCGGCGCGCCCGCGGCCGATCTGGCGGTGCGCGCGGAACTCGCACCGGTGAGCGCGCCGGCAGGCTCGGCGCCCGCGAAGGGGTTCGCGGTGACGGGCCCGGTGTCGATCGTCAACGCGAAGCCGGGCACGCTCGGCGACCATCTGCTGCCGGTGATCGACGCGCATGCGAACGTGCATCTCGACGCGCACGCGCAGCGGATCGACGGTCTCGCGCTGAAGCTGATCCGCGACGGCAGCGTGACCGGCGGCGGCACGCTCGCGGGCGGCAAGGGCCGCTTCGACCTGAAGGTCGCGAACCTCGACCTGAACGCGTTCGTCGCCGAGCTGCGGCCGATGCGCCTCGGCGGCCCGCTCGGCGTGACGCTCGCGGGCGACGTGACGACCGTCGATTTCAACCTGAACGACCCGAAGCTCGCGCTTGGCGCGCGCGCCAAGGTCGCGCTGACGCAGCAGCAGACCGTGCTGACCGACACGCGCGTGACGGCCGGCAAGGGGCGCATCGACCTGACGGGCGTGTTCCGCCACGACGCGCATTCGAGCTATGACGCGAAGGCGACGCTGACCGCGTTCGATCCGCTGCTGCTGGCCGCGATGAGCGCACCGAAGGCGGGCGGCGGCAAGGCGCCTGCGAAGGCCGCCAAGGCGCCGGCCAGGCGCGGCGAGACGCGCGTGTCGGGCACGCTGACCGCGTCGGGCGCGTTCGCGCCGCAGGTTTCGACGAAGGCGACCTTCAAGCTCGCCGACAGCCTGTACGACGGCGTGCCGCTGACCGGCGCCGGCGTCGTGCAGCTCGCCGGCTCGCGGATCCTGCCGAGCAACGCGAACCTGTCGATTGCCGGCAACCACGTCGACCTGCGCGGCAGCTTCGGCGCGCCCGGCGACCGGCTGCGCTTCGTCGTCGATGCGCCGCAGCTCGACCGGCTCGGCTTCGGCGTCGAAGGGCTCGTGCAGGCGCAGGGCGACCTGACCGGCAGCTTCGCGCATCCGAACGTGACGGCCACCTACAAGGCCGAGCACGTCGTCGTCGGTTCGAACCGGATCGGCACCGCCCAGGGCCGCGCGGACATCCGCGACGGCGCGCACGGCGCGCTCGTGTTCACGGCCGACGCGGCCGACATCGCGCTCGGCTCGCTCAAGCTGAAATCGTTGCGCGCGAACCTCGACGGTACGCGCGCGAAGCACACGCTCGACGCATCGGCGCTCGGGGCGGCCGGCGGCCGCGTGATCGACCTGACGCTCGCGGCGAACGGCGGCGTGGTCGAGAACCGCGACGGCATGCGCTGGGACGGCACCGTCACCCGTCTCGCGAATCGCGGCACGCCGGCGCTCGCGCTGCAGGCGCCGCTGACGATATCGGCCGGCGCCGGCCGCGTGACGCTCGGCGCGACGCGGCTCACGCTCGAAGGCGCGGCGATCGACCTGAAAGCGTTCGTGTTCGATCGCGGCCAGATGCGCTCGGCGGGCACCGTGACCGGCGCGTCGGTCGCGCGCTTCTTCGAGGTGCGCCAGGCGCTGACCGGCCAGCGGCCGCCGGTGCGGACCGACGTCGTGCTCGATGCCGACTGGGATTTCTCGCTCGGCGCGAACGCAACGGGTTACGTGCAGGTGAAGCGCCGCGGCGGCGACGTGACGATCGAGACCGGGCGCGGCATCGCGTCGCTCGGCCTGACCGATCTGTCCGCCCGCGCGAGCTTCGCGCCCGGCAACCGGCTCAACGTGACGGCGCTCGCGAAGGCGAGCCGGATCGGCACGCTCGACGCGAACGTCACGGTGCCGTTCGCGTTGCGCGACGGCGTGTTCGGCATCGTCGACGACGGTCCGCTGTCGGGCCGCATCGACGCCGACATCCCGGCGCTGAAGACCACCGGCAACCTGTTCGGGCCGAGCTACCTGCTCGGCGGTCGCGCGGCGCTGAAGCTGACGGTCTCCGGCACGCCGGTGAAGCCGAACCTGTCGGGGACGCTGACGGGCGACGACCTGTCCGCGACGCTCATCGACCAGGGCGTGCAGCTGAAGGACGGCATCGTGCGCGTGAAGCTGTCGGACAACCTCGTCGAATTCCAGCAGGTCGAGTTTCACGGCGGCGACGGCACGCTGCGCGCGCTCGGCCGCGTGCGCCTCGACGGCGAGGCGCCCGACCTGACCGCCAGCATCGTCGCGGACAAGCTCGAGCTGTTCGCGGCGCCGGACCGCAAGCTGTCGCTGTCGGGCAAGGCCACCGTCGCGAACGACGGGCCGCGCGGCGCGCTGTCGATCGACGGCAAGTTCGTGGTCGACCGCGCGCTGTTCGACCTGCCCGAGCAAGCGGCGCCGCACCTGTCCGACGACGTCGTGATCGTGCAGCCGGACGGCACGGTGCGCGGCGAGACGCCGACCGGCACCGCGGTCGCGAAGCCGAAGCCGGTCGAAAACAAGCCTGCGCCGTCGCTGGCGCCGCGCGCGAACATCGACGTGGGGCTCGGCAACAACTTCCGCTTCAAGGGCCACGGCGCGGATCTCGGGCTGCGCGGCACGATCACCGTGATGAGCGCGCCGGGCGTGCCGCTGCGTGCGGTCGGCAACGTGCGCGTGACCGAAGGTTCGACGTACACGACGTTCGGCCGCAAGCTCGCGGTCGAGAACGGCTTCTTCACGTTCAACGGCCCGGTGTCGAACCCAGGCGTCAACATCCTCGCGATGCGGCGCAACCAGGAGGTCGAGGCCGGCGTGCAGGTGACGGGCACGACCCAGGCGCCGACGGTCAAGCTCGTGTCGGAGCCGAACGTCACGGACAACGAAAAGCTGTCGTGGCTGCTGTTCGGGCACGGTACCGACCAGGGCAACAACGTCGGCCAGCAGGGGGCGATGACGGCGGCGCTCGGGCTGCTCGGTAGCGTGACCGGCAAGCGCGTCGCGCAGACTTTCGGTCTCGACGAGGTCTCGGTCGGCCGCAGCGAAGTCGGCCTGACCGATCCGCAGGTCGTGCTGGTGTCGAAGGCGATCAACGAGCGGTTCGTGCTCGGTTTCGAGCAGGGGCTGCAATCGGCGAGCAATGCGTTCAAGGCGACGATCAACCTGACGCGCTTCTGGTCGGTATCCGCTTACGGCGGCACGTTCCAGGGCGTCGACCTGAATTACACGCGGCGCTTCGACCGCTGGTTCGGGCAGCGGTGACGGCGGCGCGGCTTACCGGGCAGCGATAAAAAAGCCCCGCACGATTTGGATCGTGCGGGGCTTTTTTGCGCCAGCAGCAGCGCGTGCGCTTACTTCACGCGCATGCCCGGCTTCGCGCCGCTGTGCGGTTCGAGGATGTAGAGGCCCGGCTCGGCCTTCTCGTCGGTGGCCGACGCGGCGAGCACCATCCCTTCGGACAGGCCGAACTTCATCTTGCGCGGCGCGAGGTTCGCGACCATCACCGTCAGCTTGCCGACGAGCTGCTCGGGCTGGTACGCGGACTTGATGCCCGAGAACACGTTGCGGGTCTTTTCCTCGCCGACGTCGAGCGTGAGCTGCAGCAGCTTGTCCGAGCCTTCGACGGCCTGGCACGCGACGATCTTCGCGATGCGCAGGTCGATCTTCGCGAAATCGTCGATCGAGATCGGTGCGTCGTCGGCGCCGTTCACGACGGCCGGCTTCGCGTTCGCCTTGGCGTTGCTCTTCGCATTCTTCGCGGCGTTCGCGCTCGCGGCGGCCGCACCTGTTGCCTCGGCCTGCAGCGAATCGCGGTTCGCGGCGAGCAGCGCTTCGATCTGCTTCGCATCGACGCGCGTCATCAGGTGCTGGTACGCCTTGATCGGCTGCGCCGACGACAGCGGCTTCGCGGCATCGGCCCACGCAAGCGGCGCGATCCCGAAGAACGCCTCGACCGCAACGGCCACGCGCGGCATCACCGGCTTCAGCGCGAGCGACAGCAGGCGGAACGCCTCGAGGCTCACGCTGCAGGTTTCGTGCAGCGCGACCGCGTTGGCCGGATCCTTCGCGAGATCCCACGGCTTCGCGCCGTCGACGTACGCGTTCACTTCGTCCGCGAGCTCCATCGTGTGGCGCAGCGCGCGGCCGTATTCGCGTGCTTCGTAGCTCGCGGCGATCTGCGGAATCGCGTCGCGCAGCTTCGCGACGAGCGGATGATTCATCGCGCTGTCCTGCACGCGGCCGTCGAAACGCTTGATCAGGAAGCCGGCCGCGCGGCTCGCGATGTTCACGTACTTGCCGACGAGATCGCTGTTCACGCGCGCCTGGAAGTCGTCGAGGTTCAGGTCGATGTCTTCCATCGTCGCGTTCAGCTTCGCGGCGTAGTAGTAGCGCAGCCACTCCGGGTTCAGGCCCGTGTCGATGTAGCTCTGCGCGGTGATGAACGTGCCGCGCGATTTCGACATCTTCGCGCCGTCGACCGTCAGGAAGCCGTGCGCGAAGACGTTGGTCGGCGTGCGGTGGCCCGAGAACTCGAGCATCGCGGGCCAGAACAGCGTGTGGAAGTACAGGATGTCCTTGCCGATGAAGTGATACTGCTCGGCCTTCGAACCCGGACGGATCCACGCATCGAAATCGATGCCGTTGCGCTCGCACAGGTTCTTGAAGCTCGCGTAATAGCCGACCGGCGCGTCGAGCCACACGTAGAAATACTTGCCGGGCGCGCCCGGAATCTCGAAGCCGAAGTACGGCGCGTCGCGCGAGATGTCCCAGTCGGCGAGCTTGGATTCGCCGGCGTCGCCGAGCCATTCGCGCATCTTGTTGGTCGCTTCGGGCTGCGCGAGGCCGCTCACCCATTCGCGCAGGAACGATTCGCAGCGCGGGTCGGACAGGCGGAAGAAATAGTGCTTCGAGGTCTTGCGCACCGGCGTCGCGCCCGACACGACCGAATACGGGTTCAGCAGTTCGGTCGGCAGGTAGGTCGAGCCGCACACCTCGCAGCTGTCGCCGTACTGGTCCTTCGCGTGGCACTTCGGACACTCGCCCTTGATGAAGCGGTCCGGCAGGAACATTTCCTTGACCGGATCGTAGGCCTGCTCGATTTCGCGTTCGGCGATCAGGCCGGCTTCCTGCAGCGCGAGATAGATCTTCTCGCTCAGCACGCGGTTCTCGTCCGAATCGGTCGAGTAGAAGTTGTCGAACGACACGCCGAAGCTGTCGAAGTCGCGCTTGTGCTCGGTCCACACACGGTCGATCAGCTGCTTCGGGGTCAGGCCTTCCTTCTCCGCGCGCAGCATGACCGGCGTGCCGTGCGTATCGTCGGCGCCGATGTAGTAGACCTCATGACCATGCATTCGCAGCGCCCGCACCCAGATGTCGGTCTGGATGTACTCGACCAGGTGGCCGATGTGGATCTGCCCGTTGGCATAGGGCAGTGCGGACGTAACGAGGATCTGGCGGCTGCCTTGCGGCGCCGCAGCCTGCACGGAAGTGAGGTCGGATGCGGACATAGGGTCTGGAGAAGAACAGCGGGAAAACGACGGGAAACTGCGATTCTAGCAGGGGCGCGGGCCAGTGCGGCGGGCAGGCGCCGCGGACCGACGCCGGAAGGGACGGGGCCGCACGAGCGGCGTGCCCGACGGCATTGTGCTGCAACGCAACACGAATTCTGCGGGCAAAAAAAACCGGGGCGGATACGGCCCCGGAGCAACAACGACAAGAGGAGAATGGTGACGCGCCGGCAACACCAGCCACGTACCGTAAATACTGACCGCGGCCTGCGACAGAAGTTCGAAAATTTTTTCGATTTGTTACCGGCCCCGCCGAAAGCCTTGTCGGGCGGGGCTGTGCGGGCAGGGCGCCCGCACGTTTCCTCTCGTGGTCGTGCTTACTGATGCTGTTGCGGCGCGCGCAGGTAGATCTCGACGCGGCGGTTCTGTGCGCGGCCGGCTTCGGTCGCGTTGTCCGCGATCGGGTTCGACGGGCCCATGCCCTGTGCCGACAGGCGGCCGCCATTCACGCCGCGCTGCACGAGCGCGTTCACGACGCTTTGCGCACGGTTCTGCGACAGCGTCTGGTTCAGCTGCGCCGAGCCCGTGCTGTCCGTGTAGCCGACGATCGAGGCCGTCACTTGCGGGTTCTGGTTCAGCGTCGTCGCCAGGTCGTTCAGCAGCGGCGTGAATGCCGGCGTGATCGCGTACTGGTTCGTCGCGAACGTGACCGAGCTCGGCACGTTCAGCTTCAGCGAGCCGTCCGGCTGTTCGGTGACCTGCGTGCCCGTCTGCGCTGCCGACGGTGCGAGCTTGTTCTTGATCGCTTGCCAGTTGTACCCCGTCACGCCGCCGACCAGTGCGCCGACGCCCGCGCCGATCGCCGCGCCCTTGCCGCCACCGGCCAGTGCGCCGATCCCTGCGCCCAGCGCCGCACCCGTGCCGGTGCCGACGGCCGTATTGTTGCCTTGCTGCGTGGCGCAGCCTGCCAGCAGCGCGCCGGCGAGTGCGAAGACGGACAGGCGAGTCGCGATTTTCATGTTCATCTTGAATTCCTCTCTTGGTTGAACGAGTCGACAACGACGACAAACAACAGTTACGGCGCCCTGCGCGGGCCGTCCGAAAAAGGAAGGCCGGCCTGCGCTCGCGGCAGCCGCCGAGGCGGTCGCATGCCCTGTCCGTCAGCGTGGCTGTTCGGGCAGCGCGACGCGTCAGCCTCTACAATATAGGCGGTAAGTGGCCGATTTGGCCCTATAGCGTGCCGCACGCGAAGAGTGCGCCGGGTCGCGCGTTCGCGCAATGGCGTGCAACAGATTCTTTCACTTTTCCCGCTTTTCGCAGCGTAATTTGATATTTTTTGACGTTTGCGCGCGAGAAAAACGTTTTCACGGAGTTTCGATGAGCATTGACCGGGCACAAGTCGACGCCGCTTTGGCGGCAGTCGTCGACCCCAATACCGGCCGCCCGTACGCGGCGAACAAGGGCGTGCGCAACGTCGCGATCGACGGCGATGTCGTGGCGCTCGACGTGGTGCTCGGTTATCCGGCGCGCAGCCAGCACGACGACGTGCGCGCGCGCGTCGCCGCGGCGCTGCAGGCCGTGCCGGGCGTGCGCGACGCGCGCGTCGCCGTGTCGCAGGAGATCGTCGCGCATACGGTGCAGCGCGGCGTGAAGTTGTTGCCGAATGTGAAGAACATCGTCGCGGTCGCGTCGGGCAAGGGCGGCGTCGGCAAGAGCACGACGGCCGTGAACCTCGCGCTCGCGCTCGCCGCGGAAGGCGCGTCGGTCGGTATTCTCGACGCCGACATCTACGGCCCGTCGCTGCCGACGATGCTCGGCATCCACGGCCAGCGCCCCGAGTCGCCGGACAACCAGTCGATGAACCCGCTCGTCGGCCACGGGCTGCAGGCGAACTCGATCGGCTTCCTGATCGAGGAAGACAACCCGATGGTGTGGCGCGGCCCGATGGCGACGTCCGCGCTCGAGCAGCTGCTGCGCCAGACCAACTGGCGCGAGCTCGACTACCTGATCGTCGACATGCCGCCCGGTACGGGCGATATCCAGCTCACGCTCGCGCAGCGCGTGCCCGTCACCGGCGCGGTGATCGTCACGACGCCGCAGGACATCGCGCTGCTCGACGCGAAGAAGGGGCTGAAGATGTTCGAGAAGGTCGGGATCCCGATCCTCGGCATCGTCGAGAACATGAGCATCCACGTCTGCTCGAACTGCGGCCACGAGGAGCACATCTTCGGCGCGGGCGGCGCGGAGCGGATGGCGAAGGATTACGACGTGAACGTGCTCGGCAGCCTGCCGCTCGATATCGCGATCCGCGAGCGCGCCGACAGCGGCACGCCGACGGTCGCGGCCGAGCCGGACGGCGCGCTCGCGCGTCGCTACCGCGATATCGCGCGCGGCGTGGCGCTGGCGATTGCCGAGCGATCGCGCGACATGACGTCGAAGTTCCCGTCGATCGTTGTTCAAAATACGTAAAACCCTTGCGGGGCGGGGCCTCACGCTGTTTACGGCGCCGCGAGGCGCGGTATCATGGCGACTTTTCCCGGGTCCCTTTACCCGCCCGGCGCGGCCGTCGTCTCAAACGGCCGCCAGCCGGCATGAGGATCGAATGAAACAACGACATCACGGCGTGCGCGCCGGCCGCGCGCAGCGCGCGCTGCTGGCCGCCGCCGCGCTGGGCCTGCTGGCCGGCTGTACCTCCTTTTCTTCGTCGCACGAAAAACGGGCCGACGCGCAACTGCAGCCGACGGTCGGCTCGCAGACGCGCGGCGCGGTGACGTTCGTCGAGCGCCCGGACGGCGTGCAGGTCACCTACAACCTGGTCGGCCTGCCGCCGAACAGCGATCACGCGCTGCAAGTGCACGAACGCGGCGACTGCAACGCGGGCGACGGCTCGAGCGCCGGCCAGGTGTTCGCGCCGGCCGCCGACCGGCTGCGCGCGGGCGCGCGCGTGGCCGGCGATCTCGGCAACATCCATGCGGATGCGAACGGCGTCGCGGCCGGCTTCATCGTCGCGCCCGATCTGGCCCTCGATGGCGTGCGCTCGGCGCTGAACCGCGCGGCGCTGGTACACCGCGAGTCGAGCGACCCGGCGTTTCCGCAGCATGGCGCGGGGCCCGCGCTGGCCTGCGGCGTGATCCGTTGACGGCCGCCGCGTGCGTGGGCCGATGATCGCGTAAAATGTGCGCCTTTCCCGGCCGCCGCCTTGCGCGAGCGGCCGTCCCTGATTGTCACGCAGCGTTTCCTGGCGCCCCGATATGAGCATCAAGTCCGACAAATGGATTCGGCGCATGGCCGAAGAGCACAAGATGATCGAGCCGTTCGTGCCCGATCAGGTCCGCGCGTCCGAGGACGGCCGCCGGATCGTCAGCTACGGCACGTCGAGCTACGGCTACGACATCCGCTGCGCGGATGAATTCAAGATCTTCACGAACATCAACTCGACGATCGTCGATCCGAAGAACTTCGACGAGGGTTCGTTTGTCGATTTCAAGGGCGACGTGTGCATCATCCCGCCGAACTCGTTCGCGCTGGCCCGCACCGTCGAATATTTCCGCATCCCGCGCACCGTGCTGACCGTCTGCCTCGGCAAGTCGACGTACGCGCGCTGCGGGATCATCGTCAACGTGACGCCGTTCGAACCCGAGTGGGAAGGCTACGTCACACTGGAATTCTCGAACACCACGCCGTTGCCCGCGAAGATCTACGCGAACGAAGGCGTCGCGCAGGTGCTCTTCTTCGAAAGCGACGAGGTGTGCGACGTGTCGTACGCCGATCGCGGCGGCAAGTATCAGGGACAGCGCGGTGTCACGCTGCCGAAAACCTGATCTGGTTGCATAACGTCTCACCAGTTTCCGGGTGACCGCTGCGCGTGACGCGCCGCGGTCGTTCTTTTTGGAGAATCGCCCATGAAGTTTCGTTTCCCCGTCGTCATCATCGACGAAGATTTCCGCTCCGAGAACATCTCGGGCTCCGGCATCCGGGCGTTGGCCGAAGCGATCGAGAAGGAGGGCGTCGAAGTCCTCGGCCTCACGAGCTACGGCGATCTGACGTCGTTCGCGCAGCAATCGAGCCGCGCGTCGTGCTTCATCCTGTCGATCGACGACGACGAACTCATGCTCGGCGAAACCGGCCCGGACGGCGACCTGCCCGAGCTCGCGACCGCGATCATCGAGCTGCGCGCGTTCGTCACCGAAGTGCGTCGCCGCAACGCGGACATCCCGATCTTCCTGTACGGCGAGACGCGCACGTCGCGCCATCTGCCGAACGACATCCTGCGCGAGCTGCACGGCTTCATCCACATGTTCGAGGACACGCCGGAGTTCGTCGCGCGCCACATCATCCGCGAGGCGAAGGTCTATCTCGATTCGCTCGCGCCGCCGTTCTTCAAGGAACTCGTCAAGTACGCGGACGAAGGCTCGTACTCGTGGCACTGCCCGGGTCACTCGGGCGGCGTTGCGTTCCTGAAGAACCCGCTCGGCCAGATGTTCCACCAGTTCTTCGGCGAGAACATGCTGCGTGCGGACGTCTGCAACGCGGTGGACGAACTCGGCCAGCTGCTCGACCACACGGGCCCGGTCGCGGCGTCCGAGCGCAATGCGGCGCGCATCTTCAGCGCGGACCACCTGTTCTTCGTGACCAACGGCACGTCGACGTCGAACAAGATCGTCTGGCACGCGACGGTAGCGCCCGGCGACATCGTGCTGGTCGACCGCAACTGCCACAAGTCGATCCTGCACGCGATCACGATGACGGGCGCGATCCCCGTGTTCCTCACGCCGACGCGCAACCATTTCGGCATCATCGGGCCGATCCCGCGCGACGAATTCAAGCCGGAGAACATCCGCAAGAAGATCGAGGCGAACCCGTTCGCGCGCGAGGCGCTGCGCGAGAACCCGGACATGAAGCCGCGCATCCTGACGATCACGCAGAGCACGTACGACGGCGTCGTCTACAACGTCGAGATGATCAAGGACCTGCTCGGCGACCTGCTCGACACGCTGCACTTCGACGAAGCGTGGCTGCCGCACGCGACGTTCCACGACTTCTACCGCGACATGCACGCGATCGGCGACGGCCGTCCGCGCACGGGCGCGCTCGTGTTCGCGACGCACTCGACGCACAAGCTGCTCGCCGGCATCTCGCAGGCGTCGCAGATCGTCGTGCAGGATTCGGAGAACCGCACGTTCGACAAGCACCGCTTCAACGAGGCGTACCTGATGCACACGTCGACGAGCCCGCAGTACGCGATCATCGCGTCGTGCGACGTCGCGGCCGCGATGATGGAGCCGCCGGGCGGCACCGCGCTGGTCGAGGAATCGATCGCCGAGGCGATCGACTTCCGCCGCGCGATGCGCAAGGTCGATGCCGAATACGGCGACGACTGGTTCTTCAGCGTGTGGGGCCCGGACAACCTGTCCGAGGAAGGCATCGGTTCGCGCGACGACTGGATGCTGAAGCCGAACGACCACTGGCACGGCTTCGGCCCGCTCGCGGAAGGCTTCAACATGCTCGACCCGATCAAGGCGACGATCATCACGCCGGGGCTCGACGTCGACGGCGAGTTCGGCGAGACCGGCATTCCGGCCGCGATCGTCACGAAGTACCTGGCCGAACACGGGATCATCGTCGAGAAGACCGGCCTGTACTCGTTCTTCATCATGTTCACGATCGGCATCACGAAGGGCCGCTGGAACTCGATGGTGACCGAGCTGCAGCAGTTCAAGGACGACTACGACAACAACCAGCCGCTGTGGCGCGTGCTGCCGGAATTCGTCGCGCAGCATCCGCGCTACGAGCGCGTCGGCCTGCGCGACCTGTGCACGCAGATCCACGACGTGTACCGCGCGAACGACATCGCCCGCCTGACGACCGAGATGTACCTGTCGGACATGGAGCCGGCGATGAAGCCGTCGGACGCGTTCGCGAAGCTCGCGCACCGCAAGATCGACCGCGTGCCGCTCGACGAGCTCGAAGGCCGCGTGACGAGCATCCTGCTGACGCCGTACCCGCCGGGCATTCCGCTGCTGATTCCGGGCGAGCGCTTCAACAAGACGATCGTGAACTACCTGCGGTTCGCGCGCGACTTCAACGAGCGTTTCCCGGGCTTCCACACCGACATCCACGGCCTCGTCGCGGAAGAAGTGAACGGCCGCGTCGAGTACTTCGTCGATTGCGTGCGCGACTGATGGCGACGCACGGACGATTCCGGACGATGCGCGCGGCGCTGGCCGCGCTCGTCGTCTGGGCGGCAGGATTGACGGGGCTCGCAGGCGCGGGTGTCGTCCATGCGGAAGTCGCGGCGGCCGACCCGATCGACGTCGCGATGCGGCAATGCCTCGCGCGGCGCGACCGGTCGTCGCCGGCCGGGCAGATCCAGTGCATGGGCGAAGCGCAGCAGCAGTGGCAGGCAGTGATGGACGGCGCGTACCAGCGCCTGTTGAAGGATGCGCCGGCCGACGCGAAGCGCGGCTGGCAGGACAGCCAGCGCCGCTGGCTCACGTGGCGCAAGGACGAAGTGCTGCTGCTGAAGGCCGTGTACGACACGACGCGCGGCACCGCGTATGCGATGTCGAGCGCCGACCTGCAGTTGCAGCCGGTGCGCGATCGCGCGCTGGCGCTGCGCGGGGCGGCCGATCGCTATGCGCCGCCGCCTGCCGCCGTGCCGGTCGCGGCGACGAGCGGTGCGCAGGGCGGTGCGGGGGCCGCGCCGGCCGGCGCCAAGCCGGCGAACGCGCCGCGCGATCCGGAGATCCGCCGCGTGCGGCCGTGCGCGCAGGACGCTGCGTGCGAACACGCGCTGTTCGACCTGAACCGCTATTACCAGAAGCTGCGCCGCAAGATGCCGGCGCATTCGGCCGCGACGCTCGTGCGTGCGCAGCGCGCATGGGTGGCGTTCCGCGATGCGACGGCGCCGCTCGTCGGCGAGGACGGTCGCGTCGACCTGATCGGTGCGCGCATCGCGACGATGAAGCGGCTGTCGGAGACGGCCGGCAACCGGTAGGCATCGCCGCGATGCCGGTGATCCGGCGCGGCAACGCAAAACGGGCACCCTCGGGTGCCCGTTTGCATTGGGGGGCCGCGTGCGCCGCTTACGCGGGCTGCTGCGTGTCCAGACGGCCGAACCACGACGGCACGAGCGCGACCGCATCGTCGAGCGACGCGAGCACGTGCAGGCTCAGCGCGACGATGTCGGGCGTCGGCGCCTTCAGGTCGGGCACGGTGACGACCGCAGCGCCCGCGCCGGCGGCCGACTGCGCGCCGAAATCGCTGTCCTCGAATGCGACGCACGCCTGGGCCGGCACGCCGAGGCGCTCGGCCGCGAGCCGGTAGACGGCCGGGTCGGGCTTGCCGCGCGCGACTTCGTCGCCGCCCGCGATCGCGCGGAAGAACGGCAGCACGCCGACCGCGTCGAGCCGCGCGCGGATTACGTCGCGCGCGGACGACGACGCGACCGCGCACGGAATGCCGGCCTGCGCGAGCGTGTCGAGCAGCGCAAGCGCGCCCGACTTCAGTGGAAATTTCGGATGAGGTTCAGGTGCGGCGAGTTGCTCGCGCACGCGGATGCGCACCGCGTCGAACGTGCCGGGGTCGCCGATCAGCCGTGAGAGGATCACCTGGCCTTCGGCGAACGAGCGGCCGACGATCTGCAGGTAATCGATCTCGGTCAGCACGACGCCGTGCGCGTTCGACACGTCGATCCACGTGTTCATGATGGTCCGCTCGGAATCGACGAGCAGGCCGTCCATGTCGAAGAGCGCGGCGGAAAAGGTCATCGGGGGCATCCGTGAAGCGGGGAAGGCGACGGGCGGCGAGGGCCGCCCGAATGAAAAACGGACGCCGAAGGCGTCCGTCCGGGACTGCAGGCCGTTACTTGCCGAGCGCGGCGCGCGCAGCCTTGACCGCCGCGCGCACCTGGTCGGGCGCGGTGCCGCCCGGATGGTTGCGGCTCGCGACCGACCCTTCGAGCGTCAGGTAGCCGAACACGTCGTCGCCGATCAGGTGCGCGACGTTCGGCAGCTCCTGCTTCATTTCGTCGAGCGTCAGGTCGGCGAGGTCGATCCCGCGGTCGTCGCAGATCTTCACCGCGTGCGCGACGGCTTCGTGTGCGTCGCGGAACGGCAGGCCGCGCTTGACCAGGTAGTCGGCGAGGTCGGTGGCGGTCGAGAAGCCCTGCAGTGCGGCCGCGCGCATCGCGTCCGGCTTCACGGTGATGCCGGCGACCATCTCGGCGAAGATCCGCAGCGTGTCGGCGACGGTGTCGACCGTGTCGAACAGCGGTTCCTTGTCTTCCTGGTTGTCCTTGTTGTACGCGAGCGGCTGGCCCTTCATCAGCGTGAGGAGCGCCATCAGGTGGCCGTTGACGCGGCCGGTCTTGCCGCGCGCGAGTTCGGGCACGTCCGGGTTCTTCTTCTGCGGCATGATCGAGCTGCCGGTGCAGAAGCGGTCGGCGATGTCGATGAAGCCGACGCGCGGGCTCATCCACAGCACGAGCTCTTCGGAGAAGCGCGACACGTGCGTCATCACGAGTGCGGACGCCGCCGTGAATTCGATCGCGAAGTCGCGATCCGACACGGCGTCGAGCGAGTTTGCGCAGATGCCGTCGAAGCCGAGCGTCTTCGCGACCGCGTGGCGGTCGATCGGGTAGCTCGTGCCCGCGAGCGCGGCCGCGCCGAGCGGCAGACGGTTCACGCGGGTGCGGCAGTCGCGCATGCGTTCCGCGTCGCGGGAGAACATTTCGACGTACGCGAGCAGGTGATGGCCGAACGTGACCGGCTGCGCGACCTGCAGGTGCGTGAAGCCCGGCATGATCGTGTCGGCGTTCTGTTCCGCGAGGTCGATCAGCGCGCCGCGCAGGTCGTTCAGCAGGCCGCCGATGCGGTCGATCTCGCCGCGCAGCCACAGGCGGATGTCGGTCGCGACCTGGTCGTTGCGCGAGCGGCCCGTGTGCAGGCGCTTGCCGGCATCGCCGATCAGCGCGGTCAGGCGCGCCTCGATGTTCAGGTGGACGTCTTCCAGGTCGAGCTGCCATTCGAATTCGCCGCGCTCGATCTCGCCCTTGATCTGCGCCATCCCGCGTTCGATCGCGGCCAGATCGTCGGCGCTGATGATCTTCTGCGCGGCGAGCATGTTCGCGTGCGCGAGCGAGCCGGCGATGTCGACGAGCGCTAGGCGCTTGTCGAAAAACACCGACGACGTGTAGCGCTTGACCAGCTCCGACATCGGTTCCGAGAAGCGGGCCGACCAGGCCTCGCCCTTTTTGTGCAGTTGGGACGTCATGGCGATTCTTCGAAGGGGAGTTGGGCGGCTGTGCGCCGCCGAGGGAATCCCGCGATTCTAACATTCGCGGGCCGGCCCACCGGCCTTTGCCGGCGCGGCCGATGCTCAGTCGCGCACCAGCACGACGAGCTTCAGGTCCTCGCGGTGCGCGGGCTTCAGCGTGATCTGCTGGTACACGAGGCGGCCGTCGGCCGGATGGTCGAATTCGCGCAGCCCGCCTTCGCGCTCGAACACGTCCTGGGATGCCCAGTACTGCGCGAACGCGTCGCTGCCGGCCGTCAGCGCGTCGATCAGCGCGCGCGTCGGCGCGTCGGTCAGGTGGCGGATCGCATCGGCGCGGAATTCGGCCGCGAGCCGCCGCGCGCGGGTTTCCCAATCGACGATCAGCGTGCGGGCGGCCGGCGACATGAACGTGAAGCGCAGCAGGTTGCGGTCGTGCTCGCCGTCGAGCCAGCCGGAAAAGAGCGCGGCGGCCGGCGCGTTCCACGCGAGCGCGTTCCATTGGCGGTCGAGCACGTAGGCGGGCGTCGCGATTGCCGCGACGGTCGCGGCAAGCGTCGGCGGCAGGTCGCCGCCCGCGACGTCGGGTTCGGCCGGGTCGCGCTGCGCGGCCAGCTCGAACAGGTACGCGCGCTCGGCCTTCGACAGTTGCAGCGCGACGGCGATCCGGGCGAGCGCGTCGGCCGAGGCCGACACGGGCCGGCCCTGTTCGATCCACGTGTACCAGGTTGGGCTGACGCCGCACAGTTGCGCGACTTCCTCGCGCCGCAGCCCCGGCGTGCGGCGGCGCGGGCCGGGCGGCAGGCCGACGGCCTGCGGCGACAGCCGCTCGCGGTGGGCGCGGATGAATTCGCCGAGCGCGCGGGCGGGCGTGGCGTCGAGCGGCGGGACGGGGGCGGAGGACGGCTGGTTCATGCGGAAACGGCGAAGTGGAGACGAAGACGCGGCAATAATCAGACAGGTGGATCGAATACCAGAATAACTGCTTAACTTGTACTGGTACACGTGCAGGCCTATTGTAGCGGCTCGCGCGCTGGCAGGGCAGCGGGCGTCCCACAAAACGTTGCACGGGGCCGGCTCGCGCACTGAAGCGCCGGGTTCGGCCGACTGCATCAAGGAAAGGAGCGAACGATGAAACACCACGACCAGGTCGCCGACGCATTCGGCACGACGGCTGCCGCCTATCTGACGAGCACGGTTCATGCGACGGGCGCCGACCTGCAGACGCTCGCCGACGCAGTGAGTGCGACGCCCGACGCCGCGGTGCTCGATCTCGGTTGCGGCGCCGGCCATGCGAGCTTCGCGGTCGCGCCGCACGTGCGCGACGTGGTCGCGTACGATCTCGCCGCGCCGATGCTCGCGACCGTCGACGCGGCCGCGCGCGAGCGCGGGCTCGCGAACGTCCGCACGCAGCAAGGCCCGGCCGAGCAACTGCCGTTCGACACCGCGACGTTCGACTGGGTCGTGAGCCGGATGAGCGCCCACCACTGGCACGACATGCGCGCGGCGCTCGCCGAGGTGCGCCGCGTGCTGAAGCCGGGCGGCCGCGTGCTGATGATCGACATCGCGGGCAACGACCATCCGCTTCTCGATACGTACCTGCAGGCCGCGGAAGTGCTGCGCGACGCGTCGCACGTACGCGACTACCGCGCGGACGAATGGCTCGCGATGTTCCGCGCAGCCGGTTTCGACGCGCAGGTGCACAGCCGCTGGCGGCTGCCGATCGATTTCGACACGTGGGTCGCGCGCATCCGCACGCCGGCCGACAGCGTGGCCGGCATTCGCGCGCTGTGGGCGCATGCGCCGGACGAGGTGCGCGGCTATTACGCGGTGCAGGCCGATGGTTCGTTCGAGCACGACGCATTGCTGATCGACGCGCACTGAGCGTGCGGCGCGCGCTGCGCCATTTCGCCATTTCGTCGCCGCATGAAAAAAGCCGCGATACGCATGAACGCGTATCGCGGCTTTCGTTATCCCGGCCGGCGCCGAACACACCCGGCGCCCGCGCCGCCCGCGGATCAGCCGGTGTTGCGCAGGCCGGCCGCGATCCCGTTGATCGTCAGGTGAATCCCGCGGCGCAGCCGCGCGTTCGTGTCGCCCGCGCGGTGACGCTTGATCAGCTCGACCTGCAGGTGGTTCAGCGGATCGAGATACGGGAAGCGGTTCTTGATCGAGCGCGCGAGCAGCGGGTTGGTCGCGAGGCGGCCTTCCTGCCCGGTGATTTCCGCGAGCGCCTGCGACGTGCGTTCCCATTCCGCGACGATCCGCTCGAACACGTGCTTGCGCAGCTTGCGGTCGGAGACCAACTGCGCATAGCGCGACGCGACCGCGAGATCGGTCTTCGCGAGCACCATGTCCATGTTCGACAGCAGGTTCGAGAAGAACGGCCAGGTCTTGTTCATCTTCTTCAGCAGCGTGACGCGTTTCGCGCGTTCGGCGTCGTCGGACGCGCCGTCGAGATACGCGCTCACCGCGCTGCCGAAGCCGTACCAGCCGGTCAGCAGCAGCCGGCACTGGCCCCACGAGAAGCCCCACGGAATCGCGCGCAGATCCTCGATCTTGCGCTGCTTCGGATCCTGCAGCTTGCGCGACGCCGGGCGGCTGCCGATGTTCAGCTCGGCGATCTCCGTGATCGGCGTCGACGAGAAGAAGTAGTCGGTGAAGCCCGGGGTTTCGTAGACGAGCGCGCGGTACGCGGCCATCGCCGAATCGGACAGCGTCTGCATCGCGGCCTCGAACGCGGGCAGCTGCGCCGGTGCGTTCGACTGCGGCAGCAGCGACGCCTCGAGCGTCGCGGCGACGACCGTCTCGAGGTTGCGCCGGCCGATCGCCGGGTTCGAGAACTTGCTCGCGATCACCTCGCCCTGTTCGGTCAGGCGGATCTGGCCGTTCACGGTGCCCGGCGGCTGCGACAGGATCGCCTGGTAGGTCGGGCCGCCCCCGCGGCCGACCGTGCCGCCGCGGCCGTGGAACAGCCGCAGCGTGATCTTGCGCTCGCGGAACACGTCGACGAGCGCGAGTTCCGCGCGATACAGCTCCCAGTTCGACGTGAGGAAGCCGCCGTCCTTGTTGCTGTCGGAGTAGCCGAGCATCACTTCCTGTTCGGCGCCCTGGTGCGCGATCAGCGCGTCGATGCCCGGCAGCGCGAAGTATTCGCGCATGATGCGCGACGCGTCGCGCAGGTCGGGGATCGTCTCGAACAGCGGGATCACCATCAGGCTGTTCCGCGCGCTGCTGCCCGGCACGCCGAGCGTGCCTTCGAGCAGGCCCGTCTCCTTCTGCAGCAGCAGGACTTCGACGAGGTCGCTGACGGTTTCCGTGTGCGAAATGATGTAGTTGCGCACCGCGCGCGCACCGAATTGCGTGCGGACCTCGCGTGCCTTCTCGAACACGCCGAGCTCGCTCTGCGCGAGCGCCGAGTATTCGAGGTACGGCGAGCGCAGCGGGCGCGGATCGGCGAGCGCGGCGAGCAGCACGCGCAGCTTGTCTTCCTCGGCGAGCGCCGCATAGTCGGCCTCGACGCCCGCGCGCGCGAACAGCTCGGCGACCACCGCTTCGTGGATGTCGGAACTCTGGCGCAGGTCGATGCTCGCGAGATGGAAGCCGAACACTTCGGCCGCGCGCACGAGCGGCGCGAGGCGCGGCGCGGCGAGCGACGTGCCGTGGTGTTCGTCGAGCGACGCGGTCAGCACCTTCAGATCGGCGACGAACGCTTCGGAATCCTCGTACGGAACCGCGCGCACCGGCGGCGCGCCGCGGCCCGCGCTGCGCACGGGCACCGTGCCTTCGCCGAGACGCACGCGCGCGCTCGCGGCGAGCCGCGTGTAGATGCCGATCAGCGCGCGGCGATACGGTTCGTCGACGCGGTGCGGCGACTGGTCGGGCGACGCGGCTGCCAGCGCCTTCACCGCGTCGTTCGCGCCGACCAGCAGGTTCGATACCGACAGCTCGGCGCCGAGCTTGTGCACCTGTTCCAGGTAGTGCTCGAGGATCACCGCGGCCTGGCGGTTGATCGCCTCGTCGAGCGTCGTGGCGGTCACGTTCGGGTTGCCGTCGCGATCGCCGCCGATCCAGCTGCCCATCTGGAAGAACGCGGGCACGCGGGCGGACAGGCCGTGCTCGGCGAGCGCGGCCTCGATGTCGCCGTACAGCGCGGGCAGCTCGTCGAGGAACGTCGCGCGGTAGTACGACAGCGCGTTCTCGATCTCGTCGCCGACCGTCAGGCGCGAGTCGCGCAGCATGCGCGTCTGCCACAGCGCGGTCACGCGCGCGCGCAGCATCGCTTCGTTGTACTGGCGCTCGCGCGCGGTCAGCTCCTGGTCGCGCTCGGCGAGCAGGCGCGCGATGTCGTGCTGCGCGTCGAGGATGCTCTTGCGCTGCACTTCGGTCGGGTGAGCGGTCAGCACCGGCACGATCAGCGCATCGTCGAAGAAGCGTTGCAGCAGGCGTTTCGACGCGTTGCCGGTGGTTTTCAGCTGGTCGAGCGCGTACGCGACCGTGCCGGGCTGCGGCGCGGAGCCGGCCAGCGCGTGGATGCGGCGGCGGCGGTTGTGGTGGCGGTCTTCCGCGATGTTCGCGAGGTGCGAGAAATAGCTGAACGCGCGTACGACGCTCACTGTCTGTTCGGGCGTCAGCTTGCGCAGCTTCTTCTCGAGCGTCTGCGCGGCCTCGCTGTCGTCCTCGCGGCGGAACTTGACCGCGGTCTGGCGGATCGTCTCGACCACGTCGAACACCGTATCGCCTTCCTGTTCGCGCACGACGTCGCCGAGCAGGCGGCCGAGGAAGCGGATGTCCTCGAACAGCGGGCCGTCCTTGTCGTCGCGCGTGCGGGTGCCGGCCTTCGGCGCGACGGCCGGGCGGGCGGCGGGGCCGGCGGTTTGCGTCGCGCGTTTTGTCTGACGTATCGGGTCTTTCGGTTTCGTTGCCGTGGGTTTCGTCGCCGTTTTCGCACGGCCGTTCGCGGCGGTGGCGAGCGTGCCCGTCGGGGCGTCGGAGGAGGGCAAGGCAGCATTGCGGCGCGCCGTACGCGCCGATCCGGAAGACTTCACGATGGGTTTCCTTGGGAAAGCTCGAGTCAAAAGGAACTGCGGAAACTGCGGGAACTGCGGTCAAGCAACCAGCTACGTGCGGCCCATCCGCACAACGGCGCCGCGACCCGCACGGAAGCAGGCCGGGCGCAGGCTCCGGGCTCGGGCGGCCGGGGCGTGCGTGCTACCATTGTTCGGTCTTCAATCCCGTCCTTCGATGTTCCAGCAATGAATTCCGAGACCCCCGCGGCCGGGCCGCAACAGGCTCAGCCGCCCGCGACGTTGACGATTGCTTCGCGCGAGAGCCGCCTGGCGATGTGGCAAGCCGAACATGTGCGTGATGCGCTGCGCAAATTATATCCAGCTTGTGACGTGAAAATCCTCGGGATGACGACGCGCGGCGATCAGATTCTCGATCGCACGCTGTCGAAGGTCGGCGGCAAGGGCCTGTTCGTGAAGGAGCTGGAGGCGGCGCTGGCCGACGGCCGCGCCGATCTCGCCGTGCATTCGCTGAAGGACGTGCCGATGGCGCTGCCCGACGGTTTCTCGCTCGCCGCGATCATGGAGCGCGAAGACCCGCGCGATGCCTTCGTGTCGAACGACTACGCGTCGCTCGACGCGTTGCCGGCCGGCGCGGTCGTCGGCACGTCGAGCCTGCGTCGCGAAGCGATGCTGCGTTCGCGTTATCCGCATCTCGAGGTCCTGCCGCTGCGCGGCAACCTCGACACGCGTCTCGCGAAACTCGACCGGGGCGACTACGCGGCGATCATCCTTGCGGCGGCCGGCCTGAAGCGCCTCGGCCTCGAAGCGCGGATCCGCGCGCTGCTCGACGTCGAGGCCAGCCCGCCCGCGGCCGGCCAGGGCGCGCTCGGCATCGAGATCGCCGCGCACCGCGACGACGTCGCCGCGTGGCTCGCGCCGCTGCACGACCCGCAGACCGCGCTTGCGGTCGAGGCCGAGCGGATGGTGTCGCGCGCGCTGGGCGGCAGTTGCGAGGTGCCGCTCGCCGCGCACGCGGTGTGGCGCGCGGGCGAGCTGTACCTGACGGGCCGCGTGTCGACCACCGACGGCAAGCGCGTGCTGACGGCCGAAGCGTGCGGCGCGGTCATGACCGTCGCCGATGCGCTCGCGCTCGGCCGCGCGGTGTCCGACGAGCTCGAGGCGCAAGGCGCGCTCGACATCGTCCAGGCGCTGCTCGCGAGCTCGCAGGCCGCGGGCAAGGGCGACGCCTGATGGCGGGCGGCGCGCGCGCGTTCACCGCTGTCCTGACGCGTCCGGACGGCCAGTCCGACGCGCTTGCGTCGCAACTGGCCGACGCCGGTTGCGACGTGCTCGAATTCCCGCTGATCGATATCGCGCCGGTCGACGATCCGGCGCCGCTCGACGCCGCGTTCGCGGCGCTGGCCGACTACGCGCTGGTGATTTTCGTGTCGCCGAACGCGATCGACCGCGCGCTCGCGCGGTACGGCGCGATCTGGCCGAATGCGCTGCCGGTCGGCGTGGTCGGGCCCGGCAGCGTCGCGGCGCTCGAGCGTCACGGCATCGCGGCGCCCGCGCATCGCGTGATCGCGCCGCAGGCGCCGGCCGACGGCGGCGTGCCCCATTACGATTCGGAAAGCCTGTTCGCGAGCATCGAGGCCGCGTTCGGCGGCGCGCAGGCGCTGGCGGGCAAGCGCGTGCTGATCGTGCGCGGCGATGGCGGGCGCGAATGGCTCGCCGAGCGTCTGCGCGAGGCCGGTGCGGACGTCACGCTCGTCGCCGCCTACCGGCGCGTCGTGCCGGAGCCGCGCGTCGGCGCGTGGGAGCGCGTGCACACGCTGCTCGACGGCCAGCCGCACGCGTGGCTGGTCACGAGCTCGGAAGGCGTGCGCAACCTGCACGAGCTCGCGCGGGCCCACCTGAACGATGCCGAGATCGACGCGCTGAAGCATGCGCCGCTCGTCACGCCGCACCCGCGGATCGAGCAGACCGCGCGCGCATTGGGTTTTGATAGGATTACGCTGACCGGCGCGGGCGATGAGCGCATCGTCCGCGCGTTTCGAACGATGGCCGACGAGGCCGTCCAACCGGCGACAGCCGCACCGGTGACTAAACGCATGACAGATACCAACGATTCCAAAAGCGTCGCTTCCCAGCCGGCCGCTGCATCCGCACCGCCGTCCAGCCCTCCTTATCTCGCGCCCGAGCCGCGTGCGCGCCGCGGCGGCAGCGCGGTGCTGTGGTTCGTCGTCGTCGTGCTCGGCTGTGCGGCGGGTGTCGGCGGCTACGCGCTGAACCGCAAGATCGACCGGCTCGACGGCACGTTCGTCGCGCGCCAGAAGGCGCTCGACGCGCAAGCGGCCGAAACGCGGATGAAGACCGAGCAGGCGCTCGCCGGCACGCACCAGGTCGACACGCAGCTCGCGCAGCTCGACGGCAAGCTTGCCGATGCGCAGAGCGCGCAGCAGGCGCTGCAGCAGCAATACCAGGACCTGTCGCGCAACCGCGATGCGTGGATGCTCGAGGAAGTCGACCAGATGCTGTCGAGCGCGAGCCAGCAGCTTCAACTGACCGGCAACACGCAGCTCGCGCTGATCGCGCTGCAGAACGCCGACGCGCGTCTCGCGACGTCGCAGAGCGCGCAGGCTGTCACGGTGCGCAAGGCGCTCGCGCTGGACATCGAGAAGCTGAAGGCCGCGCCGGCAGCCGATCTCACCGGCCTCGCGATCAAGCTCGACGACGCGATCGCGAAGATCGACGCGCTGCCGCTGTCCGGCGAGGCGATCGTGCCGCACGCGGCGCCGAAGGCCGCGCCGGCCGACACCGCATCGTCGGTCGCCGCCGGCGAGCCGCGCTGGAAGGTGTGGTGGCACGACTTCTCGGCCGGCCTCGGCCAGCAACTGAAGGGCCTCGTGCAGGTGCGCCGGATCGACAACGCGGACGCGATGCTCGCGTCGCCCGACCAGGGCTACTTCGTGCGCGAGAACGTGAAGCTGCGCCTGCTCACCGCGCGGCTGTCGCTGCTGGCGCGCAACGACAGCGCGATGAAGGCCGACCTGCACGCCGCCCAGGCGTCGCTCGGCAAGTATTTCGATCAGGCGTCGAAGGACACGCAGACCGTCGAGGATCTGCTCAAGCAGGTTGACGGCGCATCGCTGACGGTCGCGGTGCCGAACCTGAACACCAGCCTGAACGCCGTTCAGCAGTTCAAGAGCCGGGGGTAACGATGACGCTTCGAGGAATCGTCTGGCTCGCGGTCCTGTTCGCGATCGCCGCCGCGCTCGCCACCGTCGGCCGTTTCGACGCGGGGCAGGTGCTGCTCGTCTATCCGCCGTACCGGATCGACGTGTCGCTGAACCTGTTCGTGATCGCCATCGTCGTGCTGTTCATCGTCGTGTATGCGCTGCTGCGCATCGTGCGCAACATCTGGCGCATGCCGCAGCGGGTCGCCGCGTATCGCGCGCGTTCGCGCAACGAGAAGGCGCAGGCGTCGCTGCGCGATGCGATCTCGAACTTGTACGCGGGCCGCTTCTCGCGCGCGGAGAAGGCCGCGCGTGACGCGCTGTCGGTCGATGCGAACCTGGGCGCCGCGAGTCTCGTCGCGGCCACCGCCGCACACCGGATGCACGAGTACACGCGCCGCGACGACTGGCTGTCGAAGGTCGACGCGCCCGAATGGCAGGATGCACGGCTGCTCGCCGCGGCCGACATGCGCGCGGACGCCCGCGACGCCGACGGTGCGCTCGCCGCGCTGGCCGACATGCAGGCTGGCGGCAAGCGCATTCATGCGCAGCAGGTCGCGCTGCGTGCGCAGCAGCAACTGAAGAACTGGGCCGAGGTGCTGAAGCTCGCGAAGGCGCTCGAAAAGCGCGAGGCGCTGCATCCGGCCGCGGCCGTGCGACTGCGCCAGCAGGCGGCGGAAAACCTGCTGCGCGAACGCCGGCACGACCCGGACGCGCTGCTCGAAGTGTGGCAGTCGCTGTCGTCGGTCGAGCGCCAGTCGCCGCGCCTGGCCGATCTCGCGGCCGAGCTGCTCGTGCCGCTCGAGCGCCGCAACGAAGCGCGCCGCATCGTCGAGGACGCGCTCGCGCACAACTGGGATGCGCGCCTGCTGCGCCGCTACTCGGACACGGCCGGCGCCGATGCGCTGCCGCTGATCCAGAAGGCCGAAGGCTGGAAGAAGGATCATCCGGAAGATGCCGACCTGCTGTTCGCACTCGGCCGCCTCTGCCAGCAGCAGCAGCTGTGGGGCAAGGCGCAGTCGTTCCTCGAAGCGGCGCTGAAGCTGGCCGACAACGAGGCGCTGAAGGTGCGTGCGCATCGTGCGCTCGCCCGCCTGTTCGAGCATCTTGGCGAAACCGACAAGGCCGCGAAGCACTACCGCGAAAGCGCGCTCGCGATCACCGTGGTCTGACGCGGCGCCGCGGTAAAAGCCCCGAACGCCGATCGGCCTTCGGGGCTTTTTTTCGTCTGTTGCGGGGCAGTCGGGACGCGTGGTGCCTTCATCCGGTCGGCGAAGCACCCGCTTGGCGAAGCATCCGGCCGGTGCGGGTTTTGCCTGTTCGAAATTGAAAACGCCCCGGCGGCCGGGCAATGCCGGGCGTCGGGGCGTTTCGTGGGGCCGGCCGTCGACCGGCGTGTCCGGTGCGCTTTTACGCGCCGCGCATCACTTGTCGACCAGCCGCTTCGGCACCGACAGCGCAAGCAGCCCGCCGAGCACGAGGAACCCGGCCAGCATGTACATACCCGCATCGTTGGCGCCCGTCACCTGCTTGAGCCAGCCCATCAGGTACGGGCTCAGGAAGCCGGCGAGGTTGCCGATCGAGTTGATCATCGCGATGCCGGCGGCGGCGGCCGTGCCGCCGAGGAACGCGGTCGGCAGGCTCCAGAACAGCGGCAGCGTCGTCAGGATGCCGATCGTCGCGAGCGTGAGGCCGAGCATCGCGAGCGCGGTCTGGTGCGCCCAGATCACCGACAGCACGAGGCCGAGCGCGCCGATCGCGGCCGGAATCGCGAGGTGCCAGCGGCGTTCGCGGCGCTTGTCCGCGCTGCGCGCGATCAGGATCATCGCGACCACCGCGGCGGCATACGGAATCGCTGACAGCAGGCCGATCATGATCGTATCGGTCACGCCCGTCGCCTTGATGATCGTCGGCAGCCAGAAGCCGACGCCGTAGAGCCCCATCACGAACGAGAAATAGATCAGCGCCATCAGCCAGACGCGCGGGCTCGACATCACCGCGCCGAGCGGCAGGTCTTCCTTGGTGGCTTCTTCCGCGTCGACGTTGCGGGCGAGCAGCGCCTTTTCCTCGTCGGTCAGCCACGTCGCCTTCGCGATCCGCTCGTCGAGCGCGAAGAACACGAGCACGCCGGCGAGCACCGACGGAATGCCTTCGAGCAGGAACAGCCATTGCCAGCCGTGCCAGCCGCTCACGCCGTCGAACGCCTTCAGGATGAAGCCCGAGATCGGTCCGCCGATCACGCCGGACAGCGCGACGGCCGTCATGAAGAACGTCGTCATCCGGCCGCGCCGGTGCGCGGGATACCAGTAGGTGAGGTAGAGGATCACGCCGGGGAAGAAGCCCGCTTCGGCGACGCCGAGCAGGAAGCGCATCACGTAGAACATCGTGGGCGTCGTGACGAACATCGTCAGGATCGAGATCACGCCCCACGTCGCCATGATGCGGGCGATCCACACGCGTGCGCCCACCCGGTGCAGGATGATGTTGCTCGGCACCTCGAACAGGAAATAGCCGAAGAAGAAGATCCCGGCGCCGAGCCCGTACACGGTATCGCTCAGGTTCAGGTCGCTCGCCATCTGCAGCTTCGCGAACCCGACGTTCACGCGGTCGAGATAGGCGACCACGTAGCACAGCAGCAGGAGCGGTACGAGCCGCCACGACACCTTGCGGTAGGTTGCTTCCTCGAATGCGCCGGACGAGCCCGGCAGCGACTGCGTCGATGTTGCCATGTTGTCTCCTGTCGATCCAAGTTAGCGCTTTAGCGCTTACTTGGATCCCATGCTTTGCGGTCGATCCAGGTGAGCGCTTGAGCGGTTACCTGGATCCGATGCACCACTGTCGTTGTAGTTGGCCGGGGCAGACGCAGCGGCGCGTCCGATCCGGTTTCGGGTGAAGCAAGAAGCGGTAAGGTAATCGTGCGGCCTGGTACGGCTAGATGCAGCGCCCGCCGTCGACTTCGAGGCAGACGCCGGTGATGAACTCGGCTTCGTCGGACGCAAGGTACAGCGCGGCGTTCGCGATGTCCTGCGGCGTCGAGAAGCGGCCGAGCGGGATCGTCGCGAGGAAGCGGCGGCGATTTTCCGGGGTGTCCTCGCAGCCCATGAACTCGGTCATCAGCGCGGTTTCCCCGAGTACCGGGTTGATGCAGTTCACGCGGATGCGATCGGCGCCGAGCTCGGCCGCGAGCGACTTGCTCGCGGTGATCATCGCGCCCTTCGTGCTGTTGTACCAGACGAGGCCCGGGCGCGGCCGCACGCCGGCCGTCGACGCGACGTTCACGAACACGCCGCCGCCCTGTGCGCGGAAGTACGGCACGAAGGTCTGCACGCACCAGAACAGGCTCTTCATGTTGACCGCGTACACGCGGTCGAATTCGGCTTCCGTCACGTCGAGCACGGGCTTGTTGCGGTGCGTGGTGCCCGCGTTGTTCACGACGATCTGCACCGAGTGGAAATCGTCGAGCGCCGCCTGCAGCAGCGCGCGCCAGTCGTCCTCTTTCGATACGTCGCCGGCTACCGCGATCGCCTTGCCGCCCGCGAGCGCGATCTCGCTCGCGACGCGCTCGGCCGCCGCACCGTTCAGGTCGTTGACGACGACGTTCGCGCCTTCGCGCGCATACGTCTTCGCGATGCCTTCGCCGAACCCCGAGCCGCCGCCCGTGACGATGGCCGTCTTGCCGCTCAACCGCATGGTGTGTCTCCTGTGCTGGTCATGAGAGTCGTCGTGTGTCGACAGGCGGCCGGGCGCTGCCGGCCGCCTGCCGTGCGTTCAGCCGTGCCGGATCGCAATCGTCTTCAGCGCAGTGAAGCCGTACAGCGCCTCGAAGCCTTTCTCGCGGCCATGGCCCGAATGGCCGACGCCGCCGAACGGCAGCTCGACGCCGCCGCCCGCGCCATAGTTGTTGATGAACACCTGGCCTGCGCGCAGGCGCCGCGCAAGCCGCATCTGGCGTGCGCCGTCGCGTGTCCAGATGCCCGCGACGAGACCGTACGGCGTGCCGTTCGCGAGCGCGACGGCTTCGTCCTCGTCGACGAAACGCATCGCCGCGAGCACGGGACCGAACACTTCCTCCTGCGCGAGCCGGTGCGACGGCGGCACGTCGCGCAACAGCGCGGGCGCCTGGTAGAAGCCGGTTTCGGGCGCGTCGGCGACGACCTGCCCGTGCGCGGCCATCGGAATGCCGTCGTGCTGCGCGTCGGACAGGAAATCCCACACGCGTTGCTGCTGCTTCGCGTTGATCAGCGGGCCGCAGTCGAGATCGGCGCGGCTCGGGCCGACGCGCAGCCCGTTGAACGCGGTGGCGAGGCGCTCGACGAGCGGCTCGTACACCGCGCGCTCGATCAGCACGCGGCTGCCGGCCGAGCAGGTCTGCCCGCCGTTCTGCACGATCGCGGACACGAGCACGGGCAGCGCCGCGTCGAGATCGGCATCGGCGAACACGATTTGCGGCGACTTTCCACCGAGTTCGAGCGTGACCGGCACGTGGTTCTCGGCCGCCATCTGCGCGACCAGCTTGCCGGTGGCCGGCGAACCCGTAAACGAGATGTGGTCGATGCCCGGATGACGGGCGAGCGCGGCGCCCGCTTCATGGCCGTAGCCGGTGACGACGTTGAGCGCGCCGGCCGGCAGCCCGGCCTCGGCGGCCAGCTCGGCGACGCGCAGCACGGACAGGCATGCGTCCTCGGCCGGCTTGACCACGCAGGCGTTGCCGGCCGCGAGCGCCGCGCCGACGCTGCGCCCGAAGATCTGCATCGGGTAGTTCCACGGCACGATATGGCCCGTGACGCCATGCGGCTCGCGCACCGTCAGCACCGTGTAGCCGGCCTGGTAGGGGAGGGTCTCGCCGTGCAGTTTGTCGGCGGCGCCTGCGTAGAACTCGAAGTAGCGCACGAGCGCGGCTGCATCGGCGCGCGCCTGCTTCAGCGGCTTGCCGGTGTCGCGCGCCTCGATCGCGGCGAGTTCCTCGAGATGGTCGGCCACGCGTGCCGACAGCCGCATCAGCACGCGGCCGCGTTCGGCGGCGCTCGCGGCGCCCCACGGGCCCGCGAATGCGTCGCGGGCCGCGGCGACCGCGCGCTCGATGTCGGGCGCGGTGCCGCGCGCGATCGTCGCGAACGGCTGGCCGTCGGACGGATCGACGACCGCGATGGTTTCCAGTTGCGCGGGCAACGTCCATTCGCCCGCGATGAAGTGCTTCGCCTCTTCCATGTGTGCTCCTGTCGACCCAAGTTAGCGCTTCAGCGCTTACTTGGGTCCCATGCATCGCGGTCGGCCCGAGTCAGCGCTTTGACGCTTGCTCGGATCCCTGCCTTGTAGTCGACGTGCAACGCCGCCGCCGGTTCGACGGCCGGACATCCGGAACGATTATCGCGCCGATCGTCATCCGGACGCCACCGGTCGATTGGCTATAATGGCGCATTCCTTTTGGGGGACGCCCGCGGCGGTGCATCGGCCGCGGCGCCCTGTCCCGAATTCCCATCGACCTACAGAGAGTGCTCATGAGCTTCAATCATGTTCCGGCCGGCAAGGACCTGCCGCAAGATTTCAACGTGATCATCGAGATTCCCGCGCAAAGCGACCCGGTGAAGTACGAGGCGGACAAGGAACTGGGCCTTCTCGTCGTCGACCGCTTCATCGGCACGGGCATGCGCTACCCGGTGAACTACGGCTACATCCCGCAGACGCTGTCGGGCGACGGCGATCCGGTCGACGTGCTGGTGATCACGCCGTTCCCGCTGCTGGCCGGCTCGATCGTGCGTTCGCGCGTGCTCGGCATGCTGCAGATGACCGACGAGTCGGGCGTCGACGCGAAGCTGGTCGCGGTGCCGCACGACAAGGTCTGCCCGATGACGGCAAACCTGAAGTCGATCGACGACGTGCCCGAGTACCTGAAGGACCAGATCAAGCACTTCTTCGAGCAATACAAGGCGCTCGAGAAGGGCAAGTGGGTGAAGGTCGAAGGCTGGGCCGGCATCGAAGCCGCGCACAAGGAAATCACCGACGGCGCCGCGAACTACAAGAAGTAAGCGGCGTGCCGGCCGACGGCCGGCTCGTACGGAACGCAAACCGCGCGTGTCTCCTCAGGAGGCCGCGCGGTTTTGTTTTGCGCGCACGGTTTTCCGGCGAGCGGACGCGGAGACAGACGGGGGCGGGGCGGCAGGTGCTTGCTTCGCGCGTTTCGCGCGGGGCGGGGCAACGGACGGAGCGGTCGCTTCGGCGGTTTTCGTGGCCGATGGACGGCGCCGGGCCGGTGCGGAAGCGGCGTCTTCGCGTACGTCCGCGGCTGGTCTGCCGGCGGCCGGTGCCTTCCTTTTTGACGGCGCGGAGTGGGGCGAGCCGGTTTTCTCTACCGGTTTGCTACGCGACGAGGTCTTTTTTGCGGCTGCATCGCCGTCGGCTTTTGCACGTTTCGCGTTCGGTGCGGCTTGATTTGCCTTCGTCGACTTCGACGCTTGTTTGTCTTTCGCAGGCTTCGCGGCCTTTGCAGACCCGGCAGCTTTCCCGGCCTTCACCTTTTTCCGGGCAACCTGTTCCGTTGCAGCCGTTTCCGCCGCATCGTCGACATTTTCCGCCTTCCCCTTCTTCCGCCCGCGCGCCGTCGCCTTCGTCCCGGCCGTGTCGCCGCTCTCGTCGAGCGCTATCACCACCACCGGCAACACCGATTCCAGCGTCCGCAACCCGGCCGCCAGCTCGCGCTTTTTCGCGGGCGTGAGCCGCTTCACCCAGTATTCGGCGCGCGACGCGCTCGACCGGTCGGGCAGCGGAAACGACGCGAGCACCGCGCGCGGCTTGCGCGAGCGCGTGTAGCGCGCGCCCTTGCCGGACGCGTGTTCGTCGAAGCGCGCGGCGACATCGGTCGTGATGCCCGTGTAGACGCTGTCGTCGGCGCATTCGATCAGATACAGAAACCAGGACATGGCGGGGCGGCGGGATGCGAAGCCGCCAGTGTCTCAGAAAAAACGGGCGTCAACGCCACCGGTCGCCGTGCCCGTCGCGGAAGCGGCTCGGCGCCGCGCCGAGTTCGCGCGTGAAGAAACGCGTGAACGCGCTCGTCGAACGGAAGCCGACGCGCACGCCGATCTCGCCGATCGGCAACTGCGTATTGAGCAGCAGGTCGCGCGCCTCGCCGAGCCGCGCCTGCGCGACGAGCGCATGGAAACCGACCGCTTCGCGATGCAGCCGCCGGCGCAGCGTCCAGCGCGACATCGCGAAGCGCGTGCACACATGCTGCATCAGCGTATCGGTCGGCACGTCGGCGTCGTCGGACGTGCGCAGCCAGTCGCGCACGCATTGCTCGACCGACGAGCCGAACGTCGAGCGCGCGCGCACGCGCTCGCGGGCGGCGTCGGCGGCATGACGCTGGATGCCGGCGAGCGGCGCGTTGTAGCGCTCGAACGGCGTGTCGAAGTGCGCGGAGCGCAGCACGATGCGGTTGTGCGCGGCATCGAACGAGAGCGGTGCGCCGAGCATGTCGCGCAGCGCGGCAACGGGCGCGAACGCGCGGCCGGCGAATGCGGCGTCGTCGATGCGCACGTGCGGGTCGTACAGGCGTGCGAGCGCCGCGAGGATCGCGAGGTTCGCGAACGCGCTGCCCGCGTGCCGGCCGTCTCCTTCGTTCACGTACTCGAGCGCGATCGCGTCGCCGCTCTCGTGCGCGAAGACCCAGTCGACGTTGCCGATCAGCTCGCGATAGTGCAGGTAGCCGTGCAGCGCGTCGCGCAGCGTCGCCGCGTTGCACGTGATGCCGGCGAGCTCGGGAAACGGTACGAGCCACGGCACGACCTGCGGCGGCGGGCGATGCCACGACAGCGGCCAGCCGCTCGTCAGCCGCATTGCGGCGACGTGCCGGTCGCCCGCGATGCGGCGCGTGTCGTCGGCGAACTCGGCCGGCCCGATGCCGAGCGTCTCGTAAAGCGGTGCGGGATCGATGCCGTTCGCGCGCGCGTCTTCGCACAGCCAGCGGTAGATCCGGACGGATACCGATTTCTGTTGCAACTCCATGTCTGTCTCCCTGTCGTCATGCCGTTCGGGTTTGTCCCCGCTGCGAGAGGTCAACGCATGCTCCTGCCGGTCAAGCGTGGTGACCGGTCAATTTTTAGACTTGGAGTGGCCACAAGTACAACAGAACGATTCTGGAGGATCAATGAAAACTTCGCTGTTCCGGTGTTCGACGATTGCGTCCGCGTGTGCGCTCACGGTGCTGCTCGCATCGTGCGGCGGCGACGACATCCATGCGCCGGTCTCGCCGGCCGACCCCGACGCGGCAGCCGACCAGCGCGCGGCCGCGCTCGTCGCGCAACTGACGACCGACGAGAAGCTGCAGCTCGTGCATGGCACCGGCATGCCCGCGCTCAGCCTGGGCGGCCCGTTCCCGGCCGACGCGCTGAACGGCGCGAGCTACATCCCGGGCGTGCCGCGGCTCGGCATTCCGGCGGTCAGCAGCGCCGATTCGGCAGGCGGCGTGAACGTGAAGAACGCACGCGTGACCGCGCTGCCCGCGCCGGTCGCGCTCGCGGCGACGTGGGACCCGGCGCTCGCGGGCACCTACGGCACGCGTATCGCGCTCGAGTTGCGCGCGCTCGGTTTCGCGGAAGGGCTCGGCGGCGGCGTGAACCTCGCGCGCGAGCCGCGCAACGGCCGCACCTTCGAATACATGGGCGAGGACCCGGTGCTCGCGGGCACGCTGAGCGCCGCGCGCACGCAGGCCACGCAGGCGCGGAAGGTGATCGCGACGATCAAGCATTTCGCGTTCAACGACCAGGAAACCAACCGGATGACGGTCGATTCGGTCGTCGACGAGCGGACCATGCGCGAGGCCGAACTGCTCGCGTTCGAGATCGGCGTGAAGGACGGCCAGCCGGGCAACGTGATGTGCTCGTACAACAAGCTGAACGGCGTGTATGCGTGCGAGAACCCGACTCTGCTGACGACGGTGCTGAAGAACGAGTGGGGCTTCAAGGGCGTCGTGCAGTCCGACTGGGGCGCGACGCATTCGACGGTCGCGGCCGTGCAGGCCGGGCTCGACGAGGAACAGCCGGGTGCGGCCGACGACGGCAACGCGCCGCTCGGCTCGTACTTCAATTCGAAGCTGCGCGCGGCGCTGCAGGCCGGCAGCGTGTCGGTCGCGCGGCTCAACGACATGGTGCAGCGCAAGCTGCGCACGCTGATCCGCATCGGCGTGATGGACGCGCCGCCGAAGCCGGGCGGCGCGATCGACGAAGCCGCCGGCAATGCCGACGCGCTCGCGATCGCGCGGCAAGCGGCGGTGCTGCTGAAGAACGCGGCCGCGCCGGGCGACGCGCAGCCGGTGCTGCCGCTGGCCGCGGGTTCGCTCAAGTCGGTCGTCGTGATCGGCGGGCATGCGGACGCGGGCGTGTTGTCGGGTGGCGGCTCGGGCGCGGTGCCGGCGATCGACGGCAACGCGGTGACGTTGTGCCAGCAACCGGCCGACATGCTGTTCGGCGGGTGCGCGACCTGGTACAAGTCCGCGCCGCTCGCGGCGATCCGCGCGAAGGCGCCGAACGCATCGGTCAGCTATCTCGACGGCACCGACGCGAACGCCGCGGCCACCGCGGCCGCGCAGGCCGATGTCGCGATCGTATTTGCCACGCAGTGGCAGACGGAAGGGCTCGACCTCGCGAGCCTGTCGCTGCCCGATGCGAAGGCGGACCCGTACAACCAGCAATACGACCAGAACGCGTTGATCGCCGCGGTCGCCGCGAAGGCGAAGCGCGTGATCGTCGTGCTCGAGAACGGCAGCCCCGTGCTGATGCCGTGGCTCGCGAACGTGCACGGCGTGCTGGACGCGTGGTATCCGGGCGCGCAGGGCGGCCAGGCGATCGCCGACCTGCTGTTCGGCGACGCGAATCCGTCGGGCCGGCTGCCGCTGACGTTCCCGAAGCAGGAGGCCGACCTGCCGCAGCCGACGATCGATCCGTCGAATCTGCGGAACGTCTATACGGAAGGGCTCGCGTACGGCTATCGCTGGTTCGACGCGAAGGCGATCGAGCCGTTGTTCCCGTTCGGCTACGGGCTGTCGTACACGACGTATGCATTGTCGGCGATGTCCGCGCAGGCCGACGCAGCGGGCAACGTGACGGTCGGCGTGACGGTGACGAATACCGGTGCGCGCGCCGGTACGCATACGGTGCAGATCTACGCGGCGCTGCCCGCGTCGCTCGGCGAGCCGCCGAAGCGGCTCGTCGGCTGGACCAAGGTCGCGCTGCAGCCGGGCGAGGCGCGCACGGTCAGCGTCGCGGTGCCGGCGCAGCGCTTCGCGGTGTGGGATGCGAATGCGCATGCATGGCGGATCGGCGCGGGCAGCTACGGGCTGTCGGCGGCCGCGTCGTCGCGCGACCCGCAGGCGCTGTCGCAGACGGTGACGCTCGCCGCGCACTGAACCGGCGGCGGCCGTGCGGCTTGCGGCGAGGCCACGCATGGCTTCGCCGCATGCCGGTGCGCCGGATGGCGCTAGCCGGGGCCGCGCCGGAACGGATCGTGTTCGCGCAGTTCGTCGACGTACGCGTGGATATGCTCGGTCTCGCGTTCGAGAAAGCGCGCGACCGCATCGGAAAACGCCGGATGCGCGAGCCAGTGCGCGGAGTGCGTGACGGTCGGCAGGAAACCGCGCGCGAGCTTGTGCTCGCCCTGCGCACCGCCTTCGAACGTGTCGAGCCCGGCCTCGATGCAGAATTCGAGCAACTGGTAGTAGGCCGTTTCGAAATGCAGGCAGGGCACGTGCTCGAGCGCGCCCCAGTAGCGGCCGTACAGCGTGCCGCCGCCGTGCTCGCCGCGCCGGTACACGGCGAGCGCGCTCGCGATCGGCCGGCCGTCGGCTTCCGCGATCACAAGCAGCAGGTTCTCGGGCATCGTCGCGCCGATCGTGCGGAAGAAGTCGAGGTTCAGGTACGGGCTCGAAAAGTGCTCGCGGTAGGTCTGCCGGTAGCAGCGCGAGAAGAAGCGCCAGTCGGCGTCGGTGATTCGATCGCCGGTCAGCCGCCGGAAGGTCACGCCCGCGTCGTGCACCTTGCGCCGCTCCGCGCGGATGTTCTTGCGCTTCTTCTGCTCGAGCGTGGCGAGGAAATCGTCGAAGTGGCGGTAGCCGTCGTTGAGCCAGTGGAACTGCACGCCTTCGCGCAGCATCATTCCCATCGATTCGAGGAGCCGCGCTTCGTCACCGGTCGGGAACAGCACGTGCAGCGACGACACGTCGCTCTGCTCGGCGAACGCGAGCAGCGTGGCCGCGAGCCGGCGGCGCGCGTCGTCGTCGGCCGCGAGCAGCCGCGTGCCCTGCACCGGCGTGAACGGCACCGCGCACAGCAGCTTCGGGTAATAGGGCAGGTCGTTGCGCTGGTACGCATCGGCCCACGCCCAGTCGAACACGTATTCGCCGTACGAATGCTGCTTCGCGTAGACGGGCGCGGCGGCCGCGAGGCGGCCGGTGCGCGGGTCGGTCAGCGTAACGAAGTGCGGCGACCAGCCGGTGTCGTCGACCGCGCAGCGCGCGACGTGCAGCGCGTCGAGGAATTCGTGGCGCAGGAACGGCGTGGGCTGCGCGTCGCGTGCGAGCAGCGCGTTCCATTCGTCGGCCGGCACCTCGGCGGGGGACGACAGGATGCCCGTGCGATAATCGATGCGTTCGTGTTTCAAGCGTGAATCCGTACCGTTGGATGTTGCCGGAGGCGGGCCGCCGTGGCCCGCGCCCGGATCGATTTCGTCAGCCGTTCAAGGCGCGCCGCCGGGTTGCGCCGATCCCGCCATGAAGACCCGACTCGCTCTCGCCCAGATCAACGTCACCGTCGGCGATTTCGCCGGCAACGTCGCGCGAATCGTCGCGGCCGCGCGCGCCGCGCACAACGATGGTGCGCAACTGATGGTCGCACCCGAACTCGCGCTGTCCGGCTATCCGCCCGAAGACCTGCTGCTGCGGCCCGCGTTCTACGCGGCGGCGGCCGCCGCACTCGATGCGCTCGCCGATGCGCTGAAGGCGTTCGACGGGCTCGCAGTGCTGGTCGGCCATCCGTTGCGCGGTCCGGGCAGGGGTGCGGGTAGCGATGCGCGCGCGTCAGCCGTCGATGGTAATGCAAACCGCCCGATCGAGCGCGGCGTGCCGCCCACCGACACCTTCAACGCGGTGTCGCTGATCGTCGGCGGCGAGATCGTCGGCACCTACCGCAAGCAGGATCTGCCGAACGCCGAGGTGTTCGACGAGAAACGCTACTTCGCGACCGACGCCGAGCCGCTCGTGTTCGAGCTGAACGGCGTGAAATACGGCGTGATCATCTGCGAGGACGCGTGGCATGCGTCGGCCGCGCAGATCGCGAAGGCGGCCGGCGCGCAGGTGCTGCTGATCCCGAACGGCTCGCCGTATCACATGAACAAGGAAGCGGTGCGCATCGACATCCTGCGCGCGCGGATTCGCGAGACCGGGCTGCCGATGGTCTACGTGAACCTCGTCGGCGGCCAGGACGAACTCGTGTTCGACGGCGGTTCGTTCGTGCTCGACGCGCAGGGCGCGCTCGTCGCGAAGATGCGGCAGTTCGACGAAGGGCACGCGATCGTCGAATTCGACGGCGCGCGGCCGCTGCCCGGCGCGATCGCGCCCGAGCTGTCGACGCACGCACAGGTGTATCGCGCGCTCGTGACCGGCGTGCGCGACTACATCGGCAAGAACGGCTTTCCCGGCGTGCTGATCGGGCTGTCGGGCGGCGTCGATTCGGCGCTGGTGCTGGCCGTCGCGTGCGATGCGCTCGGGCCCGAGCGCGTGCGCGCGGTGATGATGCCGTCGCGCTTCACGGCCGACATCTCGACCACCGACGCGGCGGAGATGGCGCGGCGCGTCGGCGTGCGCTACGACGAGATCGCGATCGCGCCGATGTTCGATGCATTCCGCGCGGCGCTCGCGGGCGAGTTCGCGGGCCGCGCGGAAGACGCGACGGAGGAGAACATCCAGGCGCGCATCCGCGGCACGCTGCTGATGGCGCTGTCGAACAAGTTCGGCTCGATCGTGCTGACGACCGGCAACAAGAGCGAGATGGCGGTCGGCTACTGCACGCTGTACGGCGACATGGCCGGCGGTTTCGCGGTGATCAAGGACATCGCGAAGACGCTCGTTTACCGACTGTGCCGCTATCGCAACGAAACGAACGATTACGCGCTGCGCGACGTGATTCCCGAGCGGATCCTGACGCGCGCGCCGTCGGCCGAGCTGCGCGAGAACCAGACCGACCAGGACAGCCTGCCGCCGTACGACGTGCTCGACGCGATCATGCGGATGTACATGGAAGAAGACCGGCCGCTCGCCGAGATCGTCGCGGCCGGCTACGCGCAGGCCGACGTCGAGCGCGTGACGCGGCTCATCAAGATCAACGAATACAAGCGCCGCCAGGCGCCGATCGGCATCCGCGTCACGCATCGCGCATTCGGGCGCGACTGGCGCTACCCGATCACGTCACGCTTTACCGAACGGCTCGATTGAGCGGTGCTGGGCCGGATGCGGCCCGCCGGCTTACAATCGGGATCGCGATTTTTCATCCAAACGAGCATTGGGGGACAACCACCATGAAACGCATCACCGCCATCATCAAGCCGTTCAAGCTGGACGAAGTCCGCGAAGCGCTCGCCGAAGTGGGTCTCACGGGCCTGACCGTGACGGAAGTGAAGGGCTTCGGCCGCCAGAAGGGCCATACCGAGCTGTATCGCGGCGCCGAGTACGTCGTCGACTTCCTGCCGAAGATGAAGATCGAGGTGGTCGTCGCGGAAGCGCAGGTCGATCAGGTGATCGACGCGGTGATCGGTGCGGCGCGCACCGGCAAGATCGGCGACGGCAAGATCTTCGTGTCGGACGTCGAGCGCGTGATCCGCATCCGCACCGGCGAAGAGAACGAAGCGGCCGTCTGAGCGCCGCGTCCGCGCCATTCGCTCAATCGCGGCCGCTTCGGCCGATCGGGCCACGGGTCGCACGAACCCGCCGCCCAAGAAAAAACGGTGCGGATACCCGGTTGGGTACCGCACCGATACGCGCCTCTCGCAGCAGCGTGGAAAGTGTTGTCGAATCGTTCTTTGACGGCGCCTGATCAGAACAGGTGCTGGATGCCGGCGTAGACGCCGGTCTGGCTGCCGCCCGGATGCGGGTTGCCGGTCGACACGGCGGTGCCTGCACCGTTCGCGTTCAGACCGAAGTTGGCCGACGAGCTGTTGCGCACCGTCGCGGCTTGCAGGTCGAACAGCGTGCGCTTCGAGATGTTGTACGTGCCGCCGATCGTGTAGATGTTCGCGTTGCCGCCGCCGTGGTTCGCGTTCACGTGATACACGGCTGCGATCAGCGCCGCTGCCGGCGTGGCCTGCCACGTCACGCCACCCCATACCTGTTGCGTACCCGTCACGCCGGCGTTCACCGCCGGGCCACCGCTGCCGTCGGCGCGCGATGCCTGGTAGGCCGCCTGAACCTTGAACTGGCCGAGGAACACGTTCACGCCCGCGAAGTATTCACGCGAGTAGTTGAACACGTCCGAGAAGCGGCCATTGCTGTCGCGCGTTTCGTCGTAGATGCCGCGCAACTGGAACAGCGAGTTCGTGTAGGTGACCTGACCGCCCATTGCACGGCCCGGTTGGCCGGCCGTCGTGTTGCCGTTGAAGCTGGTCGAGTTCGAGAACGAGAACTGGCCGTAGAAGTCGAGGCCGTAGAGCGACGGCGACTGGTACGACACGTTGTTGCTGGTCTTGTTCCAGTTACGGCCGCGCACCAGCGAGGCCGTCGACCAGGCCGACTGGCCGAACGGGTCGAAGTCCCACACGCCGTTGGCGATCGCGAGTTCGCGACCCAGCAGCAGCGTACCGTAGCGGTCGTTCGAGATACCGACCGTCGCGAAACGATCCCAGATCGAGCCGCTGAAGCCGCCCGTCATCGTGTTGAACGCGCCTTCGATGTGGAACAGGACCTTGTTGCCGCCGCCGATGTCCTCGCTACCCTTCAAGCCCCACAGGCTCGTGCCCCAGTCGCCGCTTTCCGCGCGCACTTGGTGGCCGTTTTGCAGGCCGTTCATGTACTCGATGCCTGCATCCAGGCGGCCATACAGCGTGACGCTGCTCTGCGCGTGCGCCGTCACCACCCCAGCAGCCATCAGCGCGGCCGCGACCAAAGCTTTCTTCATCATCTCCTCCATACCCTGTCAAAAAGTCAACCCAGACTGCACGAGATGCCCGGAGCGCGAGCGCCGGGCAAAAGCGGGATAACCAGGGAGACCTCGTGCAGGGCCGGTAAGCGCGGCACGCGGGCAAGCAGACGGAAAACCGTTGAGCGGTCCCGCGCAGCCGGGTCGGCCTGCGGGGTCTCCTTGTTGTGTCGTGAAGCTAAACTACATTTCACGAACTTCGTTTTGCTACTTTGGTTACTAATTTAGCAAAAATACAATTTTGTGGCGATGGAAATCGTTGTTTGACTAACCGCTGTCGCCAAATTGCCATGCAACACGGTGCGCAACAGGGGCACCGAGGGTTCTCGATTACCGGAAAACCCTTGTCCCGCAAGGGAGACATGGATTCCACGGGCATGGGTCAAGGATTGCCACTATTGACGTTGCCGGGGCGCCGGCGTAAGCGCGAAAGTCGCGAAATTGGTAAGTATTTCGTAATGATTCGGGCGATTGCCGCGATCGCTGGTCGACGCCTGAAACGCCCGTCCTGCAACGCGCCGCGCGTAGTCCGGGTTAATCCGGGCTCGGCCGTGCGTCGAGCAACTGGGCGCGAATCCAGCGATGCGCATCGGTGCGCGCGTGCTTCGCATGCGAGTAGACCTTCACCGTGTAACGCGGGATCTCGAACGGCGCCGGGAAGAGGCGGATCGGCGCCGCGTGCCGCAGCGCCTGCGCGGCGCGGTTCGGCACGGTCATCAGGAGTGCCGACTCCGCGATCACGAACGGCGCGGCCAGCACGGTCGGCAACTGCACGGCCACATGCCGCGCAAGGCCGAACCGGTCGAGCACGTGGTCGACGACGCCGCGCGACTCGTTCCACGGCGTGACGACCACGTGGCGCGCCGCCAGGTACTGGTCGAGCGTCAGCCGCCGGCGGATGGTCGGATGCGCAGCGCTCGCGATCACGACGTAGTCGTCGGAGAACCAGTCGAAATCCTCGATACCGGGCACGTCGGCCGCCGATTCCTCGTGGTAGCCGAGCGCGAAGTCGATGCGGCCGGCCGCGAGCTCGTCGACGGAAATCTTGCGGTCCGAATGGACGACGCGGATCCGCAGGTGCGGCGCCACGTGCTGGATGCGGGCCAGGAACGCCGGCAGCACCGCGAACGCCGTGTAGTCGGTCGCGGCGAACACGAACGTACGGTCGCTTTGCGCGGGATCGAAGCGGCGCGCGCGGGCGAGCCCCTTCGACATCGCGTCGAGCGCGTCGCCGGCCCACGTGGCGATGTCGTCGGCGCGTACGGTCGGCTGCATCTCGTTGCCGAGGCGCACGAACAGCGCATCGCCGATCGCGTCGCGCAGCCGGGCGAGCGCATGGCTCAACGCCGACGGGCTCAGCGCGAGCTCATGCGCGGCCGCAGCGACCGACCGGTGGCGGTACAGCGCGTCGAACACGAGCAGCAGGTTCAGGTCGAGGCGGCGCAGGTCGGGATGCATGATGTTCAGGTCTGGATGAAGAAACTGCACTTCCTGCAGTTGTGTCGTGAACGTAGCATGTCGATCTGACCGGCGCCAGATGCGAGAGGAGAGCACGGGCGCCGCATTCCATTTTCCGTCCGGGCCGAAGGAGGGCTCCCCACCGTGCAAATCGATATCCGTTCCGCCACCGTCGCCGACGTGCCGCTGATCCTGCGCTTCATCACCGAACTGGCCGTCTACGAGAAGGCGGAGCACGAAGTCGTCGCGACGCCCGAATCGCTCGAACGCAGCCTGTTTGGCGAAGGCTCGCCGGCGCGTGCGCTGATGTGCGAGGTCGACGGCGAGCCGGCCGGCTTCGCCGTATATTTCTTCTCGTATTCGACGTGGCTCGCGCGGCAGGGGCTGTATCTCGAGGATCTGTACGTGTCGCCGCGTTTTCGCGGCGCCGGCGCGGGGCTGCGGCTGCTGAAGGCGCTCGCGCGGATCGCGGTCGAGTCGGGCTGCGGGCGTTTCGAATGGAGCGTGCTCGACTGGAACGAGCCGGCGATCCGCTTCTACGAGGGCGTCGGCGCGGCGCCGCAGAGCGAATGGGTGCGTTACCGGCTGGCGGGCGACGAGCTGCACGCGTTCGCCGACGGCGCACCGGTGAGCGCCGCGTAAACGCAAAACGGGCGCCGCGCGGCGAACCGCGGGGCGCCCGTTCGAGCGTGGCGGGTGACGGACGTTACTTGAGGCTGCCCGACAGGAAGCCGCGCAGGCGCTCGCTCTTCGGGTTCGCGAACACCTCGGCCGGCACGCCTTGTTCCTCGACGCGTCCCTGGTGCAGGAACATCACGTGATTCGACACGTTGCGCGCGAAGCCCATCTCGTGCGTGACGACGATCATCGTGCGGCCTTCCTCGGCCAGCTTCTGCATCACCTTCAGTACTTCCCCCACCAGTTCCGGGTCGAGCGCGGAAGTCGGCTCGTCGAACAGCATCACGTCCGGATGCATCGCAAGCGCACGCGCGATCGCCACGCGCTGCTGCTGGCCGCCGGACAGATGCGACGGATACTGCTTCTCGACGCGCGGCGCGAGCCCGACCTTCTCGAGATATTCGCGCGCACGGTCCTCGGCTTCCTTCTTCGGGATGCCGAGCACGTTCACCGGCGCTTCCATCACGTTCTCGATCACGTTCATGTGCGACCAGAGATTGAAGTGCTGGAACACCATCGACAGCTTGGTGCGCACGCGCTGAAGCTGCTTCGGATCGGCCGCGCGCAGCGCGCCCGCCTTGTCGAGCGCGGTGCGCACTTCCTCGCCGTCGACGAAGATGCGGCCTGCGTTCGGCTGCTCGAGGAAGTTGATACAGCGCAGCATCGTGCTCTTGCCGGAGCCGGACGAGCCGATCACGCTGATCACGTCGCCCGAGTTCGCCCTCAGCGACACGCCTTTGAGCACCTCGTTGTCGCCGTACCGCTTGTGGAGATCGTCGACGAAAAGCTTCTGGGTCTGGGAATTCATCAATATTCCTGCGAAAACTTACTTGCCTTGCGGGCGCAGATACGCGAGCCAGCGGCGCTCGGCCTGGCGGAACAGCCACACGAGCGTGAACGAGATCACGAGATAGAGCAGGGCGGCGATGCCGAACGCGTGGAACGACATGTAGGTGGCCGAGTTCACGTCGCGCGCGATCTTCAGGATGTCCGGCACGGTCGCGGTGAAGGCCACCGTCGTCGCGTGCAGCATCAGGATCACTTCGTTGCTGTACAGCGGCAGCGCGCGGCGCAGCGCCGACGGCAGGATCACGCGGCGATACATCGTGAACGAGGACATCCCGTATGCGCGCGCGGCTTCGATCTCGCCGTACGACGTCGCCTTGATCGCGCCCGCGAAGATTTCGGTGGTGTACGCGCAGGTGTTCAGCGTGAACGCGAGCAGCGTGCAGTGCATCCCGTCGCGGAAGAACGCATCGAGCATCGGCGTGCCGCGCACGGCCTGCAGGCTGTAGAGGCCCGTGTAGCAGAGCAGCAACTGCACGTAGAGCGGCGTGCCGCGGAACACGTACGTGTACAGCCATACGGCGCTCGACAGCCACTTCTTCTTCGACACGCGCGCCACGGCGAGCGGCACCGACAGGCAGAAGCCGAGGCCGATCGACACGACCAGCAGCCACAGCGTGATCGCGACACCGGTGATGCGATAGCCGTCGGTGTACAGATAGTTGCGCCAGTATTCTTGGATGAGTTCGATCATAGGTCAGCCTTGCGGACACCGGTCGAGTAGCGCTTTTCGAGCCACATCAGCACGAAGTTCGAGATCGTCGTGATGGCGAGGTAGACCGCTCCCGCGATCAGCGTGAAGAAGAAGAACCGCAGCGTGCCCTTGCCGGCGTCCTGCGACGCCTTCACGACGTCGGCCAGGCCGATGATCGACACGAGCGCGGTCGACTTCACGAGCACCTGCCAGTTGTTGCCGATGCCCGGCAGCGCGAAGCGCATCATCTGCGGGAACATGATCCGCGTGAACACCTGCCAGTTCGTCATCCCGTAGGCGCTGCCGGCCTCGAGCTGGCCGCGCGGCACCGACAGGAACGCACCGCGGAACGTCTCGGTGAAGTACGCGCCGTAGATGAAGCCGAGCACGAGCACGCCGGCGAGGAACGGGTCGATGTCGATCTGGTCCCAGCCGAGCGCGTCGGTCGCCATGTTCAGCCAGATCTGCAGGCTGTAGAACAGCAGCAGCATCAGCACGAGATCGGGTACGCCGCGGATCAGCGTCGTGTAGACGGTGCCGACGCCGTGCGTCACGCGGTTGCGCGACAGTTTCGCGCCGGCGCCGAGCAACCCCAGCAGGAACGACAGCGCAAGCGAAAGCACCGCCAGCTTGACGGTTTGCCAGGTGCCGGCGAGGATCAGCGGGCCGTAGCCTTGTAGAAACATATGGGGTCCCTGGTGTGGTCCCTGAGGGCGCACGCAGTGCGCCGCGAAAGACGCGCCCGCCAAGCTGCGCGGAACGCCCCGTGCGTATCATGACCGTCCGCCCCGGCAACGGGGCCGGGCCCGCCCGTCGCGCGAGCGGCGGGCAAGGGAGCGGGCGGCGCGTGGTTGACTGCCTGTACTGCCCGGACGCGGGGCCGCCCCCGCATCCGCTGCTTGTCGGCGCTCAGCGGGCCGGCGCCGAATAGACGCTGAACGAGAAGTACTTGTGCGACAGCCGGTCGTACGTGCCGTCCTTGTGCATGTCGGCCAGCGCCTGATTGATCCTGAGCTTCAGGTCGGTGTCTTCCTTGCGCAGGCCGATCGCGGTGCCGTCGCCGATCGTCTTCGGATCCTTCACTTCCGGCCCGGCGAACGCGAAGCCCTTGCCGCGCGGCGTGCGCAGGAAGCCGTAGTCGGCCTGCAGCTCGTCCTGCAGCGTCGCGTCGAGGCGGCCCGAGCCGAGATCGGTATAGACCTGGTCCTGGTTCTGGTAAGGAACGATCGTCACGCCTTGCGGTTCCCAGTACGCCTTCGCGTAGGTTTCCTGCGTCGAGCCCTGCTCGACGCCGACGCGCTTGCCTTTCAGCGACGCGACCGTCGGCAGCAGCGGCGAGCCGGTCTTCGCGATCATCCGCGCGGGCGCGTCGTACACCTTGTCGGAGAAGTCGATCTGCTCGCGGCGCTTGTCCGTGACGGTCAGCGACGACACGATGACGTCGTACTTCTTCGCCTTCAGCGCCGGAATGATCCCGTCGAGATCCTGCGCCACCCACACGCATTTCACGTTGATCCGCTTGCAGATTTCCTTGGTGAGATCGACGTCGAAACCGACGATCTCGCCGCTCGGCGCGGTCGACTCGAACGGCGGGTAGCTGGCGTCGACGCCGATCCGCACGGTCTTCCACTCCTTCGCGAAGGCGCTGCCCGCCACGAGGGCGAGGGCGGCGCACAGGGCGGCCTTCTTCATTTCCATCCTTCTGTTGCTGACTTACCGGGGGCGCTCGCGGCCGGTCGGACCGGGCGCCGCGGCGTATTCTAGACGGCCAAAAATCGCCGATCGGCGCTCTGGCGTTGACGGCCGCCGGAACGGCGAACGCCAAAAGGGCGGTATTTTACCCGAACGCGATACCCGGAAAACGGCAATCCGGCACGGTCGACCGATTCCTCGAATCGGCTGTTGCGGCAATCGTGGTATTCGCAACGAATATTTCGGCAATTGGTTGCGCGGGTGCAACGATGCGGTGCGCGGGCGGCGGATTGTGGCGCTGTCGGCCTCCCCTTACAGTGGAGGTAAACCCGAACAGAACATCTGCGCCCCCGAGCGTCCACCCCAATGTTCCAGATCCTGCGCGCCGAAGACCGCTGGCACACGCGTCACGGCTGGCTCGAATCGAGTCACAGTTTTTCGTCTGCCTGCCACGCCGCGCATGCGCCGGTGCGTCCGCCCGTCGGTGCGCTGTGCGTGCTGAGCGAGGATCTGATCGCGCCGACCCGCGGTTTCGGGATGCAGCCGCGCCGCGACGTGGAGATCGTCACGTACGTGCTGGATGGCGCGCTCGCGCACCGCGACAGCCTCGGCTGCGGCGCAATCGTCCGGACCGGCGGCATCCAGCGAGTGAGCGCCGGCACGGGGCTCATGCACAGCGAAACCAACGCGTCGCGCGACCGGCCGCTGCATCTGCTGCAGATCTGGCTGCAGCCGGCCGAGCGGGGCGGGCGGCCCGGCTATGAGGAACGGCGCTTCGCCGACGACGAGAAGCGCGGCAGGCTCAGGCTCGTCGCGGCGCCCGACGGCGGCGACGGCGCGCTGTCGATGCGGGCTGACGCCCGCATCTTCGCGGGGCTGATCGACGGCGACGAGACGACGGCGTTCGACGTGCCGGCCGGACGCAGCCTCTACGTGCACGTGGCGCGCGGCGAGGTCGAGGTCAACGGCCGCGCGCTGGCGGCCGGCGACGGCGCGCGGATCGGCGGCGTGGACGCGGTGGCGTTCGCGCGCGGCCGAACGGCCGAGGTGCTGCTGTTCGACGTCGCCTGAAACGAAAAAGGGGACGCAGGCCGGTGCCTGCGTCCCCCTTCGGCGCCGCTGCGGGAGCGGCCCGCCGGCTTACTGCGCCGGCGCCGACGCGCCCTTGGCAGCCGCGCGATGCTGCTCCCAGCGCTCCTTCATCTTCTCGTGGCGCTGTTCCATCTTCGCGAACTGCTGTTTGAGCGCCGTGCTGACCATCGTCTTCTGCTGGTCGTTCAGCCCGTTGTAGAACGTGAGCCACGCGGCGGACGTCTGCTCGCGCAATTGCGCGTTCTGCGCCTCCGCCTGCTGGCGCGCCGAGTGCATCGCGCTCAGGTCGAGGATCGGCTGGTTCTGCTGCGCCTTGAACTGCTCGCGCATCTGCTCGTGGCTCTTGCGCATCGCGTCACGGTTCTGCTTCATCGTGTTGACGGCCGCCTGCCATTGCTGTTCCTGCGACGCGTTGAGCTTCAGCTGGTCGTGCAGTTTCATGATTGCGCCGAACGGGCCGCCTTCGTGCCCGTCATGCATCCGGTGCATGCCGGGGCCGCCCGGCGGCGGCATGTCGTCGGACTGCGCGGCATGCGCGGCGCCGAATGCGAGAGCGAGCACGGTGGCGGCCGCGATGGCCACGCGGGAAGTCTTCTTATACATTTCAGAAACTCCTTGTATCCAAAGGGTCCGGCGATGCGGCGCCGGGAAAGTCGGGTACCGCATCCGGTAAGACGCAGGTTAGCGATGCAGGCCCCGGCGGGTGTTACGCGGGGTGGCTGCCCGGTTACCGCGCATTACAGTTCCCTTGCGCGGTAACCCGCAGTAACCCTTTCGTCCCTTTGTTTCGTTCTTCGACTCCGCCCTCGCGCGGTAAACTTCGAGCCATGACTACCCAGATCCTCATCGTCGACGACGACCAAGAACTCCGAGACCTGCTGCGCGACTATCTCGTGCGCCAGGGGATGGAAGTGTCCGTGCTGCACGACGCGGCGACGCTCGAAAAGCGCCTCGAGCGCGAGCGGCCCGACCTGATCGTGCTGGACCTGATGATGCCGGGCGTGGACGGCCTGACCGCGCTGCGCCAGTTGCGCGCGGCCGGCGACGACATCCCCGTGATCATGCTGACCGCGCGGGCGGACGACGTCGATCGCATCGTCGGGCTCGAACTCGGCGCGGACGACTACCTCGGCAAGCCGTTCAACCCGCGCGAGCTGCTCGCGCGCGTGCAGGCCGTGCTGCGCCGCCGCCGCGCGACGCCGTCGGCGGCCGCGCCCGAGCAGCGCGAGCCGTTCGCGTTCGGCCGCTTCCTGCTCGATTTCCAGGCGCGCACGCTGTCGGTGGACGGCAAGCCGGCCACGCTGTCGAGCAGCGAATTCGCGCTGCTGAAGATCTTCGTGAACCACGCGCTGCGCACGCTCACGCGCGAGCGGCTGCTCGAGCTGCTGCACGGGCCCGAGTACGACGGCACCGACCGCGGCATCGACGTCCAGGTGTGGCGCCTGCGCCGCATCCTCGAAACGGATCCGTCGACGCCGCGCTTCATCCAGACGGTCCGCGGGCGCGGCTACGTGTTCGTGCCCGACGGCGAGGCCCATGCGCAAACCCATTGATTCACTGTTCGGGCGGCTGGCGCTGCTCGTCGTCGGCGTCCTGCTCCTGTCGCACTTCGCGTGGTTCTTCGCGATGCGGCTCGAGCGTAACCAGATGCAGACGCGTTATGCGGTCGAGGAGGCCGCGTTCCTCGTCGACGCGGTGCGCCAGCACGTGGCGCGCACGCCCGACCAGCCGCTGCCGTCGCGCGTGCGGCTCGTGTCGCCGGACAGTGCCGACGTGCCGAAGGGCGGCGATTCGGGGCTGCCGCCGCCGCTGAAGCGGTTCCGCGACGACGTGAGCGACCGCATGCCGCCCGGCACGCAGGTCGAGATCGGCACGCCCGGCCATCCGCCCGTGCTGTGGGTGAAGGAGCCGGCCGACCGCAACTGGATCGTGGTGCCCGTGCAGCCGCTGCGGCCGCCGCGCTCGCTCGACCGGATGCTGCTGTGGCTCGGCACGATCTTCTCGGCCGGCGTGATCGCCGCGCTGTTCGCGGCCTGGCAGTTGCAGCAGCCGCTGCGCTCGCTCGCGCGCGCGGTCGCGCGTTTCGGCCGCGGGCAGCCGGTGCCGCCGCTGCGCGAACGCGGGCCGCGCGAGCTGCGCCAGCTCACGCACGGCTTCAACCAGATGGTGGAGCAGGTGTCGCAGGCCGAGAGCGATCGCGCGGTAATGCTGGCCGGTGTCGCGCACGACCTGCGCACGCCGCTCGCCCGGATGCGCCTGCGGGCGGAAATGATGGACGACGCGCGGCTGCGCGACGGCGTCGTGCGCGACGTCGACTCGATGTCGCACATCGTCGACCAGTTCCTGGTGTTTGCGCATGGCGGGGCCGACCGCAGCGAGCCGGTGCCGGTCGACCACGCGTGCGAGCGGATCGCGCGCAGCTATCGTGCGGTCGCGCCGAACGCGCCGACGGTCCAGACGCGGCTGGAGGCCGATCCCGGCTTCCGGCTGCCGACGGCGACGCTCGACCGGATCCTGTCGAACCTGCTGGACAACGCGCATGCGTATGGCGCGCCGCCCGTGTTCGTCGAGACGGCGCGCACGCCGGCCGGCTACGTGCTGTCGGTCAGCGACAGCGGCGGCGGCATCGCGCCACGCGATCTCGCCGCCGCCACGCGGCCGTTCGTGCGGCTCGACCCCGCGCGCGGCGGGAACGGCCACAGCGGGCTCGGGCTCGCGATCGTCGAGCGGCTCGTGCTCAGGCTGGGGGGCACGTGCGACATCGGCAATCGGCCCGAAGGCGGCCTGCGTGTGTCGATGACGTTCCCGTTCGAGGCCGTGCCGAAGGACGAACCTCACGCCCAGGCCGCATGAGCGGTTGCGGCGCCTGCCCGGCCGGGCAGGCGCCGCGCGGCGTCATTCGCCGAACAGCGTGCCGAGCGTCTCGGCCGCGTTGCTGTCGATCGTGTTGTAGGTCACCGTGGTGGCCTCGAAGATATAGACGGTCGTATACCGGCCGAGCCGCTCCAGGATTTCCTCCTGCAGCGATTCCGGCACGACGTTCATGTTCAGGTACCACGCCGTAGACGACAGCCGCACCTGGAACGACCCGTACTCCTGCATGAGTTCATAGAACGCGTCGGCATCCTGATCGCGACAGACGATCACCAAGTTTCCTGCCATTCCCTTCCTCCCGCTCGTCGGTCGATCCCCGGGGCCGGTTGACATAGGGCGCGTGCGCATTGCCGCGACACGGCCGAAACGAACCCCGGGGGCTAGCCCCGATCATACCTGCTTCGCCGTATCCGGCTGCTGATGCCGGACACGGTTTGTGCCCGCGTGCGGGTGGCGGGTTCACGGCCGGGCCGGATCACGGCATAATTCGGGCCTGCGTACCGGCCGCAGGACCGCGGCCGGGCTATTCCGTACCGCGCGCCCGCCATTCGCCCACGCGCCGGGCACGATCCATGCGCTGCCTGCGCCGTCCCCGGACGGTTGTACCTGAAATACAGGTTGGTGTAGTGTCGTGCCGTCGCGGCCCGGCTCGACCGGCCGCGGCAGCGCATGCGCGCACGGCGCGCCGCGTGTGCGCGAGATCGCCAGTCAATCGAATTACCGCGCCCGTGCGCTTTGCCATGAATCAACATCGACTGCCGGCTTCGATCGGCCTTACCGGGGAGGGCGCCTGATGAACGTCGGATTCTTCAATCCGAACCGGACCGCCAACGCATCCGCGTGGCGCGTGTTGCCGAACCGGTGGGACTTCATCGCATTTCCGCTGATCATCTGCCTGATCGCGATGGCGGTGGTCGGCTTTCACGAAACGATGGCGCCGATCGGCGTGCTGCAGACGCAGAAGATCTCGCTCGATCCGTCGAACCTGCCCGAATACGCGTTGCGCACCACGCTGCGGATGCTCGCCGCGATGGTCGCGTCGCTCGCGTTCACGCTCGTCTACGGCACGCTCGCGGCCAAGAGCCGCCGCGCGGGCATGGTGCTGATCCCGATCCTCGACATCCTGCAGTCGGTGCCGGTGCTCGGCTTCATCTCGTTTACGGTCACGTTCTTCCTCGCGCTGTTCCCGAGCCGCGTGCTCGGCGCCGAGCTGGCCGCGATCTTCGCGATCTTCACGAGCCAGGCGTGGAACATGACGTTCAGCTTCTACCAGTCGCTGCGCACGGTGCCGCGCGACCTGGACGAAGTGGCGCGGAGCTTCCACCTGACGTCGTGGCAGCGCTTCTGGAAGCTCGAGGTACCGTTCTCGATGCCGGGCCTGATCTGGAACATGATGATGTCGATGTCGGGCGGCTGGTTCTTCGTCGTCGCGTCGGAGGCGATCACCGTCGGCAACCAGACGATCACGCTGCCGGGCATCGGCGCGTATCTCGCGCAGGCGATCTCGGACAAGAACTTCGGCGCGATCGGCTGGGTGATCCTGACGATGACGGTCGTGATCCTCGCCTATGACCAGTTGCTGTTCCGCCCGCTCATTGCGTGGGCCGACAAGTTCCGGATGGAGAACACCGCGTCGGGCGATGCGCCGCAATCGTGGCTGCTCGATCTCGTGCGCCGCACGCGGCTGATCCATCAGTTGCTCGTGCCGGCCGGCTGGTTCTTCGCGAAGGCCGCGCGGATCCCGCTGCGCCTGCCGCTGTCGGGCGCGATGCGCTTCACGCTGCCGCGCGTCGAGAAGAAGGGGTCGCGCACGGTCGACATCGTGTGGGCGGGGCTCGTGCTGCTCGGCACGGCCTATATCGTGTGGCGCGTCGTCAGCTTCGTCGCGACCGGCGTGACGATGGCCGAGGTCGGCCACGTGCTCGTGCTCGGGCTCATCACGCTGCTGCGCGTGGTCGTGCTGATCTCGATCGCTTCCGTGATCTGGGTGCCGATCGGCGTGTGGGTCGGGCTGCGCCCGAAGCTGGCCGAGAAGCTGCAGCCGCTCGCGCAGTTCCTCGCCGCGTTCCCGGCGAACCTGCTGTTCCCGGTGTTCGTGATCGTGATCGCGCGCTTCCACCTGAACGCGGATATCTGGCTGTCGCCGCTGATCGTGCTCGGCACGCAGTGGTATATCCTGTTCAACGTGATCGCCGGCGCAACGTCCTACCCGAACGACTATCGCGAAGCGGCGACCAACTTCCGCATCCGCGGCTGGCAGTGGTGGCGTCAGGCGATCCTGCCCGGCATCTTCCCGTACTACGTGACCGGCGCGATCACCGCATCGGGCGGCGCGTGGAACGCGAGCATCGTGTCGGAAGCCGTGCAGTGGGGCAACACCCGGATCGAGGCGCACGGCCTCGGCGCCTACATCGCGCGGACCACCGCCGCCGGCGATTTTCCGAAGATCATCCTGGGCATCGCCGTGATGTCCCTGTTCGTCACCCTGTTCAACCGCCTGCTGTGGCGCCCGCTGTATGCCTTCGCCGAAGCGAAGCTGCGGCTCGACTGAGACCGATTGAGAGCGAAACGCGATGCACAATCCGAATGCTGTAAACGCCCCCGTCCAGACGTCCCAGCCGCCGCGCCTCGGTGAAGAGATCCTGCGCGTCGATCACGTCTGCCGCGGGTTCAACAAGACGCAGGGCGAGTTGCTCGTGCTCGACGACGCGAACCTGTCGCTGCGCGAAGGCGAGATCGTCGGCCTGCTCGGCCGCTCGGGCTCGGGCAAGTCGACGCTGCTGCGCATCATTGCCGGCCTGATCGAGCCGACCGGCGGCGAAGTGACCTATCTCGGCCAGCCGCTGCGCGGCCCGGCCGAAGGCGTCGCGATGGTGTTCCAGACCTTCGCGCTGTTCCCGTGGCTCACCGTGTTGCAGAACGTGGAAGCCGGGCTGGAGGCACTCGGCGTCGGCGCGCGCGAGCGGCGCGAGCGTGCGCTGGCCGCGATCGACCTGATTGGTCTCGACGGTTTCGAGAACGCGTATCCGCGCGAGCTGTCGGGCGGGATGCGTCAGCGCGTCGGCTTTGCGCGTGCGCTCGTCGTCGATCCGACCATTCTGCTGATGGACGAGCCGTTCTCCGCGCTCGACGTGCTGACCGCCGAGACGCTGCGTACCGACCTGCTCGATCTGTGGACGCAGGGCCGCATGCCGATCAAGTCGGTGCTGATCGTCACGCACAACATCGAGGAAGCGGTGTTCATGTGCGACCGGATCCTCGTGCTGTCGTCGAACCCGGGCCGGGTGATCGCCGAGATCAAGGTGCCGTTCAAGCATCCGCGCAATCGTCTCGACCCGGCGTTCCGCAAGCTGGTCGATGACATCTACGCGAAGATGACCGCGCGTCAGACCGGCGAAGCGACGAAGAAGGGGCTCGAGCTCGGCAGCTGGCTGCCGCAGGTGTCGACCAACCTGATGGCCGGCCTGATCGAGACGCTCGCGATGGCGCCGTACCACGGCCGTGCGGACATGCCGGAAATCGCGCGCACGCTGCACCTCGAGGTCGACGACCTGTTCCCGATCGCGGAAGTGCTGCAGTATCTCGGCTTCGCGGACGTGCGTGAAGGCGACGTGTTCCTGACGCCGCCGGGGCGCGTGTTCGCGGAATTCGGCACGCAGGAGCGCAAGCTGATGTTCGCGGATCACCTGCTGAAACACGTGCCGCTCGCCGCGCGGATCAAGAAGGTGCTGAACGAGCGTCCGGGCCACCGTGCGCCGCGTGTGCGCTTCGAGCAGGAGCTCGAGGATTTCCTGTCGGACGGCGCGGCCGAGGAAACGCTCGACGCGGTGATCGACTGGGGGCGGTACGGCGAGATCTTCTCGTACAACGACCAGACCGAGATTTTCAGTCTCGAGGATGTCGAGTCCTGAAATTGATGGAACGGCGAGATTCCTGGAACTGAATTGAATGACCGATAAGAATCCCGATTTTTCACCGATGCGCATGCGGGCACGCGGATTCGTGTCGCAGGGCCGCATCGAGGATGCGCTCGGGTTGTACGGCGACATCCTGAAAGTTGCGCCGGAAGATGCGGCGACGTATGCCGATCGCGGCACGACCTTCGCGATGATCAAGAAGACGGATCTCGCGCTGAACGATCTGAATCGGGCCATCGAGCTGGGCTACACGGATCCGTCGGCGTATTGCACGCTCGCGACGATTTACCTCGAAGGCGGTGCCTATCAGAAGTCGCTCGATTACTTCGACCAGGCGCTGAAGCTCAATCCCGACCAGCCTTTCGTCTATTTCAATCGCGCCAGGGCATACGAGACGCTGGGCGATATCAAGGCGTCGATTGCCGATCTGGAGCGCTGCCTGACTTACAACCCGGACGATGCGCTGTCCGCGAAGATCAAGGAAAGGGTGGCGCAGCTTCGCGCGTCTGTAACGGCTGTCTCCGGAGGTGAGATGTGCGGCACCCGGCCCGGAAGAATCCGGGCGAATGGCTTGGGGGAGTTGTGATGTTGAAGCGGGACAGCTTGCCGTATTCCGCGCTGCCGTCATCGTTGGCAGCGTTGATCCCCGAGACAGTTTTTCTGAAGGCGTTCGAGAATGCCGAGTCGCAAACGGTCATCGTTTGGTACTCGGACGAGCAAATCGGTCGTCAGCACGAAATCGAGTTTTCGCCGAGGCTAGGGCGTCTGCTGTCGCGCGGCGAGCGCGAAGCGCAATTTCCGCCGGAGCGTCAGATGGTGCTGCAAGACGGGATCCGCGTGCACGTAGGCAATAGGCTCGAGGCCGATACCGACGTTCGCTACGAAACCTATACCGTATACGATCCTGTGACGTCGTCGAAGCTTGCAGTCGGCGAACAGATGTTCTTTGTGCGGTTTCCGGACGAACCCGAGACGGTCGTTCGGCAGGCGATCGAACGAGCGAAGTTCCCGAATACGTATGCGGGATGGAGCGCAATCGAGCGCACTCGTTATTGGGTGGGCGTGCTGTATCGTGCGCGACGCCAGACGGGGGAGTCGGGTATCAACGAAGACGAAGCCTTCCGGCCTGCATTGTTGAAGCAGATGAGGGCGGTGGATCCTGATGTCGATGGCATGCTTGCGGCGGTGCTTGCCGAGCTGAGTCGAATGGAAATGATCGCCCCGGATGTCATGCGGGCTGCGTTCAATCGACGTACAGGCGCATCGATCTGATCGCCCGGCCACCAGTGTGCCCGATGAGCGACGCGCATTGATTGACCGATGCGCGGCGTATGGCGCGATTACTGCAAATTCCCCCACCGATCGACGGCCGGTTCCGCCGACGCCCACTTCCAGTGCGTGCCTTGCTGGCACGCATTCGCGAAATACCAGTCGGCCTTGTCGCCGTCCTTCACCGAGAACGCGAATTCCTTGCACAGCGCGAGCGCCGACGAGTACGCGCGCGTGACGCGCACTTCGCCTTCGCCGTTTTCGAGCGGCAGCGTGTTCTTCACCTTCCACGGCTTCACTTCGCCGACGGCGAGACCGCCGGCCGTCTTCGCGATCGCGTCCTGCTGGTTCTGATGGAGCTGCTTCATCGTGCGGTTGACGGCTTCGTCGGTCGCGGCCTGGACGGCAATCCCGACGCCGACGCCGACCGCCGGGTTCGCCGTGACGAGGCCGGTCGCCGCGCCGGCCAGCGCGCCGCTCGCCGCGCCGACCGAACCGCAGCCGGACAGCGCGACCGTCGCCGCGCACAGCGCGCCGACCGCCGCGATACGGATCGCGACGCTCATTGCAGCGCGCCCCAGCGTTCAGTTGCCGGTTCGGCCGACGCCCATTTCCATGCGGGCCCGTCGCGGCAGATGGTGGCGACGTAGAACGCCGATTGTGCGGCCTTGTCGCCCTTCGCCGGCGTGTCGACGGCAAACACGATTTCCTTGCAGTCGAGCGGACCGACGCTGATCATCCGGCTGACCGTCACGCGGCCCTGCTCGTCGTCCTCGATCGGGAACGAATGATGCGTCGACCACGGCGCGACGCCGCCGACGTCGAGCGGGCCGGCCGCCTTCGCGATCTGCTCCTGCGTGTAGCGGTGCGCGACGCGTTGCGTGTACTGGACGCCAGCCCGCGCGCCGGCGACGGCGCCGAGGCCGATGCCCGTCGCGACGGCGGCGTTGTTGGTGACCTTGGAGGCGATCGCGGCGCCCGCGATACCGGCGCCGGCTGTCGAGCCTTCGCTGTACAGCGAATTGCAGCCGGACAGCAGTGCGGCCGTGGCGATCACGGCCAGCACGACGCGCGCCGGCGTGGCCCGGCGCGGCGATTCGAAACGAGTGTTCATCCCTGAGTGCAAGTCCTGTCTGGGTGAGCGGCGACGCGTGCACGTCCTGATGCCGCGTCATTGTTTCGCAATTGTCATAGGAAAACTGCAAAGCTTTGACAAATCGCCGTGCGGCAGGCCGCGTGCGCGCGGGCGGCGTTATTGTCGGATAGATGATCGACGAGGGGTCGAAACGTTACAAATTGAAGGTAATTGTTACCTTCGGATGCGACCAAGCGACCTAGACTGTTTTGTTATGGAACGTTTCTACGACGGCCTCGAGCCGCGCCGCATATGAGACACCCAGCCATGCGCCGTTCGAAACGGTTGTCGCACCGGCCGCCTGACGCGGCGGCCGGCCATCCGGAAGACCGCCCGCGTCCGCAGACCGACGCGCCCTCGGCACCGCCTGCGGGCGCGCCGGACGAGACGCCGTCGGACGGCGATCACAACCAGGGTGGTGCTCGCCCGGAAGGGCTCGACTATCAACGCGACCTCGGTCAGGAGCAGGACGCTTGATACGGTCGTCGCCGCATTCCACCGCCGTTTTCATTGCAATTCTCGGAACTGAATCGCCGCGCGGCCGCCTTCGGGCCGCCGCGCCTGCTTCGGCGCGCGTCGCGCGCCAGCCAATCGAATCGAGGAGGGGAAGTCGCATGAGCAGATTGATCGTGGTATCGAATCGTGTCGCCGCCGGCGAGGACACGCGCCCGAGCGCAGGCGGACTGGCCGTCGGCGTGATGGACGCGCTGAAGGAAACGGGCGGCGTCTGGTTCGGCTGGAACGGCGAGATCGTCGGTGCGCCGGATGCCGAGCCCGCGATCCAGCGGGACGGCAACGTGACGTATGCGACGGTCGGCCTGACCCGGCGCGACTACGACCAGTACTACCGCGGCTTCTCGAACGCGACGCTGTGGCCGGTGTTCCATTACCGCGGCGATCTCGCGCGCTTCGATCGGCAGGAGTACGCCGGTTACCTGCGCGTGAACGCGATGCTCGCGAAGCAGCTCGCCGCGCTGCTGCGTCCGGACGACCTCATCTGGGTGCACGACTACCATCTGCTGCCGTTCGCGCACTGCCTGCGCGAGCTTGGTGTGAAGAACCCGATCGGCTTCTTCCTGCACATCCCGTTTCCGTCGCCCGACATGCTGCGCCTCGTGCCGCCGCACGAGGAGCTCGTGAAGTTCATGTGCGCGTACGACGTCGCGGGTTTCCAGACCGAGACCGACAAGCAGGCGTTCACCGACTACATCGAGCGGCGCGGCATCGGCGCGGCGAGCGACGACGGGATGCTGCATGCGCACGGCCGCGTCGTGAAGGTCGCCGCCTATCCGATCGGCGTGCATCCCGACGCGATCGAGCAGGCGGCCGTCCAGTACGGCACGCGCAAGCCGGTGAAGATGCTGCGCGAGGCGCTGGGCGACCGCAAGCTGGTGATGAGCGTCGACCGCCTCGATTACTCGAAGGGGCTCGTCGAGCGCTTCCAGTCGTTCGAGCGGATGCTCGCGAATGCGCCGGGCTGGCAGGGGCGCGTGTCGCTCCTGCAGATCGCGCCGCCGACGCGTTCCGACGTGCAGACCTATCAGCACATCCGCGAAACGCTCGAAGGCGAGGCCGGCCGCATCAACGGCCGCTTCTCGCAGCTCGACTGGACGCCGATCCAGTACCTGAACCGCAAGTACGAGCGCAACCTGCTGATGGCGTTCTTCCGGATGTCGCAGGTCGGCTACGTGACGCCGCTGCGCGACGGGATGAATCTCGTCGCGAAGGAATACGTCGCGTCGCAGGATCCGGCCGATCCGGGCGTGCTCGTGCTGTCGGAGTTTGCGGGCGCCGCGGCCGAGCTGACCGGCGCGCTCCTCGTCAATCCGTACGACCTGTCGCAAATGGCCGAGGCGCTCGAACGCGCGCTGTCGATGCCGCTCGCGGAGCGGCAGGCGCGTCACGACGAGAACCTCGCGCGGCTGCGCGAGAACGACCTGTCGGTCTGGCGCGATACGTTCGTCGCCGACTTGCGCAGCGTCGCGGCAGCGGCGTCGGTCACGCAGCGCGCGGGCCGGCGGGCTGCGCATGCGTGAGTGCGCGCCGGGTGCCGCCGGTAGCGACGACGAAGCGGCCGACGACACGACCGGCCGCTTCTTCGTCGTGACGGGCGGCCCGGGTTCGGGCAAGAGCACGTTGCTCGATGCGCTCGAGCGCGCCGGGTTCGCGCGCTCGCAGGAGGCGGGGCGGGGCGTGATCCGCGACCAGGCGGCCGTCGACGGACCTGCGCTGCCGTGGCGCGACCCGGCTGCGTTCGCCGAGCTGATGCTGAGCTGGGAGATGCGGTCCTACCATCTCGCGCGGCAGGCGCGCGGGCCCGTGTTCTTCGACCGCGGCGTGCCGGACGTGATCGGCTATCTGAAGCTGACCGGGTTGGCGGTACCCGCACACGCGGAAGCCGCGGCGCGGCGTTTCCGTTATCACCGGCGCGTGTTCATCGCGCCGCCGTGGCCCGACATCTATGCGCAGGACACCGAGCGCCGGCAGGATTTCGCGGAAGCGGTGCGGACCTATGACGCGATGGTCGATTGCTATACGTCGTATGGCTATCGGCTGATCGAGTTGCCGCGCGTGAGCGTGAAGGCGCGCGTGCGCTTCGTGATGGATACGCTCGACGCCGCATGACGCCTGCCGCGTGTGCGGCGCGCGATGGTGTCAGGCCGCCGTGTCCGGCTGCGGCGACGCGATGCGCAGCAGGCTGACGACCGCGGCCACCGCCGCGAACACCGTGGCGACATAGAGGGCGATCGTCGGCCCGCGGTCGGGCGCGAGCCCGAAAATCAGCGCGACGAGCGCGGCGCCGAGCGTCTGGCCCGTCAGGCGCGCGGTGCTCAGCATGCCGCCGGCGCCGCCGCTGCGCTCGCGCGGCGCCGACGACAGCATCGCGCGGTTGTTCGGCGATTGGAACAGCCCGAAGCCCGCGCCGCACAGCGCCATCCGCCACACGATGTCGACCGTGCCCGGGTGCGCGCCGATCGTTGCGAGCGACAGCAGCCCGGCGGCAAACAGCGCAAGCCCGATCCCGCCGAGAACGCCGGCCGAATAGCGGTCCGACAGCACGCCCGCGAGCGGCGCGGCGAACACGATCACGAGCGGCCACGGCGTCATGTAGAGGCCCGTCTCGACCTGCGAGAACCCGAGCGAATTCTGCAGCCAGAACGGCAGTGCGACGAACGCGAGCATCTGCGACGTGAACGACGCCGTCGACGTGTAGACCGACAGCGCGAACATCGGGATGCGCATCAGGTCGACCGGCAGGAGCGGCGCCGGCTGCGACAACTGACGCTTCACGAAGAAGTAGCCGACCACGCATGCGATGGCCAGTTCGGCCGCGACGTACGCATGGCCTTCGCCGTGACCGAGCCCGTCGACTGCCGTGATCAGCAGGCCGAACACGCACGCGTTCATCAGCGCGCTCGGGAAGTCGTACGGCGCGTCGTGCAGCGGGTTGGCCGGCAGCGCGCGCAGGCTGCCGAGCACGGCCGCGATGCCGATCGGCACGTTGACCGCGAAGAGCCACGGCCACGACGCGAACGACAGGATCGCGGATGCGACCGTCGGCCCGATCGCCGACGACAGCGCGACCACCATCGCGTTGATCGACAGCCCGCGCCCGAGCATCGACGACGGGTAGATCATCCGCACGAGCGCCGCGTTGACGCTCATGATGCCGGCCGCGCCGAACCCCTGGATCACGCGCATCACGGCCAGCATCGGCAGCGAGCCGGCGAGCGCGCAGCCGAGTGACGCCGCGGTGAACAGCGCGAGCCCAGCGATGTAGATGCGGCGATAGCCGATGCGTTCGCCGAGCGACGCGAGCGGCAGCAGCGTGATCGTGACCGCGAGCTGGTACGCGTTGACGATCCAGATCGACGCGGCGTCGGACGCGTGCAGGTCGCGCGCGATGGTCGGCAATGCGACGTTCGCGATGGCGCCGTCGAGCACGGCGAGCGTGATGCCCAGGGCGACGCAGACGATCGCCCAGTAGCGTTGCGGAAGCGGCAGGCCGGTATCGGCGTTCATGACGGGAGCGAGAGCGTGGTTGTCCGTGTGCCCGCTTGCCGGTTGCGTGCGCAACCATGTGCAAGGGTGGCGGCGGCGATGAACGGCCCGGCCGGCGCGGCTGCGCCGGCACGGGGCCGGTCGAGTGTATCACCGGGCCGCATCGCGCGACGCCGCGCCGCACGGTGGCCGGCGGGCGCGCGCATTCAGCCTTCGAAGTCGAGACCGCCGAGCCGCACGAGCGGGGTGGCTTGCGTGCGCGACGCGAGATCGATATCGCGCGCGCCCTGCCATGCGCCGAGCTTTCTCGGCAACGCGGCGAGGTAGTGCTCGAAGCGCTGCGGGCCGTCCGGCTCCATCAGCCGCTCTATCTCGTCGGTGTCCCACGTCAGTTCGAGATTCAGCGGATGCACGAAGCCGCTCACGTGTTCGTGCGGTGTGCTGCGGATCTGCACGCGCGTCGGGTGCCCGTGCCCGCCATAGGGGACGACATCGGTCTGCACGTGATCGGCGAAGACCGCGGCGATCGCCTGCGCGATGCGCGGCGCGAATTCGGTATCGAAACGGCGGGCGGTTTCGGGCTGCATGAAGGCGTCTCCTGGATGCCGAAAATCGTAGCACGGCGACGACGCGTTTCGGCGGGTGCGATACCGGTAATCGCGCGTTACCACTTGCTGCATCTATTACGGCCGCGGACCGCCACAATGCATCGCATCCAGTACCACTTCGCGTGGGAGTCCATCATGAAAAAAATCGCCGCAGTCTGTGTCCTCGCCGGTTCGCTCGCGGTGGCGGGGCCCGCGTCCGCGCATGGCCGCGACGGCGGCGCCGTCATCGGCGCGCTGATCGGCGGTGCGGTGCTCGGCGCGATCGTGACGTCCGCGATGAGTCCGCCCGTCGCGTACCAGGCGCCCGTGTATCAGGCACCGGCCTATCAGCCGCCGACGTACTACTAGGCACCGGCCTATCAGCAGCCGGCTTATCCGACCTACCAGCAGGCGCAGTACCAGGACGACGATGGCCCGAACTATTGCTACGACCGTTATCAGCGCGCGTACGTGTGCGGAGCGCCCGTGTCGCGCGGCTATGCGCAGCCGGCCGGGTGGTAAGCGGCACGCGTATGACGAGTGGGCAGGTTAGCCATTGCATCGGCGAACCTGCCTGACTCCCGGTAGGGCGGACGACAAAAGGCCCTCGCGGTGATGCGAGGGCCTTGGTCTTTTGGCGGTCGTCTATCGGTTCGTACCGATCGCGTATGAACCGTACGCGGATACAAACGGTTGCAATTGCGTCAATGGCGATGACCGCCGCCGTTGCCCTGGCCGCGTCCGCCGCCGCCGTCGTTCCAGTCGGCGCGGCGTCCGTCGCCGCGGCCCCAGCCGCCGTGACGGGCGCGCTCGCTGCGGTCGCGATCCCAGCCGCCGCGGTCGTGATCCCAGCCGCGGCGATCCCAATCGCGGCGCCCACGGTCCCAGTCGCGCCCGCCGCCACCGCCCCAGATATTGACCGTGCCGTACACCGGCGACGGCGCGTAGGCCGGGCCATACGCGTAGCCCGGATCGGAATAGTAGGTCGATCCGTAGCCGTATCCGGCGTCCGGACCGACGACGCAACCGGCCAGCAGCGTGGCGACGCCGGCGGCCGCAATGAGCTTCAGCATGATGTTCTCCGTTGATTCCCGTATAAGTACCGCGCGCGGGGATTGCCGGCTGTTTGCAATTGTGTCGTCAAATTACAGCGTCGTAAGGTCTTGCGACGAAAGTGTTAGCATCCAAAGCCTATTTTGTTTATCAGGAGCATATCGATGAAATTCGCGATCCGGGCCGTCCTGGCCGCCTGTTGCGTGACGACCGCCGCCGCCTGCGCGGCAGGGCCCGCATCGGCGCCCGCCGTGCCGGCCGAGTCGATCAAGATGTTCCCGCAGCCGGCGGCCGGTCAGCAGCGCGCCGTGATCGCGCTGCCCGCGCTCGAGAATGAAGGCGACGCACGCGTCGAACTGATGATCGGCAAGACACTGCAGACCGATTGCAACCAGCAATGGTTCGGCGGCGAACTGACCGCCGAGGACGTGAAGGGCTGGGGCTATCCGTACTATCGGCTGACCGACGTGAAGGGGCCGGCATCGACGCTGATGGCCTGCCCGGGCCAGGCGCCGCAGCAGCGATTCGTGCAGGTGCGCGGCGATGGCCAGCTGCTGCGCTACAACAGCCGTCTGCCGCTCGTCGTGTACGTGCCGGACGGCTTCGACGTGCGCTACCGCGTGTGGCATGCGTCGAAGGACGTGCAGCACGCCGTGACGCAGTAAGGCAGCGGCGCACGTGCGCGGGTTTTCCGCGTTGCGCCGTTATCCGCCGCTCGCGCCCGCGAGCGCCGGCCACGCGGCCAGCGCGGCTTGCGCGACCGCTTCCAGATCGCGACGGCTCGCGCCGTCGCGCGCCTGAATCGACATCCCCTGTTGCACCGTCACGTAGTAGCGCGCGATTGCGTCGAGGTTCGCGCGCGCGGAGATTTCGCCGGTTGCAACGCCCTGGGCGAGCCGCGCGCGCAGCGCGGCGACCGTTTGCTCGCGCATCGCGATCAGCGTTTGCCGGACCGTGTCGGACCGCTCGGCCGGATGCAGCGCCGACAGCACGATCAGGCAGCCGGCCGGTTTCGACCGGCGCGTGAACACGCGCGCGGTCTGCATCAGGTAATTCTCGACTGCGTCGTGCGCACTGGCGGCCTGTTCGACGCCGTCCCAGATCTCGCGCCCCTCCGTTTCGCGGTAGTGCTCGATCGCCTGCCGGAACAACGCTTCCTTGCTGCCGTACGCCGCATACAGGCTCGGCGATGCAATTCCCATCGCGGCCGTCAGGTCGGCCATCGACGCCCCCTCGTAGCCGAGGCGCCAGAACACCTCCATCGCGCGATCCAGCGCCGCTTCCTTGTCGAAGCTTCTCGGTCGGCCCCGTTCAGCCATGACGTTCGTTCCTTCGTCGATATCTGTATCGATCGATAAAATAATTCAATTGACAGCGCCGCGCAACCTGCCACATTCTGTGTCGGTCGTTACATAAATGACCAAAAGGAGCTTTCATGAATCGACTTCAGGGCAAGCGCGCACTCGTCACGGGCGGCAGTCGCGGCATCGGCGCGGCCATTGCGAAACGGCTGGCGGCGGACGGCGCGGACGTCGCGATCACTTACGAGAAATCGGCGGAGCGCGCGCAGGCCGTCGTCGCCGACATCGAGGCGCTGGGCCGCAGAGCCATTGCGATCCAGGCCGACAGCGCCGATCCGGTTGCCGTGCGCAACGCGGTCGATCGTGCGGCGGAAGCATTCGGCGGCCTCGACATTCTCGTCAACAACGCGGGGATTTTCCGGGCCGGTGCGCTAGACGACCTCTCGCTCGACGATATCGACGCGACGCTGAACGTGAACGTGCGCGCGGTGATCGTCGCTTCGCAGGCGGCGGCGCGCCATCTCGGGGAGGGCGGACGCATCGTGTCGACCGGCAGTTGCCTCGCGACGCGCGTGCCCGATGCGGGGATGAGCCTCTATGCGGCGAGCAAGGCCGCGCTGATCGGCTGGACGCAGGGGCTCGCGCGCGATCTCGGCTCGCGCGGCATCACGGTCAACATCGTGCATCCGGGATCGACCGATACCGATATGAACCCGGCCGATGGCGAACATGCCGATGCGCAGCGTTCGCGGATGGCGATTCAGCAGTACGGCAAGGCCGACGACGTGGCCGCGCTCGTGGCGTTCGTCGTCGGGCCGGAAGGGCGGTCGATCAACGGGACGGGGTTGACGATCGACGGCGGGGCGAATGCTTAAAGGCCGATGCCCGGCGTGAGGGAGCCGGGTAACGGTGCGTTCGTCTTTCGTCGCGGTTCGTTATTGGCAGCCGAGGCGCAGGTGCTCGGTTTCCAGGTCGGCCCGTTTATCGTAGGCGTGCAGTTCGTTGCGCGGCTTGCCGTCCGGGCCCATCCCGCGCACGACTCGGTGGCCGCGATCGGGCGAGTGCGTGACCGCGTCGATGCCGGCGGCCAGTTCCCGGCAGCGGGCATTAGAGGCAGTGCTTTCCGGGCGCGGGGCTGCCGAGGCAGTGACGTTGGCGATGCCCGGGCTGACGTAGCGTTGCTTGGCGGGGGCCGTGCCGGTGTCGGCGGCGTTGGCTGTGCCGGTCATCGCCGAAAGGGCGGCGAGCGCCGCGATCGTTCGAATCATTGGTGAAGTCCGTGTGCTGAACCGAAGAAGGTTCGGAATTCTACGCAACGTTCGGCGCATGTCTGCGGCGAATGGGCGAGGTTCGGTCGCGTGTCGCACGTCGTGGTGAACGCGCGATTGCATCGCCGTTCGTATGCTGCAGCTGCGCTGCACGCGCAAGCAACATCCCCTGGACAACAAAAAGCCCGCTTGCTTTCGCAAAGCGGGCTTCGGCATTTGGTTGCGGGGGTAGGATTTGAACCTACGACCTTCGGGTTATGAGCCCGACGAGCTGCCAGACTGCTCCACCCCGCGGCGCGAAGTGTACTTCGGGTTGATGCTGGGAGTCAATCGATTCGTGCGAATACCGGTGGATGCCACATCGGGCCTGTTCGTTGAAACCCCTGCAACGCAGCGAAGCCGACGCGTACAGCCGCAAATTTTTCGCACTCGCCACAATATTCGCGCGCCTGAAACGTCTTCAGACGCATGGAACCGCCACCCACTTCGCAAACGATGACCGACTCAGACCGCGACATCACTGCGACTGTGATGCGTGAACGAACGAGGCTAGGGAATTTTATTCGGCGCCGGATCCGCGACCCGGACGATGCCGAGGACGTTCTGCAGGATGTGTTTCACGAATTCGTACAGGCTTATCGACTTCCTGCGCCAATCGAACAGGCGAGCGCGTGGCTGTTCCGTACCGCGCGCAACCGCATCATCGATCGTTTTCGCAAAAAGAAGGAGCAGCCGCTGACCGATCTGCTCGATGCCGAGGACGAAGCGGACAGCGAGTATCGCCTGGATCTCGCGCTACCGGCACACGATGCCGGCCCCGAGGCCCTCTACGCTCGCACGCTGCTGCTCAAGGCGTTACAGGATGCGCTCGACGAGTTGCCGGCGAATCAGCGCGAGGTTTTTATCGCGCACGAACTGGAAGGGCTGTCCTTCAAGGAGATGGCCACGCAGAGCGGTGTCGCGCTCAATACGCTGCTCGCGCGCAAACGCTATGCGGTCCTGCATCTGCGCGCTCGACTGCAACCCATTTATGACGAACTGGATATCTAGAGGAGTCGACGGTTGACGTCCTCCGCTCCCTAAAGGGAGAGGATTCCCACATCTGGCGATGCACGTCCGCATCGGAGAATGTTCAACGCAGCGTTGGTATCTCGATCATGCTCGACACCACAGCCACCACAAACCCACTCTCTTATTCTCAGTCCCGCGATACCTTTCGGCCGCGTCGTGCTGTCTTTCGACCCGCACGACGAACAGGACTGGGTCGAACCGCTTTCGTCGACTTCGTCGAACGTGACTCCGTGCGCGATCGCTTTGTAGCGGAGCTTGTTTCGGAAGGACGACCAGGACGCGTCGTAGACGCTTTTCGCCATCCTGGTTCTGGCGAGTTTTGCGGCCGACACGTTGCCAACCGCGATGTAATCGAAGCGCCGCACCAGATCGAGCGCGAGCTTATGCTGGAAATCGGCGCGGGCATTAGCGATCTTGGCGTGCAGCTTCGCGATATGTCGCTTGTGCTTTCGCGCCCGTTGCGCTTTCGCGAGTTTCTCGGCCGCGCATCGACCGAACCGATCGTTAGGCAGCTTCTCGCCGGTCGAAAGTGTGGCGAAGTCTTTCAGGCCGAGATCGATGCCCACACCGGAACGGATCGGGCGGGCCTGCACATCAGGCATCTCGATCACGATGTTGAGAAACCAGTTGCCGCGTGCATCCTGCGCAAAGTTGGTCCCGTCCTTGATCTTGCCTTCGGGAAGCGGTCGGCTGTTGAACACGCGGAAGATGTTGCCGGCGAAACGGAACGCGTCACCCTCGCGCTTCAGGTCACGCCCCTTCAGCGGCACCCAGCCCAGCGATCTCATGCCGCGATAGCGCAGGTAGGGGCGTCGGTGCTGACTGCGCGACTTCGCGTATTGCTCGCATATTGCGTTGACCGTGCCGGAGTGAATACCGAGTTCCTTGCTGCTGCCGGTCGTCAGCACGTTCAGGTCGAATCCTGTAGGCCACTTCTTGCCCCACTTGAGCGCGTGCTTCTGCGTGTCGTTGCAGAAGTTCCAGACGTAGTTCACCGCACGGTTCTGCTTGTTAAGCAGTCCGTTGAGCGACTTCACCCGGTAGCGATAGACAAGGATCATGCCGGCCATTTTAACTGTGGAATGCCGCTGTCAAACAGCGGCGCTCCTTTCCTCCCCGTCCTGAAGGACGGGGTTTCTCGGAGCAACTGATGAATTTTCGAATCAGATGTGCGGGCAAAGCGTTGCTCGTGGTGGTCGCCATCGGCGTGCTCGGATGGGTCGTCATGATGCTGTGGAACTGGGTGATTCCAGCGCTATTCGTCGGCGCCCGGACGATCGACTTCGCCCATGCGCTGGGCTTGCTCGTGTTGAGTCGCATCCTGTTCGGCGGATTCCGCGGACACCGCGGCTGGCACGGCCGGCGTCACTGGCGCAAGTGGGAGGCCATGACGCCCGAAGAACGCGAGCAATTCCGGGCCGCATGGCGATCGCGCGGCAAGCGGCCTACCGAGGAGTGAACATGCACGAGAAATCAACAGCCGACTGCAAGCAGAAGGCGGGCGTGATTGCGCCGGTCGTCAATCTGAAACGTTGCGAAGGGAAGGGGGATTGCGTGACCGTTTGCCCTGAAGACGTGTTCGAGATCCGACGCATCGATCAGGCCGATTACCTCGATCTTAGCCTGATGCATCGGTTGAAGCTGCGCGTGCATGGAATGAAGGTCGCGTACACGCCGAATGCGGACGCGTGCAGATCATGCGGGCTTTGCGTGACGGCGTGTCCTGAGCGCGCAATTACGCTTGCGCGACGGGCATAGCATCGTCCGTGCTTGCCGATGATGAACGGCGGCTCGGGGCCTGACGACGGATTGGCGGTTGCTGCATACGCCGTCCAAGTGATCAACCTCATCAGGGAACCCACTTGACTCCAACTACTCATGTTCTTCTGCAACGGCTTCATGAAGAAAGCCGGAGCGAAATCATTGCCCGCGCTCTAGCGCAGTTCCAAGGGCCGCACGAGGCGTTTCCGACGCTCGTCGACGAATACGAAACACTCGCCCCTCGGTTGCGAGGGCGTTTTCTCGAAACGTTCGGCTTGTTCACCGAAGATTTCGAGTCATCGGCAGGCAGTCCTCTATCGTTAGCCGTGTCAGCGGAAACGGGAAGGTTCCTGCGCAACATGGTGCTGGCGCAACGGCCGACCAGAATCCTTGAGCTCGGCAGTTCCTGCGGCGTGTCGACCCTGTATTTCGCCGACGCGCTGCGTACGTTCGGCCGTGGCGTCGTCATCGCGACCGAAGGCGATGCGCTCAAGTGCGCGCGTTTGCGGGCGCACGTCGAAGCAGCGGGCCTGGATGCCTATGTCGACTTGCGGGAGGGCGATGTATTCGAGACGGTTGCCGAATTGGACGGTACCGTCGACATGGTGTTTATCGACGTATGGGCAGATGCCTATCTGAAGCTGTTCAAGCAGATCGAGCGCCTGCTACGACCGGGGGCGGTTGTACTCGCCGACAACATGTACACGGCCGAGGACGCCGTTCGACCGTACAAGCACTACCTCGACGCAGATCCGCGGTTTTCGACCACGACGCTGGATTTTGAGTCGGGGGTGGAGTTTACGGTTGTTGTTGCGTAAGGGGGCTGGTGAATCCGGGAGCATAGAGCTGGACCCGTCCCCCGGAACATGCCCTACAGCACGACGGCCTTTCCGTGTAGCCAGTATATTTCGCGATAAGCTGCGGCAGTCAAGATCCGATACGGGGGCGACGGCCATGTCGATTCTCGTGGGTACGGCTTCGTGGACCGACAAGACGCTGATCGAGTCGGGTGCCTTTTATCCTCCCGGTTGCAGTAGCGCCGAGGCGCGCCTGCGCTACTACGCCAGCGTTTTCCCGGTGGTCGAGGTGGATTCGTCTTACTACGCGATGCCGAGCGCCAGCAACAGCGCGCTGTGGGTCGAACGCACGCCGCCGGGATTCGTCTTCGACATGAAGGCGTTCCGACTCTTCACCGGCCACCAGACCGAGCCAAAGTTCTTCCCGAAGGATCTGCAGGGCGAACTTCCGAGCACGGGAAAAAAGAACCTGTACTACAAGGATGTGCCGCCGTCGATCATTGAGGAACTGTGGTCGCGCTTCTTCGAAGCACTGCGCCCGCTGTACGAGGCGGGCAAGCTCGGGGCGGTGCTGTTCCAGTTCCCTCACTGGGTGACCGCGGCGCCGAAGTCCCTCGCGCACGTCGAGCACTGTGCGGAGCGCATGCAACCGCTGCTGACCGCGTTCGAGTTTCGGCATGAGAGCTGGTTCGACGACAAGCACCGTGCGTCGACGCTTGCGATGGAGCGCGCGCGCGGAATCGTGCATGTCATCGTCGATGCGCCGGAAGGCGTGACGAAGCGTGTGCATTCGGTGTGGGAGGTGACGTCACCCGACCTCGCGATCGTGCGGCTGCATGGCCGCAATGCGTCGACCTGGAGCGGGTCGGCGTCGGTGGCCGAGCGGTTCAACTATGAGTACAGCGAGGAGGAATTGCATGACCTCGCTGGACCGATCATGGATGTGGCGGGGCGCGCGGCATACACGCATGTCATGTTCAATAACTGCTACCGCGACGTCGCGCAGCGTAATGCCGGAACGATGAGGCGTCTGGTCGAGACCGTCGCATCATGATGCATATTGATTCACACGTTTTGTCGGAGGCCGGGGCGGCGGCCTTTGCCCGTTCGATCTCCATCGGCTTTTCCTTGTCGGTCAACGCGTGCAGCGTATTGAACCGATAGCGGCTTATCTATCGGTAGTCCAGCCGACGCCGGCGCGCTGGCGAGCCTACTAGCCTTGGGGAAAGGCGGGGTTGAGGGCGAGCCTTCAGCCGCCCCGCCACGGGCCGTTGGATGATCGATTGATACGGACACTCTCCCGTCCTCTATGGCAGACCGGAGCGCGGCTACGGGATCGCCGGTGAGTGACCCGGCTAGTCCCAAGTCTCGGAGATAGCCAACGGCCCCTGTCAGTAGTCCAGAGTATTTCGGCCAATGGAGCATCAATTCTGAGACGGCTGCCCGCTGTTCCGCGGATCGACTTACTCCACCGTTGTTAGACAACGTGGCTCGCTTCCCAGACCCTATATCGATAGTCACTGACGCCATGCGACTGCTCTCCGATTCCGATCGATATACATCATACGATACCGGGAGGGGTCGCCCTTTTGGCTTCGCGGAACAGGAGGTGAGTGGAAGCAATTCGCTGCTACGCCAAACTCGGCGAAGAGATTTGTCGCGTAAGGCTGGGATGGGGTATCTCTGGTCCCCGACAGAATTCATGCCTGTATAGGTGATTTGGGATCTACGGTTGGCGATCCCAGAAAGACCCCCAGAACAACCCCCAGGTGATTGCGATAGAGGGTGCCATGTCAACGTAAAATCGAATCGAGTGCGAATATCGGTTCGAGCGGGGCTGCGTGAGCGCCGCCTTCGACGTGATGTCGGGGAGGCGCGGCTACTAGCGTCGGCCAAGCTCGGTGACGATGTTGCTGCTGCGCCGGTCTTGCCGGCACAGCATCGATTCCGATTTAACCGAAGTGTACGTCTTTCGGTGAGAACTCTTTCTGGAGCTGATTTGCTTCAGACGGCGCATTGCGCTCGATAGCGGCCCAGACTTCATCGTTGAAGCGGCCGTCTATACGCGCATACTCCAACGTGTAAATCAATTCGATGCGGTTTGCTTTGTAGCCCCCGAATTTGTCTTCGAGGTGGTAGAACTCGATTGCAGTGAAGTCGCCTTCATGCTCGCGGTCGTCGACGTATTTGAGCACCTCGTCCATGAAGTCGGCCTGGACGGAATAGACTTCCGCGAACGGGTCGCCCCCATGCTTCTCTCTCATGCTGTCTTCGTGAAAGATCGGAGCGAGGCGGTTGAAGTACGCGAACGCGAGAGCGCTATCAAAATGTTCCGGATTTTGGATATAACCGATCAGGAACGATTGACGCTTGAGTTCATATAGTGCGACGAGTTGCTGGTCCATGTGTGTTTTTCTCGGCGAAATTGACCCTGCGGTGGGCCACTCATTCTAGTACGGCCTGACGACGTATGGCGTGACACGCCTAACTGATGGACATATCTGATGAGTGATACGAGCAAGTTTGATCATTTGGTGCGACGGCTTCGTGCTCGCGTGGAGCGTAGCGCGAGTCGCGAGCAGTCGCTCGACTGGAAGGCCGCAAATGCGATCGACCATCTGCAGGCTGAATGCGCGAGGTTGGTGGCCGAAACGCGGTCATTGCGGAGAGAGATGGGGGAAGTAGAACGACATGCCGCCGCTGCGCCCGCGCAACCTCCGATGGATGCCGGAGTGCCGGAATCGCTTGCAGCGTCGACGGCGCCGGCTCTTGGCTTGCAAGAAGCAGCGGACTTGCTCAACGTCTCGTACTCAACCGTTTTTGCGAATAGGCGAGCCCTGGGATTTTTCCAGGTTGGGCGCCAGTGGCGTATATGGCCGGAAACGCTGCGGGAGGAAATGGAACGGCGAACGAAGAAACCGAGTTCCAAGCCCCCTGGCATTGACCCGAGCCTGCCGCCTGATTGGATTCCGCCTCTTCGACCGCAGACGTTGTCGCCGTCCGCTCGGCAGGCGGAGAAGGAGTTGGATGCCCTACTGAAATCATTGAAGCCTGCGGCCAAGCGCCGGCAAAACGCAGCAAGGCTTCCCGATCCGATACCCTCTGCACGACAGGCAGAGATTCGTGCAGAGTATGAGAAGCTGATCGGCCTCCCGCCGAAAAAATCGCGAAAGAAGACCTGACTCGGTTAGGAGTTCAATTGTGCGCACTCCTTCACCGCAGCTGCCCGACGCTCGTCGATGTAGTTCGCCAGATCCTGAATGTGGACGCCCTTCGCACATTTTTGCGATTTTTCCATCCGGATCAGAGGGAGGGGAATCTCGCCTGCGGAGATCTTCCTTACGAGCGTCTGCACCGTCATCGCGCCGAAGTAGTCCCTACAGACGAGATCGATTGGGACAATCGCGGTCGCGTTGTACTGAGCCATCAGCAGGAAGACAGTGTTCATAGGTGGGTTTCTGATTAATTGGGGTTGCATCACTTTACCCATGCGTGTCAACTTTGTGCGACTGCGACCGTTAACCCTATGGACAGAGCGTTGTGACCTCGGTACGCTCATAACAAGGCCTATTGACGGCTAGGAGGTTCCATGTTCCCGCACCTGTACGACGAGAGGAAGGCAGTAGATGCCGCGATGTATCTGCTCGTCCGCGCTCGTGCCCCAATGAACGTGGTGAAGTTGAATCGTCTTCTGTATCTCGCAGAGCGTGAGTCGTTTGCTCAACACGCAGAGCCGTTGACTGGCGACCAGCTGCAAGTTTTCGAAACATCCCCTGTTCTATTCGCGACATATCAGCGTCTAGCTGGTGACGTTGCTGGCTGGGAAGATCGTATCTCCTACCTTGCGAATCATGAGATCGATGTTCGCAGGCCGATAATGTCCGAGACCCCCGAAGAGTATTTTGATCGCTCGACGAGGCTCAGCAGCGCGGAAATCGCAATCCTCGATTCGATATGGGAAAAGTTCGGTGAGCGCAATCATTACGCGCTGACCGACTACCTTCATATGTCCTGTCATGAATGGACTGACAAGCAGGGCAATCCGACCGAGGTGTCGCATAAGCGCTTGCTACGAGAATTGAATTATTCGGATTCCGCGATTCCGGAAATTATGTCTCGCCTTGGCGAAATCGCTCAAATAAACGCTCTCCTCACACACGCGTGAGTACGCCGAACGGCTGGGCAATCCATGCCGGCGCAGCATTTTTGGCACCGAGCGGCCCTGGGAATCACAATCATCTTTTCGTGATTCTGAACGATCCCATGCAGTTTCCGAACATGGGAAGCCAAGCCTGTGTATGCGTTGTGAATTTCTCGACGCCACCCACCGGAATCCCATACGATACGACGTGTGTGTTCCAAGCTGGATCACATCCATTCATCCAACACGACAGTTACGTCTACTACGCCCGGGCTCGAGAGATTTTTATCAGAGACCTTCAGGCTAATATCACGAATGGATTGTACGTCGGGTATTTGCCAGACTTCACGGCACAACAACTTCAATTGATCAAGGTCGGCCTACAGCAGTCGTCTAAGACACCAAAAAGCATCATCAACTTACCAATCTAAGGGTAGTCATCCGCGCGCCAGTCAGGAAATGCGCACGCGAGGGTTTACCTCAATTTATCAGGCGAGTAGTTGTGCGAGGATTGGTTACTTCACTTACGGGGAAGGAGACCAAAATGGCAAATTACAAGTATATAGACTATCTGAATCACAGTAACCATGAGGCATTCGATAAGATCCACGAACCCGGGCAAGCTGCCCCGCATTCAGGTATCTACCGCTGCGAAGGATGTGGGATAAACGCAGTTTCGACGTTTGGTAATTCATTGCCCCCACAAAATCACCATCAGCATACGGCGGCACAGGGGCGCATCCGTTGGCGTTTGATCGCGGCTACGCATTAATAGAGCTTTGCCCGTCTACGTTGGTGGCTCCTATGGGGTAGACAGGATACGGCGGCCGCGATGTGCCCGGCCGGCGCTTGAGCCGGCCGGCGATCGGATTCGGTATCGGTACGTGGTGACCCGTTCAATCGACGTTATCGAACTGCACCTCCGGCTCGCCGAGCTGCGCGATCTGCTTGTGGACATGGGCGACCAGTGCCGCGGTGATCTTGTCGGCCTCGATGCCGAGCTCGGAGGCGATCAGCGGCCCGACCTTGGCCGGCCAGTTGAGCCACGCATCGCGCTGAGCCCGGAATTCCTCGAAGAGGACCGTGCTCGCGGTGTCGAGCTCCACCAGGGCGCCGGACTTCTTCTCGAAGTCGAGGCGATGCAGTAGGGCGAGATAGACTTCCTTGATGCGTCTCGCTTCGTCGAAGCTCGTAGCATCGACGTCGATCTCGCCGGTGAGGCGTTCAGCGGCCTGGTCGAGCGATTCGCCGGGCTGAATCTCAATGTCGACTACCGCATCTTTACCCACACCGGGCTGAACGGGCGAGCCTCCGCGCCGAACTCGGCCGAGCCGAGCCAGAGACGCATCGACATCGACGCGCGCTCCCTGCATCACGAGCTTGCCCTCGCGCTTCCAGTTGAGCACGGCCTGTCGTGACACGCCGCAAAGGTCTGCAAACTCCGACTGCTTCATGAATGCCATATTGATTTCCTCCGACAGGGTGCGGCGGCACGGCCGCGAAATTGGGTGCTTGTTCTCGTTTGCCAGTCAATTTGTCAACCTTCTGTCAAGCAACTTGACAGAATTTCGCCGGTCAACCAGCACGCAAAAATCTTTACGTTTCATGAGGTTAAGTCCGTTTTGTCAAGCAATAGAATTTCTCTATCGACGATTCTGTCAAGCAAATCCGGAAGTTCGTAGCTGGTCGAAATCCGCGCGTCTGAGCTCCCGCCCGCCCTGAGCTTTCGGGGAAGTACCTTGGGCCGCCTGGTCGACGGCCGGCATTACGGCCCCATGAGTAACGAGTGCCCGATCTGGCCGGTCGCCATCACTTCGCCGTTCGAATGCACGCTCGCCCGCGTGCCATGCGGCGCGCCCGGCATGTGAATCGTGACCTCGAGCTTTTGCGTTCCGTAGTTCCCGCGGACCGCCGAATCGATTTCGGCAGCCATCTGGCCGCGTCGATATTCTTCCCGCGGATCCTTCGGTCGTTCATACAATCGCGATACCACCCCGCCAGAGCCCACAGGCGAGTCTTGTGCCATGAGCTCGATCCCCGCCTGGCGAGCGCCCTTGTCCGGTCCGTAGCGAAGCTCGTGGTCGACATAGTCGAGTTGCTGCTCAAGTGTCGAATTCCGGATGTCGATTCCGAAGATCTTCTTGAATGCCGCTTGGCGATCCTCATGCCACTGGGCAACCCCGAATGCATGTCCGTTGTCACCGATAGCGCGAGGGTTGTATCCGCTCTCTGGCCAAAGGCTGCTAGCAATCCCGGACGCTTGTGGACGTGTCCAACCCTTCATCATGAAGTACTTGACGACATAGGGCGTCATCGGGTCTTTGGCGGCACCTTCGCGGCGCTTCTTTCCAATCGGATCCCCGTCCCACACATCGCCAGGCTGGGTTAGGCGGATGTCGCCTTCGCCTTGGTTGAGTCCTTTGCTATAAAAGGCGGCTATGGAGCCAGCGATGAGCGGGTTCGCGGCCAACGGCATCAGGATTGTGGAAAGCGTCGTTGCTTTCCCGATCAAAGATGCCAGCCCAGCGATCGGCCCGGCAAACGTGACTGCTGCGACAGCGAGAGCAACGCCCTTGACGCCGCCCAGAGCCTCACCGACGCCCGCAATGGATTTTGCGGTCTTGTCCCAGTCAACGTTGTCGATCCAATGCGCGATTTTCGGACCGTAATCGTCAGCAAGCCGCGCAAACTCATCGACGGCTCGACCAAGCGCCGGCGCGAGGGCAGAGCCGACCGAATTTTTCAGTTTGTCGACCGATGCATCGAGCGTGATCATGGACTGATTGAACTTCTCGCCCTGCGCGATCTGCTCCGGCGACATCGTCGCGTGCAATTCATCGAACTTCGCGACGAACTGGTCGATCGTGCCGCGGCGAATCATCGCCTGGATGCCGCCGAGCCCGAAAATATCGAGGAACTTCCGCTGCGCCTGCGTGTTCGTGATCTTCGATGCCGCCGATGCAACGTCGCGCAGCCCTCGTACGACGTCGACCGTGCCATCCTTCAGGCGATGGATGCCGATCCCCTTGTCGGAGAGGACACCAGCGACGAAGTTGTTCCGCCCCGCCGACGCATCCTCGAACGCATCGCCGAGCGACTGCATGCTGCTCGTCATCGCATCGGCCGACAGACCGGCGACGCGAGCGGCGCCGCGGTACCTCTGCAGGTCAGTTGTCGTGACACCGATCACGCTCGACGTGTTGGCGAGCTCTGCAGCAGCGCGGCCCCAGCTCGTCGCAAACGCCGCGATCCCCGCCACGCTCCCAACACCGACGATGGCCGCAAGGGGCGGCGCAATCGATGCGACACTGCGCGCGACCGTCTGCGCCGACTTCCCGACCGATTCGAATTTCTTGCCGAGCTGATCGAGGCCGGTTTCCTTGTTGAAGGCGGCCACCGACGATTTAACGTCGGCGATCGGCTTCGTGATCTTCGCGATCGATTCGTTGACGCGCTTGGCTACAGCCGTCGCCTTGTCGGTCGCGTTTATGACGATGTTGAATGAGTTTGTTGCCATGGGGGCTTTTCCTTTGGCGCTCCATTAGTCGCAGATCAGTCGCAGCGCTCATCACGAAAAATCGAACGAGCGCTGCGCTGGCAGGAGATCAATGAATCCGGTGAGCGGCCAAAAACCCGGTGGCCGTTACGCTTCCTCCGCCGAACAACGCCTCGCCCGTCAGATAGACAGACGCACTGGAGGTGAGTGTGATGAACTGCATGGGCGCATTGGCGGTCGATGCAAGTCCAGAGCCCACCGTGCCGCTACCCTGGAAGTAGGTACCTAGGGCGGGAAGGGCACCAGAATTCTGACTCGCGCCAGCCAGCCACGAATTCATCGTTGCACCGGTACCTGTCGAGTACGTGGCCGATCCCCAAACCAGATACACGCCGGCCGTCAAATTGATGCTCGCGAGATTGGCGACCGTCCCAGATGTCATGCTGGTGTTTGAGAACAGCGATGACTTCACTTCCCCAACAGTCCCAGCGGATGCGGCAGTGCCAGCGGTCCCCGCGAAACTCGTCGTTCCGGATGACGTGAGGTTCGTGAATGCCCCCGCTGCCGGCGTGGTCTGGCCTATCGGTGCGTTGACGCCGGAACTGTTGACTTGTGCGGCGGTGGCCCCATTGACCTGAAAGTTGTACTGGCCGCCAGACGGCGTACCAAATAGCAGGCTGCCAGCAACATTCGAGGTGACAAATGCGGAATATTGATTTGCACCGGAGAACCACGTCGTGGCGTAGTTGAGCGGCATCGACAGCGCATTCCGGCCGGCTGCCGGGTCGAGCGACCCGCTTGCGAACACGATGCCGTTTTCGAACGCTTGGTTGTTCGGCACGATGTCGATTGCGGTCGTGCAATTCTGATCCGTCGGGCCGATACCACCAGGGCCTCCGGAGCCGCAGTCGATGCGATGCGCGATAGTCGCATTGATCGCGTTAATCGTGTAGGGGTCTTCAGGGCCAGTAGCCCATGCGCTCTCAATCGTCTGCTCGAACTGAATGTGCGGACCGTGGCCGGCCGTCGCGGGATTCAAATTGCTTTGGAAATATGCGACCTCGCTACCATTCGGATTGCCGCTATCGGCATAAAACAATGCTTGCAGCGGAAACGCGACCGCGCCACCAGTAGCGTCAGACGTGCGAGATGCGACGGTTATGCCGTAACCCCCACCAGGAGGCGCAATGATCTGGGCTGCACTCGTCAACCGGTAATCCTGGCCCGTCGAAATCTGATTCAGCCATGCAGCCGAATTCCCTTGAGCGGCGCTTCCGACTTTCAGGGTTTGCGTACCGACGTCGCTCGCCAGGATTGTGGAGGTTGGACTGTATCGTTGCTGACCAAATTGCACCGCGACTGGCGTCGTGTTGGTTGCGTTCGCAGCGCAACTCATCGTGACGGTTGATCCAGAGATCCCGGTCACGTACACGCCCATGAACCCAGTTTCATTGCCTCCGCATTGATTGGGGGAGAAGCTCCCGTAGATCCCCATCCCGACCGCGATCCCGGTCGAGCTCGTGACCGTGATGCTCGTCGAGCCGTTCGTCGTCGTGGCGGTCGTGCTGATGGGCGCGACGATCGTCGGAAACACCGACGTGCCGATGCTCGTCGGAGTACCAAGACCGGTTGTGCCGGTCGACGTGAGAGTCGTAAAGGCGCCCGAGTTCGGCGTAGCTGCACCGATCGCGGTGTTGTCGATGCCGCCGGCAGACGAAACATTCCCGACGTCGGAGATCGTTACAGGGCACGCGGTATATGCAGAATTGCAAAACTGCAGGTATCCGCCATTGGCGCGAATCGATTTATTGGGAGTCGTCGCACCATTGCCGGCAAGCAGAATATTCGCGCCATTGCTGCCGGCGTTCGTTACCGACAACGTCGTCGGACTGTTCGTCGAGTCCGAGACGAACAGTCGAGCATTCGCGCTGACGGAGCCGCTCGCTGAAACCGTTGTGAATGCGCCAGTGCTGGCTGTCACGTTGCCGATGGCCGTGTTGTTGAGGCCACCAGACGCCGTCATGCTGCCCGCATCGGTCAGCGAGAAAATCGAATTGCTGAATGCGTCGTTGATGATGCTGAACGTACCGCCGGCGACACGGATCGTTTTCGACGGCGTCGTCGAACCGTTACCGATCAGCTTGACGATCGCACCATTGCCGCCAGTCGTGCCATAGATGTCGAGTGCGTCGGTGTTGTTGCCATTCGATACGGTCAGCGTCGTACCATTACCCGTGATGCTTGTCGGAGCGGTGAACGTCGCGCCGGCGATCGTTGGATTCGTGCCGAAGACCAGCGAGCCGGAGCCCGTTTCGTCCGATACAATGCTCGACAGCTGCGCCGACGTCGTTGCCGCGAACTGGTTCAGGCCGCTCGACGTCAGTGCGATAGAGCTCGCGCATGCAAAGCCGGTGCCAGACGTCCAGCGAAGCGCATTGTTCGCGCCGCTGCAGCTCGGCATGGTGAATGCCGTCGGGCTGGCGGTCGATCCCGTTGCATTGGCGATGACCGTGTTGGCAGCCTGCGTCGCGAGGCTAGGAAGCGTGACGAGGCCCGTGGCCGTCAGAGAGCCGGTAACGTTCAGTGCCGTGAACGTGCCGGCCTTCGGGTTCGTGCCTCCGATCACGGATCCGTTGATCGTGCCGCCGGTGATCGTGGGCGATGCGATGGCGGCATTCAGATCCGTGGCTTTCAGGACCTGGCCGGGATTGAATTGAGCATTCGCCGGCGTACCGACGAACATAGCCATCACGCAGAGGAGTGCGATTGCTGCTTTCATCGTTCGCATGATTCACCTCAGCTACGTTCGGTGACGATCAGAATGCCGTTTCGACCGATGGCGCCCGGCTGCCCCGCACCGGATCCGCCCACCGCGGCACCACTCGCGCCCGAACCATATCCGGTCCCGGCTTGACCGGCGCTCCCCGCGGCCACGGACGCGCCGCCGGCGCCATACGGCGTATCACCGCCTTTCCCGCTCACGCCGGCCGACGTCGATGCGAAAACCCCCGACTCAGCCGCATTCCCGCCGCTCCCAAACAGGTTGCAACCGGTCGGCGCAGCCGCACCCGCGCCAGCGCCGACGACCGCAGGGGTTGTCACGCCGTTCACGAACGACGACGGCTGGCCGCCAGGCCACGAAGCCAGTGTCCCGAACGTGGTCGCGGAGCCGTTTCCGCCGTTCGTCGGTGCCGCAGTGCCTGCAGTACCTCCGACGCCAATTGCGATCGTCTGCGTGCCGCTGAAGCCGGAGGTCAATCTCCCCTTACCCCATGCACCGCTGCCGCCCGAGGCGCCCAGACCGATGGTGCTCGGACCCTGACCACCGGCACCGCTGCTGCCCGCACCAGCACCGCAACCTTCGTATTCGATGGAGGTCGTGCCGGGGAGGGCGGTCCACGACGATGCGCCTGTCGTGGTCGGCGCGCCGCCGTCGACGGACACATATTGAACGCCGCCGACGTTCGCGTAGACCGACGTGCGGAGGACACGACCCGGTTGCTCGCCGAGCAACGTTTGAATTGCGGCGGCGATTTGGCTGTAGTTCGTCTTGCTCGGCGTGATTCCGGCGGCCGTCAGCACGTTCAGCAACTCTTGCTGAACCATGTTGAGCCAGTCAGCGTCGAGGATCGTTGCGGCCTGTCCGGTGGTCGGGTTGCCGCTCGTGAAATAACCGGGAGTGCCGGCGGGCGCCGGCGTCGGCATAGCCGAGACTGCTGTAGCTTGGTCGGTTCCGTACATGAGTTACTCCGCAGCGTTCGTGGTCGGCTGTGATTCGTCAGCATCGGGCTTTGCCGCATTGCCGTTACAGCGATCGCCGGTGCGCAAAACACAGCGCTGGGCGTGATCCGTCTGGCCGTCTTCGGCGTACAGCAGCGCGTCGCCGTTTTCTTCAGAATTCGATTTTTCTTCGTAGTCCTTCGTTTCCATAAGACTTCTCCTTTCATTCGATAGCGTGTGGTCGTTCCTAAGGGATTACTGCCGCCCGCCGCGGGGTTGGCCGGCCGAAAGGCCCGGAAGGGTGCCCGCTTCCATGAACGTCGACAGCGCTGGAGTTTTGACCCACCGCCAGCTGGGGCTTCGCACTCAACGCCGGCGGCTGTTTCGTGGGGGGCTGCTGTCCGCGTCAATCAGTCCATCTCTGATTGCGGCACTTCTTCGCATAGTCGCGATGTGGATCCCGCTGGCCGTTCTGACCGTGACAAGGCCTTTGCGTCTGTTCTCGGTGATCACATAGGTGTTTGGATGTGCGGAGATACGCTTGTTCATCGCTTCAGTTCGAGCAGCCGAAATCGAATTCGGGGTCTTGTTCATCGTTCAACCCTCACTGCTCGGCTGACTGCTGCGCGTCGGTGATCGCAGCAGTCATGTTCATTTCCTGAGCTTGCTTCCACGTCCGGAAACCACTGGAATCGCCCTTGATTTCGTACGGCTCGGCGAGTGCCTCTTCGATCGTCTTCATGCGCGCCGGCGGTTCCTCGGGCCCCTCCGGTCGATCGACGCGGCCGCCGGGGCCGTCCCACGCACCCTTGCGGACATACGGGGCGGGGCGCTTGGCGAGTGGCACATACGGGCGGTGCTTCCGCGCGAGCGCCAACACATCTGTGATCGGTCGCATTGCTTCGGAAATCAGCGTCTCCGCTGCTGCGGTGTCGTCGCTTCTGAGCTCCAGTAAGTTGGTGGACGCTTCGTAGGTACCGGAGCGCGTAGTGACACGCATGCAATGATCGAGATCGGGAATGAGTGCGCTCTGCAGGAAGTCGGACGTGCGGTCATCTCGCACGAGACCATTAAGTGCTCGAACCTTCGCGTAAATCAGTTGCAGTTCGTGGACCTTGTCGCGCAGCTCTTCGGCAATGTCGGATCGCAGCGACTGCGAAGCGATACTGGCCTCGACGCGGACGAAGCCAATGGCGATCTCGATTTTTTCGTCGAGGCCCGGCGCCAGTGCTTCGAGCGTATCGATACGCGCCTTCGCTCGACGTACGGCGAAATCTTTCTCTGCGATGACGCCGTCCAGCACCTTGATCTGTTTCTGCTTCGCGGGAAGCTGCGCTTCGTCGACGAGCACCACTTCGGCATCGAGGGCCGCCATTTGTTGGCGAAGATTCGAGAGTTCGTCCTCGAGGAATTTGATTTCCGACGGGGCAACATTGACAGCGTCGTCGAGTTTCTTGCGTTGGTCGAGCAGCTCGCGCAGATTGCTGATCGTCTCAGCGTCGATGCTCAGATTGGGCGTCGCCTGGGCGGCGATGCCGGACTGGTGGGGGCGTGGCATAGAGTCCTCTCGGTCTGGGCGCCCGCGTGAGGCGGTCGCAAGATGTTGAGGACACTGTAGTTACGGTGGTCGGTCAGCGCGACCGTACGGTGACCGTATGGCCACCGCAGTGTGTAATGCAGGGGAGGGGGAGCGCTGCGGTTAATCGCGAGGGATGGGGAACCATTGTTCAGGCGCAATATCATCGCTCTGCCCGAGACCGTCGAGCACGGGCAGCGAATCGGGATAGTGCTTTTCTAGTGCAGCTTTTGCGCCCTTCCAGGTCAATTCATTCAGCGAGCGCAGGTAGACGGTCACACCGCCGACGTTCCATCTGGCGACAGGCCTTTTTCCTTTTTTCCGCCTGAATTTCACAAGCTCAGCGTATCGATCTGCATCGTTCAACCGACGTTTCAGCCATTCGCCGTCGCGACCAGCTACCAGATAGGGGCCGAGTGCATCCGCCAGTTGGGCGCTGGTCGGCCATTCGGATTCAGCGCCGTCGCCGCCTTGGGCCGCGTCCGCGGATTGCTCCACGATTTCGGAATCGTTCTGGGCGGATGGAACCTGAATTCCAACCCCCTTCGCCTGCAACCACGCATTGAGATCTGCAACGCTGACGACGCACCAGTGCGAGGTCATGTAGGCGGCGATGCCTTCTTGCCTGATAGGCAGCCTGCCATCCGGCTCGCGATAGACGATCTCGTTTTCGCAGACTGCGTTCTGAAGTGCGGCGAGGTAGCGCCGCTGGACATCGCCACGCGGATCGTTGCTGTCGTCGTCAGCATCGGCAGGATAGAGCGCCGCAGCGATCTCCGTGGCGGCCTCGTTGAGCGTGTAGAAATTCATTTTTCCCTCAAAGGTCGTCGTCCGTGCCGACCGCCGCGTGCCCGCCTGATGCGGGCGGATGAATGGCCTTCCGCTTGTGCTGCACGTGGTACGCCGTCAAAAGCCCGTGAGCAACCATATCGAGTGCCGGCTTCACGAGCCCGTTCTTATCGGTCCAGACCTTCGGCGTGAGCGCGCCCGAAAGCGATACGCTATCCGTGTCTCCGAGAGCGAGCAGCGCTGTCTGTACCTCGTCGTTGAAGGCAATCACATTCACAAATAGCGATTCGCCGTCACCAGCAGTGGCGCGCACCTTGCACGTCACGTACCGCTTTCCATTCTGTCCTGTCCCGATCTGGGCTTCGCCGTAGAGGCGGCCACTTATCAAGCCATCGATCATCATTTACCCCTCTGGTCGTAAGTCGCGGCGAGCAGAGCTCTGCCGCAGCCAAATATGATCCCATGTCGTCAAATTGACGAATCTTTCCCTCGTTGCCGGTCGTGACGGCTCGTATTGATGGCGATCATCGATCGAACCTCCATGCCCGCCGGCTCGCTGCTTGCCTGGCTTCCGCTTCGAGTCGAGCAACCCGAAGCCGCTCACGGAAGTGTGCAAGATCCGGGCGCAACGTTGAGGGAGGTTGGCGCTCGACTGCTTCAACGATGATGTCGTAGTCATCGTCGGGCCAGCGCTCAAGCCGCGCAAGCTCGTCGACGACATCGAGTAGCTCCCGCTGCATCGATTGCAGCTGTTCCGGCTCGAGGGCGGGCATCCACGGCAAATACAGGCCGCCATCCGAAGAGCACAGCGCACCAATGCAGTCGGCCGGGATTTGCTGACCGCCGTCCGTAGCGGCAAGCAGGTACGCCATGATCTCCGGCTTGCGCGCGGCGATCTCGGGCTTGATTGCCGCGATCGCATCGGGCGGCCCCTTCATTTTGACAACGTCTCCCGCGACGCTCAGACGTATGCCCAGCGATCTGGCTTTGCTCAAAATCGCAACAATGCTCATACGTCGTCCTCCAGTTCGGCCGCCGCCGCGACGTCACCGTCAAGTCCGCAGCCTGTCTCAAGTTGCGGACTTGATTGCGGAGTTGATTCCCTTGATGGGTAAGGGTTTGCGGTCAAGTCCGCAACTCCGCAATGATTTCCTGAGTGTGCGGAGTTGACGGTGGATTGCGGACTTGTGGCGACAATGTCGGCAACTCCGTCAACCGACTGCGGAGTTGCGGACTTGGCGTCTGAGCCCTGCCGGATAAGGGATTCAACTCCGCAATCGTCTTTGCGGAGTTGAATCCCTTGCGGACTTGAGACGAGCTGAAAGTGCGGAGTTGAATCACCGTACTTGGCGTCGTGATTATCCCAAATCCATCCCCAATCCTTGCCATGCTTCACGGCTCGGATTTTATTGCCGGCCTTCACCTCGGCGGCCTTGGCCGCTTCCACCATGCGCCAGCTCACGCCTTCGGCCTGGGCCGCCGCTTTCATCTCCTTGGTGCTCATGAAAGGCGTTAGCCATTCGTAAAGCATGCAACGCGCCCGCTCGAACTTCGATTCGCGCTCGTTCTGCTCGTCGGGGCCCTGGTCGTCGGCCTCCAGTTCGCGGAGGATCTCGCGAGCCGAGCCATCGAGAGGCTCGCCCCATGCGATTCGGCTTGATGCGAGACCGTCTTGAGCGTCGAGCGTTTCGATCGCATACTCGAATCCCCCGGAATCGCCGGCGATATTGCATTTCGACTTGGCGAAGATTCGGCGGTCGGACGCGTCATCCTTGCCGGCCACAAGAATCATCCGCGCAGCGGCGCCGAATGCCTGCGAGCCAAGAATGCGTTCAGTCGGCGATGAGCCCTTCGAGCCCTTCGAGAAGTGCGTGATACCGAGGATTGCACATCGGTGGGCGGCCCCGAGGTCGATCAGCGGCTGAAGTGATTTCCGAACGTCGCCGGACTTGTGAGAGTCGCCGGCGACCACACTGATTATCGGATCGACGACAAGCATGCTCGCACCGCCGATCTGCTCGATACGCTCGGCGAGAATGGGAACGTCGCGGCTCGGATCGAATGGTTGGAGCGCGCCCGCCTCATCCGTGATCGATTCCACGAAGAACACGCGCCTGAGATCGGCGCCGGCCGTCATGAGGCGAGGAACGAGCGTATCCGCGAGTCCGTCTTCGCCGGTCCAGATCAAAACGTTCCCCGGCGCATTGCAGCGCGCACCGTCCGGCCACTCTGCGCCGTTGGAGATGGCAGACGACAGCGAAATGGCGATGGTCGTCTTTCCGCACCCAGGTTGCCCGGCGAGGATCGAGAGCTTGCCGGCAGGCAGCCAGCCAGGCCAGAGCCAGTGAATCGGCTCCGGCACAATGTCGGCTGCGCAGGACAGGTTGACGGTCGGCGCAGTGCGCTTCTTCGGGGCGGTGGCATCTTCCGGCGCAGTCGCCGCGTCGACGCAGCGTCGCACCGCCTCGAGCCCGGCGAGGCAGTGCAGGTCATTGAAATCCGATGCGTGGTCAGGGCGGTCTTTACCGAAGTCAGGCACGGCCAATAAAGCGCCGATCGCGCGCGCTGCCTCGGTTGCCTTGTTCATGCCCGGATTACCGGCCGTCTCCGTGTCGTCATCCGCACAGAGCACGATGGGCAGCTTAGGATGTTTTTCGCGCCAGGCGCGCGCGACGTTCGGCAGGTTGCCGGCGTTCATAGCCGCAGCGACAGGGTAGCCAGTTGCTTCGTGAAGTGAGCAGGCCGTCGCATAGCCCTCGCAGATCAGCAGCGGTGCCTTGACATTCGGCTTGACTCCGGCACTGACCGCAACGAAGCACCCGCTGATTCGGCCGCCTGCTTGGAAGGTCTTGTGACCATCCGCCTGGATGTATTGCGCGGAGTGGTGCTCGCCGTCAATGTCCTGCAGCATGACGACGAGCTGATCGCGCAGTTGCTTCGCTCCGTATGACTTGATCCGCTTCGCGCGGACGTAGGCGTGATCCGCGCGAACGGTCTCGGCCCTCTCCCAGAGGTTGCGTGCATTGGCGGCCGCGTCAGCCTGGGCGTGTTGGCGGAGCTCGGCCGCGGCAGCCGCTTCGCGATCGCGCTCAACTCGGCGGCGCTCGCGCTCGTCGGCCGACAGCGCGGTCGTGGGTGCGCTTTCACGGTAGCCATGCTCGATCGCTCGCTTGAACAGGCTGGCGATCGTGATTCCGCCTGAGCGAAACGATTTCCAGACCGATTTCGCATCGGCCTCGCTGTAGCTCGATGCAGAACGTGACCAGTCGTCCCACAAATCGAATCCGGCTTCGCCGAGCTCGGCCTTGATAGCCATGCCCATCTGGACCCAAGTGTCGCGGTCACCCGCCGGCACATGGCTTAGTGCCGCGCGGATGCGTTCTTCGTCTGCATAAACGCCCATCAAACCTCCTCGAGCGTTGAGGACTGCTCAGCGGTCCGGATACGACGGGAATTGCTGGTCTCGAGTTTTTCCATCAGTCGAAAGCGCAAAATGGATTCTGATTCGCTTCCGATATGAGCCATGCGTGCGATCGCCTCGACCTCGTCGGAGATGCGATAGAGCAATGCTGTCTGATCTGCATCTTGAAGAGATCCACATTGCGGCTTGCCATCGATGCCGCGGTCGCCGTCAATTAGGCCGGCAACGTCAGCGATGTGTGCGCTGAGTTTGAAGGCCGCGTTTGCTGCTTCGTCTGCCGCCCCGGACAGATACATCAGATCATCGTCGGACGCCGTATTCGTATCCAACCGCCCCCAAAAAAATGCGAGCAATCCGGCTGCGTCAGGTTGCCGCTTAGACATGGTGAACCTCCATCTGTGCGATTTTCCCCATCGCGGCTACGTAGCCGCTTGCAATCTCTTGCCCCAGATTTGCCAATTGATACGCGTAGCAGCCGGATTCGAGCTCACTGCGGATCGCATGGAACATCGCTTCGAGTTGCTCGAGTTGCTGGATGGCGGTCGATGCAAACGGTGCCGCCGGATGTGCTCGGTCCACATTAGCCATGCGACACCTCTCCATGAACGATTGCGGAAGCAATGCGGCGTGCGAAGGCGGCATTGAAAGCAGTACGGCGGTCCTCATCGGTCGGTGCCGGTTCCAGACCGGCCAACAGGTACGCGAAGCGGTGATCACGGAAATCGGCCATGCTCCGCGCTGACTGCCCGAGCCAAAGCTCAGCTGCTCGAGATCCAGCACGAACGAAGAGGGGAAATTGCAGGCCGGCGGTAAGGGCCTGTTCGACTCCAGCCGAATCGCGCAGCGATGCGCGGACAATTTCGAGAATTGACGAGTTCATGCGCGCACCTCCGCAGCTTTACGGTCGGTGTGGGAGGCAGCTTCGATGCGACGCTTGAACGAGCGTTCGAAAGCCGCGAGGCAATCTGCGTAGGCGGGGATACGGCCGAGGCCGGCGACGAGATTGTCGAACGTCGACCGACACCATTGGTTCGGGCGCGACGTGGGATGAGTCGCCAGCCAGTGTTCAGCAGCACGGGTGCCGGCAATCGCAAACAGATCCGGGCTGACGGTCAGCGTCGGCTTTGCTTGCCGACCGGTGCGCCAGGCGTTCGGGATAAGGTCGAATGGGTCAGCCGACCGGGTGAGGGCATTCGGGGCCGCGGCAGCGAACGTGCCGCCGACAGTTACTCGCCGTCCAGCTCGATCGTCGCGCCGACGTCGCGCATCCGGTTCAAGATTCGGTCGAGCGTCTTCGCATCCAGCTCGAGCCGAGCCATCGCGAAGAACAAAATGTGCGGACTGACTTCGCGTGGAGCCTCTCCGCCCGTGTACTTCCGCCATTGCCGCCCACCCTGCACGCCGAACAGATCCGCCATCTGCGCGCTGCTGAGCTGCAGGGTTTGCTTCAACTGCTCCAGATCGCTGGGAGTCGGTGGGGTATATCGCATGGGAGATAGGGCGGCACAAGGCCTCCCAGAACGGGTGCGTCATTTTTCGGATCCTCTCGGCTGTGGTGGGCCGCGCGAGAGCGCAGCCGCTGATGCACAAGATAGGCCCAAAAGCCCTATGCGTCAAGATTGATTTCTTGTGATTTGCCATCAGCGCAACCCTGCCGGATCTGCCGCTTGTGCAGCCAAGCGGAGCGCCTGCATGACTTCGCCAACTTGGTCGGGGCGCAGCGAGACGCCGGCGCGGCCCGGTTTCCATTCGCCGTGTTCAGCGGCGAACCATATCCGGAGATCGATGAGCATGCGGCCGCGGTATTCACCGACCGTTACGCGGAGGCGTTCCGAATCGGAGCGTCGAATGTCCAGAAATTCGGTGGATGAGGTCATCACACCCCCCCGAGAAGACGGCCGGCCATAGAGGCGTACTCCTCGGCAGCCTGCTTCGCCGCACGGTATGCGCAGCGGTGATCGTCGCCAGCGGCCATTGACCGGCGCAGCGATGCGCGGATCACCTCCTGCGTTGCCGTTAGAATTGCCCGCTTGGTTGGATTCAACGATCGGCGTTCGCCGGCTCGCAAGCCGCAAACCTTGTTGGCAAGCTTGTTGACGTTGCAGTGGAACACTTCGTCGCCAGCCACGCTCCCGGCCTCTTGCGCTCGCCGGGCCATCTCGGCTACCTCATCGTGCAGAGCGTGGTAGCTCGGCAGATACACCCCGTCGTGGAGAGCCTGACGGCTCCTGGCGTCGCGGAACGCGATCACCAGCCGCAATTTCAACGCACGCACGCGATCGGTGTTCCGGCTGTAGGTCAGCAACAAATAGCACTGGTCTTCGTTCAGCAGCGCGTAGCGCTCGGGGCGGCCACCGAGCGAGCCGCGGGGCGGTTTCCCGGTTTCAAACCGGAAAACCCCCAGCGCTTCGAAGTCACTCGAATAGCTCTCGAGCAACTCACGCACGTGTTGATGAGAATTCTCCAAATGCTGGGCGAGGATTCGACTGTCGACACGGGGCTCGCTGCGTGACTCATTGAGGATGAGTGCGGTAAACTCGCGCTGTTCGACGGCGCTCGATTCGGCTTTGCTGGGTCGGGCGTTTTCTTTTTTCATTGCTTAGCCCTCCACCCGGTAGTTCGACGGATCGGCGAGCCAGCGGTGAATTTCGCGATTCGGCCATGCAATGCAACGCTGCGAACCTAGTTGAACGCGACGCGGGAAGCGGCCAGCGTTCTCACGCAGACGGATGGATTCTCGAGAGAGCGGGACCAAGCGACTCAGATCCGCCCAGCGGGAGTAACCGTCGAGCGGGAGCCCTTGGGGTGTCGGATTGAGCGGGCCGGCATTGGGTTGAAGTGACGGTGCCTTGGCAACCATGTTGTAACCTCGTAAAAGGTTGTTGAACATGGTTCCCGATTATTGTCATATCCACGCGCCGCGAAATCTCCGGCGCGGACACAAATCAATTATTTGCCGGCATTTTTGTCCGCGTTCGGTCCCAAGCCTTGCGGAGTGCGTCACTTGTGACAGGGGTCAGCGGGTTATTTACCTGGGCTATGTACGCGAGTGCTGCGTGCCTAGGCTTAGATAAATGGGAGTTTAGCGACGCCACTACGGCGACATAGGCTTGAATCGCGGCATCCGCGCCGTCCGGCTGACCATATGGGTACTTGGCTGCAGGATCGATAAGGTCGAGTAACCTCTCAAGATGAAATAGCGCCATTCGTAGGTCGCTACTAGAAGCGCGGAACTTTACGGCTTCTTCGTGCGCGTCTCCTCCGGTGGCTACGGCGTCCCGCAGGAGGTTGCGGAAATTTTTGTGTGCGCCGGAAAAGAGAAAGGTGCGGATGTCGCGGACCTGAATCGCGAGATCGCTATAGATCTGACGCTCTTCGGCTACCGAAAGATCACGAGATCCACGCTTTCGAGCGCCAGTTAATAGCGGAAACGGATTGCGCTCCGCGTTATCTGGCATCACCAGAAAGAGTGTAAGAAGTCGATCGGGGGAGTGAGCAGCTCGCTCAAGGGCCAGCCATTGCCGTTTCAGTTGATCGTCTTCGTCCGGATTTTTCTCCCAGAATGATCGGAAGCGACGCGCGCGCTCCACCAATAGGCCGGAGCGCGGGGTTCCGACGCGCGCCAATTCGGAGACGTGGCTTGCGACCACGGTCGGGAGGTGGCACTCCGCCCAGTAGTTTGGATCGGATTCGCGAGTCTTCTTGCTGCGCACCGAATGCATATGGCAGATTTAGGTCATTGCTGACGTGATTGGGATAACGGCAGCGCCCGCCCGCAGTTCATCAAGACGGTCAGCCCAATGCTGCATCATCTTACGGCGTTCAGGCACGTATTCAGCATGAACGTAGGCTGCCGTTACCTGGTTGCGTTCTGCGTGCGCCATCTGGCGCTCGACGACGTCGCGGCTGTATCCCAGTTCGCGTAGCGCCGTCGCGGCGAGGCCACGGAATCCATGCCCGGTCATGCGTGATTTATAACCCATCCTGTACAGGGCATACAGCATCGTATTGTTTGAGATGTGGCTGCGGCCTTGTACGCTATAGAACACGAACCGATGCTGGCCATTGATCGCGCGGAGCTCGGTGAGCACATCGAGGGCCTGCCGAGAAAGCGGCACAATGTGCGGATCGCGCATTTTCATGCGCTCCGCTGGCACCCGCCACTCCGCAACATCGACATCGATCTCTGGCCACTCGGCCTGGATCATTTCTTTTGTCCGTACGAACGTCAGCGCCATGAATCGCAAGGCGAGTCGCGTGACTAGATCGCCGGAATATTCGTCAATGTCGCGCATGAGCTGCGGGATCTCGGTAGCTTTCACTCGAGCCATATGCTGGACGCCGGCGCTCTTCTTCAAAACCGTTTCGGCGTCGATGTCGGCCGCCGGATTTCGAGTACAGCGGCCGGTCATGATGCCGTACTGGAACACGGCGCGCGAGCGCTGCAGTACTCGCTTGGCCGTCTCACGAACGCCTCGAGATTCGACGGTGCGGATGATCGCAAGCAACTCGGGCGCATCGATGCTAGCAATAGGGCGACGGCCGAGTCGAGGAAACACGTCGACTTCGAGGCAATTGATGACCTTGCCTGCATACACCTCGGACCATCCACCGCGCTGAGTCTCAAACCACTCGCGCGCAACGATTTCGAACGAGTTGGCGGCGGCCCGTTGTGCAGCCCGCTTGTCGGCTTTCTTGGCTTCGCTCGGATCGAGGCCTGCGGCGAGCTTTTCGCGCGCGCTATCACGTCGACCGCGCGCTTCGGCGAGCGATACGTCTGGGTATGTACCGAGCGCCAGGCTCTTCTCTTTGCCGTCGATGCGGTATTTAAAAATCCAACGTTTCCCGCCGGCCGGCGTGATCAGGAGCAGCAGTCCGCCGCCGTCGTAAAGCTTCTGCTGCTTCTCCGCTGGCTTGGAGGTGCGGACCTTGAGGTCGGTGAGCGCCATGTGCTGGAGCCTCGGGGGTTGTCTAGAGGGGGTGTTTTGCGAAGCCCCCAAAAGAACCCCAATTCGGGGGTTGTTTCCACTGGTGGTCGCTGGTGGAAGTTTGCAACAAAAAACCCCGCACAGCCAAGCGTGACGGGGTTTATGTGGCGAAGCTGGTGAAACTTTGGGGGTTCTCTGGTCCCCCCGACAGGAATCGAACCTGTATCTAGCGCTTAGGAGGCGCTTGTTCTATCCATTGAACTACGGGGAGCGGATAGTTTGAGCGGGATAGACTCAACCCTTGTGAATCAGACTCTTAGCCTTGTCCCGTGTGCCTTTCCGGGATTTTCGTCTTTCCGCGCATGACGCGAAATGACGGGTTGTGAAGCATAGTTTAACGCCCCGCCTGCTACAATTCTGCTACAAATCGACCCTGTAGCAGCGTATGTGGATGACGCATTGCTACAGTCCACAAACGGGGTGTTTCATGGCTTCGATCCTCAAGATCGGCGACCGCTGGCGTGCTCAAGTCCGCCGGCGGGGACAGAGTATAGCAAAGACGTTTCGAACCAAGGGCGCGGCCGAAGCATGGGCGCGAGAGATCGAGGGCGGTATCGACAAGGGGCAAGCCGCCGTCGACGAGCAGACGATCACGGTCGGCGAGCTGGTGCGCTTGTATCGAAACGCTCGCAACGATTCCGGCCGGCCGGTCGCCGAGAAGTCGAACGAAGACTACATGCTCAAGCGGCTCGAAAGTCACTTTGATGATGAGGTGGCGGCGAAGCTATCGACCAAGCGGCTGGTCAAGTTTGCCCAGGAGCGAAAGAAAGAGGGTGCAGGGCAGTACACGATCGACATGGACATATCCAAGCTCGGGACGGTGTACAAACACATGGCCTCGCTGCTCGACCTGCGGTTGCCGCACGCTCCGAGTATTGCGCGGCCGACCCTCGATCACCTGCAGCTCATCGGGCCGGGGAAGCACCGCGATCGGCGGCCGACTCGTGAAGAGATCGTGAAGATCTTCGAGTGGTTTGCGGAACATCCAGAGCGCGAACAGGCGGTGCCGGATGTCATCCGCGTGGCGATGAAAAGCGCATTCCGGCGTGGCGAGCTATTTCGGTTGACGTGGTCGGATCTCGACGTCGAGCGACGGCTCGCGCTTGTCCGCGATCGCAAACACCCGCGACAGAAGAAGGGCAACGACGAGTGGGTGCCGCTGATCGGCGACTCGCTCGAAGTGTTGCTGCGTCAGGCGCGATATCCAGTGCCACCGGCATACGAGGCGAAGCGCAAGGCGGACCCGAAGATCGAGCCGCATCCGAACGAGTACATTTTCCGGTTCGACAAGAGCACGGCGAGCAAGTATTTCAAGCTGGCCTGCGTCGACAAGGGCATCGTCGACCTTCGGCTGCACGATCTGCGGCACGAAGCGACGAGTGCGCTCTTCGAGGGCGGGTGGGATATTCCGGAGGTGGCTGCCGTTACCGGCCACAAGGATTGGCGTAACCTGAAGCGGTACACCAACCTGCGGCCGGATCAGGTGGCGAAGAAAGGGCAGGAGAGGGTGGCTGCAGCGGACAACGATTGAGTGGGGTACTCCTCTCGTTAGAATGCGGATGCGGGTTGCCGCTATAACCGACATTCGACGAGAGGCGACCTTATGGAACAAGACAAGCTTGATACTTTGCTGGTAACGCAGGTGCTGATTCTTGCGAAGTTGATACAGGGTGAGAGGGACACAAACACAACGTCGGGTTATTACCTTCCCGAGGCAGTGAGACTTATTTCCCAATCGCGCGAGCGCATTCTGCAGATGCTGTCCGAAAATCGTTCGTAGAGCAATCGAGGACGAGTTGCCCGTTCAGCCAGCCTTCAGCCTGACGAAGAACATATTTGATGTTGCCGAGCGACATACCGTCGAAATGTGTTCTGAGCAGTTCGAGCGCTCGATAGCGGGCTTCTTCTTCGCTAATTGGATTCAATTGGATACTCCAAAGTAACTTGGGGATTAGGCTGCCATGCGTCGCGCTTCGGCAGACATTTGGTCGAGGTAGTCGGCGACAGCGTCATATGCAGCGAATCGACCGCCGCCTTCCTTGTACGTCGGAATGCCGTGACGCGCGCATCGAGCATTGCGCCGAAGGCATCGTGCTGGCGACCGGCCTGCGGGATCGCGCGACAGTCGACGCGGCCATCCGCAACGCACAGGACATCGCGGGCATCTGTCTGGCCGCGAGCCTGACCGAACTGACGGCCGGTTTTGTCTCGGATGGCCTGTCGCCCGATCAGGTCCGAGCGCGGCTGTTCGAGCGCGTGACGGCCTCGCAGAAGCCGATCAACCATCGTGCTGCCCCGGTTGCGTCGCAAGACGCCCCCGTGGTCGCGAATGCGCCGCGTGCGGCGTCGATCTACGCGGCTCGCAAGAGCGGCAAGTAACTTTGACGTAACCCGAGGAGGGGAAAACTCATGTCGAATGTGAAGCAACAAGGGGTGCTGCCGGCCGAATTTCTCGTGTCGGAGGGTAACGGGCAGATCTCGCGCGAGCGGATCATCGTGAAGGCAGGTCCGGCGCTGCCGGCCGGGCAGGTGCTCGGCGTGACCAGTACCGGCGAATACGCGCCGTACGACAACGCCGCGAACGACGGTTCTGAAGTCGCCGCAGCGGTGCTCTACGCGCCGCTGGCTGCGTCCGAAGCGCCGCGACCGGCGACGGGTGTCGTTCGGTTGGCTGAAGTCGCTGGCGGGCTGCTCACGGGGCTCGATGCAGCCGGTCGCGGGGATCTCGCCGAGCGACACGTGATCGTCCGCTGATCGCATCACACCCCATTCAAGGCCACGCCGACCGCGTGGCCTTTTTTGTATCCATTTTCATGTCGGAGGTTGTATGGCGGATATCGCCCTGTTTCAAGACGACGCGTTTTCGCTGTCGTCCCTGAGTGCTGCGATCAACGAGCAGCCGTATGTTCCCGGCCGGATCGGCACGCTCGGGCTGTTCGAAGAGGACGGCATCACCACGACGACGATCCAGATCGAGCGCGACGGCGACACGCTGTCGCTCGTCGCGTCTGGCCAGCGCGGTGCCCCCGCCGCTGTTGTCGCGGGCAGCAAGCGCAACATGATCCCGTTCAACACGGTGCATCTGCCGCAGCGCGCGGTGATCATGGCCGACGAGATCGCGAATCTGCGTGCGTTCGGTTCCGAAACGGAGCTGGAGGCGCTGCAGACCGTCGTGAATCGCCGACTCGCGAAGATGCGTAAGCAGCTCGATGCGACGCACGAATTCCACCGCATCGGCGCAATCAAGGGCGCAGTGCTCGACGCGGACGGCAAGACGGTGCTGATCGATCTGCTGAAGTACTTCGGTATCGACCAGACGGTCATTCCGTTCGAACTGTCGACCGCGACCACCGAGATTCGCCAGAAGTGCGTCGAGGTGCAGGACGCGATCGAAGATGCGCTCGGCGCGATGACGTACACGGGTGCACGGCGCGACATGGGGGCTGCCGATGACGCCCGGCAAGCAGGTCGGATCGGCCGGTGAAGATCCGTTTCGGCCCGAGCTGGATACGTATCTCGTTTGGCTTGTCGAGTGGGTGCACGAATTCGACCTGGGCGATGCGTACGAGCCGCCGACGAAGGGGCGTGCGGTGGTGTGGGGTGTCGATCCGGAGACGGGGCCGGGGCACGAAGACCACTACTGGAATCCAGCGGAACAGGGGCGGGGTGACGTATGAGCGACTTCGAGCTTGGCGAGATGGATCGCCGTATGGCGTGCCTGACGCAGTCCGCGGTCGTGGAGGCGATCACGTACGACCCGCCACGCGTGAAAGTCCGCGTCGGCGATTGGGTAAGCGACTGGCTCAAATGGCAGGCCGGTGCCGCCGGCAAGGTTCGGCATTGGCGTCCGCCGTCCGTCGACGAAGAGGTCGCCCTGTGGGCACCGTCCGGCGATCTAGCCGGTGCGTTCGTCGCGCCCGGCTACTACACGGAGCAGCACGGCGGGTCCGGGCGGTCGAGTCCTGATGAGACCGCGACCGACTTCCCGGACGGCGCATTCGAGCAGTACAACCATGCGAGCCATGAATACGTGCTGTCGGTGCCGGCCGGTGGTCGGATCGTGTTCCGCATCGGTGGCACGGAGTTCGAGTTGAAGGCGGACGGCGCAATGCTGCGCAGCGCGAAGTTGCTAGCGGACGTGCCGGACTCTACGTTCACGGGGAACACGACGACCGAACAACTGCTGACGTTCAACGGCGGCATGCAGGGCAAGCCGGGCGAGGGGGGCGGTGTCGCGATGAAGATCGCGGGTGGCGCTGAATATACCGACGACGTTGTTGCCGGCGGTAAGTCGCTCACGAAGCACAGGCACCGTGAGCTAGGTGATGGCGAGCTGGTCAGTCCGCCCGTTTAGAGCCTTCCGGAATATTGCGGGGCAGAACGCGCAGTGGCATTTTGAGGCCGACCAATCGCTCGGGTGAGCAAACGGAATCGATCCCATCGAGTCGAATTGCGGTTGCAGCATTTCGGGCTTCGTCTCCTTTGAGGTCGAAAAGAGGATGCAGCCTGATGTCTCTCGCAAAAAAATCCATGCACATCCGGATCGCGAATAGCCTTGATCCAATGGTGAATGGCTCCTGTGGCTGTTTGGCGGAACAGACGAGACTAGCTCGCCCATTTTCTTGGCGTGGTACCGCGTTGTTGAAATACGACTGAAAGCAGTTGTCCAACTGCTCGGTACCAATTTTCATAAGGCTGCCAATTTTGCTAATCGTGCTCGCGGTTTCGCCGTGTATGAAGCGTTGATTAATCGAGACGTAGTCAAAGGATTGACGTTGAATCCATGTTGCATAAGCAGCCTGATAGTCCTTGTACGACTGCATGCGAACTGCATCTGTAGGCCGAGATTGAAGTGTAAGCATCGCATGCTTCGACGCGGCAGCATAAAGCTCGAACGAGGAGAGTAGATCATCGATAGCGGACCGTAGTTGATCGTAGTCGTGGATCGTCGCTTCTCGCTGTCGGCGCTCGTCGTTGATCTTCTCGGTGAGATGCGTCGCGAGTAAACCGGTAAGCAGGAATCCGACTACGACTAGCACAAATTGATGCTTCAGGAATGCGTTGATATACGGCCAAATCGACGATAGCACTGCAAGAAATTTATGAGCAATCGAATCGCTCCGTGTTGCTTCAGGTTTCTTGGTACGTCGCTTGATTGTCGTTCTGCGTTGTGTGGTCATGCGTAGGCTCCGTGCGGATGTGCGGAGAAATTCTAAACAAAAGTTACTTTGCCTCGCCCTGTGCGGGGTTTTTCATTTGTGGAGGCGTTTATGGCGAAAGACGCACAGCAAGGCGGGGCGGCGGCTCCCGTGACATTCATTGATACCGAATTCCGCAGCCGCGTGATCGTGTTTCCGGACGGCTCACACGTTGCCGTGCTGGCCGGCAAAACGGAGGTGACGGAGCCCGAGCACATCGCATATCTCGAATCGCGCGAGTGCTTCAAGCGCATTCCGACGAAGGCGCGGTGATGGTCGCGCTGGTCGGTATGTGTCGCCGCACGGGCCGACTGATCGGCGGAGTCGAGCATCTGGTGCAGAGCATCGCGGACATTCTGAGCACGCGCAAGGGAACCCGTCGCCAGCGGCCCGATTACGGCTCGGATATCCCTGCGATGGTCGACCTACCGATCACGCGCGGATGGATATCGGCGGCACAGGCCGAAGCCGCGCGTGCGATCGGACGGTGGGAGCCGCGTATTGCACTGGATAGCGTGAAGGCGCTGTCTGTCGTGGACGGCAAAGTAACTTTTCGGATCGCCGGGCAGTACAACGGCGACGATGTTGTATTCGAGGTGACGATATGACCGTGATCGATCTTTCCGCGCTTGATCCGCCGGATCTCGTCGAAACGCTCGACTTCGAGGAGGTGTATCAGCGCAAGCTGGAGCACTTCAAAAGCATCTATCCGGATTGGACCGCAGCGCTCGAATCCGACCCGGTCGTGAAGCTGCTGGAGCTGGCCGCGTACGAAGAAATCCGGTTTCGGGCGCGTGTCAACGATGCCGGACGTGCCGTGCTGCTGGCCTATGCAACGGGGGCGGATCTCGAACACCTCGCGGCGCTCTGGAACCTGAAGAAAGAGATCGTCGATCCCGGAGATCCGGAGGCGCACCCGCCGATTCCGGTCACGTACGAGCGCGACGAGCGCTTGCGACTGCGCACCCAGATGGGGATCGAGCGGGCGTCGACGGCTGGGCCGTTCGGCTCGTATCGATCGCTCGCGATGGACGCGTCAGCGGATGTCGCGGACGCGCGCGTCGACCGTCCCGAGCCGGGTGTTGTGCGCGTGGTCGTGAAGTCGTATTCGAACGACGGGATCGCAAGTGCTGCGCTGCTCGACACAGTGCGCCGCGCGCTTACGCCAGAGGATCGTCGGCCGCTCAACGACACGCTGCTTGTCGTACCGGCACGACCGGTCAATTACTCGATCGTCGCTGACGTCTACATCGGCCGGGGGCCTGATCCGGGCGTTGTGCTCGCTGCGCGACGGCAGGATCTCGATATCGCTGTTGCGGCAGGTGGGGGATTGCGGGTCGGTATGCCGAGGTCGGCGATAGCCGGGGCGCTGCATCCGAAGGAATCGGGCGTCGTGCGGGTCGATCTGCAATTCCCTGCGGCCGATGTCGTGTGTGCGATTGACGAGTTCGCACGCTGCACGTCGATCGTGCTCAATCCAAAGGTGAACGATGACGACTGAAGCATTGCTGCCGACAAACCAGACGAGCCTTGAGGCAGCGCTCGCGGAGGTAATGCGCCCGAGCGTTGACCCTGACGTGATCCGCACGCTCTGGGATGCGGATCGGTGCCCGGTTGCATTTCTGCCGTGGCTCGCGTGGTCGCTCGCGGTCGACGGATGGGAGCTGGCGGAGTCCGAAGACGCGCGACGCGCACTGATCAAGTCATCGCTGGCGATCTACCAGCGCAAGGGTACGCCGTGGGCGATTCGCGAGATCGTGCGGCGGCTCGGGTTCGGCGAGATCGATATTCAGGAGGGGCGTCAGATCAAGCGCCGCGACGGATCGTTCAAGCGGAACGGCCGATACCGGTACGGCGGCTCGACTGCTTGGGCCGAGTACATCGTGACGCTGCGGCAACCGGTGACGCGGGATCAGGGGGAAAACCTGAAGCGGGCTATCGAACGCTACGCGCCGGCCCGCAGTGCGCTGGCGTGGCTCGATTTTTCGGAGGTTGCGATCCGGCATAACGGACGCGCGACGCGCAATGGTCAATATACGCGAGGGGTAATCGGAACATGGCCGATTTGAAGGAAGAGAGTAAGTGGGAGCCGGGGATTCGCCAGTTCGAGACGGAAGACCCGGTGCAGGGTGGCCCGGACGGTGTCGACAACATCGCACTCAAGCAACTTGGCAACCGGACGCGATACCTCAAAGACCGTGCGGATGCGGCCGACAAGGTCGTCGCGGGTCTCGGGAGCGGGAAGCTGGACAAGTCGGGCGGTGCGGTGTCGGGGGCGCTGCTCGGGAAGCCCGGTGCGATCGCTGGCAACAATCCGAAAAACGTCGGGTATGCGTTCGATGGCGATCCCGATACGGGCATGTTCTCGCCGGCAGATGGCCATCTGCAGCTCGGGGCGAACGGCGTGCCGTACGTCGTCATGCTCGGCAACAATTTGACGCTCGGCTCGCCGGGTTTGATTGCGTTCTTAACCAACGGCGTCGAGCGTGGTCGATTCACGCCTGAGGGCCGACTGTTGCTCGGATCGATGGCGGACAACGGGCGGGACGGGCTGCAGGTCGCTTATCGCGCATCGTTTGCGAACGGCCTCCAAATCACCGGGATGGAGGGGCCTGACGGTGGACACCTTCGTACGACCGATCCTAACTATGGGGTGCTGTTGCGTCACGACGGCATGTCGGCGTACTGGCTGCAGACGAAGAAGGGTGATCCGCTCGGCACGTGGAACACATACCGGCCGTTTGCGTGGTCGCTTGATACCGGGTACGTCACGATCGATGGAACCGGCTTGGGAACAAGGATCGGCGGTCAGTTGTCGGTGGGGCCGGCGGCTGGCGAAGGTCAGATCAAGGTCGGGGCGGCAGACGGGTACTTCTACGGTAATGCGACTTCGGTGGGTTGGTGGGGCGGCAACGCCGGGTCGTTCCAATACTACGCGGCGGACGGATCGTTTCGTATCAACGGCAAACCGGCCTGGCATTCGGGAAACCTGACGCCGCTCGATCTCAATGTCGGCGGAACTATGAAGGGCACGCTCTCGTTTGCTCCGGGGGCGCGCATCGTCCTGTCCGAAGGTACGCCGCAGAATCCGTCGCTGACGTTCGACAAGGACGGTGCGCCGGATACCGGTCTGTACCACATCGCCGACGGCGAGTTTGGCGTGACCTGCAACGGTCTGGTCAACGTACGATTCACGGCCAACAAGGGCACGATCTTCGACCGTGCGGTACAGGTTCCGACGCCTGCCGCCGGTGACAGGTCGAATAACGCAGCGTCGACAGCGTACGTCGTCGACGCGATCGCATCGGCGTCGATCGGCCAGATCATTTTCGAGTCCCGGACAGCGCCGCGTGCAGGATGTCTCACGTTGAACGGTACGTTGCTGAATCGCGCCGACTACCCGGCGTTATGGGCATACGCGCAAGGTAGCGGCACGCTGGTCGAAGACAAGGATTGGGGGAACGGAAACTTCGGCTCGTTCTCGACTGGCGACGGAGCTACCACGTTCCGTATTCCGGAGTTTCGGGGTGAGGGAATCCGATGTGCCGATGCAGGTCGAGGTGCCGATCCCGGCCGGCGAGTCGGGACGTGGCAGGACAGCCAGAATCGCTCGCACGCGCACGGTGCTTCTGCTGCTGCGGTCGGCGATCACGTGCACGGCGCTTGGACCGATTCGCAGGGCTTTCACGCACACCACGGCAACACGGCCGGCGCTGGTAGCCACGATCACCAGATCAATTATCCGCTTCCTCAATACGGCGGGGACACTGATCGAGGCGGTTTGCCGTTGATCGACGCGGGACGGTTTCGTGAAGCCATCGCCAAGGTGTCGAACGTATGGGCCAGTTTGCCGGGAGCCGGCTACGGCCAGCATGAGAACGACATCGAGCATTTGCTGGCCGCGTATCGCGCGGCCGGCGGGGAGGTGGTCGCATGACATGGATCGATCCGCGTATCTGGCTGCTCGTCGTTGCCGGCGTCATTGCCGGCTCGGCCTGCGGTTACTTCAAGGGACACCGTGACGCTGATCAATCCGCGAAGGTCGCGGATCAGGCGAGGCAGATCGATGACCTTCGGAACGAACGAAACGAGATTCGCCACCGGCTGGCGGCACAAGAGGGGATCGCAACCGATGCTGCAAAGAAACGTGATCAGGCGGTCGCTGATGCCGCTACTGCCGATGCTGCTGCTGACGGCCTGCGCAAGCAGGTCGCAGTGCTCGTTGCCGACGTCCGGCGTGCCAGCGCTTCGGCCGGAAGCCCGGCAGCCGGCGACGCCCTCGATCTGCTTGCCGACATGTTCGGCCGGGCTGACGAGCGCGCGGGAGAGCTGGCGAAGATCGCTGACGAGCGGGGCATCGCCGGCCAGCAGTGCGAGCGCAGCTACGACGCGTTGATCGGCGACGCGCAAACCAATTTGCCGCAGTAGCGCGGCGAGGCCCGAGCGGTCTCGAAAGAAACAGGGCGACCGGGGGAATGTTGGAGCATTCTCCCGGTCGCCTTTCCACTGTCTGAGCCAGTGAATCAGCCAAGGCCCTGCTTACCTACGTAGGCGGGCCGGATTCTACACCAAGTTTAAAAACGGCTTTCACAATGGCAAATCCCATCATTCCTTGGATCGGCGGCAAGCGCCGTCTGGCAGATCACCTCATCCCGCGTTTCCCGGCACACGACTGCTATGTCGAAGTGTTCGCGGGTGGGGCTGCGCTGTACTTTCTGAGGCCGCCGGCCAAGGTCGAAGTCATCAACGACGTGAACGGTGAGCTGGTCAACCTGTATCGCGTCGTACAGCATCACCTGGAGGAGTTCGTGCGCCAGTTCAAATGGGCGTTGACGAGCCGGCAGGTGTTCGAGTGGTTGAAGCACACGATCCCGGAAACGCTCACCGATATCCAGCGTGCTGCGCGGTTCTACTACCTGCAGAAAAGTTGCTTTGGGGCGAAGCTCGAAGGGCAGACATTCGGCACGGCGACAACTACGCCGCCCGGTCTGAACCTGCTGCGTATCGAGGAGGAACTGTCTGCAGCGCACCTGCGCCTTGCGAACGCGTTCATCGAGCGGCTGGATTGGGCTGCCTGCATTGATCGATACGACCGCCCCCATACGCTGTTCTACTTGGACCCGCCGTATTACGAGACGGAAGGGTACGGCGTGGCGTTTCCATTCGACGAGTACGAGAAGATGGCGCAACGGCTGCGGTCGATCAAAGGGCGCGCGATCGTGAGCCTCAATGACCATCCCGACATTCGGCGCGTGTTCGACGGCTTTCACATCGAGACCGTGCCGATTCAATACACGGTCGGCGGTGGGAGGGGCGTCGAGCGAAACGAGCTGATCATTTTCAGTTGGGACGACGCGGCGCAGCCGGTCGGTTTGTTCTAGCGGACGGCTCGGCCGCAGGTCCGTTCCTATGGCGTACCCCGCAATTCTGCGGGGTTGTTTGGCGGGAGGCGCATTGGCTAAATGTCACATTTGGTCAAGTCGCCTTCCGACTCTCGACAACCGCCTGTTGCTCGGGTAATAGTCGGATCATTAGAAACCGAGAGGGCCTGCGTGTGAAGCGGAACTATCTCCGTGTCGGAGATCATTCGACCAGCGGCGGGGTGGTCGTCGACAGCATTCCGACTATGAGTTGCCAAGGGGTTGGGCTTACCTACGTTGGAGCCAAAGTAACTTGTCCGGCGTGCAAGCGTGTCGGCGTCATCGTTGCAGACGGGCCGCGTTGGCCGGGCAATTTGATGGGGCACCAAGCTGCGCTGGAAGGCGATAAGGTCGCATGCGGGTGCAGTCCGCTCCCGACCATGATCGCATCGCAGTCGGAGATGTTTCAGTCCTTCGAGTCGGATGCACTCGTCAAAATGGGCTTCTCTGCGACAGGAGGTCCGGTCGCGCTGGAACTCGCTGCCCCGAAGCCATCAGAGGGATTCTGTCTTTCGTGCATGGTTGCTGCTGCCAAGAACGCGGCTGCGATGATCGTTCGCGGGTGAGCAGTGATGGGCATTCACGATATCTATTCGGCGGTGCAGGAGCGGGCGAGCCTGCCGGTTCGTCTGTTTGCGCTTGTGGATGGTCTGTTGTATTCCGAGCTGGTCGGTTCCGAGCCGCGCAGGGCGCGCGATTCGGCAATGGCGTTGCTTGATGCAACACCGGACGCCTCGCTCGCGGATGCCGGCCCTTGGCTATTCGACTTCGCGGCTGTCGACGGTGATTGCCGGCGCGGGATCGGGAAGTTGGCGCAGAGCGAATATGGGGTGAACTGGGTCATCAGCGCGTACGGGCCGAACCAGCTCGCGGCCGAGCTTCGGGAGAGATTGGACGGTACGCTTCCGGACGGTCGATCGGTGATGCTTCGCTACTACGATGCGCGCGTGATGCGCCATTTTGCGCCGGCACTCAGCTCGACCGAGCTGACGATATTCTTTTCCCCGACGTTCGATTGGCTGATAGAGATCGACGGACAGCTCTTCAGGGCGCACCCTTATGCCGCTTAATCTCACCCCGGCGCACCTGTCGGCACTCGCTGAAGGTGAAGCGCGCAATTTCGTCGACGGCGTGCGGCGCGATCTGATCAAGGCCGACCCCACCCTGGGGCAGGACATCGACCTTCACCATCGTCTCTGGGATGCGTATCGAGCAGCGCGGACGCTCGGCATCCAACAAAGCGATCACCTCGTCCAGTTCCTCAAAATCGAGGCGTATTCGCCGAGCTTCTACGACAAGCCTGCAACGTGGGCTTGGCTGACGAAGCCCGGTCGCGACGCTGACGAGCGCTTCCAAGTCTACGTCCAAGAGATCACTTGGCGATCCCAACATCCCGATAGCTTGAAAGGAGTCCCGCATGGCGGCACCGTTAATCCCCCTAGTGACAGCCGCAGCGGCGGAAGCGGGGCCGGCATTGTCGGCTATTGGAAGCGTATTACTGGGGGGCGCGGCAGTAGCGGGGATAGGTAGCCTTCGGGGTGACGTTAGCAAGATGGACGAGCAGGCGAAGGCAAAAACGGAATCGCGGACAATGTCCGACTCCACTGCGCCCTGCAAGAAATGCCCGCCCGAACAGACCGGCAAACTTGTGCGTAGCCGACACGGCGCCAACTGGCCTGCTTATCGATATCAGGCGCGAGTAACCGGCTTCGCGTTCGATGCGGAGAGCTGCCTGTGGAGCGACGAGTGGGAGTGGCTTGGGATCGATTTTGACGGATTCAAGCCACAAGAGTGTTTGCTGCAGGAAGCGAAGGGGAACTACGACCAGTTTCTTGATGGATCTATTCCGAAGTCCGAACAGTTCTTCAAGGGCTTTCGCCACATGCGCGATCAGGCGATCAAGCGTGCGTTGAGGGTCAAGGCGAACCCACCAACGCGGCTACGGTACTATTTCCAAGGACCGCTGACCTATAAGCGAATGGCGGTATGGTTCAAGACCATGTCGATTGAGTCGGAGTATTTTCCGTAACTTCCTACCATCATGAAAATTGATTCCTTCATCAAGGCCGGCGGGATCGAGGTGTTCGCATTCGCGCAAACACTTGCGAAGGTCGGCGCAATTGTTGATGTAATGGCGGCCGCGGCTCCGGAACTGGCGCGTCCGAAGTGGCGTATGCAGGGCGATACGCTCGACGAGGCGCAGGCTGGCGAGGTGTATGCGGCCGATGGCCAGCCTAGTAGCGCGGCGGTAACGGCGCTGGAGACTGAATACCGAGGCGAGGAAACGTCGTCGCTCGGGATATGGGACGGTAGCACGGACGATTCCATTGGCGCATCGGTCGAGGTCTTCGCGTGCGGTGGGCACTTCCCTGACACGGTCTCGCTCGGAGCTCGCGGGGCGTTCATCGAGCACAAAGATACTGTGGCGAGTATTGTGGTCAAGACCGCACAGGAGTTTTTGCCGGCCGTGATCTCGGCCGCGCCGGACGGTTATTCGGAGAAGCAGGCGTTTCAGGATCGTCCCGGTGTCGGATGGATGATCTATCTGCCGGTGGAGCTGACCGTGCAACAGATCCCTGAAGCGCAGGAGATCATTCCCGTGTTGTCCGCAGATGGGAAGAGGCGGCTCGGGACGATCCTTGTCAGCATCAAGGATGAGGTGTTCTCGGCCGACAATGAGGAGCACCTGGCCGTGGCACACAATATCGAGGCGCGACTGATTTCGATGGATCTCCTCCCGCTTCTTGCCGAGATTTGAACGCTGCCGATGCCGGTCATAATGCCGGCTTCAGTCGAAGCGAGCGCTGTCGATCATTCGGCGGAGCTGGTCGAGCGCGAACGAATCCGGATAGCCGTTCTTCTTCAACTCCAGCTCGGCCGCGCAGACCATTTTTTCCATGAGCCGCAGTGTTCGGCGGACATGCACAACTTCCAGCACGAAACGCTGTTCGAGAGTCGGCAGCTTGTTTTTCTGGAACGGGGTCGCGCTCCACGCGTCGCGTAGCTCGGCCCATGTCAGCCGCTGAAACTCCGGCAACTTGGTGGCCTTATCGGAACCGGGGTCTGGCTCGCCGGGCGTGTCGTACAGTCTGCGCTTCATCTCTTCGCGTGCCCGCCACTCGTCAGAGAACGGCGCGACCGGCGCACGTGGGTTGCCTATTCGGCCAGCCCGCGTAATCTCTTTGTCGATCTTGTTCGACAAGCGTCGCAGCGGGGCCGCGTATTTCAACGTATCCGCTTGCTCCAGGTACGCGATCATGCGTTTGGCATCGTCCGTGAGCGAATCCATTTCCCTCAGCGTAATCCGCAGGTGCAGCACCTCCAGAATAAGGCGATGAACCTCGGCGTAGGTGCACGTGTTCCACCATTTCGACAGCTCGTCGAAGCGCGGCGGACTAAATGGGGGCAATATCATGATGCGGGGATAACACTGTATGGATATACAGTTTATCTTGTGCCAAGATGGTGCCGTCAAGTCCCAAAAATAGGGATCGAGGAGCGGCGCAGTAAGATCTGAAGAGGGAGGCCACCGGACGGAGGGTGATATGTTGCGACCCATGACAGCCGTGCAATCGGCATTCGTCGACATGTGTATTGCAGATGCCAAATACCATATCCTAAGCCTCATGGAGGTCACGGTCATAGGGTACGAAGCGCGGTGCTGCAACGATCTCGGAGGGAATATCGTCGTGGGGAAATATGGCTTCTGCGAGCATCAGGTGACGCTCGGCCGAGAATTGTTCCCCGACGCGCCGGGCCAGCCCGAAGGCTCCGGGTTCGATGAGGTCTATTACGACATCATTTGCACCGCGCTGGACGATTGGCTCAGCGGCCCCGTTATACCGCTGGACCAGATTCAATCGCCTCCACCGCTGGGCTATGACTAGCCGGACACTGACATCTCGAATGAAGAGGGGACGTGACGCGTGTGCACTAACTACAAAGCGCCAGACGAAGATCCGGGCATCAACGAGCTGACGATCGGCATCGGCGACTTGTTTCGCCGCGAACCGTGGGATGTCGATGTCTGGCCCGACTATCGTGCGCCGGTCATCCTTCCGGACGGTGACGGTTCACTCGTCGAGATTGGGGTGTTTGGCTTCTGGCCAAAGTTCATACAGCCAGACAGAGTCGACGACAAGGGCAAGAAGCTGAAGAAGTTCGATACCGTCAACGCGCGAGGTGAAGACGTCGCAGAGAAGCGCCTGTATAAGGGCGCGTGGCACGACGGCCAGCGCTGCCTGATACCCGCAGAGTATGTTGTCGAGCCGTCATATCCGAACGCCAAACCGAAGGCGGGCGGCGGATGGGATCGTGGGCCGTGCGTGTGGCAGCGGATCGGCCTCGCTGATTGGGGCGCGTATTGCGTTGCCGGGATCTGGCGACGATATCAGGGTGACGACGGACAGGTGCTTTTCGGCATGACCATGCTGACTCTCAATGCCGACGACCACGCGCTCTTCAAGCTGATGCACAGGCCGGAAGACGAGAAGCGCGGCGTGGTGATGTTGCGCCCGGCCGACTATGACGAGTGGCTGCACACGTCGAATATCGAAGCGGCGCGATCGCTGCTGCAGCTCTATCCAGCCGATGAGATGGGGGCCGGACCAAAGTAGCTTTTATTTTTACGCGAGATGCAATCGGCTTTGGGGTTGCGACAGGTCCCATTTAAGCGATGGAACGTTAATTCAATATCGTAAGGCCGAGCTAAGTTGAAATCCACCGTTCAGCAGCTAGTCTTATTCGCCGTCCCCGGAAGTTTCCTCTTCATCCACGTATTTATTGAGATACTCTGCAATTACGTCGCCATGGCATGGTAACGGTGCGCAGAAACAACCAAGGCGATAACCTCGCAGCGACAGCAATGCCGACCGTTGTTCCGGATCAGGCCACACCTCGGCCTCGAAGTGTTTGCGATATTTTTCAATTACTTCTTCCCGCGAGGCTCCATCGGGGCCGTGGCTAATTTCAAATGGATTCCCCCATCTGGTTCCGCGACCAATGTACACATCGAACTCTTCGTCCTTTTTTTTATTCCTGACGGTTGTGATGCGCAGCGGGACGATACGAGTTTGCTTTTGGAGTAGTCGAGAAAAATAAATTATGTCAGAAAGATCGTTTCCGCCCCAGAAGACAACAACATGCGTGCAAGCGCCAACAACGCTTTTCGCAGCCATGCGGGTGTTGACACGTTCTTCACGTACTGGGAATGCTAACCGCTCGAAGTAGTCGCGTGCGATGAACTTGTGATCTTGAACGACCACCACCTCGACCTCTGTCAGTGCGGCAATGATGCGATCCATTCTTGAAGCGAAAATGCGAGGGAATACAAAACCCTCCGAAAGAGCGACGAGTAATGTTACTTTGCTTGATGCCGTCATATCTGTCATCAGAATAGGTGCGTCACCTTCAATCTGTTATCCCATCGAGTATTCAAATACTCGACTGCGAGTCTACGGTGACAATGATGCGGCTTGTCTTCACTGCACAATAGACATCCTCTGTCAAACAAAGACAAGTCGAGGTTGCTCTCCACTCGCCGTTTTGCCAGCAGTTCGATATATTCCGTCGCGTAGCTATCCCAAGATAGCTCCTTTTTCTGGTAGCGCTTAAGCATTTCCTTCTCCGGCGCTAATTCGCGAAGCTCAACGAATTGGGCACCAAGAAGTTCAGACAGAAAAAACTTAAGGTCCGGTTTTTTTGCGAAGCCTGCGAGTTGCGAAATGTTGTTGAGACGAACATCCAGCAATGTCCGCACCTCAGCCTTGCGCAGCAAGCCAAAAAATTTCTCGGCCGACTTGTTGGTAAATCCGATGGTCGCAACGTCCATGTCGATCCTGTTCTCCGCGTGCGTAGCAAGTATGGGACAGTTCAAGGCAGCCTAACAATTCCCGCAACCACCTTGTATCGATACCAGATATCGTCGGAGCCCTTCAGGAAGGGCGCTGCGAGGCTGATGCACAAAAGGCAGGAGCCCAGATCGTACGATCCGATCCCCATTGGGAGAAACGCGTTCCTGACCGCAGGATCTGTAATTTTAAGGCGATACAGCTCTCTCTGGTGCAAGAACTCGGCCCGAATTTCGTGAGCGCCTCCGTTATAGCCGTGGGTCACCTGGATCTCCACCGCTCCAACGTGGATCAGGTGAAGCGAGCGTGTCACTTGCGCGTCGGCGACGTCATTGGCGATTTGATCGTTCCACCCTTTGCCCGAGCGCCCTGCGTTGAGGAACAAGATCGGGGGGCTTTCAGCAAGCGCGGACGCTTGTGCGATGGTCGCGGTGTTGACTTTGACCCACCTATACGTGGGATCGACGCGCCAGTTTTCCGTTTGGCAGCCCTGGGGTTCGTGGCCCAAAAGTCGCATATCAACAACGTCGAGTAGCTGGGGGTTCGCGCCATTCGGGTAAGCCTGCTCGCGATTCGTGAGGGCGTCTTCGTGTCCGGAACCGATCGGTCGTATCCAATTGCCGAGCGATCCGTCTGGCAGAATTTCGATACCAGCAACGCAATGACCGGCTCCCTTTACGGAGTTGGCCAATATAACAATCCGTTTAGTTACCATCGATAACCCCGTTTGCTTTTATATGGCGAATTGAATTTTTTTGATGCGCCTTGCAGGATAAGTGTAGCCGTATTCGTCGCAATTGTGCGGGTGCCTAGGTGCCATCCGTGGGTAGGGCACGACGGTGGCATCCTGTTCGTTCGTAAATTTCGCCGGGATTGATGTTGTTTAAGCTAAGGCTGACTAGCTGGTAAGCACGAATGCATCGTTGCAACGCATGATGTCAGCGCTGCTACGGTCTATCGGGGACGCGAAGGCGTAGGTCTGCGTCCTGAGCCTTGTCAGTTAAGGCTCAGGTACTGCTGCGTCATTGGAGTTACGTTTGCAGATGCTGCCGTGGGGTGCATGCTCGTGTGACCGGGAAAAGTTGCTTTGGCTGTGTTACGACCGCATAACCTTGTTCCAGTCGACGTCATGCCCGGCGGCTTGAAGCTCCTGCCCGAGCGACCGTTTCCAATCGTCGCCCGCATCCATTGCGACCCAAACTACGCCAAGATAATCGCTTGGAATCTCAAGCTCGCCTCGTTTGAGCGCGCACACCTTGTCTCTGCCGAGTCGACCGATGAAATAGCCGAGTTCAAGCATCACATTTTGTCGCGCCCGGGGCTTGAGTTCGCCACCCTTCACACAGCCTTCGTCGTCCGGCGTTAGCAGCACCACCGCGAAACTAACGTCGTCGTTGGCTTCAATTTTTTCAATAATTGTGCGTCCTTGGTTCGCCTGCTCGTGCAGGATGATTGCTTCGAACCCGATTTTTTCCAGAAAGCGGGCGACCGCCTCGCGGGGCTCGCCGTCATGTCCGTGGACTACGAATACACGTCGAGAAATGGATGTCATTTGGTCTGCAAGCGTTGGCGGTTTCTTTGATCGCATTTCATGCTCCGAATCTACGAGGTCTTCGCGAAGTGCACGCTGCGCATCTTGCAGAAGCGCGACAGAACGCTCGAAATGTTCCCGGGTTTCTTGTCGAAGATAGAAGCTATTACGGTAGCTTCTTGGCCGTATTGGTCTCAGCGTGGCCGCCGGCCTATAACGGCGGAAAGCTGGCGTATCCAGACCAAAGCACCGTTCGAGCGTATCCGCGATCGCGGCTGACAGCGCTGCCAACTCGGGCATGGTTCCGTCCGTCGTGAGAGCCTGGAAGTCGAATGCTTTGAGTGCATCGATCCGGTCCTGCAGGCGGGTGATCCCGCGTTCAATTGCTTCGGCAGAACGGGTCGCCATGACCGCTCCTTCTTATATTTGAGATGAAGGGCATCATCGTACATCGACCTACGTGCGATCTGTGCATATCGCGGATCTCGATGAGATGAGGTGGTTGGATTGAGTGGTTAATTAAGTTAAGCTATTGAATTAAAAAGAAATGAGACGGCCTGCAAAGCTGTTTAGCCGGTGGCGAGTCGGCTGCTGCCTCTGCAACGATTTAGTTTGGGTGCGGTAGCTGGCGGCGAAGCTGCCGTTGCTCCTCCTGATTACGGGCAGCCTGGTCGACCAAGTGCAAGCAGTAGGGGAATGATGTGCTCCATGAGCTGGCCGAGGTACCGGTCTCGGGCCGTCGGCTCGGTCGACAGTATCCGGGCAACCTGCTCGATCTGGTTCTCGACCTCCCGTCGGACGGTCTGCGGATCTCGGTGGGCGACGCACAGCCCCTCCAGTAGCATTTGATATGCGTCGAGGCAATGCATCAATCTGACCACCTCGTCAGAGACAACTTCCAGCTCATCGCTCAGCGATATCGCGAAGCGTCTCAGATCGGCGACGTCGTTTGACTCTTTGCTCATCGGACTCTCCACCCGCTGGAACGACACCGGGCGCGAACCATGTTCTCATTGGTCGTCGCGTAGGCCAACCTAGTTACTTTAGGAGGGGCGACCGCTGGCGGCCCCGTCCGAGTCTCGAATCAGTGGCAGGATGGACGCTCAGAAGCACAAAAGCCCGCTGCAAGCGGGCTTTTGTGTGTGCTACAAATTTGCTACAGCAAGGGGTGTGGGCCTTACGGGATAAGCCTTGCGCTTATCATTCCATCCCCTGAACTACGGGGAGAGCCAAGTCCGGGCAATCGCGCGAAAAAAACGCGAGCCGGACGGCGGTGTGGACAGCGCGCAGAGTATAGCAAACGCGCGGCGCGTCGGCGGGGCGGAATGCATCACCCCAACGCGCGTATCGCGTGATCAACCGCGATCAGAACAGAAAATCAGAAATCGACGACGACGAAATCTTCCTTGCCCACGTCGCACAGCGGGCAGCGCCAGTCGGCGGGAATGTCGGCGAAACGGGTGCCGGCCGCGATGCCTTCGTCGGGCAGTCCTTCCGCTTCGTTGTAGACCCACCCGCAAATCAGGCAGACCCAGCTCTGGTATTCGGTTACTTCGCTCATGTTGCGCTCAGGATAATGAAAATTCGGCGATGTCGTCCGCGGCCTGGCCGGCGGACGAAAGGCGCAATGGTACCGGAATTTCGCCGAACGCCTGCGCAACTTCGTTTTAAACGTACGCATCGCGAACAACGCAACTGAAACACGCCCGCTGTTCGTGCGGTGTATGCTTCCAAGGCTGTCCAATCATAAGGAGAATGCGATGCTGAACAGAAAGTGGATCGCAGGTGCGGTATGCGTCGCGGCGATGGCCGTGTCGACGATCGCGCGGGCCGAGGCGCGCGTGTATTTCGAAGCGCCGAGCGACGGTGCGACGGTGTCGAATCCGGTGCATGTGAAGTTCGGTCTCGAAGGCATGGCGCTGAAGCCGGCCGGCGACATGACCCCGAATACCGGTCACCATCACCTGCTGATCGACGGCAAGCCGGTACCGAAGGGCGACGTGATTCCCGCGAGCGAGCGTTCGCTGCACTTCGGCAAGGCCCAGAACGAAACCGACATCAAGCTGCCGCCCGGGCAGCACACGCTGACGCTGCAATTCGGTGACGGCGCGCACCGTTCGTACGGTCCCGAACTGAGCTCGACGATCACGGTCAACGTGAAATAACCGTGCATCCCGCGCCGGCGCCCGATGCGCCGCGCGCGGGATCTACCGATCGGCCGGCCCCGGGCATCCGGCCGGCATTCGCGTGCTCATGCGGGCACGCAAACCGTAGCCGGCATCCGAAAACCGGAGGTCGGCCACACCGCGCCCACGATACCGCGTCGGCGCCCGCCAGGAGCACCCCGCGGCACTCGTCCGTCCAGCCGAGCCGATGCCGGCCTCCGCGCCCGGTACAATGGGCGCTTCCGATTTCTCTCTTCGCCGTCTCCCCATGTCGCTCTATTCCATTACCGGCGCGCAGCTCGCGTTCGGTCACGTCGCGTTGCTCGATCACGCGGATTTCTCGCTGGAAGCCGGCGAGCGGGTCGGCCTGATCGGCCGCAACGGCGCGGGCAAGTCGTCGCTGCTGAAGATCGTCGCCGATCTCGCGAAGCCCGACGACGGGCTGGTCACGCGCCAGCAGGAGCTCGTGACGGTCTACGTGCCGCAGGAGCCCGAATTCGAGCCGGGCGCGACGGTGTTCGACGCGGTCGCGTCGGGGCTCGCGCATACGCGCGAACTGCTCGAAGAATACGATTCGATCGCGCACCGCCTCGCGGAGATACCGGAAGGCGCCGAGCACGATGCGCTGCTCGCGCGGATGAACGCGCTGCAGTCGTCGCTCGATGCGCACGACGCGTGGAACTGGCGCACGCGCGTGTCGATGACGCTCGCGCAGATCGGCCTGCAGGACGGCGATGCCAGCGTCGACGCGCTGTCGGGCGGGATGCAGAAGCGCGTCGCGCTGGCGCGCGCGCTGGTGCTGCAGCCCGACGTGCTGCTGCTCGACGAGCCGACCAACCACCTCGATTTCGACGGCATCCGCTGGCTCGAAGAGCTGCTCGTCGCGCAGCGCGCGGGCCTGCTGTTCATCACCCACGATCGCGCGTTCCTCGACCGCGTCGCGACGCGCATCGTCGAGCTCGATCGCGGCCGGCTGCTGTCGTATCCGGGCAATTTCTCCGCGTACCAGACGCGCAAGGCGCAGCAGCTCGAAGTCGAGCGCGTGGAGAACGAGAAGTTCGACAAGCTGCTCGCGCAGGAAGAAGTGTGGATCCGCAAGGGCGTCGAAGCGCGCCGCACGCGCAGCGTCGGCCGCATCGCGCGGCTCGTGCAGATGCGCGACGAGCGCGCGGAGCGCCGCAATGCGCAAGGCAACGTGAAGCTCGACGTCGCGCAGGGCGAGAAGTCCGGCAAGATCGTCGCGGAGCTGACCGACGTGACGAAGCGCTACGGCGGCCGCACGGTGGTCGACCGCTTCTCGACGACGGTCATGCGCGGCGACAAGATCGGCTTCGTCGGCCCGAACGGCGCCGGCAAGACCACGTTGCTGAAGCTGATCCTCGGCGACCTGAAGCCCGACGAAGGCACGGTGCGCACCGGCACGAACCTGCAGGTCGCGTATTTCGACCAGATGCGCGCGCAGCTCGACCAGGAGAAGAGCCTCGCGGATACGATCAGCCCCGGCAGCGAATGGGTCGAGATCGGCGGCGTGCGCAAGCACGTGATGAGCTATCTCGGCGATTTCCTGTTCGCGCCGGAACGCGCGCGTTCGCCGGTGAAGTCGTTGTCGGGCGGCGAGCGCAACCGGCTGCTGCTCGCGCGCCTGTTCGCGCGCCCGGCCAACGTGCTGGTCCTCGACGAACCGACCAACGACCTCGACATCCCGACGCTCGAACTGCTCGAAGAGCTGCTGGCCGACTACGACGGCACGGTGCTGCTCGTCAGCCACGATCGTGCGTTCCTCGACAACGTCGTGACGTCGGTGATCGCGGCCGAGGGCGACGGCAAGTGGCGCGAATATGTCGGCGGCTTCACCGACTGGCAGATCCAGAGCGAACGATCGGAGCAGCTCGCGCAGCAGGAAGCCGCGAAGCGCGCGGTCAAGGAAGCGGCGCCCGCGAAGGATGAACCGGCGAAGAGCGCGGCCGGCCGCAACGCGCAGCGCACGGTGAAGCTGTCGTTCAACGAGCAGCGCGAACTCGATTCGCTGCCGGAGAAGATCGCCGCGCTCGAAGCGGAGCAGAAGACGATCAATGCGCAGCTCGAGGACGGCGCGATTTTCGCGAAGGATCCGCAGGAAGGCACGCGCCTGACCGAGCGGTTCGCGGCGATCGACGACGAACTGCTCGCCGCGCTCGAACGGTGGGAAACGCTCGAGGCGAAGCGCAAGCCGGCGTGACGCGTGCGGCGCGCGCCGATCCCGCGATTGGCGCGCCACGCGGAACCAGTAGAATACCGCGCGTTCAGGGTCGCGCAGCGCACGCCGCGCGCCCGCTTTCGGAGCAGTCCAAGCACACCGTTGTTTCGATTCGCTTTTTTACGGAACTCAACGTTTTGTCCACGACGTTATCCACACGAGGTGTGGACAACGTCCCGATGAATGACGAAATTCAGCGCCTATGTCAACAAAGAAACCCAGCGCGGCCTATAGCGAAGCATCGATCAAGGTGCTCAAGGGTCTCGAGCCGGTCAAGCAGCGGCCCGGCATGTACACCCGTACCGAAAATCCGCTGCACATCATTCAGGAAGTCATCGACAATGCGTCCGACGAGGCGCTCGGCGGCTACGGCAAGCAGATCACGGTCACGCTGCACACCGACCAGTCGGTGTCGGTCGAAGACGACGGCCGCGGCATCCCGTTCGGCATGCACCCTGAAGAGGGCGTGCCGGTCGTCGAGATCGTGTTCACGCGCCTGCATGCGGGCGGCAAGTTCGACAAGGCCGCGGGCGGCGCGTACACGTTCTCGGGCGGCCTGCACGGCGTCGGCGTGTCGGTGACGAACGCACTCGCGACGCGTCTCGACGTGACGGTGTGGCGCGACGGCAAGATCGCCGAGCTCGGCTTCGCCGACGGCGACGTCGTGAAGCCGCTGTCGACGCAAGGCGCAGGCCGCGGCGAGAAGAAATCCGGCACGCGCGTGCAGGTGTGGCCGAATCCGAAATACTTCGATTCGCCGAACCTGCCGCTCGGCGAGCTGCAGCGCCTGCTGCGCTCGAAGGCCGTGCTGCTGCCGGGCGTCGAGGTCGTGCTCGTCAACGAAAAGACCGGCGAGCGTCAGACGTGGAAGTATGAAGACGGCCTGCGCGGCTACCTGCTCGACGAAATGAACGGCAGCGAGCTGCTGATCCCGCTGTTCGAAGGCGAGCGCTTCGCCGATTCGCGTTCGGGCGACGACACCTTCGCCGAGGGCGAGGGCGCATCGTGGGTCGTCGCATGGAGCGAGGAAGGCTCGCTGGTGCGCGAGTCGTACGTGAACCTGATCCCGACGCCGGCCGGCGGCACGCACGAGTCCGGCTTGCGCGACGGCCTGTACCAGGCCGTGAAGAGCTTCGTCGAGCTGCACAACCTGCAGCCGAAGGGCGTGAAGCTGCTCGCGGAAGACGTGTTCGCGCGCGTGTCGTTCGTGCTGTCCGCGAAGGTGCTCGATCCGCAGTTCCAGGGGCAGATCAAGGAACGGCTGAACAGCCGCGACGCGGTGAAGCTCGTGTCGTCGTTCTCGCGTCCGGCGCTCGAACTGTGGCTGAACCAGCACGTCGAGCACGGCAAGAAGCTCGCCGAACTCGTGATCAAGCAGGCGCAGGCGCGTACGCGCGCCGGCCAGAAGGTCGAGAAGCGCAAGAGCTCGGGCGTCGCGGTGCTGCCGGGCAAGCTGACCGATTGCGAGACGGAAGATATCGCGCGCAACGAACTGTTCCTCGTCGAGGGCGACTCGGCGGGCGGCTCCGCGAAGATGGGCCGCGACAAGGAATACCAGGCGATCCTGCCGCTGCGCGGCAAGGTGCTGAACACGTGGGAAACCGAGCGCGACCGCCTGTTCGCGAACAACGAGGTGCACGACATCTCGGTCGCGATCGGCGTCGATCCGCACAGCCCGGACGACACCGTCGACCTGTCGAACCTGCGCTACGGCAAGATCTGCATCCTGTCGGACGCGGACGTCGACGGCTCGCACATCCAGGTGCTGCTGCTCACGCTGTTCTTCAAGCATTTCCCGCAACTGATCGAGCGCGGCCATGTATGCGTCGCGCGGCCGCCGCTGTTCCGCGTCGACGCGCCCGCGCGCGGCAAGAAGGCCGCGCAGAAGCTCTATGCGCTCGACGATGGCGAGCTCGAAGCGATCCTCGACAAGCTGCGCAAGGACGGCGTGCGTGACACGCAGTGGAGCATCAGCCGCTTCAAGGGCCTCGGCGAAATGAGCGCCGAGCAGCTGTGGGACACGACGATGAATCCCGATACGCGCCGCCTGATGCCGGTGAAGCTCGGCGAGCTCGACTACGAGGCGACCGTCGCGCGCATGACGATGCTGATGGGCAAGGGCGAGGCAGCCGCGCGGCGCGGCTGGCTCGAGGAAAAGGGCAACGACGTCGAAGCGGATATTTAAGCGGAGCGTTCCGCGCGGCCGGGCATGACGCCCGGCCCGGCCTCACGCCACTTACGAATACGGAATTCAGATGGACGACAATACTTCCGATCTCTTTGCCAGCCCCGACGCGCCCGAGAGCGACGCGCTGACGCTCGGCAACTACGCGGAGCAGGCGTATCTCAGCTACGCGGTCAGCGTCGTGAAGAGCCGCGCGCTGCCCGACGTGTGCGACGGCCAGAAGCCGGTGCAGCGCCGGATCCTGTTCGCGATGAACGAAATGGGCCTGGGGCCCGACGCGAAGCCGGTGAAGTCGGCGCGCGTGGTCGGCGACGTGCTCGGTAAATACCATCCGCACGGAGACCAGTCGGCGTACGACGCGCTCGTGCGTCTCGCACAGGATTTCTCGCTGCGCTATCCGCTGATCGACGGGCAGGGCAACTTCGGCTCGCGCGACGGCGACGGCGCGGCGGCGATGCGTTACACGGAAGCGCGCCTCACGCCGATCGCGAAGCTGCTGCTCGACGAGATCGACCAGGGCACGGTCGATTTCATGCCGAACTACGACGGCTCGTTCGAGGAGCCGAAGACGCTGCCGAGCCGCATGCCGTTCGTGCTGTTGAACGGCGCGTCGGGTATCGCGGTCGGCCTCGCCACCGAAATCCCGTCGCACAACCTGCGCGAAGTCGCAGCGGCGGCGGTCACGCTGATCCGCAATCCGAAGCTCACGCACGCGGAGCTGATGAACCTGATCCCCGGCCCGGATTTCCCCGGCGGCGGCCAGATCATCTCGAGCGACGCCGAAATCGCGGCCGCGTACGAAACGGGCCGCGGCAGCCTGAAGGTGCGCGCGAAATGGAAGATCGAGGATCTCGCGCGCGGCCAGTGGCAGCTCGTCGTGACCGAGCTGCCGCCGAGCACGTCGGGCCAGAAGGTGCTCGAGGAAATCGAGGAACTGACCAACCCGAAGCTCAAGCTCGGCAAGAAGACGCTGACGCCCGAGCAGCTCAACACGAAGAAGGCGATGCTCGACCTGCTCGACGCGGTGCGCGACGAGTCGGGCAAGGAAGCGGCGGTGCGGCTCGTGTTCGAGCCGAAGTCGCGCACGATCGACCAGACGGAATTCGTGAACACGCTGCTCGCGTACACGAGCCTCGAATCGAACGCGACGCTGAACCTCGTGATGATCGGCGCTGATGGCCGGCCGGGCCAGAAGGGCCTGCTGACGATCCTCGACGAATGGGTGAAGTTCCGCCAGCTGACGATGACGCGCCGGTGCCGCCATCGTCTCGCGAAGGTCGACGACCGCATCCACATCCTCGAAGGGCGGATGATCGTCTTCCTGAACATCGACGAGGTGATCCGCATCATTCGCGAGGCGGACGAGCCGAAGGCCGCGCTGATGAGCGCGTTCGGCCTCAGCGAGCGGCAGGCCGAGGACATTCTCGAAATCCGCCTGCGCCAGCTCGCGCGGCTCGAGAAGATCAAGATCGAGAAGGAACTCGAAGCGCTGCGCGACGAGAAGGCGAAGCTCGAGGAACTGCTCGCGAACGAAAGCGCGATGAAGCGGCTGATGATCAAGGAGATCGAGGCCGATGCGAAGCAGTACGGCGACGATCGCCGCACGCTGATCCAGCAGGAAAAGCGCGCGACGTTCGAGGCGAAGGTGGTCGACGAGCCGGTGACGGTCGTCGTGTCGCAGAAGGGCTGGGTGCGTGCGCTGAAGGGCCACGGGCTCGACCCGGCCGGCTTCACGTTCAAGGCGGGCGACCACCTGTACGCGGCATTCCAGTGCCGCACGCCGGATCGCCTGATCGCGTGGGGCAGCAGCGGCCGCGTGTACTCGGTCGACGTGTCGGTGCTGCCGGGCGGGCGCGGCGACGGCGTACCGGTGACGTCGCTGATCGAGCTCGAATCGGGCTCGCACCTGATGCACTACTACGCGGCGCCGGCCGACCAGCCACTGCTGCTCGCGTCGAGCAACGGCTTCGGCTTCCTCGCGAAGGTCGGCGACATGGTGAGCCGCGTGAAGGCCGGCAAGTCGTTCATGACCATCGATGCGGGCGCGGTGCCGCTCGCGCCGATGCCGGTGCTGCCGAACGCGACGCAGGTCGCGTGCCTGTCGAGCGGCGGGCGCTTGCTCGTGTTCGGGATGGACGAGATGAAGACGCTGTCCGGCGGCGGCCGCGGCGTGATCCTGATGGCGCTCGACGACAAGGAAACGCTCGTGCAGGCGCTCGCGATCGATCCGGCGGGCGTCGTGCTGATCGGCACCGGCCGCGGCGGCAAGGCGCAGGACGACACGCTGTCGTATGCCGGGCTCGCGCCGCACATCGGCAAGCGCGCACGCAAGGGCCGCGCGCCGGACACGAAGCTCAAGGTCGTCAACGAACTGCGTCCGCTGCTCGGCTGACGCCGCGCGCGGTCGCCCGGTTCGGCCGCGATCGAAGGCCGCACGTCCGCTTCGGCGGGCGTGCGGCTTTTTCTTTCTGGCGTGGGGATTCGGGTAAGCAAGCGTGGCGTTGTCACCCGGAACTTGCAAAATAATGTGAAATCGCGCCGAGGGCCTGAACCGCGGCGCGGCTGGCGGGTCGAACGTCGCTTGATGCCGCGTGCGACGCGGCCGTTCGCTGCACCTCACTCATCACAGGATCGTCCCCATGTCCCACGCCGTTGCCGTCGCGCTGTTTCTTCACCTGCTGGCCGTCGCCGTGTGGGTGGGCGGGATGGTCTTCGCGCACTTCTGCCTGCGCCCGGCGCTGTCCGACCTGTCGCCGCAGCTCCGCTTGCCGCTGATCGAAGGCGTGTTCGGCCGCTTCTTCAACTGGGTGTCGGGGGCCGTGATCGTGATCCTGCTGTCCGGCGGCTTCCTGCTGACGAGCTTCGGCGGCGCGCACGCGACATGGTCGCTGCATGCGATGGCCGGGCTCGGCGTCGTGATGATGCTGATCTTCGGGCACATCCGCTTCGCGCTGTTCCCGCGCATTCGTCGTGCGGTGCAGGCGCAGAACTGGCCGGACGGCGCGCGCGCGGTGAACGCGGTGCGCCTGCTCGTCGTCGTGAACCTCGTGCTCGGCGTCGTCACGATCGGCGCGGCCGTGCTGTCGCGCGGTTTCTGACCGGCCGGCCCTCGGCCGCACGCCTGGCTGCACGCGCCGCTACGCGGCCAGCATCGCGTCGAGCAGCCATGAACCGGCCGGTCCGAGCGGCCGGTTGCGCGACCAGACCGCATCCACCCGCACGCGGCGCGGCCAGCCGCGCGAGCGCAGCTCGCACAGGCGGTCGCGCGCGAAGTGCTCGACCATCCAGCGCGGCAGTTCCGCCCAGCCGAACCCCAGTACGGCCATCTCCAGCAGCATCAGGTAGCTCGGCGCGAGCCAGTGCTGCGTGCCGACGACGATCCGGTCGTCGGTCCCGCGGCCTTCCGTCTTCACGTAGGTATTGAGGCGCAGTTCGCGCACGTCGCGCAGCGCCGCGTGCGGCACCTCGGCGTCGCCGTATTCGGCGAGCGCGTGCGTGCGGCCGACGAACAGCCCGATCTCCGATTCCTCCGCCACCGTCGCCGCGCCGATATCGGCCGGGTAGGTCGCGCGCGCGGCCATCAGCCCGAGTTGCGCGCGGCCCTGCTGGATCAGGTCGAGCACGTCGTCGTGCTCGGCGATCTGGCATTCGAGCTCGAGCGCCGGAAAGCGCCGCTCGAGCGCCATCAACGTCTCCTCGTAGCGCTTCGACTGGTACGTATCGGACACGACGAGCGTGAGCCGCGCTTCCTCGCCGTGCGCGAGCCGGGCGGCCGTGCGGTCGATCGCCGCGCTGGCTTCGAGCGCGCGCTGCACCTGCGGCAGCAGCGCACGGCCGGCATCGGTGAGCGTCGGCGTGCGTGTCGAGCGATCGAACAACTGCACGCCGAGATCGATTTCGAGGTTCGCAATCGCCTCCGACACGGTCGACTGACGCTTGCCGAGCTTGCGTGCGGCGGCCGTAAACGAGCCGAGCAGCGCCGCTTCGGCGAACGCGAGCAGGGCTTCGGGAGCGTGGTGCATGCAGTACTCCTGGCGGCGTTATATCGGTAAAACCGATGATATCAAACTGGATTCAGCTGGTATCGCCGATCAGAATGGCCGGCATGGATCAGGTAATGCATTGGAGCGAATCATGAAACAGATGAATAAAACGGTGACGGAACGCCTGCTGCACGCGCTGACGTTCGAACTGGTGGCGATCGCGCTGTGCGCGCCGATCGGCGCGTGGCTGCTCGACATGCCGGTGTCGCACGTCGGCGTGCTGACGGTGATGGTGTCGCTGATCGCGATGGCGTGGAACATGACCTTCAACGCGCTGTTCGACCGCTTCGAGCGGCGGGCCGGGTTGTCGCGCACGCTCGGCATGCGGGTCGCTCACGCGGTGATGTTCGAGCTCGGCCTCGTCGCGATGGTGGTGCCGGTGGCCGCGTGGTGGCTGAACGTGAGCCTCGTCGAGGCGCTGCTGCTCGACCTCGGCATCGTGCTGTTCTTCCTGCCTTACACGTTCTGCTTCAACCTCGCATACGACGCGCTGCGCGCCCGCTGGATGGCGCGCCGGGTCGCGGTGCAGGCTGGTTGAGGCGGTAACGCAGGCTAACTCGGGCGGGGCGGCGGCTGCCGCCCGTCAGCGCGCGGCGGCCCACAGCCACACGCTGCACGCCACGGCGACCGTGCCGTAGACGGCGTAGACGGGCACCTTGAAGCGCGTGAAGCACAGCGTCGCGAAGGCGCCCGTCAGCCAGTAAACCGGGTCGGCCGGCTCGCGATGCAGGATCTTCGCGACGGCGACCACGAGAAAGCCCGTCGTCGCCGCGCGCAGCAGGCGCATCCCGTACTCGAAGCGCGAATGGCGCTTGAGCCGGGACAGGTGGTTCTGCGCGAACACCACGAGGCATCCCGACGGAATGAACAGCGCGGCCGTGGCGAGCAGCGCGCCGACCCAGCCGTCGGTCAGGTAGCCGAGAAACGGCACGACGTTCAGCAACGGCCCCGGCGCGACCGGCGACAGCGCGAACGCCAGCGTGAAGTCGTGATCGGAGATGCCGGTCGCCGGCGAGACGAACAGCGTCTTGAGTACCGGCAGCGCGGAGAAGCCGCCGCCGAACAGCGTCATGCCGGCGCCCGCGAGGCGCGGCCATAGCAGCTCCGCCTGGTAATCGCCGGGCAGCGGCACCGCGAACAGCAGGACGAGCACGCCGAGCAGCACGAGCAGGCTGCGGTCGCGCTTCGACAGCGTGAAATCGACCGCGTCGCGTTGCGACGGCCCCGTCAGCCAGCCCGCTGCAAACGCAGCGAACAGAATCCCGACGAAAGCGGCCGGACTATGTGCGAAAGCGAGCAGAATCGTCGATAGCGCGGCGATCGCCTGTTCGAGCCGCGTGCACGCGAGCGAGCGCACCTGCTTGACCCACGTGACGCCGATCAGCGCGGCGAGCACCATCCCGAAGTGATTGATCAGCATCGGCGCGGCAAGCGAGCGCACGAGCGGCGTCTGATAGAAGATCGCGAACAGCGTCATCAGGATCGAGAACGGCAGCACGCTCGCCATGCCGGCGACCCATGCGCCCGCACGACCATGCAGCACTTGGCCGACCTGCACGGCGACATTGCAGCCGACGGGGCCCGGTACGAGCCACGCCAGCGCGACGAGATCGCCGAAGACGTGCGGCTCGATGCGCTGCAGCCGCTCCACGTAATGGCGTTCGAGTTGCGCCATCATCGAAAGCCCGCCCCACGAGACGGCCGAAATGCCGGCGACGACCTTGAACAAGGCCCAGAGGGATGCCGGTGCCTCTTCGACACGAGCGGTCGCTTCGACTTCGACGGTTGTCATGATTGTGTGGTTGGCGCAGGGCCGGATCTCTCGCGTATGGCCGTGCCGGCGGCCCGCCGACACGTAGGCCCTCCCGATTGTCCGCCGCGCATCGTGACACTGCCATGCGCGAAAACGCTAGTTGATGAACTAAACGAACGGATCGGAAAACGTAATAATTGCGGCGGCGCGCAACGCGCGCCACGGTTGCATGGTGCGGCGGTGCGGCGCTCAGGTGCCCGTGCTGCCGGTCGCGCGATGCGCGACGACGTTCGGATGATCGCCGCGCACGCCGAAGCGTGCGATCAGCGCGGGAATTGCATCGGCCGGCACCGGGCGCGAGAACAGGAAGCCCTGCGCCTCGATTTCGCCGAGCGCGGACAGCCACGTGATCTGTTCCTCGGTCTCCGTGCCCTCGACGACGACGGTCAGCCCGAGCGAGCGCGCGAGATGCACGATCGACGACACCATCACGCACACGCTGCGATCGGTCGGAATCGCCTGCACGAACGAGCGGTCGACCTTCAGCGTGTCGACGGAGAAGCGGTGCAGGTACGACAGCGACGAATAGCCGGTGCCGAAATCGTCGAGCGCGATCCGGATGCCGAGCTTTTTCAGCGCGACGATCTTCTCGGACACGAGTTCCGGATATTCCATCATCGCGGTTTCGGTGATTTCGATCTCGAGCCGGTTCGCGTCGATGCCGGTGTCCTGCAGCGCCTGCGAGATCGTCTCGATCAGGTCGCCGCGCCAGAACTGCACGGGCGAGATGTTGACGGCGAGCGTCAGCGTGTCGTGGCCCTCGTCGCGCCAGCGCGCGATCTGCTCGCACGCGGTGCGGATCACGAAGTCGCCGATCGGCACGATCAGGCCGGTCGATTCGGCGATCGAAATGAATTCGTTCGCGGAGATGACGCCGTGCTCGGGGTGGTCCCAGCGTGCGAGTGCCTCGAAGCCGGTGATCGTGCGGTGCGTGAGGTCGATCTTCGGCTGGTACGCGAGGAACAACTGCCCCTCGGCGAGCGCGACACGCAATTGCTGTTCCCAGCGCATCAGGTGGTCGGCGCGGTGCGACAGGTGCGGCGCATAGAACTGGTAGCAGTTCTTGCCGGCGTCCTTCGCGCTGTACATCGCGAGGTCGGCCTTTTTCAGCAGGTCGATCTCGCTTTCGTTCGCGACGGTGTGCAGCGCGATGCCGATGCTCGCATGCAGCACGAACGAACTGCCGCGCACGTCGAACGGCTCGCTGAACATCTGGATGATCGCTTCCGCGAGCCGCACCGCGCGCCGCTCGACGTCGTCGCCCTTCATCACGACGACGAACTCGTCGCCGCCGATGCGCGCGAGCGAGCCTTCGTCCTCGACCGCATCGGCCAGGCGCGACGCGGTCATCTGCAGCACGATGTCGCCGGCGTTGTGGCCGAGCGTATCGTTGACGGTCTTGAAGTTGTCGAGATCGATGAACAGCAGGCCGAGCCGCGACAGGCTCGCGGGCATCGACACGTCGTTGCGCAGCCCGCGCAGCGTCGCATAGCGGTTCGCGAGGCCGGTGAGCAGGTCGTATTCGGCGAGCTGCGTCATTTCGCGCTCGCGGCCGAGCAGCTTGCCGATCAGGCCCGTCGCGACGCCGAAGAACGCGAGCATCGCGAGCGTGATGAAGCTCGTCATCAGCAGGTAGACGTTGCGCGTATGGGTGTAGTCCGCGAACTCTTCCGTCTGCGACAGCCCGACCATCACCGCGAGCGGATAGCCGTCGAGGTGGCGGTACGACACGATGCGCGTCACGCCGTCGATCGGATCGATGATCGTGCCCGTCACGCGCTCCGCGATCGGATAGACGCCCGAGGCCGAAAACGCGCCCGGCGCGTTGCTCACCGAGCCCGTGCGCCGCGCGAGCACCGCGCCCGTATCGGACACGACCGCGATCACGCCTTCCTTGCCGATGGCCGCGTTGTTGTAGAAATCGTTCGTGAAGTAGCTCGGGTCTTCCGACACCACGACGATGCCCGCGAAGCTGCCGTCCGGGTTGTTCAGGCGCCGCGTCATCTGCAGCGTCCAGTGGCTCGACACGCGGCCGAGCACGGGCTTGCTGATGAAGAGGCGGTCGTCGTTGTGCGCGAGGTGGACCTTGAAGTGCTCGCGGTCGGACAGGTTGATCGGCTGCGGATGGAGTTCGGCGGTGTTCGCGAACAGGATGCCCTTCGCGTTGACGAGCGATACCTGGATCAGCGTGTCGCTCGGCACGACGCCTTTCTCGACGGCGCTCGCGAGATTGAAGCGCGCCGGCGATTTCTCGAATTCGAACTTGACGAAGCGGGTGATCTGGTCGACCTGGTGGATCGCCTTGACCGTATGCTGCTCGAGCGCGGACGACAGGATCGCCGCGGAGGCGGCCGCTTCCTTGTACGCGCTGTCCTTTTCAACGGACAGGCGCGCGATGATCACGGCCCACAGCAGCGCGAGCGCCAGCATCCCGAGCAGCGGGATGGCAAACAGCGCCCGCCGGCGCGATTTGCGCGGCGCGCGCAGCGGTCGGTTCGGCGGCGTGTGGTTGGACCGGGCGGAGCTCATCGAAGAGGGCGGCGTCCTGCTCGCGTGCGCCATCCGTCTGGATGGCCGGCTATGGTTCGGATTGTCCCGACGTCTGTTCGTTCGCGGGACGCGCAACCATGGACAGACCTCCGAAACAACGGATTAGGCCCGATATTACTGTCTGGAACGTTTTTGCGATAGTTGGGCAAAGCGTGGGGCGCCGGACGAGCCGGCGCCATCGCACATCGCGAAATGTCAGGCGGGTGACCGGAACGTGCCGTCGACGACCGTGACGACGTGGCCGCCGATCCAGGTCGTGCCGTCTTCGTCATAGCTGACGAAGATGCGGCCGTCGCGGCCGATCGCCGTGCCCTGGCGGGCCGTATACGACGGGCCGGGGCGGCGTTCCTGCCGCGTCAGCAGCCCGGCCAGCGCGGCGTTCGCGCTGCCGGTGACGGGATCCTCGCCGGGGGTGCCGAACTTGCCGCCCGTCATCAGGCAGCGGATCTCGAACGTCGCGGGGCCGCCTTCGGCGTGCGGCGCGTAGGCGGCCAGGCCGTCCACGCCGTAGCGGTGGGTCAGCGCCGCCAGCGCGGCTGGATCGGGCGACAGGCCGATGCACGCGTCGGCCGACTTCAGCCGCACGACCAGCCACGGCGCGCCGTTGTCCACCGCGCACGGCTCGGCGTCCAGGTCGAGCGCGTCGCTGCGCAGCGCGGCGGCCAGTGCCGCGTAGTCCGAACGGTCGAGCGGCGTGACGCGCGCCGGCGGCGCGGCGAACGCCCAGCCGCCGGCCTGCTCGCGCAGCGCGACCCGGCCGACCCCGCACTGCTGGATCAACCGGCCCGGCGTGCGCGGCCGCGCGCCGCTTTCCAGGAACGCATGCGCGGTGCCGAGCGTCGGGTGGCCGGCGAACGGCAGTTCGCCGCCCGTCGTGAAGATCCGCACGCGATAGTCGGCTTCCGGATCGGTCGGCGCGCAGACGAACGTCGTTTCCGACAGGTTCGTCCAGCGGGCGATCTCGAGCATCGCGTCGTCGCCGAGCGAATCGGCGTCGAACACCACGGCAAGCGGATTGCCCTTGAACGGCACCGACGTGAACACGTCGACCTGCTTGAAGCGAACGAGACGGGCTGGCATCGCGATGCGCCCGTTACGCGACTTCGGCGATCAGTTCGATCTCGACGCATGCGCCGAGCGGGATCTGCGCGACGCCGAACGCCGAGCGCGCATGCTTGCCCGCGTCGCCGAACACTTCGGCGATCAGCTCCGACGCGCCGTTCGTCACGACGTGCTGTTCGGTGAAGTCGAGCGTCGAGTTGACGAGGCTCATCAGCTTGACGATGCGCGTGACCTTGTTCAGGTCGCCGGTGTGCGCGTGCAGCGTCGCGAGCAGGTCGATCGCGATCGAGCGGGCGGCCGCCTTGCCGTCTTCCGTTTGCAGATCCGCGCCGAGCTTGCCGGCCCAGACCTTGCCGTCCTTCTTCGCGATGTGGCCCGACAGGTAGACCGTGTTTCCGCTTTGCGCGCTCATCACGTAGGCGGCGGCCGGTGCGCCGGCGGTCGGGAGCTCGATGCCGAGCGACTTGAGTTTGTCGTAGACGTTAGCCATGCGTTCGATTCCTCGTAGAGAGTCGTGACAGGAAAAAGGGGATCAGAGGCGCTCGCGCAGCAGCTTGCCGAGGCGCGCGACGCCTTCCTCGATCTTCTCGGGCGGCACCGTCACGAACGACAGGCGCAGCGTGTTCTGCTGCGCATTCTCCGCGAAGAACGGCGCGCCCGGCACGAAGGCGACGTGGTTGTCGACGGCCGCGGCGAGCAGCTTCATGCTGTCGATCTGCGCGGGCAGGTTCACCCAGATGAACATCCCGCCTTCCGGGCGGTTCCACGTGACGCCTTCCGGCATGTGGCGCGTGAGCGCGCCGAGCATCGCGTCGCACTGCGCGCTGTACAGCTCGCGGATCGTCGGGATGTGCTCGTCGAGGAAGCCGTCCTTGATCACTTCGTGCGCGATGCGCTGCGTGAGCGTCGGCGTGTGCAGGTCGGTGGCCTGCTTGGCCTGCACGAGCTTGAAGTGGAGTTCTTCGGGCGCGATGATGTAGCCGATCCGCAGGCCCGGCGCGAGCACCTTCGAGAACGTGCCGAGGTGCACGACATGATCGGGCGCCATCGACAGCATCGTCGGCAGCGGCTCGCCCTGGTAGTTCAGCGCGCCGTACGGATCGTCCTCCAGCACCGGGAACGGGCTCGACTGCGCGAACGCGGCGAGCGCGCGGCGGCGCTCGACGGGCAGGCGGCGGCCGGTCGGGTTCTGGAAGTTCGGCTGCGCGTACAGCAGGCGCGCGCCTTGCGTGAGTTCGGGCGTGAGGCCTTCCGGCAGCAGGCCCTGCTCGTCGGTCGGCACCTGCACGTAGCGCGGCTCGTACAGCGAGAACGATTGCAGCGCGCCGAGGTAGGTCGGCGTTTCGACGAGGATCGGGCTGTCCGGATCGATCAGCGCCTTGCCGAGCAGGTCGAGCGCCTGCTGCGAGCCGGTCGTGATCAGCACCTGCGACACGCGCACGCTGTAGCGCTCGGCGATCCATTCGCGCAGCGGCAGGTAGCCTTCGGTCGCGCTGTACTGGAGCGCGGCGGCCGGCGCGTCGCGCAGCACGCGGTCGGCGGCGGCGCGCATGCGTTCGGCCGGGAACGTCGCGGGGGCGGGCAGGCCGCCGGCGAACGAGATGACCTCGGGGCGTTCCGTGACCTTCAGGATCTCGCGGATCGCAGAGCTCGTCAGCTTGCGGGCGCGTTCGGAAAGCTGCCAGTGCGGCGGATGCAGGTCGCTCGGATTCATAGTCTCCTCGTTCGGATAGCGTGGTCAGTCAAGAAAGGTCGATCAGGCCGAGCGCGTCGACGCAGCCGGGTGGGCGGGCGGGAGCGCGATCGTGCCGTCGCGGCTGGGTAGGCACGGCCAGTCTGGCAAAACCGATCAGGCAAAACGTCCATTATGGCGCAGCTCATCAGCCGGCGCGAGCGGGACGCGGCGCCGTGGCGACCGCCGAGCGGCGCCCGAGCATCACGGTCGCGATCACGGCGGCTGCGAACAGCCACGTCGACGACGTGACCGTTTCGCCGAACAGCAGTGCGGAAAAGGCGATCGTGAAGAAAATCTGCAGCAGTTGCACCTGGCCGACGCGCGCGATGCCGCCCATCGCGAGCCCCGCATACCACGCGAAAAAGCCGATGAACTGCGAAAAGAGGGTCACGTAGCCGAACGCGAGCCACGTGCGCAGCGCGAGCGGGCCCGGATGCGCGGCGTGCTGCATCCACGCGAGCCAGCCGACCGGCAGCACGAGGAACGGCGCCGACACGACGAGCGCCCAGCAGATCACCTGCCAGCCGCCGATCTGGCGCGCGAGGCGCGCGCCTTCCGCATAGCCGAGCGCGCCGATGCCGACCGCGACGAGCATCAGCGCGTCGCCGGCCTGGACGGTGCCGCCGCCGTCGCGCAGCGCGAACGCGATCACGAGCGCGCTGCCGGCCACCGCGCTGGCCCAGAACGCCTTCGACGGCCGCTCGTGCGACAGCCATGCCGCGTACAGCGCGACGAACAACGGTTGCAGCCCGTTGACCACCGCGCCGTGCGACGCCGGCACCGATTTCATCGCCCACGCCGAGAACACCGGATACGCGATGATCACGCCGGCCGACGTGATCGCGAGGCTTTTCAGCTGCGCGCGGGTCGGCAGCGGCTCGCGGCGCCACCACAGCAGCAGGCCGGCCGGCACGGCGGCGGCGAGCGCGCGGCCGAGCCCGTTGAGCAGCGGGTTGAGTTCGGATACGACGATCCGCGTCATCGGCAGCGTCAGGCTGAAGATCATCACGCCGATGAGGCCGAGCAGCATGCCCCGGGTTTCGCGCGAATTCATGTCGTGGGTGTCTCCGTATTGCCGGGTTGATGTAATCGAAGGGGCGGCGGGCGGTCAGCGCAGCGTGCGCACGCCCTGCGGCGTGTCGAATTCGGCGACGAGCGCCGGCGGACCGTCGGTGGATTCGACGTTGAGCAGGTGGGCGGCGCCGAGCCAGTCGAGTTGCTCGCGGATCGTATCCGCGCGCGGGTGGGCGCCCTTGAGCGCCTTCAGCGCGACGCCGTCGCCCGGCAGCGATTCGGCCGGATGGCGCGGGCTGTCCCACTGGATCAGCGACGGCACGAGGCCGTCGCCCGCACCTTGCCAGGCGGGGAAGCTGCCGTCGTCGGGCACCGTGAGGCCCCAGCTCAGGTCGCCGCGCCGCATCGCGACGACGGGCGCGATGCGGGTCGGATACTGGCGCTGCCACAGCGCAAGCTGGCGCGGGCGGTCGACGCGCGCGACCCAGTGCGCGAGAAACGGGCCCTGCGCGAGCCGCGCGTGGATCGCCGGATCGTCGAGCCCGAACAGCCGCGCGCGCGGCGGCTTTGCGCCGTCGTCCGGCGCGGGTGCGTCGGGGTCGATCGCGATCACTTCGAGGTAGAGGCCGCCCCACGCGCCGAACAGCGCATTGTGGGTCCGCATCAGCGGATGGCGGCCGCCGCCGGCCGGTTCGATGCCGAGTGCGTCGGCGACATGGCGCACGCCTTCGTCGAGGGTGCGCGCGGCAATCACGAGGTGGTCGAGTGTCAGGGAGCGGGCTGGCATGAGCGTGGGTCGGGAAGCGAAAGTGTCATGGTAAGCGGGCGAGGAGCCGGGCGGGGGCCGGACCGGCCGGCGTACCGGCCGCGAGGCGGCCCGGCGGGCGCAGCGCCACATGCGGCAGGGCCCGAGCGGCGGCCGCAGGATCGCCATTCCGGTCAACTGTAATCGTCGCTACCGGCACAGTAACGGTACAATCGGCGCGATAGCCTTCGGTACAGTTGGAGCTGCCGCCCATGTCCACCGTCCCACTCGCCCAGATTCCCGCGCCGCACGACACGGCCACGCTCACGCTCGTCGACCAGCTGGTCCAGTGGGCGCGGCGGCGTATCGACGAACGCGTATTCCGTCCCGGCATGCGCATGCCGTCGATTCGCAAGCTCGCGCTCGACAAGAGCGTGTCGCGCTTCACCGTCGTCGAGGCCTACGAGCGCCTCGTCGCGCAGGGCTACCTCGACTCGCGGCGCGGCTCCGGCTTCTACGTGCGCGAGCGCACGGGCGCCGGCCCGCAGCCGGCCGACGGCGTCGCGCGCGTGGCCGAGGCCGCGCCCGTGCACAACACGATCGACGTCGTCTGGCTGCTGCGCAACATGCTGCACACCGTCAGCCCGGAGAAGGGCCCGGGCCTCGGCTACCTGCCGGGCCGCTGGCTCGACGGCGAGCTGATCACCGGCGCGCTGCGCGCGCTCGGGCGCCAGTCGGGCGCGCAGATGCTCGGCTTCGGCACCGCACAGGGCTTCCTGCCGCTGCGCCAGCAACTGCAGACGCGCCTCGCCGAAGTCGAGATCGGCGCGAAGCCCGAGCAGATCGTGCTGGTTTCCGGCATCACGCAGGCGATCGACCTGATCTCGCGGATCTACATGCGGCCGGGCGATGCGGTGATCGTCGGCGATCCCGCGTGGTTCCAGATGTTCGGCCGTTTCGCGGCGCAGGGCGCGCAGCTCGTCGGGATGCCGTATACGCCCGACGGCCCCGACCTCGACGCGCTCGAAACCCTGGTGCAGATGTGGCGGCCGAAGATGCTCGTGATCAACTCGGTGCTGCAGAACCCGACCGGCACGTCGCTGTCGGCCGCACAGGCGTTCCGGATCCTGAAGCTCGCGGAGGCCTACGATTTCCTCGTCGTCGAGGACGACGTGTACGGCGACCTGTGTCCGCCCAGCTATCCGGCCACGCGCCTCGCGAGCCTCGACCAGTTGAAGCGCGTGATCTATCTCGGCAGCTATTCGAAGACGCTCGCGGCGAACCTGCGGGTCGGCTACGTGGCCTGCGCGCCGGAGATCGCGAAGGCGATCACCGACCAGAAGATGCTGGTCGGGATGACCACGCCCGAGCTCAACGAGCGCGTGCTGTACAAGATCCTGACCGAAGGGCATTACCGGCGCCACGTCGAGCGGCTGCGCGCGCGGCTCGACGGCGTGCGCGACAAGACCGCGCGGATGCTCGAGCGCACGGGGCTCGGGCTCTTCACGATGCCGGCGGCCGGGATGTTCCTGTGGGCCGACACGGGCGTCGATTCGGACGCGCTCGCGGCGGTCGCGCACGAAGCCGGCTTCCTGCTGACGCCGGGCAGCCTGTTCTCGCCGCAGCAATCGCCGTCCACATGGATGCGCTTCAACGTTGCGAACTGTGGCGATCCGGCGCTGCCGGGGCTGCTGGCGCGCTATATCGACTCGGCGGTTCGGCGCGCGTCGTGACGCGGCGCGGCAGGCCGGCTCTTGAAATGCCGCGCGCCGTCCCCAGATACGCGCGCAAACCGCTGGCGCCAGGCGGTCGTCCCGCACGGGCCGTCCCACACGGGCCGTCCTTCATGGGTCCGCCGGCATCGCGCGCCGGGCGCCGGCGTCACCCCTTTTCAGTTCAAGTAAGAGGAAACAGCATCCATGGCACACGAAACGATGAGCTTTCAGGCAGAGGTCAAGCAACTCCTCCACCTGATGATCCATTCGCTCTACAGCAACAAGGAAATCTTCCTGCGCGAACTGGTGTCGAATGCGTCCGACGCAGCCGACAAGCTGCGTTTCGAAGGGCTCGCGAACAACGCGCTGTACGAGAACGATCCGAACCTGCGCATCCGCATCGGCTACGACAAGGCCGCGCGCACGATCACGATCGACGACAACGGCATCGGCATGAGCCGCGACGAGGCGATCGCGAACCTCGGCACGATCGCGCGTTCGGGCACCAAGGAATTCTTCACGAAGCTGTCGGGCGACCAGCAGAAGGATGCGGCGCTGATCGGCCAGTTCGGCGTGGGCTTCTACTCGGGCTTCATCGTCGCGGACAAGATCACCGTCGAAACGCGCCGCGCGGGCCTGCCGGCGAACGAAGCCGTGCGCTGGGAAAGCGCGGGCGAGGGCGATTTCACGATCGACGCGATCGAGCGCGCGCAGCGCGGCACGACGATCACGCTGCATCTGCGCGAAGGCGAGGACGACCTGCTGTCGTCGCACCGCCTGAAGTCGATCATCCAGAAGTACTCCGACCACATCGCGCTGCCGATCCTGATGCAGAAGGAAGAGTGGGATCAGGAAAAGGGCGAGATGGTCCTGAAGGACGAGGACGAAACCGTCAACCAGGCAAGCGCGCTGTGGACGCGTTCGAAGAGCGACGTCACCGACGAGCAGTACACGCAGTTCTACCAGCACATCGCGCACGATCACCAGGATCCGCTCACGTGGACGCATAACCGCGTCGAGGGCCGCAGCGAATACACGCAGTTGCTGTTCGTGCCGGCGCACGCGCCGTTCGACCTGTGGAACCGCGAGTACCGCGGCGGCCTGAAGCTGTACGTGAAGCGCGTGTTCATCATGGACGACGCCGAGCAGCTGCTGCCGCAATACCTGCGCTTCGTGAAGGGCGTCGTCGATTCGGCCGACCTGCCGCTGAACGTGTCGCGTGAAATCCTGCAGGAAAGCCGCGACGTGAAGGCGATCCGCGAAGGCGTGACCAAGCGCGCGCTGTCGATGCTCGAAGAGCTCGCGAACGCGGAAGAGGATGCCGGCAAGGAGAAGTACAAGACGTTCTGGGGCGCGTTCGGCCAGGTGCTGAAGGAAGGCCTCGGCGAGGATCACGCGAACCGCGAGCGCATCGCGAAGCTGCTGCGCTTCGCGTCGACGCACGGCGACACCGACGCGCAGGACGTGTCGCTCGCCGACTACGTGTCGCGCATGAAGCCCGAGCAGAGCAAGATCTACTACGTGACCGCCGATACGTGGCTGGCCGCGAAGAACAGCCCGCATCTGGAAGTGTTCCGCAAGAAGGGCGTCGAGGTGCTGTTGCTGACCGACCGCGTCGACGAATGGATGCTGTCGTTCCTGCACGAATTCGACGGCAAGCCGCTCGCGAGCGTGGCCCGCGGCGATCTCGATCTCGGCGAGCTGAACGACGAGGAGAAGAAGGCGCAGGAGCAGGCCGGCGAGGCGATCAAGCCGGTGGTCGAGAAGATGAAGGAAGCGCTCGGCGACAAGGTGAAGGAAGTGCGCGTCACGTTCCGCCTGACCGATTCGCCGTCGTGCCTCGTCGCGGACGACAACGACATGAGCGGCTACCTGCAGCGGATGCTGAAGGCGGCCGGCCAGAACGCGCCGGCGATGCAGCCGATCCTCGAGATCAATCCCGAGCACGCGCTCGTGAAGCAGCTGAACGCCGACAGCGCCGATTTCGGCGACTGGTGCCATCTGCTGTTCGATCAGGCGCTGCTGGCCGAAGGCGGCATGCTCGACGATCCGGCGAGCTTCGTGAAGCGGACCAACACGCTGCTGCTGTCGCGGGCCGCGTGAACGCACGGCTGCGATTCGACGCCGCACAGGCGGGCTGGCGCGAAACGCCCCGGCCCGGCTGCACGCTCGACCAGCGCGACTGGCTGACGCGCGGCGGATCGCTGACCGCGCATCTCGCGCGGCTCGGCCGCGTGAACGTGCGCGTGACGCGCGAGGCCGTCGACGCGCCGTGGTTCGACGAGCCGGACGCGCTCGTCAGTTCGCCGCGCGCACCGATGTGGGTGCGCGAGGTGATCCTGTCGGTCGACGGCACGCCGTACGTCGCCGCGCACAGCATCGCGCCGCTCGCGGCCAGCAAGGGCGTGTGGCAGGCGATGCGGAAGCTGCGCACGCGGCCGCTCGCGGAGCTGCTGTACAGCGATCCGCAGGTCGAGCGCTCGGCGCTCGTGAGCCGGCGCGTGATCGCCGGTCATCCGCTGTATGCACTCGCGAGCCATGCGTTGCAGGGTGTGCGCGCGCCGCATGCGTTTGCCGCGCGGCGCTCGGTGTTCCAGCGTCACGGCAAGCCGCTGATGGTCACCGAGTGCATGCTGCCGGCGCTGTGGCGTCATCTCGCCGCGCACGGCGACGGGCCGCGATCCGTCGATCCGCACGGAGACGCGTGATGCTGCAAGGTTTTCCGCCGGTCGTCGCGCCGGACACGCACACGATGATCCTCGGCAGCTTTCCGGGCGAGGCGTCGCTCGACGCCGCGCAGTACTACGCGCATCCGCGCAACCAGTTCTGGCGGCTGCTTGGCGCGGTGCTCGGCGAGCCGACGCTGCATGAACTGCCGTACGACGCGCGGCTGGCGCGCGTGCTGTCGCACGGCATCGGTATCTGGGACGTCCTCGATGCGTGCCATCGCCAGGGCAGTCTCGATTCGGCGATCCGCAATGCCAAGCCGAACGACTTCGATTCGCTGCGCGAGCATGCGCCATTGCTGAAGCGCGTGTGCTTCAACGGCAAGACGGCGGGGCGGTTCGCCGACGTGATCGGCCAGGCCGGATACGAGACGCTCGTGTTGCCTTCGTCGAGTCCAGCGAATGCGACGTTGTCGTTCGAACAGAAACTGGTGCTCTGGCGCGCCCTTCGCGCCTGAGACGCGTTGGATTCCGAGTATTCGGTGAAGCGGTATCGGGTGGGCGGCAGCAGGTGTTCGAGTCGAGAGGCGGTTTCAACGATACTGCGCCGCCACTCGACTCCACCGGTCAGGGCTTCGCGTCGCCTTGCCTGGCGCCCGTGGCCGAGGTCATGCGACTTTGTGCAGCGACGAGTTGATCGTCGGTGGTCGCCACCAGCCACAGACGTGCATGCTCCTCGATCCGACGGTTGTGGTCCTTCAATGGCCCCATCGCGGCAGCGGCCTTCCAGACCACCGGGCCGATTCGGCTACTCCTGCCCGACGGCGCGCCTACCAGCAGGCAGTAAGGTCCCAGCGGAAGCGATACGAACGGAAGTGCCGGGCTGGCGATCACGCGCCAGTCGATGAAGGGTGTCTCGCTGATCAGCAGCGGCGTGGGCAAGCCGTAGAGCACACTGAAATCGTACAGCGCCAGCTGCTCTCGCATGCCGACGTAAATTCGCCGGATGTCGTCGACAACCGCCGCGCGGATCTCGTCCTCGAACATGGGTTCCTGCGCGTAGCGGGCCAATGCCTGTCGAGCCTCCCATTGATACGCGCTGAACAGGCCGATCTCCACGCAATCCTGCACGGCGCGCTGAACCTCCGCCACGGAACCGGCTTCCCCGGGCGTGCCCAACTGCGCAGCCCGCAAGAAGCGGGCAAGTCCCGCCTCGTGGATCGCAGGACCCTCCGCCGATGCGTCGTCGTCAGCGTCCTTGCCCAGGGGCACGTAGGTGTATTTCTCGGCAGCGAAATGCGATTTCTTGCCTTCGTCGAACTTGATTTCGCCATCGACGCAGTCGAGATAGCGCGTCCCGATTCGACCGTGCTCCCAAATCCAGTTTTTCAGGAACGGACGTAGAGGATGCAGTCTGTCGTGATCGGCCATTGAACCTCCAAGTTTTCCCGGTATGAGCCATTCCAGCCACTCGCCGCATCCTCCGCACCGTCGCGGGGGCCCGCGCTACAAGGCGAGCGTGCCCAGCTCCTCATAAGTCCGATGCAGCCAGACCTTGACGCGCTGCCGTTCCAGCAAGCCGAGCCCCGTGGCGGCGCGGTCGGGATGATTGACCGCCGCCCAGAAGCTCGCGCTTTGTCGATCGATCTTCTGCATCGTCGTATCGGGCAGGCGGCGCAGCGTAATCACGCTCGCACCAAGGGCTTCGGCCCGCTCGCGTTCGCCGGATGCCTCCAGAATCTCGAAGCGATCGCCGCGGACTTCGTTCAGCACCAGCACCAGCTTGATTCGTCCGCCGAATTCGTCCAGCCATTGCCGCAGCAGATCGACCGAATCGCGTCCCGTGTCCATCACGTGCCACCACGTCAACGTGAGGCCGTGTTCTTCGGCAAAATCGACTACGTCCGAATCGTCGAGCCACTTGGCGAGCGACTGCCGCGTCTGGGCCGCGAGGTCGACCAGTATGCGCCGCTGCGGATCTTCGAGCGCCGATTCCATGACCGGATCGAGGCTGTCATGCTGGTCGAGCACGGCAGGCGCGGCAAAATCGGCATAGAACCGCAGTAGCGCGCCGTGCGATCGGTCGGTATCGAAGCCCACGAAAGGCATGCTCCGATCGATGAAATACTGGGCCAGCACGCGGGCCGCGAGCGATTTGCCGACGCCGCCTTTTTCCCCGCCAATGAAGTGGATGTGACTCATGCTTACGAAATCCCGTGTGATGGAACAGGTATGGCTGGAGCGGATGTTGGCAGGCTTCGATGACGTTACGGTACAACCGGGCACGTCGAAAGAAAATGCATGCGCCGCAGCAGCATGCTGTCTGATCGACGCCGGTGTCAAACTGAACAAAATGGCAACCCGTTCCGGCGGCTGCTTGGCGTGGTGCTCGGCGAGCCGCCGCGCTAGCCGGGCGATTGCCGTGCGGCAACCGATGTGCTTGCGTCAGCCGCGCGATGACGCGATGCGCGGTAGACGATCAGCATCAGGAAGATCGGCAACAGGACGGCGCCCGGTTGGCCCATCGCGGGCTTGAACACGAGGAAAAACGAGAGCCCCGGCAGCACCCACGCCAACGCCATGACCGCATGGTCCGCCCACCCGAGCGCGCGGGTTGTCCGGTCGTATTTGCACACGTAAATGATCGCGAGAAGCAGCCACGCGAGATCGTAGTAGATGAGGTACGGCTGGGTCAGCAGCGTCGCGACGATTGCCGCTGCCGCGCATAAGTCGGCATGCTTCTTCCTCGCCCATAGACTCGCGGTCGCAATCACGACCGGTATCGCGATGGCCGCCTGAACGGCAAAGGCGGTCGGCAGGCTGGCGCCCAGCCGTCGCGACATCGCGAACGGCGTCGGCATCGCGTTCCAGATTCCGCCTGCATTGTTCATCAGGATCAAGTGGCTGAACCACGACAGCGTGTCGAAAAAGCGCATCCACAGCGGCACGCCGAACACCAGTGCGCTGACCGCGCAGAACAGCGCGGCCGTGACGGCCATCGCGCCAACCGCGCGGAAATGTCCGCCGCAGAGGAACAGCACGGGAAACAGGAGCGCCAGCTGCGGTTTGATGACGAGCATGCCGGCGCATACGCCGGCGACAACCGGACGTCGTTCGAGCAATCCCAGTGCGCCGGCGGCGAACGCCAGGGTCAGCAAGGAATTCTGGCCGCAGATCGTCACGACCCAGATGCCGGGGAACGCGACGAGCGCGATCCACGGCAGGGGGCGATCCTTCATTGCGAGCGTGCACGCCGCCAACGCGCTTGCGATGCCGATGCTGACGAACAGGCCGTACGAAGCGGCGTAGGGCAGCAACGCCAGCGGATAAACCAGCAACTGGAAGGTCGGCGGATAAACCCACGGTGCGGAAATCTGCGCGGGCGGGAAGTCCGGCAGCAATCGGGCTTCCGCCGCGAACATCTGGTGGAGGTCGAAGGCGGCGAGCGGCCCGCTGTGGACGGAAACGAAAGACGCGCTCCAGAAAACCCGGAAGTCGATACCCGGGGGCGGCACGCCGGGGAGATGCAGCACCCAGTACGAAAATGCCCAGATACCCAGCAACACGAGCTGAAACAACAGGATCGCCGCGCTGTACAGGACGAGCCGCTCCCTGGAGAGCCATCCCTGGCGATCTGGCGGTGCGTGGTCCGTCGTTGTATGAGTCATGGCCGCTGCGAGCCTCCCCGAATGCCGTTTCAGTTTGGCATAGGTTCGGTCGACCGAACGGGCTTTTTATTTGCAAGAAAGTCAATGACCGATATGTGCCCGGATCAGGCGGGCGGCGGGTTTCGCGGATTTCGATGGTCGTCGTATCAGCAGTCGAATGGGCCGGAACCTTGGGGCGTACCGGCCGTTGCGGTGTAGGGTGCCCGTTGCGCTTTGTCGCTTGCGACGCTCAATCGTCCTTGCCCCATCGCCACCGCGGTTTCTCGCCCTTGATCCAGCACACCACGGTCAGCAGCGCGACCAGCGCCACGATGCACGCGCCGTACGCAATCGGCGAGCGTTGCGGCGGCAGCAGCCACGCACTCGCGACGATGCCGAGCGCGAACAGCAGCAGCACGACCCAGCCCTGCCACGCCACCGGCAACCCCCATCCCCAGCCGTAGCGCTTCGCTGGAAACCAGATCTTCTTGTCGTTCGAAGTCATGCGCGCTCCTGTGATCCGCGACTGCAGCGTAGCGCCGACGGGATTTGGCGTCACGCGTGGCCGGACTCGCGTCGCGGCCTCCGCCTCCCACCAATGCTATCCTCTCGTCCGCTCATCCAGCCTCACCCAGCGAGATTCAACCATCATGACCCGACTGATCAAGCGCGCGTCCGCCGAGGCGCGCGCGTTCAAGCAACGCAAGCCGTCTGCCTACAACGGCTCCGAAAAACTCCAGCCGCCGCGCGTGAAGCGCCGCCCGGACATCGACGAACACGACGACGTGCCGGTGCTCGAAGCGCCGCGCAAGCCGCGTTTCGCACCCGTTACGTTCTCCGAAGAAGGCGGCGTGCGCTTCCTGCACTTCGGTACCGAGTGGGTGCAGGGCGCGATGCGGATCTCGAAGCCGCTGCATATCGAGCTCGAATACGCGCAGCAGATGATGGCGTGGCTGCTGTTCCTCGAAACGCCCGCGCGGGTCGTCCAGCTCGGGCTCGGCACCGGCGCGCTGACCAAGTTCTCGCATCGTTTCCTGCCGCACGCGAAGGTCGAGGCCGTCGAGCTGAACCCGGCCGTGATCGTCGCCGCGCGCACGATGTTCGCACTGCCGCCCGACGACGCGCGCCTCGTCGTGCACGAAGCCGACGCATGGGACTTCGTCAACGACCCGGCCAACCGCGGCACGACGGGCGCGATCCAGATCGACTTGTACGACGCGACCGCGCGCGGCCCCGTGCTCGACAGCGTCGCGTTCTACCGCGCGGTGCGCGGCTGCCTCGCCGATGCCGGCATCGCGACGATCAACCTGTTCGGCGATCATCCGAGCTTCGTGCGCAACATGAAGCACCTGAACGCGGCGTTCGATCACCGCGTGATCGCGCTGCCCGAAGTGCACGACGGCAACCGGATCGCGATCGCGTTTTCCGGCCCCGCGCTCGACGTGCCGTTCGCGCAGCTCGACGCCCGCGCGAAGCTGATCGAGGACACGCTGAAGCTGCCCGCGCGCAAGTGGGTGAAAGCTTTGAAAGCAACGGCCGGCGCACGCGACACCGCGTTCGCGATCTGACGCCGGATGCACCGGCGGCAGGCCGGTGCAACCCCGCGACAAGGGGCGGATCACCTCGGGTTCGCCCCTGCTTGACCGCGTGCTCGCGGCTCCTATACTGGCGCGAAGCCAGGGGAGCCGCGGCCTACCCGTTTTGCCGCTCCTCTCGGTGCCGTACCCGCTCAACAAGATCGATAACCGGGATAGAAGAGGAGACGTCATGGCTCACGATGCCGACGCCAACCGGGCCGCCAAGCGCTGGCTCTGGCTGCTGGTACTGCCGCTGATCGCAATGGTCTGGGTGCCGTCGTACAGCAAGATCGAACCGCAATGGTTCGGTTTTCCGTTTTTCTACTGGTACCAGTTGCTTTGGGTCTTCATCAGCGCGGTGATCACCGCGTTCGTGTATCTGAAGACCAAGAACGCGTGGAAGGCGAGCGGCACGCAAGGAGGTGCGCAATGAATCTCGGCGCGACCTTCGTTTTCGTCCTGCTGTTCATCGGCGTCACGATCATCGGTTTCCTGGCCGCGAACTGGCGGCGCGGCGATCTTGCCCATCTCGACGAATGGGGCCTTGGCGGACGCCGCTTCGGCACGATCGTCACGTGGTTCCTGCTCGGCGGCGACCTCTACACGGCCTACACGTTCGTCGCGGTGCCCGCGCTCGTGTTCGGCGCCGGCGCGATGGGCTTCTTCGCGCTGCCGTACACGATCCTGATCTATCCGTTCGCGTTCGTCGTGTTCCCGAAGCTGTGGAGCATCGCGAAGCGGCATGGCTACGTGACGGCCGCCGACTTCGTCAACGCGCGCTACGGCAGCCGGATGCTCGCACTCGCGATCGCGGTGACGGGCATCCTCGCGACGATGCCGTACATCGCGCTGCAGCTCGTCGGCATCGAGGTGGTGATCGGCGCGCTCGGCTTCGACACGACCGGCTTCGTCGGCGACCTGCCGCTGATCATCGCGTTCGCGATCCTCGCCGCGTACACGTACACGTCGGGGCTGCGCGCGCCCGCGATGATCGCGATCGTGAAGGACGTGCTGATCTACGTCACGATCGCCGCCGCGGTCATCGTGATCCCCGCGAAGCTCGGCGGTTTCGGGCACATCTTCGCCGCGGTGCCGCCCGCGAAGCTGCTGCTGAAGGCGCCCGACGCGGCGAGCCTGAACGGCTACAGCGCGTATGCGACGCTCGCGATCGGCTCGGCGCTCGCGCTGTTCCTGTATCCGCACTCGGTCACGGCGATCCTGTCGTCGTCGTCGGGCAACTCGATCCGCCGCAACATGGCGATGCTGCCCGCGTACTCGTTCGTGCTCGGCCTGTTGGCGCTGCTCGGCTACATGGCGCTCGCCTCCGGCGTGAAGGACATGCCGCAGTACGCGCCGTACTTCAAGGCGTTCGGCCCGAACTTCGCGGTGCCCGCGCTGTTCCTCGAGTATTTCCCGTCGTGGTTCGTCGGCGTCGCGTTCGCGGCGATCGGCATCGGGGCACTGGTGCCGGCGGCGATCATGTCGATCGCGGCCGCGAACCTGTACACGCGCAACATCCACCGCGAGTTCGTGAACCGCAACATGTCGCACGACCAGGAGACGCACGTCGCAAAGCTCGTGTCGCTGATCGTGAAGGTCGGCGCGGTGGCGTTCATCCTCGGGCTGCCGCTGACCTACGCGATCCAGTTGCAGCTGCTCGGCGGGATCTGGATCATCCAGACGCTGCCGGCGATCGTGCTCGGCCTGTACACGCGCGTGCTCGACCATCGCGGCTTGCTGGCCGGCTGGGCGGCCGGCATCGTGTGCGGCACGTGGATGGCGATCTCGCTGAAGCTGGCGAGTTCGATCTTCACGATCCACCTGTTCGGTCTCGCGATTCCCGGCTATGCGGCCGTGTGGTCGCTGATCGTGAACCTGGTGGTGTCGGTGGCGGTGAGCGTGCTGGTGCGCGTGATGGGCATGGCGCATGCCGAGGATCGCACGCGGCCGGAGGATTATTTCGACGTGGTTGAAGGCTGATACGGGCCGTGCGCGGCCGTGTGCCGCGTACGCGCCGCGCAGCAACGAAAGCGCCCGCCACCGCAAGGTGGCGGGCGTTTCTTTTGCGTCAGCCCTGCGCGCGTTTCGCGAGATCCTCGCGCTGCGACAGATCCTCGACGTTGACCATCCAGTGCACGCCGAAGCGATCCTTCGCCATCCCGAAGCCGAGCGCCCAGAACGTCTTGCCGAACGGCATCGTCACTTCGCCGCCGTCGGCGAGTGCATTGAACAGCTTCTGGCCTTCCTCGACCGTCGCCGGGTTCAGCGACAGCGAATAGCCGGCGTGCGCGGCGCCGGCCGGCTGGCTGCAGTCGCCGTCCGAGCACATGATCATCGAGTCGCCGATCGTGAAGCTCGCGTGCATCACCTTGTCGCTCATCTCCGGCGACATCGGATAGTCGGGATTCGGCGGTGCGTCCTTGAAGTGCATCTTGAACATCGTCTTCGCGCCGAGTGCCTTTTCGTAGAACTGAAGGGCTTCGTCGGTACGACCGTAGAACGTCAGGTACGGTTGGACTTGCATCGTTGTCTCCTGGGATGAGCCGTGCCGGCGCGTCGGCGCTGGCGTGGCGTCGTTCAAGTTTGACTGGGGAAAGGGCGCATCGGGAGGCGGCCGTCGCACCCGTGACGTGGATTGTAGTGCGCGCGCTTGACGATGGAATGAAAATAAAAACGGCCGCGAACATCACGTTCGCGACCGTTTGCAGCGTGCGTGCTGACGCCTATTGTCAGTCTTGCTGACAGCCGCTGACGCGCAGCGTGGCTCAGCGCAGCGCGTCGATCAGCTTCTCGAGCTTCACCGCGTCGGCGGCGAATACGCGGATGCCTTCGGCGAGCTTTTCGGTCGCCATCGCTTCGTCGTTCAGCTGGAAGCGGAACGACGACTCGTCGATCGCGACGCGCTCGGCCGGCTTGTCCTGCAGCGATTCCGGCGACAGCTTGCGGGCGACCGTCTCGTTGCTCTCCTGCAGCTTCTGCAGCAAATCGGGACTGATCGTCAGCAGGTCGCAGCCGGCGAGCTCGGTGATCTGGCTGGTCGTGCGGAAGCTCGCGCCCATCACCTCGGTCTTGTAGCCGAACGTCTTGTAGTACGTATAGATGCGGCGCACCGATTGCACGCCCGGGTCATTCGCGCCGCCGTCCGTCGCTTCGTTCCATTCCGCGCCGGCCTGCTTCTTGTACCAGTCGTAGATGCGGCCGACGAACGGCGAGATCAGCTGCGCGCCGGCTTCCGCGCACGCGGCGGCCTGCACGAGCGAGAAAAGCAGGGTCATGTTGCACTTGATCCCTTCCTTCTGCAGCACCTCGGCCGCGCGGATGCCTTCCCACGTCGACGCGAGCTTGATCAGGATGCGCTCGCGGCCGACGCCGGCCGCTTCGTACAGCTTGATGAGCTCGCGGCCCTTGTCGATCGAGCGCTGCGTGTCGAACGACAGGCGTGCGTCGACCTCGGTCGACACGCGGCCGGGGATCAGCTTCAGGATTTCGGTGCCGAATGCGATCAGCAGGCGGTCGATGATGAAATCGGTGCTTTCGTTGCGATGATCGCGGACGGTTTTCTCGAGGATCGGCTTGTACGCATCCTTCTGGACGGCCTTCAGGATCAGCGACGGGTTCGTGGTCGCGTCCTGCGGCTTGTATTGCGCAAGCTGCTGGAAGTCGCCCGTGTCGGCGACGACGGTCGTGTACTGCTTCAACTGGTCGAGTGCGGTAGTCATGGCGATTCGGAAGAAGCGCGCGGGGCGCCGGGTTCTCACGGGCCGCGCGAACGCGGCGGCGAAGCGAAGCGGCGCCGGGCGCCGCTTCCGATCCATCATTTTAGGCCCGATTCGTGTCGAGCACGTTTTGGCGTGCCCGGCGTGCGCCGCGGCGGGCGCCGAGCCGCGTCACGCGGGGCGCCGCGCGTTCAGGATCACCTGCGTGACGACGCCCGCGACGAGCCCCCAGAACGCCGAGCCGATCGACAGCAGCGTGAGGCCCGACGCGGTCACCATGAACGTGACGAGCGCGGCTTCGCGCTGCTTCACGTCCTGCATCGCGTTCGCGAGCCCGCTCATGATCGAGCCGAACAGCGCGAGCGCCGCGACCGATACGACGAGCGCCTTCGGCAGCGCCGCGAACAGTGCGGCGATCGTCGCGCCGAAGATGCCGGCGATCAGGTAGAACGTGCCGCACCACACGGCTGCCGTGTAGCGCTTCGCATGATCCTCGTGCGCTTCGGGGCCGGTACAGATCGCGGCCGTGATCGCCGCGAGGTTCACGCCGTGCGAGCCGAACGGCGCGAGCAGCAGCGACGCGAGGCCGGTCGTCGCGATCAGCGGCGACGACGGCGTCGAATAGCCGTCCGCGCGCAGCACCGCGATGCCCGGCACGTTCTGCGACGCCATCGCGACGACGAACAGCGGAATGCCGATGCTGACGATCGACGCGATCGACAACGCGGGCATCGTGAACACGGGTTGCGCGAGCGCGATGTGGAAGCGGCTGAAGTCGAGCAGTCCGAGGCCGCCGGCCACCGCCGTGCCGACGATCAGCGTCGTGACGATCGCATAGCGCGGCGCGAGGCGTTTCACGATCAGGTAGGTGAAGAACATCGCGAGCACGAGCGCGGTCTGGAACTGCGCGGCGCGGAAGATCTCGATGCCGATCTCGAACAGGATGCCCGCGAGCAGCGCAGCCGCGATGCCGGCCGGAATGCGCTTCATCAGCGTGTCGAACAGCCCGCTCACGCCGACGGCCGTCAACAGCAGCGCGCACACGACGAACGCGCCGATCGCCTCGGGGTAGGGCACGCCGGGCAGCGACGCGATCAAGAGCGCTGCGCCGGGCGTCGACCACGCGACGACGACGGGCGCGCGAAAGCGCAGCGACAGGCCGATCGTCGTCAGCGCCATGCCGATCGACAGCGCCCAGATCCACGACGAGATCTGCGCGTCGGTGAGGTGGGCGGCGCGGCCGGCCTGGAACATCAGCACGAGCGAGCTCGTGTAGCCGGTCATCATCGCGACGAAGCCGGCGACGAGCGCGGACACGGACGTATCGGCGAAAAAGCGGCGGCCGCCGGCGCGGCCAGCGCTCGCGGTGGGCGAAGGGTTCATGCTATCTCCGGGGGGAGGCCGCTCGGATGCGGCCTTCGTGTCTGCGGGTGGGGTTCGTTACTTGCTGAGCGCGCGCATCGCGGTTTCGAGGCCCGCGAGCGTCAGCGGATACATGCGCTGGCCGAGCAGGTCGCGGATCGCCGCGACCGACTGCCGGTACTCCCATAGCCGCTCGGGCTCGGGGTTCAGCCACGCATGATGGGGGAACTGGTCGGCGAGGCGGCGCAGCCACACGGCGCCGGCTTCCGGGTTGTTGTATTCGACCGAGCCGCCGGGCTGCAGCACCTCGTACGGGCTCATCGTCGCATCGCCGACGAAGATCAGCTTGTAGTCGGGCGTGAACTTGTGCAGCACGTCCCACGTCGCGGTGCGTTCCGAGTGGCGGCGGCGGTTGTTCTTCCACAGGTGGTCGTACACGCAGTTGTGGAAGTAGAAGAATTCGAGGTGCTTGAACTCGGCCTTCGCGGCCGAGAACAGCTCTTCGGTGCGCTTGATGTGGTCGTCCATCGAGCCGCCGACGTCGAGCAGCATCAGCACCTTCACGTTGTTGTGGCGCTCGGGCACCATCCGCAGGTCGAGCCAGCCGGCGTTCGCGGCCGTGCTGCGGATCGTGCCGGGCAGGTCGAGCTCCTCGGCCGCGCCTTCGCGCGCGAAGCGGCGCAGCCGCCGCAGCGCGACCTTGATGTTGCGCGTGCCGATCTCGACCGAATCGTCGTAGTCGCGGTACGCGCGTGCTTCCCACACCTTCACCGCGGTGCGGTTGCCGTTCGACGGGCCGCCGATGCGCACGCCTTCCGGGTTGTAGCCGCCGTGCCCGAACGGCGACGTGCCGCCGGTGCCGATCCACTTGTTGCCGCCTTCGTGGCGTTCCTTCTGCTCGTCGAGCAGCGCCTTCAAACGCTCCATCAGCTTGTCGAGCCCGCCCATCGCGTCGATCTGCGCCTTCTCCTCCGGCGATAGCTCACGCTCGAGGCGCTTCTCGAGCCAGTCGAGCGGAATGTCGAACGCCTCGGACGGCAGCGCGGACACGCCGTGGAAATACGCGCCGAACGCCTGGTCGAACTTGTCGAAGTACTGCTCGTCCTTGACCAGCGTCATCCGCGCGAGGAAGTAGAACGCGTCGATCGACGGCGAGATCAGCCCGGCCTTCAGCGATTCGAGCAGCGTCAGGTATTCCTTCACCGAGACGGGCAGCTTGGCTGCGCGCAGCGCGTAGAAGAAATTGAGCAGCATGGCCGGGCCTTCGCGGGTGAGGGAGGATTACCGGTTGTGCCGGTTCATGTAGACGAGCCGTTCGAGCAGGCTCAGATCCTGCTCGTTCTTCAGCAGCGCGCCCGCGAGCGGCGGCACGATCTGCTTCGCGTCCGCGCCGCGCAGCGCGTCGGCCGGGATGTTCTCGGCGAGCAGCAGCTTCAGCCAGTCGAGCAGCTCGGACGTCGACGGCTTCTTCTTCAGGCCCGACACGCCGCGCAATTCGAAGAAACTCTCGAGCGCCGCGCGCAGCAACTCCTCGCGGATGTTCGGGAAGTGGACCGCGACGATCTTCTGCATCGTCGACGCATCGGGAAACTGGATGTAGTGGAAGAAGCAGCGGCGCAGGAACGCGTCGGGCAGCTCCTTCTCGTTGTTCGACGTGATGATGACGAGCGGGCGGTGCTTCGCGCGGACCGTCTCGCGCGTCTCGTACACGTGGAACTCCATCCGGTCGAGCTCGCGCAGCAGGTCGTTCGGGAATTCGATGTCGGCCTTGTCGATCTCGTCGATCAGCAGCACGCTCGGCTGCTCGGCGTCGAACGCCTGCCACAGCACGCCCTTGACGATGTAGTTCGAGATGTCCTTCACGCGCTCATCACCGAGCTGCGAGTCGCGCAGCCGCGACACGGCGTCGTATTCGTACAGGCCCTGCTGCGCCTTGGTGGTCGACTTGATGTGCCACTGCAGCAGCGGCATGTCGAGCGCGGCGGCCACTTCCTCGGCGAGCATGGTCTTGCCGGTGCCGGGCTCGCCCTTGATCAGCAGCGGGCGTTGCAGCGTCAGTGCGGCATTGACCGCGAGCTTCAGATCGTCGGTGGCAACGTACTGCGAGGACCCTTCGAAACGCATGGCGGCGCTCTTCTTCATCGGGAAAAAACCCAGTATAAGTCAGAAGGGCTGTCCGGTTGGGCCGCGCCCGCGTATCGTTGCGGGGCTGCGGCGGGGCGAACCGGGGGCGCCGTATGGACGCGTTCCCCGCCGACGCGGTACAATCTGGCCGTTTTTTTTGGCCTGCGTGGCGATCCGATAAGCACAACGGCGCGGGCCGTTGCCGCTTCGGCGCCAGTTTCCCCTCAAGCTAGGTTACAAGAGCTATGAACAAATTCGTCGGCAAACACGTTGTTGTCGCAGCGCTCGTGGCGCTCGCGGGCAGCGCGCAGGCGGCCGGTGTGGTCGGCAACCCGAAGGACGGGGCGAGCAAGGCCGCCATGTGCATCGGTTGCCACGGCATCCAGGACTACCGCGCGGCGTACCCGGAGGTCTACCGGGTGCCTGTCCTCGGCGGCCAGAACCAGCAATACCTCGAGAACGCGCTGAAGGCCTACCGCAAGAAGGATCGTCACTTCCCGTCGATGAATGCGATCGCCGGTTCGCTGACCGACCAGGACATCGCGGATCTGTCGGCGTACTACGCCGCCCAGAAGGCCGACACGAAGGACAACCCCTACAAGTAAAGCGCGCGCCGCCGATCTCTCCGGCGGGACAGGAGCATTCATGAACAACGCATTCAAGACGGCGGCGGTGGCACTGGCGGCCGGCCTCGCGATCGGTACCGCGCACGCCGCGGACATCTCGAAGGGCAAGGAACTGGTCGAATCGCACAACTGCGCGGCCTGCCACGGCGCGCAGCTGAACAAGCCGATCAACGCGGAGTACCCGCGCCTCGCCGGCCAGCACGCCGACTACCTCGTGTGGGCGATGCGCCAGTACCAGATGGGGCTGACGAACCCGCTGCTCGGCCGCAACAACGCGATCATGCAGGCGCAGGTACAGAACCTGTCGGTCAGCGACATGAAGGACATCGCGTCCTACATCGAGTCGCTGAAGGAAACCGACCTCGTGTTCAAGAAGTAAGCGCGACGGGCCTCACGGGCTCGCGCAGCAGCAAAAATGCCCCGCCTCGGCGGGGTATTTTTTTGGCCGCGGCCGGCGCAGACGAGTGTGCCGGGCCGGGCGCTCAGTCGCGCGACGCGCGGCGCAGGATGCGCTGCAGGTACGCGTCGGTATCGGGCGGCGTGTTCGTGCGCTGCGCTTCCCAGATCGTCTCGCCGAGGCATTCCATGATCGCGTGCTGCGCGTCGTGGGTCGAGTCGAGCTTCGCGGCCAGCTTGTCGTGCGCGGCGCGGATACCCGGCGGCTGGTCGATCGACAACTGCTCGCTGATCGCGAGGTGCATCGACAGGTGCAGGAACGGGTTGGTCCGGCCTTCTTCTGGCGTGTAGTTGCGCGCGGCCGCGCCGTCGGCGTCGGCCAGTTCGTCGTGGTATTCGGGATGCTCGACGATCCAGTCGGCTGCGATCGCTTCCAGCGGCGTCAGGATTTCGCCCGCGCGCTGCTTGCGCCAGGTCTCGGTGAAAAAGCGACGCACTTCGTCGCGGCTTGGATTGAACATGGTGGGGAAACGTCGTGATTCGGGCGGCGTCATGCCGCGTCGCGCATTGTACGCCGGAGCGGCGTGCGGCGCTGGCGGCAGCCCCCGGGGCGGCTGGCGGCGGGCGGCACGGCGCGGGTCGTTGCGGCCGCCCGCCGCGCAACGGGTAAGCGCGGGCTAGGCTTGCCGCCGCCGCGCCGCTACACTCCGACGATTCCGTCACGGCGCCTGGTTCGCCCGTTTCATCATGACCGCCACCGTTCGCCCCTCGTCCGCCGCCCTGCAGGGCTCGCTCTACGTCGCGTTGTCCGCCGCCGCGTTCGGCGCGATGGCGATTTTCGGCCGCTACGCGTATGCGGCCGGCGTCGACGTGCTCGGGTTGCTGATCGTGCGCTTCGCGATCGGCGGTGCGGTGCTCGCCGCGATCGCGCGGCACCGTCGCGTCGCATGGCCGCGCGGGCGGGCGCTCGCGCCGCTGGTGGCGATGGGCGCGCTCGGCTACGTCGGGCAGTCGTTCTGCTATTTCAGCGCGCTGCAGCACGCGCAGGCGAGCCTCGTCGCGCTGCTGCTGTACCTGTATCCGGCGTTCGTCACGCTGCTGGCCGCGTGGTGGCTCGGCGAGCGCCTGACGCGGGCAAAGGCCGTCGCGCTGGTGCTGTGCGTCGCGGGTTCGGCGCTGATGGTCGGCGGCGGGCATGGCGAGCCGCTCGGGATCGCGCTCGCGCTGGCCGCCGCGGTGATCTATTCGCTGTACATCGTCGGCGGCACCAAGGCGACGCGCGGCGTCGATCCGCTCGCGACCACCGCGATCATCTGCCTGTCGGCCACCGCGACGCTCGTCGCGATCGCCGTCGTGCGAACGGCGGCGTTCGGCGCGCCGCCGCGCTGGCCCGCGACGGCCGGCGGCTGGGCGTCGATGCTCGCGATCGCGCTGGTGTCGACGGTCGCGGCCATGCTCGCGTTCTTCGCCGGGCTCGAGCGGCTCGGGGCCGCGCGCACGTCGATGCTGTCGACGCTCGAACCGGTCGTGACGGTCGCGCTCGCGGCGCTGCTGTTCGGGGAAGCGTTGTCGCCGCTGCAGTGGGCGGGGGGTGTCGCGATTCTCGCGGCCGTGCTGGCGCTCGTGCGCGCGGGCGGCGCGGCCGCCGACGACGCGACGGCGACATCCAACGCGTAGTCGGAAAGGGAAGCGGGCATCGCGACGGCGCGTGCGGAGCCGGCCCGCGCGGCGCGTCTGTCGTGCCTGACGCTTATTCGTTGGGCGGCGGCGTCTTCGGCCGGAACTCGCACAGCGGCTCGATCGCGCAGTGCCAGCATTCGGGCCGCCGCGCCTTGCACACGTAGCGCCCGTGCAGGATCAGCCAGTGATGCGCGTCCTGCAGGAATTCCTTCGGCGTGAACTTCTCGAGCGCGGCCTCGACGGCCCGCACGTCCTTGCCCGGCGCGAGCCCGGTGCGATTCGCGACGCGGAAGATATGCGTGTCGACCGCGATCGTCGGCTGGCCGAACGCGGTGTTCAGCACGACGTTCGCGGTCTTGCGGCCGACGCCCGGCAAGCCTTCGAGCGCTTCGCGATCGGCCGGCACCTCGCCGTCGTAGCGCTCGAGCAGGATCCGGCACGTCGCGACCACGTTCTTCGCCTTGGTGCGATAGAGACCGATCGTCTTGATGTACTCGGTGACGCCTTCCTCGCCAAGCGCGACGATTTGTCGCGGGGTGTTCGCGACCGGAAACATTTTCCGCATCGCCTTGTTGACCGACACGTCGGTCGCCTGCGCGGACAGCATCACGGCGATCAGCAGTTCGAACGGCGTCGAGTATTCGAGCTCGGTGGTCGGATGCGGATTGAGGCTCTGCAGCGTTTCGTAGATCGCGCGTCGTTTGCTGGCGTTCATGGAGCGTTCGGGTCGGGCGGCGTGGACGGACCGTCCGGATCGTCGTTGCCTGCGTCGTTGTCGTGGCTGCCCGATGCCGCTTCGGCGTCGCGCTGCGCCTGCTGTTCGGCGAGCCGCTTGCGGCGGGCCTCGGCCGCGTCGATCTGCGCCTGGACGGCCGCGCTCACGCCTTCGGTGTTCTGCGGCCCGGCGCCTTGCCCGGACAGCTCTTCCTTCTTCTTGCGCGCGCGTTCGAGCGCGGCGGCGATGATCGCGCGTTTCTTCGCTTCGGCGTCGTCGGCGGCCGGCGCGGCGGCTGGCGCATCTGGCTGCGCGGCGGAGGGTTCCGCGGCCGGTTTCGCGGTGCTGGCCGCGCGGCGGGCGGCGGCGCGCGCTTCGGCGGCCTCGCGCTCGCGACGCTGGCGCGCGAGCCGCAGGTCGTGGCGTTCGCGCGCGGCGTCAGCCTGTTCCTGCGACCACGCATCCCAGCCCGTGCGATCGCCGGTCACCGGCAGCATCGCGATGCAGTCGACCGGACACGGCGGCACGCACAAATCGCAGCCCGTGCACAGCGACGCGACGATCGTGTGCATCTGCTTCGGCGCGCCGACGATCGCGTCGACCGGGCACGCCTGCATGCACAGCGTGCAGCCGATGCACAGGTTTTCGTCGATGAACGCGACCGCGCGCGGATGCTCGCTGCCGTTGACGGGGTTCAACGGAATCACCGGCTTGCCGAGCAGGTTCGCGAGACGCGCGATGCCTTCGGCGCCGCCGGGCGGGCACTGGTTGTAGTTCGCGTCGCCGGCGGCGATCGCCTCGGCGTACGGACGGCAGCCGTTATAGCCGCACTTCGTGCATTGCGTCTGGGGAAGCAGATCTTCGATGCGATCCGCGAGTGTTTTGGAGTCGGTCACGGTGACAACAGGCTGACAACAGGCGCAGCGGCGCCGAATGGCTCTCGGCTGCGTCGCGTGCGGCCGGAAAGGTATGCCAAAGCTCAATTATCGCCGATTTCCCGCATTGCGCTGGACGCCGTCTATGCGCATAATCGAACCGCTTTTTTGCAGGGGCTCAGCAGGAGGGCGGCCGTCCGCGGGGCGCCCGTTCCAGGGCGGCCGGCGCCGAGGCGGTGGGGGTGCCGGTCCGGATCAAGCGGCTCACATAGCAAAACGCCACCATGAATCAGCCAAAAATCAAAAGAGATCCTGAAGGTACCCGCCGCCGCATCCTGATGGCGGCAGCCGAAGAGTTCGCGAATGGAGGGCTGTTCGGCGCGCGCGTCGATCAGATCGCGCGCCGGGCCGAAACGAACGAGCGCATGCTCTATTACTATTTCGGCAGCAAGGAGCAGCTCTTCACGGCGGTGCTCGAACACGCGTTTTCCGCGCTGACCGAGGCCGAGCGCGTGCTGGATCTCGACGGCGTTGCGCCGGTCGAAGCCGTCACGCGGCTCGCGCATTTCGTTTGGGACTACTACCGCGACCATCCGGAGCTGCTCAGGCTCATCAACAACGAGAACCTGCACGAAGCGCGCTACCTGCACAAGTCGACGCGGATCCGCGAGATGATGTCGCCGATCGTCGCGAAGCTCGGCAACGTGCTGATGCGCGGCCAGAAGGCCGGGCTGTTCCGCAGCGACGTCGATCCGCTGCGCTTCTACGTGACGCTGTCGGGGCTCGGCTACTACATCGTGTCGAACCGCTTCACGCTCGCCGCGACGCTCGGCCGCGACTTCACCGACACCGACGAGCGCGCGGAGATGGTCCGGATGAACACCGAGGTGCTGCTCGCGTATCTGCTGCGGCGCTGACGCGCCGAATGGTCGGGCCGATGAGCCGGCCGCTCGCGGCCGCGGCCGGATAAGAAAACGCCGCCGTGCGCCAAGCAACGGCGGCGTTTTTGCGTCCGAACGCGGCGCGTCAGGCGGCCTTGCGGGCCCGCACGGTTTTGGCGCGCGGGCTGCCTGCCGCGCGTTTCGCGGCGGGCGCGGCCTTCGCGGCGGGCGCCTTGGCGGGCGCGACCGTTACGGCCGGCGCCTTCGCGCGCGTGCGTTTCGCGGCGGTGACGCGCACCGTCGTTTCCGGCTGGGGCTTGGCGGCCGGCACGAGGCCGATCGTGGTCGCATCCTGGGCATCGACGGGCAACTTCGTCGCGCCGGGCTTGGGCTCCAGCGCATGCTCGCGGATGAAGTCGCGCAGTTGCGGATAGATGATCGTGCGCCAGCGGCGGCCCGAGAAGATCCCGTAGTGGCCGCACTTCTCGGCGGTCAGGCTGCGGCGATCGTCTTGCGGGATGCCGGTGCACAGCTCGTGCGCGACGTGCGTCTGGCCGCTGCCCGAGATGTCGTCGAGTTCACCCTCGATCGTCATCAGCGCGGTGTGCTTGATGTCCTGCGGCCGCACGCGCTCGCCGTCGACGTCCCACGTACCTTCCGCGAGCCGGAATTCCTGGAACACGACACGGATCGTCTCGAGGTAATACTCGGCGGCCATGTCGAGCACCGCGTTGTATTCGTCGTAGAAGCGGCGGTGCGCTTCGGCGTCGTCCTCGTCGCCGCGCAGCAGGCTCTGGTAGAAATCCCAGTGCGATTGCGCGTGCCGCTCCGGGTTCATCGCGACGAAGCCCGTGTGCTGCAGGAAGCCCGGATACACCTGGCGGCCTTCGCCCGGATAGTTCGCGGGCACCGTGTGGATCACGTTGTTCTCGAACCACGCGGTCGAGTGCTGCGTCGCGAGCGAGTTCACGGAAGTCGGGCTGCGGCGCGCGTCGATCGGGCCGCCCATCATCGTCATCGTGAGCGGCGTGTCCTCGCCGCGGCTCGCCATCAGCGAAATCGCCGCGAGCACCGGCACCGTCGGCTGGCATACCGAGATCACGTGCAGGTTGCGCGCGCCGATGTGACGGATGAATTCCTGGATGTACGCGATGTAGTCGTGCAGGTGGAACGGGCCGGTCTCGACCGGCACCATCCGCGCGTCGATCCAGTCGGTGATGTAGACCTTGTGATCCTGCAGCAGCGTGCGCACCGTGTCGCGCAGCAGCGTCGAGTGGTGGCCCGACAGCGGCGCGCAGACCAGCACGACCGGCTCGTCCTTCAGTTGCGTGACGGCGTCGGCATCGTCCGAATAGCGCTTGAAGCGCAGCAGCCGGCAGAACGGCTTCTCGATGATCGTCTGCTCGACGATCGGGATGTTGTGGCCGTCCTTGACGATCTGATGAAGGTTGAATTCCGGCTTTTCGTAATCCTTGCCGAGCCGATACATCAGCTCATAGGCGGCTGCCATGCGCGGCGCGCCGGGCATCAGCGAGAACGGGCTGGACGGATTCGCGAACGACTTCGAGGCGGCCTGGGCCCAGGCCGTGAGCGGGCTCAGCATTGCCCGCTGGAATTCGTGCAGTTGGTAAAGCATGCAGGCTACTCCCGCGTGGGGGGACGGTGCGCAAGGGCGGCGTGAGGCGTCGCGGCGTGCCGTGTGGGTCAGCGGCCGGCCATGTTGCATTGCAGCCGGACAATCTCATCGATCATATCGGACAACGATCGGTTGTGCAATGCAACATTTCCCGGTTTTTTCATCAAATCTTTGCGATTTGACGATCTATGAACAAGGGTTCGCGCTGCCGCTCAGCGCCCGGTCGCCACGGCCGGCGTCGGCTGGCCGGCCGCGCGCGCCATCGCGTCTTCATGGTGCATCAGGTTCATCGCGGTATGCACGAGCGCCACGTGCGAGAACGCCTGCGGGAAGTTGCCGACGAGCCGCCCGGCGACCGGGTCGTATTCCTCCGCGAGCAGCCCCAGGTCGTTCGACAGCGAGAGCAGGCGGCTGAAGAGCCGATGCGCGTCGTCGATCCGGCCGAGCAGCGCGTAGCTGTCGACCAGCCAGAAGCTGCATGCGAGAAACGTGCCTTCGCCCGGCGGCAGGCCGTCGTCGTATTCGGTCGTGCGGTAGCGCATCACGAGCCCGTCGTGCAGCAATTCCCGTTCGATCGCGGCGACCGTGCCGACGACGCGCGGGTCTTCCGGCGGCAGGAAGCCGAGTTGCGGCAGCAGCAGCACGCTCGCGTCGAGCTCGTCGCTGCCGTAGCTCTGCGCGAACGCCTGCTTGCCTTCGTGCCACGCGTTGGCGCAGACGTCCGCATGGATCTGCTCGCGCAGCGCGCGCCAGCGGTCGAGCGAGCCGGGCAGCCGGAACATTTCCGCCGACTTGATCGCGCGGTCGAACGCGACCCACGCCATCACCTTCGAGAACGTGAAATGGCGACGGCCGCCGCGCGTTTCCCAGATCCCTTCGTCGGGTTCCTGCCAGATTTTCTCGAGGTGGTCGAGCAGCGCGCACTGCACGGACCAGACCGTGTCGTCGGCCTGCAGGCCGCCCACGCGCGCGAGGTGCAGCGCGGCCATCACCTCGCCGAACACGTCGAGCTGAAGCTGGTTCGCGGCGCCGTTGCCGACCCGCACCGGCTGCGAATCCTGGTAGCCGGGCAGCCAGTCGAGTTCCATTTCCGGCAGCCGGCGCTCGCCGGCGATCCCGTACATGATCTGGATCTGCTCGGGCGAGCCGGCCATCACGCGGCCGAGCCACGTGCGCCATGCACGCGCCTCGTCGTAGTAGCCGCCGCGCATCAGCGCGAGCAGCGTGATCGTCGCGTCGCGCAGCCAGCAGTAGCGGTAGTCCCAGTTGCGGTTGCCGCCGATCTTCTCGGGCAGCGACGTGGTCGGCGCGGCGACGATGCCGCCGGTCGGTTCGTATGCGAGCGCCTTCAGCGTGATCAGCGAGCGGCGCACGGCCGCCGCGTAGCGGCCCTGCACCTGGCAGCGGCCCGACCATTCGAGCCAGTAGTTCTCGGTGCGCGCGAGCATCGACAGCGGGTCGCGCGCCGGCGGCAGCCGCATGTGCGACGCCGCGTAGCCGAGCGAGAACGGCACGCGCTCGTCGGCGCTGACCGTGAATTCCGCGAGCGTATGGAGGTTCTTGCCGGCGAGCGGCACCGGCGTGCGCAGCACGACGGTATCCGGGCCGGCGATGGCCTTCATGCCATCCTCGCGGGTCAGTTGCGTGACCCACGGAATCGAGAAACCGTAGTCGAAGCGCAACACGAGTTCCATGCGCATCTTCATCGTGCCGTGGCGGCCGACGACGATCCGCACCAGTTCGGACCAGCCGTTGCCGGGCGGCATGAAGTCGATCACGGTGACGGCGCCGTCGGCGCTTTCGTAATCGGTTTCGAGAATCAGCGTGTCGCCGCGATAGCGGCGGGTCGTGTGCGTGATCGCGGCGTCGGCGGCCGGAGCAAGCAGCCAGCGGCCGTGCTCGGGCGTGCCGAGCAGCGCCGCGAAGCAGGCGCCCGAATCGAAGCGGGGCCAGCACAGCCAGTCGACGGAGCCGTCTTTTGAAACCAGCGCGGCCGTGTGGCCGTCGCCGACGAGGGCGTAGTCTTCGATCAGGGCGGGCATGGGCAGGCGATCCTTGAATATTCGAGTTCACAATGCGGACGTCGGCGGCCCGGACTTCACGCCCGGGCGCCGCGCCCCGTATACTCGGCCGGGCGGCGGAGCGCATGAACGGCCGGCGTTTCGTCCTATCTCAACACTTGAAGCGACTCGATGCAAGGAGGATTCAATGCCCAACCGTTTACGGGAGCGTGACGCACGCGCTTCGACACGAGGGTTCCCGCTTAGGTTCGCTCACTGGATGAAAGGTTTCGCGATCGTGCTTTCCCTGTCCGCGACCCACGCATTCGCGCAGCAATCATCCGTCCCGGCCGACGGCGTCTACAACCTGCTCGTCGGCACCTATACGGGCGGCGGCAGCGACGGGATCTACGTTTACCGCTTCGATACCAAGACCGGCAGCGTCGCGCCGGTGTCGTCGACGAAGACCGTGAACCCGTCGTACCTGTTGCCGAGCCGCGACGGTCGCACCGTCTACGCGGTCAACGAGCTGCCAGGCGACGACGGGCCGGCGACGCAGCGCGGCGGCGTCAGCGCGTTCCGCTTCGATGCGAAGACGGGCGCGCTCACGTTCATCGAGCGCGTGTCGTCGGAAGGGAACGATCCTTGCTATCTCGCGCTGTCGCCGGACGGCAAGTACCTCGTGACGGCCAACTACTCGGTCGCGGCCGACCCTGGCGGCAGCTTCGCGGTGTTCCCGCTGCGCGACGACGGCGCGGCCGGCCAGGCCGTGCTGACGGTCCACCACGAAGGCACCGGGCCCGTGAAGGGCCGCCAGGATGGCGCGCACGTGCATTCGACGGTGTTTTCGCCGGACGGCCGCTACCTGTTCGTGCAGGATCTCGGCGCGGACAAGATCTACGGCTACCGCTACACGGTGGACGGCAGCCGCGGGCTGATCGGCCCGACCGACACGCGCTACACGCCGGTGAAGGCCGGCTCGGGCCCGCGTCACATGGTGTTCGGCGCCGACGGCCGCTTCGCGTACGTGACGAGCGAGCTCAACGCGTCGGTCGAGGTGTTCGGCTATCACGACGGCAAGCTGACGCCGGTCGAAACGGTGCCGATGACGGCGCCGGGCTTCAAGGGCAAGGTCGGCGGCGGCGCGATCCACCTGTCGCCGGACGGGCGCTTCCTGTACGTGAGCAACCGCGGCGACGCGAACGACCTCGTGATCTACGCGGTGAACAAGGCCGACGGCCGGCTGAAGCACGTCGGCCGCCAGTCGAGCCTCGGCAAGACGCCGCGCGAGTTCCTGATCGATCCGACCGGCAAGTGGCTGATCGTCGGCAACCAGGACAGCGACACGTTCTACGTGTTCAGCCGTGATGTCGAAACGGGGCAGCTCGGCGCGAATCCGCAGAAGGTCACGGTCGGCAAGCCGGTCGACTTCAAGCTGGTGCCGGTCGCGCAGTAACTCCCGGTCGATTCCCGGGCGATGCAAGAAGGGCGCTGCCGATGCAGCGCCCTTCGTATTTCAGGCGGCCGGTTTCACGACGCGCCCGTATCGACGAATCGCGGCCGGCGGGCCGCCGGCCTCAGTCGGCCGCGGCCGGCACGAGCACCTCGCGGCTGCCGTTGATGCCCATCGCCGACACGAGGCCGGCCGCTTCCATCTGCTCGACGAGCCGCGCCGCGCGGTTGTAGCCGATGCGCAACTGCCGCTGCACCGACGAGATCGACGCGCGCCGCGTGCGCACGACGAACGCGACGGCTTCGTCGTACAGCGGATCGGCTTCCGCATCCGGCGCATCGCCGAACAGGTCCTGCGTCGCGCCGTCGGCGGCCGGGCCGTCGAGGATGCCTTCCTCGTACTGCGGCTCGCCGAACTGCTTCAGATACTCGACGATCCGGTGCACTTCCTCGTCGGCGACGAACGCGCCGTGCACGCGCTGCGGGTAACCCGTGCCCGGCGGCAGGAACAGCATGTCGCCCATCCCGAGCAGCGACTCCGCACCCATCTGGTCGAGGATCGTGCGCGAGTCGATCTTCGACGACACCTGGAACGCGACCCGCGTCGGGATGTTCGCCTTGATGAGGCCGGTGATCACGTCGACGGATGGCCGCTGCGTCGCGAGGATCAGGTGGATGCCGGCCGCGCGCGCCTTCTGCGCGAGGCGGGCGATCAGCTCCTCGATCTTCTTGCCGGCGACCATCATCAGGTCGGCCAGCTCGTCGATCACGACGACGATCAGCGGCAGCTTCGACAGCGGCTCCGGGTCCTCGGGCGTCAGCGAGAACGGGTTGCCGATCTTCTTTTCCTTCGCCTCCGCGTCGCGGATCTTCTGGTTGAAGCCCGCGAGGTTGCGCACGCCGACGGCCGACATCAGCCGGTAGCGCTTCTCCATTTCGCCGACGCACCAGTTCAGCGCGTTCGCCGCGAGCTTCATGTCGGTGACGACCGGCGCGAGCAGGTGCGGGATGCCTTCGTAGACCGACAGCTCCAGCATCTTCGGGTCGATCATGATGAGCCGCACGTCTTCCGGCGTCGCCTTGTACAGCAGCGACAGGATCATCGCATTGATCGCGACCGATTTGCCCGAACCCGTCGTGCCGGCCACGAGCATGTGCGGCGCCTTCGCGAGATCGGTGACGACCGGGTGGCCGGTGATGTCCTTGCCCATCGCGATCGTCAGTTGCGACGGCGAATGCTGGTACTCGCGCGAGGCAAGAATTTCCGACAGGCGGATCATCTGGCGCTTCGCGTTCGGCAGCTCGAGGCCCATGCAGGTCTTGCCGGGAATCGTCTCGACGACGCGGACCGACGTGAGGCCGAGGCCGCGCGACAGGTCCTTCATCAGCCCGACGATCTGGCTGCCGCGCACGCCGAGCGCGGGTTCGATCTCGAAGCGCGTGATCACGGGGCCGGCCGATGCGCCGACCACCGTCACCGGCACCTTGAATTCCTGCAGCCGCTGTTCGATCACCTGCGCGGTTTGCGCAAGGTGTTCCTCGGTGATCGTTTCGACGTCGTCGGATGCGGGCTCGAGCAGGTCGAGCGTCGGCAGTTCGACGTTGAACGACGCGGGTGCGTGGAATTCGAACGCGTTCGGGCGCGGCGGGCGGGCGGGGGTGTCGACTGGGGCCGGTTCGGTTGCCTCGATTGCCTCGCTGGCCGGTGCGCCGATTGGCGGGGTAGCGGGCGATGGCGGTGCGGAAACGACGGTTGCCGGCGTGGGCGGGAGGTGCGCGGCGGGGACGGTGGTTGCCGGCGGTGCCGCGGTCGGCGTTGCGCTCACGTCATACGACATGGACCCGCTCGCCGACGACGCGGCAGGGGCGGGCTGTGTCATGAACGTCTGGGTTGCGACTGCGGCAGGGACGGACGCGATCGACGGAGCCTGCGTCGCAGCGGCCGCACCGATAAACGTCAGCGATCCGGCTGCAGCGGCAGGCGCGCCGGCGATCGGGTGAGTCGGAGTGGCCGCGGTCGTGGGCGTCGGCGCGATCGCGCTGAAGGACGGTGACGCCGAGGCGGACGCGGTTGGCGACACGGGCACGCTGATTGCCGGCTGCGGAGCGACTGCGCCCGATGAGCCGGAAGTAGCGAAGGTCGTCGTACCGGTCGACGTGGTTGCTGTGTCGGTTGGCAGCGTCGGTGCCGGCGCGGAAGACGATGCAGTGATGGGCGCGGACGTGAAAGTCGCGGGTGTTGCGGTGGCCGGTGCCGGCGTTACCGGCGCCTGCGCAGTCGAACCGAACGTCGAACCCGCCGCGCCGGTCGTCGATGGCGTCACGGCGGGTGCATCGGTCGATGCGGGCGTCGAAGCGCGGGACAGCGAACCGTCAGTCATGCCCGTGACATCGGCCGGCGATGCCGACGCGGCGGAAGTAACGGGTGGTGCCGATGCGGCCGGTTGCGACGGCGAAGCGGACGCCGTGCCGGTTACGCCGACCGGCGAAACTGCGGCGGCGACGGGGGCGATGCTCGATGCGGAGGCAGTCGAACCATGATCCGTGCCGGCCAGCGGCGATGCAGCGGCGGTCGAAGCCGTCGAGGTTGCGGCAAACGGCCGAACCGTCGGCGATTTCGGCAATTCCGCGGCGACGGTTGTCTGTGTCGCGGTGGGCTGCACCGTCGAAGGTGTCCAATACGTGGCGGCAGGCGTCGCGCCTTGAGCGACGGCCGACAGCGGTGCCGCCGGTTCCGCCTCGACCGGCTTGCCGGCTTCCGGTGCGGGAGGCGATACGGCCGGTGCGGAGGGTGCAGCAATCGACGGGGTCTCCGGAAGTGCGCGCACAGACGCTCCGGCGATCGACGAAGAGGGCAGGGCAGCGAACGGAACGATGCTGTCGGCCGGCTTCACGTCGGCGTGCGCATCGGCAGCCCCTTGACGCAAGGCCGGTGCGGCGCGATCGATTGCAGCCGCAGGTTGCGCGTCGTTCTTGTCGTCGATATCGACGGACCCGGTCGGCTTGCCGGTGCCGAGGTCGCGAACCGCCGCTGCATTGCCTGTTGGCGCGAAGGCTGAATGAGCGGATTCCGGTCGGGCGGTGTCAGCCAGCGACTCGGCGATCCGGTTTCCGGTCGACACGTCGAGCGCAGAAGCCGGCGGGCTGACGACATCTTCCCAAGGCGCGAGGTCGATGGGGGTGTCGAACGACGGCGCGGCAGCAATCCCGAATGCCGGCGCGGCGGACGCTTCGTCGATGTGATGGATCTCGTCGCCGGCGCGATGCGAGAACGCGGCATCGTCGATGCCGGTATTCGACCGTGCGTTCGGTTCGGCGTCCTCGAATGCCGGAGTGGGCAACTCGACACCCGGAGCATGCGCGATGCCGGATTCTGCCGGCATGAAGGCGTCGAGCACGATCGGCGCGCCGTCGTCGTAAGCGGACGCGGCATCGTGTTCGGCCGGGACATTGCTGTCCTGGGCTGCGATGCCATGCGCCGCGGAGACGAACGCGTTCGACGCGGCCGCCGATGCCGGCGCGGCCATGCTGCCTGCTGCCGCGGCTACGCCGGCCACGGCGACGGCTGCGGCCGCCGCGTGCGTTGCATCGGCCGACTGCGCGCCGCCCAGCGACGCCCATTGCGCGGTGCTGGCCTCGATCGAGCGCAGCGTGTCGTGAACGCTCGGCGCCGGCGTGATCGGCGCGGCCGGCTTCTCGGTCCACGCATAGAGCGGCGCGCGCGCCGGCGCGGGCGCCGCCGGGCGGCGTCGTGCCGCGTCCGGCGACTGGCCGGCTGCCGCCGTTCCTGCGACTGGGCGCACCGGCGGGCGCTGCGGCTGCGTACCGGCCGGTCGCGGCGTGACCGTGGCGCGCGGCGCGGTCGGCGTCAGCGCGGCGGTGGCCGGCCGCGCGGCGGTCGGGCGCGGCCGGACGGGTTCGAACCCGTCCGGAAGCGGAGCGGGCGCGGGGCGCGGCACTTGCGCATTCGCCGCGGCGCGCGCGAGGCTGGCGGTACTGCCGGTGGTCGGCGGCGGCATCGCGCTGGCCGGGATCGGCGCGGGCGGCGCAGGCGTGCGCTGCGGCGCGGTCGGCTTCAGCCAGCCGGACGGCGCGACGGGTTCCGCAAGCGGGCGCGGCGGTGTCTTGCCGCGCGGCTTCGGTCGCGCCTGCGGATCGGGTTTCCACACCGTCGGGCGCGAATACCGGCCGTTCTGGCGCGGCGCCATCGAGTTGACGGTGTGCGCGGTGGTCGGCTGCACGACGTCGTCGTCGCGATGCAGCGCGCTGCGCGGCAGGTCGGCGATCCCACGCGCGTCGTCGTCGCCGCCGTCGCGCGACAGCTTGACGCCGAACGACGTGTCGACCCACGCGGCGAACTGCCGCCAGCCGATGCCGCTCAGCCACGGCAAGCCGGCGAAGAACAGCACGACCATCGCGACCGGCGTGCCGATCGGGCCGAGCAGGTGGGCGAAGCCGGCCGAGAATGTATGGCCGAGCGCGTTCGTGTCGGGGCCCGACAGCGGGCTCGTCAGCGTGCAGCTTGCGACGAATACCGCGGCGAAGCCGAGCCACAGGCGGATCGAGCCGCGGCCGGCGAGGCCGCCGCCGCCGGGCAGCATCGCCTGCACGAGACGCCAGAAGAGAAGGAGGAACCAGACGGCGGAGATGCCGAACCAGCCGAAGACAACCGTGTGCATGCTTTGAAACAGGAGTGGGGAGGGGCGCGCGGGGCGCGACCCGCCGAGTTTAACCGGCCGGCGAACAAGACTCTAACGCGGCGTGATTTCGATTCACGCCGCGTGACGCACGTGGGTGGCACATGCGCGCGGCGCGCCACGCGAAGGCGGTCGGTCGGCCTTCGCGCGCGCCGTGCATCAGGGGCTCCGGTGCGTGAACGTCAGCGTTGCGCCGGCCTGGGTCACGATCTGCAATTGCTGGGGGGCGCGCATCTGCACGCCGGTCTTCTCGACGTGGGCGAGCGCGTCGAGGTACGCGGATTCGAGCTGGCCGCCGAGCGTGTTCGGGCAGGCCATCCGCGTGCCGGCGAGCGGGCCGAAGCTCAGCAGGCCGTTCTTGATCGCGTAGGTGCCCATGTAGCGGTTGCAGCCCGAGAACCCGCTCGCGCGCCGGATGCCCGAGTCGGTCGACAGCGCGAGCTTGATCGGCTCGCCGTTGTCGCCGTGCGGGATCGCGCGTTGCGTGCCGTCGGCGTTCACCCAGCTGGTGAGCTCCCAACTCGTGTCGTCGAGCAACTGGACGGCGGCCGGGTTGTACGGGTCGGGCGCGGGGGCGGCGGAATCGGGATGGGTCGGCATCGCACAGGCGGCGAGAAGCGTGGCAAGCGTCAACGCGCAGAGCGGCGCGCGCAACGGGCGAAGCAGGCCGGTGCGTGCGCGTGCGGCCGCGGACAGGTGGGACATGAGCCTCGTTCCTCTTCGGATTCTGATCAAGGCGTAAGAGTAACGCACCCGCCCTGCGGCAGGCGAGCCGACACTTCGCGCGTGAAAACGTTCGCAGGCCGCCCGCGCGCTTCGCGCGACCCGACGCGGGCGCGGCCAAACCGCCCAAACCGGCCCGGATGCCCGTGTTAACATCGAAGCCGTTTTCGTCCTCCAACAGAACCAGCGGGAAATCACATGCAGATCGGTCAGCGGCTCGGTACACCGCTTTCACCCTCGGCCACGCGCGTCATGCTGCTCGGCGCCGGCGAACTCGGCAAGGAAGTCATCATCGCGTTGCAGCGTCTCGGCGTCGAAGTCGTCGCGGTCGATCGCTATCCGGACGCGCCCGGCCACCAGGTCGCGCATCGCGCGCACGTGATCGACATGACGGACCCGGCCGCGCTGCGGGCGATCGTCGAGGCCGAGCGCCCGCACCTGATCGTCCCCGAGATCGAGGCGATCGCCACCGACGCGCTCGCGGCGATCGAGGCGGCCGGCCTCGCCGAGGTGATCCCGACCGCGCGGGCGACGCAGCTCACGATGAACCGCGAAGGGATCCGCCGGCTCGCGGCCGAGGAACTCGGCCTGCCGACTTCCCCGTATGCGTTCGCGGATTCGTTCGAGGCGTTCAGCGCGGCCGTCGCGAAGATCGGCATGCCGTGCGTCGTGAAGCCCGTGATGTCGTCGTCGGGCAAGGGGCAGTCGGTCGTGAAGACCGACGCCGACGTGAAACCCGCGTGGGACTACGCGATGGCGGGCGGGCGCGTGAACCACGGCCGCGTGATCGTCGAGGGCTTCGTCGATTTCGACTACGAGATCACGCAACTGACCGTGCGCGCGATCGACCCGGCGACGCTCGACACGCGCACCTATTTCTGCGAGCCGGTCGGCCACGTGCAGGTGGCGGGCGACTATGTCGAATCGTGGCAGCCGCAGCCGATGAGCGCGGCGGCGCTCGAGAAATCGCGCGAGATCGCGCACAAGGTGACCGAGGCGCTCGGCGGGCGCGGGTTGTTCGGCGTCGAGCTGTTCGTGCGCGGCGACGACGTCTGGTTCTCCGAGGTGAGCCCGCGGCCGCACGATACGGGCCTCGTCACGCTCGCCTCGCAGCGCCAGTCGGAATTCGAGCTGCACGCGCGGGCGATTCTCGGGCTGCCGGTCGATCCGGCGCTCGGCACGCCGGCCGCGTCGGCGGTGATCTACGGCGGGCTCGACGAGCGCGGAATCGCGTTCGAAGGCGTGCGCGACGCGCTCGCGGTGCCGGGCGCGGACCTGCGCCTGTTCGGCAAGCCGGAAAGTTTTGCGAAGCGGCGCATGGGCGTCGCGCTGGCGACCGGCGCGACCGTCGACGAAGCCCGCGAACGCGCGAAGCGTGCTGCCGCGGCCGTCCGGCCGGTGTCGGCGCGCTGACGGAACGAGGAGAAGAGGATGGCGTCGAGAGGGTTGCGTATCGGAAAGCTGGGCGTCGCGCTGGCGCTCATCGCGAGTCTCGCGGGCTGCGGCCTCGCGGCCGCGCCGTGCCGGGTGGCATCGGCGGGCCTCAAGATCGTGCCGCTCGTCGGCCATGTCGCCGCGGCGCCGACCGATGCGTGCGCGGATGTGATCGATCCCTGATTCCGGCAACCGGCGCGATTTCCCGCCAACCTTATAAACAATAACCGCGCGCCCTGCGACGGCGCGTTTTCACCCGTCTCGTGAGAGGACCTGCATGATTCGCCACACCCTCGCCGCGCTGGCGCTCGCCGGCAGCGCCGTTTCCGTCGCGCATGCCGCGCAACTGACCGTCGAAGAGATCGACGCCGACGCGCGCCAGCCAACCGTCTACCAGTGCGCGAACCACAAGTCGCCGGTGCGCGTGTCGTACTGGCTCGCGGGCAACGGCCAGAGCTTCGCGCTCGTGCCGGTCGACGGCAAGCAGATGCTGTTCGTCGACACGGTATCGGCGTCGGGCGCGCGCTACCAGGCCGGACGCTATACGTGGTGGACGAAGGGCAAGGAAGCGACGCTGCGCGACGAGATCGCCGACCCGAAGTCGCCGCCGCTGCTGGGCGACTGCGTGCAGGTCGAGAAGAAAAAGAAGAAGGGCTGAGCGGCGGGCGCGAGCGCGGAGCGTATTCGCTGCGGTGACCGGCTGTCGGGCTGACGGCTCGGCGCACGGGCTGGCGGCGGGCATGCTGGAGTGAGATTCCAGGATCGAGCCCCTAATATTGTTCACTGGCCGATACGAATAGCCCGATCGGCCAGTCACTCGGCCGCACGGGCCCGGACAGGCACGCCGCGCGAACCGCGGCCGCGGCCGTTCGCGGCGTTGTCACGGACAGATGCCCGCACGGTGCTACAATACGGCCCTTTCCGCCGGCATTCGCGCCGAACGGAGTCCGCACGGCCTGGCGTCCAGCGTTCGCATTGAACCGGTCCCAAGCGCCAGAGCGGCGCCGCGCGGCGCGCCGCGGCTCCGTCTATTTCCGAATTGTGATGAGCGCAGGCCCGGCCGGCCTGACGCACGATGTCCCCGCCGCGCCTTTTGAGCGAAACGCCACCATGTCCGATTCTGTCGCCAAGCCCGTCGACGCAACCTTCGACCAATTCGGCCTTGCCGCCGATATCCTGAAAGCCATTGCGGAGCAGGGCTATACGACGCCGACGCCGATCCAGGCGCAGGCCATTCCGGTCGTGCTCGCCGGCCGCGACGTCATGGGCGCCGCGCAAACGGGCACCGGCAAGACCGCGAGCTTCTCGCTGCCGATCATCCAGCGCCTGCTGCCGCACGCCAGCACGAGCGCGTCTCCGGCGCGCCACCCCGTGCGGGCGCTGATCCTCACGCCGACCCGCGAACTCGCCGACCAGGTCGCCGCGAACGTGCACGCGTATGCGAAGCACACGTCGCTGCGCAGCGCGGTGGTGTTCGGCGGCGTCGACATGAACCCGCAATCGGCCGAACTGCGCCGCGGCGTCGAGATCCTGATCGCGACGCCGGGCCGCCTGCTCGACCACGTGCAGCAAAAGACGGCGAACCTCGGCCAGGTGCAGATCCTGGTGCTCGACGAAGCCGACCGGATGCTCGACATGGGCTTTCTGCCCGATCTGCAGCGCATCCTGAACCTGCTGCCGAAGGAGCGTCAGACGCTGCTGTTCTCGGCCACGTTCTCGGGCGAAATCAAGAAGCTCGCATCGACCTACCTGCGCAACCCGCAGACGATCGAGGTCGCGCGCAGCAACTCGACGAACGCGAACGTCACGCAGATCGTCTACGACGTCGCCGAAGGCGACAAGCAGGCGGCCGTCGTGCAGTTGCTGCGCGATCGCGGCCTCAAGCAGGTGATCGTGTTCTGCAACAGCAAGATCGGCGCGAGCCGCCTCGCGCGCAATCTCGAGCGCGACGGCGTGGTCGCGTCGGCGATTCACGGCGACAAGACGCAGCTCGAGCGGATGCAGGCGCTCGACGCGTTCAAGCGCGGCGAGATCGAGGCGCTGGTCGCGACCGACGTGGCCGCGCGCGGCCTCGACATTGCCGAGCTGCCGGCCGTGATCAACTTCGACCTGCCGTTCAGCGCGGAAGACTACGTGCACCGGATCGGCCGTACCGGCCGCGCGGGTGCGACGGGCGACGCGCTGTCGCTGTGCAGCCCGAACGAGCGCAAGCAGCTCGCCGATATCGAGAAGCTGATCAAGCGTCCGCTCGAAGTGCAGACGCTCAGGATCGACAAGCCGGCGCGCCAGCGTCACGACGAGCGCGGCGGCGAGCGCACCGGCGAGCGCACCGGCGAGCGCACCGGCGAGCGTGGCGGTGAGCGCAGCAGCGAGCGCGGTGGCGAACGGGGCGGCCGGCGCGAGCGCGACGAGCATCGCGGTGCATCGGGTCGCCGGTCGGGCAGTTCCGAGCGTGGCGGCCATCATCGCCGCCACGAAGCGCCGGTCGACGATTTCTTCCTGAAGCCGTACGAGCCGTCGGCGTCGGCGAAGCAGCCGGACGACGCGCAGGCTGCGCAGCAGCCCGAGAAGAAAGGGCCGAAGCGCCAGGTCGCCGCGCTGCTCGGCGGGTTCGGCATGCCGCGCAAGCCGTCGGCGTAAGCCGGGCGGAGCGGCAGGGCGGCGCGCGAGCGCTGCCGGACAAACGGGTACATGCGACGAGCATGTGCCCGTTTTTCATTGGGCGACGCGATCGGGACGGGGCGTGCGCGCGGAGGTTGTCGCTTGCCGCGCGGGGTTGGATATTTCGATGCGGTGTCGCAGCGGACGTGGCGCTCAGGCTTCCGTCACGCTTTCATGCGATCGGATTCGACGCCGACGGGTACAGGAACGTAGTCGCACGGGCCGGTGTCGTGCCAGCGGGTCAACCGGCGCGCGGCCCGAAGCGACGCGCCCACGCGTCGGTCGCGGCCGCGTAGAACGCGTCGATCGTATGGCCCGGTAGATCGCCATCGTCCGACAGACCGAGATGCGCGGCCGCGGCCCGCAGCGCCGGCAGCGGATCGTTGCGTTCGAGCGCCGTCGCGCCGGTCTGCTTGCTGAGCTTTTCGCCGTTCGCATCGACGACGACCGGCACGTGCAGGTACTCGGGAGTCGGCACGCCGAGGCAGCGCTGCAGATAGATCTGGCGTGCGGTCGAATCGAGCAGGTCGGCGCCGCGCACGACGTGCGTGATGCCGGCGTCGGCATCGTCGACGACGACCGCGAGCTGATACGCCCATTGGCCGTCCGCGCGTTTGAGTACGAAATCGCCGACTTCGGTCGCGAGGTTCTGCGATTGCATGTGCTGCCAGCGATCGTCGAACGTGACGAGCGCGTCGGCGCCGTCGGGCACGCGCAGCCGCCATGCGCGCGCGGGCTTGCCGTGCAGGCCGGTGCGGCAGGTGCCCGGATACGCGAGCGTCGTGTGGCGTTCATGGGCGGCGCGCAGCGAATCGGCGATTTCCTTGCGCGTGCAGCCGCACGGATACACGAGCCCGGCAGCGACGAGCCGCGCGAGCGCGGCCGCATAGTCGGCATCGCGCGTGCTTTGCCACACGGGCGGCGCGTCGGGCGTCATGCCGAAATGCGCGAGCGTCGCGAGGATGTCGTCGGCCGCGCCGGGCACCGTGCGCGGGCCGTCGAGATCCTCGATGCGCACGAGCCAGGTGCCGCCGTGCGCGCGTGCGTCGAGCCAGCTCGCGAGCGCGCCGACCAGCGAGCCGAAGTGCAGCGGGCCGGTGGGCGATGGCGCGAAGCGGCCGCGATAGCCGTGGTTCATCGGCGGGGCGCGGTGCGACGCGCCGTTACGCGGCGCTGGCTGCCTGTGCGCAGGCCGGGCACGACTTGCCGGCCACGTAGCGCGGCGATTGTTGCGCTTCCGGCGTGACGACCGCGCGGCATGCGAAGCACGTGACGTTCTCGGTGGGCTGGAGCTGCGGATTCAGCGCGGTGCGGTAATCGAACACGAAGCAGTCGCCGTGGTAGTGCGCGCCGCCGACTTCCTCGAAGTACTTCAGGATCCCGCCTTCGAGCTGGTACACGTTGTCGATGCCGATTTCCTTCATGTGGATCGCGGCCTTCTCGCAGCGGATGCCGCCGGTGCAGAACGACACGACCGTCTTGCCTTCGAGGTCGGCGCGGTTCGCGTCGATCACTTCCGGGAATTCGCTGAACTTGTCGATCCGGTAGTCGAGCGCGTTGTCGAACGTGCCGACGTCGACTTCGAACGCGTTGCGCGTGTCGAGCATCACGACCGGGCGGCCCGTATCGTCGTGACCGCGGTCGAGCCACGCCTTCAGCGTGCGCGCGTCGACGAACGGCGCGCGGCCGAGCTCCGGCTTGATCGCGGGCTTCTTCATCGTGATGATCTCGCGCTTCAGGCGCACGAGCATGCGGCGGAACGGCTGCGAGTCGGACAGGCTTTCCTTGAACTGCAGCGTCGCGAACTTGCCTTCGAACAGCGGATCGTGGCGAATGTACGCGATGAACGCGTCGGCGGCTTCGCGCGTGCCGGCGACGAACAGGTTGATGCCTTCCGGCGCGAGCAGGATCGTGCCGCGCAGGCCGAGTTCGTTGCAGCGGGCGGTGACGAGCGGGCGCCATTGCTCGTTCGCGTCGAGCGAGACGAAGTGGTAGGCGGCGAGGTTGACGATGGTCATGATGGTCCGACGGGAAAACGGCTGCACGGCGGCCCGCAAAAAAGGGTGCGAAGCCGGGGCGTTGATTCGAAAAACCGTATTATCCCGCAAACGGCGCGGGCATCGGTACCCGGCCGATCGGCCAGCCGCGCGACGCGTCGCCGCGTGCATCGGCCGAACGGCCAAAGCGGGCATTTTTTGGGCTGCCTGCGCGGCGAGGCGGCTACAATAGCGCCCATGTCAGATCCTCGCTTCGTCCATCTTCGCGTTCACTCCGAATTCTCGATCGCCGACGGCATCGTGCGCATTGACGACATCGTCAAGGCGGCGGCCGCGGACGGTCAGGGCGCGCTCGCGCTCACCGATCTCGGCAACGCATTCGGTCTCGTCCGTTTCTACCAGGAAGCCCGCGGCAAGGGCATCAAGCCGATCGCCGGCTGCGACGTCTGGATTGCCAATCCCGATGACCGCGACAAGCCGTCGCGGTTGCTGCTGCTGGTCAAGGACAAGGTCGGTTACCTGAATCTCTGCGAGCTGCTGTCGAAGGCGTGGCTCACGAACCAGTACCGCGGCCGCGCGGAACTCGACGCGAGCTGGCTCGACGGCGAGCTCGCGCAGGGGCTGCTCGCGCTGTCGGGCGCGCAACAGGGCGATATCGGGCTCGCGCTGGCCGCGGGCAACGAAGAAGCCGCGCGCCGTCACGCCGAGCGCTGGGCGCGGGTGTTTCCGGGCGGCTTCTACATCGAGCTGCAGCGTTACGGCCAGCCGGGCGCCGAGGCGTATATCCAGCAGGCCGCGACGCTCGCCGCGTCGCTGAAGCTGCCGGTCGTCGCGACGCACCCGACGCAGTTCATGACCGACGACGATTTCACCGCGCACGAGGCGCGCGTGTGCATCTCGGAAGGCGACATCCTCGCGAATCCGCGGCGCCAGAAGCGTTTCACGACCGACCAGTATTTCCGCACGCAGGACGACATGGCCGCACTGTTCGCCGACCTGCCGTCGGCGATCGCGAACACGGTCGAGATCGCGAAGCGCTGCAACCTGAAGCTCGAGCTCGGCAAGCCGAAACTGCCGCTGTTCCCGACGCCGGACGGCATGTCGCTCGACGACTACCTGGTCCAGCTGTCGAAGGAAGGGCTCGAGACCCGCCTCGCGCAGTTGTATCCGGTCGAAGCCGAGCGCGACGCGCAGCGCGACACGTACTACAAGCGCCTCGAATTCGAGTGCGGGACCATCACGAAGATGGGCTTCCCCGGCTACTTCCTGATCGTGGCGGACTTCATCAACTGGGCGAAGAACAACGGCGTGCCGGTCGGCCCGGGCCGCGGCTCGGGCGCCGGCTCGCTGGTCGCGTACGCGCTCGGCATCACCGACCTCGATCCGCTGCGCTACAACCTGCTGTTCGAGCGCTTCCTGAATCCGGAACGCGTGTCGATGCCCGACTTCGACATCGACTTCTGCCAGCACGGCCGCGATCGCGTGATCCAGTACGTGAAGGAGAAATACGGCGCGGACGCCGTGTCGCAGATCGCCACGTTCGGCACGATGGCCGCGAAGGCGGCCGTGCGCGACATCGGCCGCGTGCTCGACCTCGGCTACATGTTCACCGACGGCATCGCGAAGCTGATTCCGTTCAAGCCCGGCAAGCACGTGACGATTGCCGACGCGATGAAGGAAGAGCCGCAGCTGCAGGAGCGCTACGACCACGAGGACGAAGTGCACCAGCTGCTCGATCTCGCGCAGCGCGTCGAGGGCCTCACGCGTAACGTCGGGATGCACGCGGGCGGCGTGCTGATCGCGCCGGGCAAGCTGACCGATTTCTGCCCGCTGTACACGCAGGGCGACGACGGCGGCGTGGTCAGCCAGTACGACAAGGACGACGTCGAAGCCGTCGGCCTCGTGAAGTTCGACTTTCTGGGTCTCACGACGCTGACGATCCTCGACTGGGCCGAGCGCTACATCCGCCGCCTCGATCCGTCGAAGGCCGACTGGTCGCTCGCGCAGGTGCCGCTCGACGATCCGGCCTCGTTCCAGATCCTGAAGAAGGCCAACACGGTCGCGGTGTTCCAGCTGGAAAGCCGCGGGATGCAGGGCATGCTGAAGGATGCGCAGCCCGACCGCTTCGAGGACATCATCGCGCTCGTGTCGTTGTACCGTCCGGGCCCGATGGACCTGATCCCGAGCTTCTGCGCACGGAAGCACGGGCGCGAGAAGGTCGACTATCCGGATCCGCGCGTCGAACCCGTCCTGAAAGAGACCTACGGCATCATGGTCTATCAGGAGCAGGTGATGCAGATGGCGCAGATCATCGGCGGCTACTCGCTCGGCGGTGCTGACTTGCTGCGTCGCGCGATGGGCAAGAAGAAGCCCGAGGAGATGGCCACGCATCGCGAGATCTTCGCCGAGGGTGCGGCGAAGAACGGCCTCACGCGCGAGAAGTCCGACGAGATTTTCGACTTGATGGAGAAGTTCGCGGGCTACGGCTTCAACAAGTCGCACGCGGCCGCGTATGCGCTGCTCGCGTATTACACCGCGTGGCTGAAAGCGCACCATCCGGCCGAATTCATGGCGGCCAACATGACGCTCGCGATGGACGACACCGACAAGGTGAAGATCCTGTTCGACGACTGCGTCGTGAACAACCTCGCCGTGCTGCCGCCGGACATCAACCAGTCGCATTACCGGTTCGAGCCGGTCGCGGAAGCCGACGGCAAGCGCTCGCGCACGATCCGCTACGGTCTCGGCGCGGTGAAGGGCAGCGGCCAGAACGCGATCGAGGAAATCCTGCGTGCGCGCGAGGAAAAGGCGTTCACCGACCTGTTCGACTTCTGCGAACGGATCGACCGGCGCGTCGTCAACCGCCGCACGGTCGAGGCGCTGATCCGCGCCGGCGCATTCGATTCGCTGAACCCGAACCGTGCGCAGTTGATCGCGTCGGTGCCGCTCGCGATGGAAGCGGCCGACCAGGCCGAAGCGAACGCGATGCAGGCCGGCCTGTTCGACATGGGCGCCGAGTCGCCGCATGCGCACGCGCTCGTCGACGAACCCGCGTGGGACGACAAGCGCCGTCTGCAGGAAGAAAAGGCCGCGCTCGGTTTCTACCTGTCCGGCCACCTGTTCGACGCGTATCGCGACGAAGTGCGCCGCTTCGTGCGGCAGAAGGTCGGCGACCTGAAGGAAGGGCGCGACAAGCTCGTCGCCGGCATCATCGCGTCGCTGCGCACGCAGATGACCCAGCGCGGCAAGATGCTGATCGCGCTGCTCGACGACGGCTCGGGCCAGTGCGAGATCACGATCTTCAACGAGCAGTTCGAGGCGAACAAGGCGTTGTTCAAGGAAGACGAGCTGCTGATCGTACAGGGGCAGGCGCGTAACGACGCGTTCACCGGCGGCCTTCGCTTCACGGCCGATACCGTGATGGATCTCGAACGCGCGCGCAGCCGCTATGCGCAGGCCGTGCGGCTGACGATGAACGGCAACGCCGATGCGGTCGCGTTGCGCCGCGTGCTCGAGCCGCACGTGTCGAAGGACGATCCGGCCGCGGCGAACGTGGTCGAAGCGCCCGCGCCGCGCGGCGGCGGCCGCGATGGCGGTCGGCGTCCGCAGGCGCCGCTGCCGAACGGGCTTGCAGTCCAGATCCACTACAGCAATGCGCGGGCGCAAGGCGAAATGCGCCTGGGCGACGCATGGCGCGTGAAGCCGAGCGACGTGCTGCTGACGGAGCTGCGCGCGGTGTTCGACGGCAGCGTCGTCGAAATTGTCTACTGAATGTCTTTCGATTCAAATTCCTTGAGGGCACCTTGAGCGTCAAGCCTACTCTTAGCAAACCCATAGGCGGGGAAGACGCATCGTCGCCTGTGGTCGTCGCGCGCCGTCTTTGGCCGTACCTGAAACCGCTCCTGTGGGTGATGGTGGCGGGCGTACTTGCGATGGCCGTCGTCGCAGCAACGGAAGCCGGGATTCCAGCGTTGCTCAAGCCGCTGCTCGACCGCGGCTTTGGCACCAAGGGTGACGTGAGCGCGAAGCTCTACGTGCCGATCGCGGTCGTTGGTCTCGCGCTTGTGCGTGCCGCCGCTCAGTACGCGTCCAATTATCTGCTTCAGTATGTGTCGAACCGGATCCTGCTCGATCTACGGATCGAGATGTTTAACCGGATGATCCACACCGGCGTGTCGTTTTTCCAACGCGAGACCGCGAGTACGGTGATCAATGCGGTCGTCTTCGAGGTCAACCAGGTTCTGAACGTATTGCTCGGCGTGTTGATCACGCTCGTGCGCGATTCGTTGACGGTGATCTTTCTGCTTGGCTATCTGTTCTACCTGAACTGGCGGCTGACACTGATCGTTGCCGTGTTGCTGCCGTGTATCGGCTGGCTCGTTGGCAAGATCAACCGGCGGTTGCGCCGGCTGAACCGCGAACACCAGATGCTGACGAACCAGCTGGCGTACATCGTCGAGGAGACCGTGGGTGGCTATAAGGTCGTCAAGATTCACAATGGTGAACAGTACGAAATCGGCCGCTTCAACGAATTGAGCCGGCGTCTACGCGGCTATTCGATGAGGATGATCGTGTCGGGGGGGCTTGCGCAGCCGCTCACGCAGTTTCTCGCGTCGATCGCGCTTGCTGTCGTGTTGACGATTGCCGTCGTGCAGTCCTCGAACGACCAGACGACGGTTGGTGGCTTTGTCGCATTCGTCACCGCGATGCTGCTGATCATTTCGCCGCTCAAGCACCTGATGGACGTGAACCAGCCGCTTCAGCGCGGGATGACGGCGGCCGAGTTGATCTTCGGCCTGATCGATGAACCACGCGAACCCGAAGGCGGCGGTAAGCCGCTCGAGCGGGCGACCGGCCGGGTTCGTTTCAACGACGTGTCGTTCGCGTATCACGCCGGCACCGGCAAGCCAACGCTCGACCGCGTGTCGTTCGACGTGGCGCCTGGCGAGATGGTCGCGCTCGCAGGGCCGTCAGGCAGCGGCAAGACGACGCTTGTCAACCTGATGCCACGCTTTTTCGATCCGACATCCGGAGAGATCCTCGTCGACGGCGTCGCGTTACCCGAGTACCGGTTACGTGACTTGCGTGACCAGATTGCGATGGTCAGTCAGGACGTCGTGCTGTTCAACGACACGATCGCGAGCAACGTCGCGTACGGGCAGAGCCCCGACCGCGAACGCGTGACGGCGGCGCTGCGCGCCGCGAATCTGCTCAGTACGGTCGAAGCGATGCCCGACGGGCTCGATACGCTCGTTGGCGACAACGGCATGCGCCTGTCGGGTGGCCAACGCCAGCGCCTCGCGATTGCGCGCGCGATCTACAAGGATGCGCCGATCCTGATTCTCGACGAAGCGACGTCGGCACTCGATTCCGAATCCGAGCGTCACGTTCAGGCGGCGCTCGAGACGCTGATGAAGGGCCGCACGACGCTAGTGATCGCACACCGGCTGTCGACGATCGAGCGCGCAGACCGGATTCTCGTGATGGACGGCGGCAGAATCGTCGAGAGCGGCAGCCATGCGGCGCTGCTCGAATCCGGTGGCCTGTATGCCCACCTGCATCGGATCCAGTTCCAGCAGGAGGCCGGGTGAGTGTCGTGCGGGCTCGTGTCGCGAGTGCCGGGATGAAGATCGGTCTGTCGGCCAATGCGCTGAAACACGGGGGCGGCCTCGAGCGCTACGCGATCGATATCGCGCGGGGAATGGCGGAGGCGGGCGTGACGCCCGCGTTCTTCGCGCGGTCCGTCGACGCGTCGATTCCGGAGGCGCGGCTCGTCGAGCCGCATCGGATCAACGTATCGTTCCTGCCCAGCAAGCTGCGCGACGAATGGTTCTCATGGCGGCTCCGCGGTGCACGCCGCGCGGCCGACGTTGATGTGCTGATCGGCTGTAATCGGGTCGTCTGCTCGGAGATCGCGATTTGCGGCGGCACACATCGAGGATTCTTGCGTGCGATCGGCCGAGCACCGGGCTATTTCGACCGGCGCCAGATTGCGCTCGAGAGCCGGCAGTACGCGAATGCGCGCTATGTTGTCGCGCATTCGCAAATGATGCGTGACGAACTGCGCACACTGTACGGCGTCGATGACGCCAGAATTCGCATGCTGTATCCCCCCGTCGATGCGCAGCGCTTCACACCTGTCGGCGACGATGAGCGCAAGGCGTTGCGGCGCCGCTTCGGTTTCGGCGAGCGCGACGTCGTGCTGCTGTTTCCGTCGAGCAGCCATGTGCGCAAGGGCTTGCCGCTGATCGAGGCTGCGCTGCAGGGTACGGACGCGTCGATCGTCGTCGCGGTGGCCGGCCGCCCGCCCGAGCGGACATCGGCACAACTGCGCTACATCGGCTACGTGAAAGACATCGAGGACGGATACCGCGCGGCGGATTACACGATTCTTGCATCGAAATACGAGCCGTTCGGGCTGGTCGGCATCGAGTCAGTTATGTGCGGGACGCCCGTGATCTTGCCGCCCACGCTCGGCTGCCATGACGTAATTGCGGACCCTGCGAAGCTGACGTTCGCGGCGGACGATGTCGATGCGCTGCGCGCCGTGCTGGTGACGGCCGCAAACCGTGTGCGAGCCGGCGACCGGGCCGCCGTCGCGCGCGACGCGGTAGGCTACGACCCAGGCGTGCGCCATCATGTCGAGCAATTGCTCGCGCTGGCCCGCGCGGCCTGGGCGCCGGCGTAGCGGCGTCCGGGCCCGCAAGGGGCAATTTGTCAGACGGCTTCCGGTTCGGGGGCGCGAAGGGGCGATGGTATACTCTGGCGACCTGTTTGGGTGGTGCGGCTGGCCATTCCGCTCCGGTGATTCGAGCCGGTTGGTCGGCGCGATTTGCTCCGTGCAAATACTTATTTAATTCACAATGATCATGGTGATTCGTGTGACGACTCGGCTGTTCGGCGGGCCGATGCGCGTCGCGAATTTTGCCATCGAGACAGCCCGCTGTTAACCGATGAGCCGTTTCCCCGGACGTATCCACATCTTCGCGCGGGCTCTGCCGAGATTGCTGTGCAAGCCGCTGCGGCGCAGGCCTCGGCAACCGGCGAGCATTTTCATCGCGCATCACCTTCTGCTCGGCGACACGCTGTTGCTGACACCGTTGCTGGCGAAGCTGCGCGAACAATACCCGCACGCACGCATCGCGCTCGCGTGTCCGAAGGCGATCGCACCTCTGTATGCGGGCGAACCGTTTGGCGTTCAGGCGTTGGCCTTCGATCCGCGTGACTCCGTGTCGGTGCGCCGCTTGCTGGCATCGGGGCCTTATGATCTCGGCTTCGTCGCAGCGGACAACCGTCACAGCTGGCTCGCGCTTGCGGCCGGCTGCCGCTGGATTGTCGCGCACGACGGCGATTCTCCTGCGTGGAAGAACTGGCCGGTCGACGAGCCCCGCCCGTACCCCGATGCCCAGGCCGCGTGGGGCGACCTGATCGCAGACCTGGTCGACGGTCCTCCCCCACGTGCATACCGGCCGGACGACTGGCCGGTGCCGCCGCCGAGCGTCGAGTTGCCAGCGACGCTTCGGGAGCGGCCATACGTGGTGCTGCATCCGGGCGCCAGCACGATGGTCAAGCGCTGGCCGGTCGAGCGCTGGCGAGCGCTGGCGGCCGACATGGAGGCGGGCGGCTATCGGGTGGTGTGGAGTGGCGGCAAGAACGAAGCCGACCTGATCGAACAGATCGGGCCGCGCGCCGGGCAGCCGAACTTCGCCGGGAAACTCGGTCTCGCCGATCTTTGGCATCTCTATGCGGGCGCCAGGGCAGTTGTCTGCCCCGATACGGGCGTCGCGCATCTCGCGCGCCTCGTCGGTGTACCGACCGTCACGCTGTTCGGGCCTGGCAGCGCGTTGGTTCATGGTGCCGGACGCTACTGGCGCGACGTTCCGTTCGCTGCCGTAACGATCGCGGACATGCCATGCCGCGATCAACCCTATATTTTCCGGCGTCACGTCCAGTGGATTCGGAGATGTGACCGCGACGCCACGACATGCGTCGCGTGGCACGACGGCTGCGCGGGATGCATGAGCGGGCTGTCGGTGGACGCGGTCCGTGGCGCACTGCAACAAGTTCTGGTGCAAGTTCGATGACTGTAATTGCGGCGCGTATGGAGCGTCTTCTGTGGATTGGCTGCCCCGTTCTGATGTTCGCGGTCATGTTCGGGCACATGGCGGCGTTCGTGAACTGCAGCATGGTGCTGGTCGGGATTGCGCTGATCGGTGCCGCTTGCGTGCGGGGGCGGCCGGCAGTGTTCCGGTGGCCATTGTTTCTCCCGATCGTCGGCTGGGCGGCTTGGAGTTTTGCGGCCACCCGCTGGTCGGTGTTTCCGGACGTCAGCCGGCATGCGTGGTTCGACGAGGTCGTGTATCCGCTGCTGTCGTTTTGGGGCTTCTGGCTGTTCGGCACGCGGGTCGAGCGGCCGGAACGCGTCACGCTGACCGTGTGGTTCGCGTGCGCGTTGCTTGCTGCGATCAGCGTGATCTACTGGGGCAAGCTGCAGCCGCCGACACCCGAAACATTCCCGTTGCGCTTCTATGCACGGGTGGGGCATACGAGTACGCTCGTTGCGTTCGCAATGGCGCTGTTTTGCGCGTTCTTCGTACCCAAGCGCGGCTGGCGCTGGGTCGGCGTGACGGGACTCGTGTTTTGCGGGATGGTCGGGCTTGCCACCCTCAATCGCTTCTTCTGGCCTGCTGCCGCGGTGGTGTTGCTGATCGGTCTTTATCCGCTGTACCGGCATCATCTGCTGCTGGCGGCCCTGGCAGCGGTCGTCGTCGGCGCCGGTGCGATCGGTACGCTCGAAATTAGTGCGCGGCTGCGCTATCACGATTCGCAGCCGCCGCTGGCCGCGTCGCGCGACATCTCGATCGCCGGCGTGCGGCTGTATGTGCCGCCCGGCATGACCGCAGTCGGCGACACGCTGTCGTCGGACACACGCCCCAAGCTGTGGAAGTTCTATGACGAGCAGGGCAGTCGGCACACATGGCTCGGTATTGGTTTCGGCAAACCGGTGCCGGGAATGGCCTACCGCAGCGAGATGCCGCCCGAGTTGCTGGCGCTCGAACCACAGGCGCTGACGCACGCGCACAATCTTTTCCTGAATACGTGGCTGCAGACCGGACGCATTGGGCTGATGCTGGAGGCGCTGCTGCTGGCGACGCTCGGCATCGCGTTCTGGCGGTTGCGCAAGGTCGAGCCGTGGATCGCGGTGGGCGGCATCGCGCTTGTTGTCGGGATGGTCACGAAGAACCTGGTGGACGATTTCATGTGGCAGACGACGATCCTGGCATTCTGGGCATTTGCCGGGCTGATGCTCGGGTATGGCGAGCGACGCGCAGGCGTGCGTCGCGCGCAGCCGGGGAGCGCGTCGTGAACGCCATCGCAAGCCGCGCCGAAGCAGGCAGGCCGATCGCGAACGGCAAGCCCGTGCGATTGCTGTTCCATATCGACGACTTCGGGCGGGGCGGCACGGAAACCGCGCTGGTCGCATGGCTGAATGCGCTGGATCGTCGCCAGTTCGCGCCCGCGTTGTCGGTGGCGTTCCCGACCGACGATCTCGATGCGCTGCGACGCAGCGGCGCGATTCCCGCTGACGTACCGGTTCACGTGCTGGCGGAGGCTCGCTGGTCGCATGTGCTGCATCAGGTCGAGCGCCGCCGGCGGCTACGCTTCGGCGAGAAGCTGGCGCACAAGCTGATGACCCACGTAGCAGTTCGTTCGCTCGTCGCGCGTCGCTTCCTGCGGATCGCGGCCGGCTTCGACGTCGTCTGCGATTTCGACTTTTCACTGCGGCGTATAGCCGGTCGCGGCTCTGCACGCTGGTTCGGTGTGAGCCATTACAGCTTCGTTGCGCGCTTCGGGAACAAGAGCGATGCATACATGGCTCGGCGCACGCGACAGTATGCGTGCTATGCGGCGATCGCCATGCTCACGCCCGCGATGCGGCGTGAGGCGGAGAAGATGTTCGCCGGGGCCGGCGTGCGGATCGCCGATCTGCCGAACGTGATCGACGTAAATGCGATCCGTCGCCGCGCCGGGGCTGATTTCGAGCGGCCGGCGAGCCGCTTCGTCGTATCGGTCGCCCGGCTCGACGAAGGACAGAAAGATCACCGCACATTGCTGCACGCCTACGCGAGGTGGCGCGCACGCAGTGCGGACGTCCCGGCGCTTGTGCTGCTCGGTGACGGCCCGGACCGCCGGACGCTCGAGCAACTGGCTGCGGAATTGGGAGTGCGCGATGCCGTCACCTTTGTCGGCTATTGCGCGAATCCGTTCCCGTTCATTCGCGCGGCCGACGCACTGGTGCTCAGCAGCCGCTACGAGGGCGCACCGATGGTGCTCGGCGAGGCGATGGCGCTCGGTACGCCGGTTCTGGCGGCAGATTGCCCGACGGGGCCGCGCGACCTGCTGGACGACGGCAACGCGGGCCTGCTTGTGGCGGTTGGCGATATCGACGCGATGTCGGCCGCGCTCGAGCGGATCGTCACCGATGCGTCCCTGCGCGCGTCGCTCGCGGCAGGCGCAGCGGCGAAGGTCGCCTCGCTCGACGTGGCGGCCGCGAACCGGCGAATCGCATCGCTCATCGATGGCTTGCTTACGGCGTAACGACCGGTGTTCGATGGTTTGCTACAGGCGATTTCGCTAAAATGGTGTGTTCTGATTCACCGACACCTGCCGTGACTGTTCCCCTCACGCTCGATGCGCCGCCACGCAGCATTCTCGTTTCCTGCACCCGCCGGATCGGCGACGTGCTGCTGGCGACGCCGCTGGTCCGCTCCCTGAAGCGGCGCTGGCCCGACGCACAGATCGACATGATCGTGTTCAAGGGCACCGAAGGCGTGCTCGAGCACAACCCCGACATCCGTCGCGTGATCGTCGTCGCCCAGCGCGCGAAGCCGCGCGAGCGGTTCGCCGACGCTTTCAGGCTGTGGCGGCGCTACGACCTCGCATGCGCGGCGATCAGCTCGGATCGCGCCCGTTTCTATACATGGTTCGGCGGGCGCCGGCGCGTGGGGCTCGTCGATCCGGAGCGGGTCACGCGGCTGACGCGTTTCATGCTGGACGGTATCGCGCTCAACCGGCACGGCGAGGTCCATACGGTGACGAGCAGTCTCGCGATTGCCGAAGCGCTCGGCGTGACGCCTTGCGCGGAAGTGGTCGCCCCCGGCATCGGCACCGATCCGGCGCGCATCGCGCGCTTCGACACGCTGCTGTATGGGCCGGCGGCGCTGTCGAGTACGCGACAGCACATCGTGCTGCACCCATCCCCGATGTTCCGTTACAAACAGTGGCGCGAGGACGGCTGGGTCGAACTGATCCGCTGGGCGCGCGCAAGCGGCTTCGACGTCGCGCTGAGCGGCGGGCCGGGCGCGGCGGAGGTCGAGTATGCGCAGCGGATCGTGGCTGCCGCGGGCGAGCCGGTCGCGAATTTCGTCGGACGCCTGACGTTCGGCGAGACCGCCGAACTGATTCGCCGGGCACGGCTGTTCGTGGGGCCGGACACCGGCGCGACCCACGTCGCTGCCGCGTGCGGGACGCCGACGCTCGCGCTATTCGGGCCATCCAACCCGGTACGCTGGGGGCCGTGGCCCGCCAACTGGCCCGCGCACGACGAGCCTTGGCCGCTGCGCGGCTCGGCAGAGCGCGGCAACGTCTATCTGATGCAAGGCGACGGTGAGTGCGTGCCGTGCAAGCTCGAAGGCTGCGACCGTCATCTCGAAAGCTGGAGCCGCTGCCTGACGGAACTCTCCGCGCAGCGCGTGATTGCCGTCGCGACGGCGCTCATCGAAGGCCGGCCGGCCGTCGAGGCTCCGCGCGAATCGGTGATCGACGTGTCGGCGTTGCCGCGCAGCGGCGCGTAACCCGCGCGCCGTCGGCGCATTGCCCGCCGTGACCGCCTAGCGGCCAGACGCGTGCGTGTCGTCGTGCGCGAGCTTCAGGAAGCGGTAGTACACCGTCTCCGCGTTGAATACCGCGATCATCAGTCCCGCACGCCCGTCGAGGAACCCGCGGCGGATGACGTAGGTCCGCACGAACGCCCAGATCCCCCGCCGGATGGCCTTGCCGACCGTCGCCCGCTCGCCGGCCGCGCGGCGCTGTCGTGCACCGGCGCTCGAATACGCGTCGAGTTTGCGCAGCACCGCTTCGATGTCGTCGTACGAATAATGGAGCAGCCTGCCTTCGAGCCGCTCGGCGCGGCCGTCGAACACCAGCCGCTCGTGGACGAGGTCGTCCGAGAAGCGGGCGGCGTTGCGCCGGAACAGGCGCGGTATCCAGTCCGGATACCAGCCGCTGTGATGCACCCAGGTGCCGCAAAATGCCGACAGGCGATCGATCGCATAGACGTCGGCCCGCGGCGCGCCGATCGCAGCACGGATCGATGCGGCCAGTTCGTCCGACACGACTTCGTCGGTATCGATCGACAGCACCCAGTCGGTCGACAGCGCCGCGAGTGCGCGATTCTTCTGCGGGCCGAAGCCCGGCCAGTCGGCGGCGACGATCACCCGGGCGCCATGCGCGCGGGCGATCTCGACGGTGTCGTCGGTGCTGCCGCCGTCGACGACGACGACGTCGTCCGCGAAGGCGAGCGCGTCGAGGCACTGCGCGAGCCGGCGGGCCGCGTTGTGGGCGATGATGGCGACGCCGAGCGTAGGTTCAGCCATGAAAAATCGTTCGGATCGAAGGTGAGCGAGAGTATACCCGCTGCCTCGTGCGTGACGCCGCGCAACCGGCGGGCCCTGCGAGCTGTGCTAGCCTTGTCCGGCCGTGGCGTCATCCCGGCGCCGGCGGTTCGACGGGAGGTGGATGATGGTAACAAGGCACCCGATTCTTGCCGTTTTGTTCATGGCCGCCGCGTTGGCGGCGCCGACGTTGGCCAGCGCACAGCAGGACGACCGGCGGCATGATCATGGCAATGGCCATGCGTACGGGCACGACAAGCACGATAAGCACGACATGCGCAAAGGGCCCGGCCGCGCTGAAGACGTGCCGCCGCGCTGGGCCGACCAGCCGCGCCGCGACTGGCACAGGGGCGACCGGCTGCCGGAGGAGTTCCGCGATCGCCAGTATGTGGTCGACGACTGGCGCGGCTACCGCCTGAGTGCGCCGCCGCGCGGCTATCACTGGGTCGGCGTCGGCGGCGACTACCTGCTCGTGCAGATCGGCTCGGGCATCGTGCTGCGGGTCGGTCCGTAACCCGGTCCGTAACCGTCACGCAGCGTTCCGATCGTTCATCCGGCTGCCGGGCGCGTTGCCCGGCGCCGCGTCACTTTGCCGCCGCGCGGTGGAACCAGCGCCGCTCGATTCTCGACATCACCCAGCACACGCCCAGCGCGCACACCGTGCCGAGCGCCACTTCGCCGAGCCGGATCAGCGGAACGTCCCACAGCGGGCCGTTGCCCGGGAACAGCAGCACGATCGTCGCGGTCACGCCACCGAGCCGTGCCGCGCTGCCGATGTTCAGGCACCAGCAGCAGACGATCACGACCGCGACCGTGATCGCATACGCGACGAGGCGATCGCCGCCCAGCGCCGCACCGGCGAAGCCGAGGATGCCGCCGACCATCGCGCCGATGAACTGGTCGCGCGACAGCGACATCGTGTCCGAGTAGTTGTGCTGCGTGACGGCGATCGCGGTGATCGCCGCCCACACGGCCTGCTCGGTATGCATCGCGCGGCCGATCGCATACGCGAGGCACGCGCCGCAGACGGCCTGCAGCGCCATCAGCCCGCCTTGCGCGAGCCGCTCGCTGAATGACAGCCCCTTGAACAGATCGAAGATCGACTGCTGGATCTGCTGGCGGGCTTCGTCGAGTGTCCTGATCGTATCCATCGTGCGTCGGTCAAGAAGCGGGTAGCGGCGGCGCGCCGCCGTCAATGCGCCTGTTCGGGCGAGGCGGGCGCCGGTTCGTCGGTCGTCGCATCGCCGTTCTCGACGCGGGTTTCGGGCATCACGAGCCAGACCAGCAGCACCGCGAGCGCGCCGGCGGCCGCGAGCCCGAAGAAGCTGACCGCGTTGCCGAAGTGATCGGCGACGTAGCCGGCCACGGCCGTGCTGAGCGTCGCGCCGATCCCGGCGGCGAGCCCGAACAGCCCGATACACAGGTTGTAGCGGCCCTTGCCGGCCGCGACGTCGGCTGCGATCAGCGGCAGCATCACGCCGAACACGGCCGCGCTGATGCCGTCGAGCATCTGCACCGGCACGAGCAGGTACGGGCTGCTCACGCCCGCGAACAACAGCGCGCGCACCGGCAGCGCCGAGAACCCGAGCAGCAGGATCGGCCGGCGTCCCCAGCGCTGCGCGGAGCGGCCGACCCACGGCGACAGCATCGCGACGATCGCCTGCGGCACGATGATGCACGCGGCGATCACGAGCTGCACGTTCTCGCCCATCCCGGCCGTGACTTCGCCGGCAGCGAGGTTCAGCATCGCGGCGTTCGACAGGTGGAACAGCACGACGCAGGCCGCGAAGATCAGCATCCGGCGGTCGCGCAGCAGCTCGAGCAGCGTTTCGCGCTCGCCGGCTTCGTCGAGGTCGTCAGGCTTCGACGACTGCGGAATCACCTGGTGCGTCGGCTGGATCATCGCAAGCGCGAACAGCGCGGGCAGCGCCAGCACGGCGGTCAGCCAGAACACCGCGCGCGCGGAGAAGTATTCGCCGGTCAGCCCCATCAGGCCCGCCGCGACCGCACTGCCGATCGATGCCCAGCGCGCATTGCGGCCGAGCCGGTCGCCGAGGTCGGCGCGGCCGACCAGCGAGAACGAGATCGCGGCCATCGCCGGCACCAGCATGCAGCTCGCGAAGCCGTGGAACACCTCGGCCGCGATCACCGGCACGATCGTCGGGCTCGACGCGAGCAGCACCGCGGACAGGATGATGGCCGCGATCGCCCACGCGGCCGCGCCTTTCTTGTTCTTCAGCGCATCGACGGCCGCGCCGCCCGGTACCTGACTGACCATCGCGCTGATCGTGCCGATCGACAGCACCATGCCGATCTCGCCCTGCGTCCACTTGTGCGACGCGAGATAGGACGCGATGAACGGACCGAACCCGGTTTGAACGTTTGCAACGAAAAAGTTGAGCCAGTCGAGGGAGCGGAGACTGCGAACGCTGACGGAATGCTTGATCGTCATCGGGTGGCACTCGCAGACGAAGCCGGCGCGGCCGGGGCAACAGGCGGGAAGACCGCGACGATCGGCTTGTCGGCCGCGTACGGCGGCGATGCCTTGATCTGCGCGTCGTTCAGGTCGAGCTGCGGGTGCAGCGCCTTGTCGCGCGTGACGAAGCGCAGCGCGCCCCAGCTTGCGGCGATCGAACGGCGGTCGGTATTGACGAGGCCGCCGAGGTCGAGCACGACGGCCTGCGGCTGGGCGCCGCGGTCGATCAGCACGTCGACGATGCGGCCGATCTTCGTGCCGTTCGGGCGCTCGACATCGCTGTCGAGCATCGGCAGCCGCGTCGCCGGCGACGCCGCGGCCGAGCCCGACAGCGGCACGGCCTTCGGCCGCGCGGCGGGCGGCAGGTCGCCCGACGGCACGTCGAGCACGATCGGCTCCTGTTTGCCGCCCGGCGTGAAGCGGAACACGTTCCACGGGAAGATGACCTTGCGGTCGCCGATCCCCATGAAGCCCTGCAGGTTGACGATCATCTCGCGCGGCTTGCCGCTCGCGTCGACCACCATGTCGACCGCGCGGCCGACCACCTTGCCGTTGCGGCGCGCGACTTCGCTGTCGAGCAGCGCATGGATCTGGGTACGGTCGAGCGAGCGCGTCGCGACGAGCGGCGGGGGCGGAGGCGGCGGTGGGGTCGGCGATTCGGGGCGCTGCACGGGCTTGGGCCGCGTCACCTCGCGGTGCGGCTTCTTCGGCGCTTCCGGTTCCTCCGGGTGCGTCGGCGCGGGCACGGGCGGCATCGTCAGCGGCTCGCCGGCGGTTTCCTCGACAGGCTCGACGAGCGCCTCGCTGATCGGCGCGGGCGGGTTCTGGACCGGCAGCAGCCCGCAGCCGGACAGCAACGCGGCGACGGCGAGAATCAGGAAGACCGTCGAGGACGGCAACGACTTGCAGGATGCGGGAAACGGGAGTCCGCCGCTCATTGACACTCACTCCATGGGTCGGGGGCGGCCCGAGGGCACGCGGCTGGCGATGGATGGCGGGTGCGGGCGGCGCACCACGCGAGGTGAGAGTTTAACGTGTCTTGCTTTCAGGACCGATATCGATGGCTTGTTGCAGGCGGACCGTGGGGAAAAGGAAGGGATCGGAGGCCGTCGCGGGGGGGGCTCCCGCGACTGATCGACGACGATGCGGGCGTCGGCGCCGCTGCCGTCGGTGCGTTGGCTCGGCTACGCGGATAGCGACATCGGCGCCGCAACGCCAGCGGCCATCATGATCATTCGGAAGCAGCAGCGCCGGCCTGGCCCGCCGTCATGACGGGCGGGCACGGGCGTTGTCCGAAGCAGCGTGAACCCGGGAAATCAGGCGTCCGGATACCACGCATCGGCGAATTCGCTGACCTGGACGTCCTTCAGTTCCGGACGGGCGGCCAGCCATCCGCGCACGAGCTCGCGATCGGCGTCGGTCGTCGTGCCGCGCGGCGCGCCGGAGATCACGTACGCGCCGATGCCTTCGTCCGCGGACGCGACGGTCAGCAGCCCGTTCGCTTCGACGAAGTCGATGAATGCGTCGATCAACTGGCCGCGCTCGAGGTCGGTCATGTCGTTGCGGTAATGCGCGGTGGCGTTGAACGAGAGTTCCTGGAATTCGCCGATGTGGAGTTTCTTGCGCTGGCGGCGGTTGTGGCCTTGGCTCATGGTGTGTGCTGAGTGAATGAGAGGTGAGAAAGGATAGCGCGGCGGATGGCGCGGGCACCCTGTCGACGTGCGGCATGGGCGAGGCTGGAGGCGAAAGCGGGCGTATCGCGGGACAGTGCCCGAAACTGTTCTTAAACAATTGCGCGAGGCGCCGTTCGCCGTGCGGCGCTGGTCAAGCGGCCTATTGCACGCCTGACCGAATGATACAGGGATGGCGAGCGTGTTCGGCTTTGCTAAGGTCTGCGGTCATTCGAACAACCACGAGGGCCGTATGTCGGACAATCGCCATGCGTACGAGGGGCGCGAGGATCTCACGCCTGCAGCCGTCATCATGTTCAGCACGGTGCGCCGGTACAACGCCGTCGCCAAACCAGAAGACAGGGTGTTCTGATCGTGCCGACCGATACGTGGGAAAAGCTGGCCATATTTACACGTGAAGAGCTGGGTCGACCGTTGTTCGGCGGCCAGCTGAGGATCGAACCATCGTCACGCCTCGAAGAGGATCTGGGCGTGACCGGAGTCGACGCAGTCGAGTTCATCGACACATGGGCAGAAACGTTCGGCGTGCATGTCGCTGAGTTCCCCTACGACCGCTACTTCGGTCCTGAGGGGCAAGACATGGTGACGACGTTTCTCGCGCTGTTTTCGGAGCGTTATCGCAAGCCGCCGCGCGTACCCCTGACACTCGGCATGCTGGAAGAAACGATGCGTCTCGGCCGATGGGATAGCGACGCAATCGAGCGCTTCGCACGGAAAGCAACCGGCGAGGAATAGCCGTTCGGCGATGCATGCAGGTGCGGAAATCCGTGCCGCGCCGGGCAGGCATCGCGCAACCGCACAAGAACGCACCGTCACATCAGCACGATATCGTACTGCTCCTGGCTCAGATTCGATTCGACCTGCAGCGACACCGGCTTGCCGATGAAGTCGATCAGCATCGCGAGATGCTGCGATTCCTCGTCGAGGAACAGGTCGATCACCTGCTGCGCGGCGATCACGCGAAACTCGCGCGGGTTGAACTGCCGCGATTCGCGCAGGATCTCGCGCAGGATGTCGTAGCACACGGTGCGCGACGTCTTCACCTGGCCCTTGCCCTGGCAGGTCGGGCACGGCTCGCACAGCACGTGCGCGAGCGACTCGCGCGTGCGCTTGCGCGTCATCTCGACGAGCCCGAGCTGCGAGAAGGTATTGACCGTCACGCGCGTGCGGTCGCGCGACAGCGCCTTCTTCAGCTCGGACAGCACCGCGTCGCGATGCTCGGCGTTCTCCATGTCGATGAAGTCGATGATGATGATCCCGCCGAGGTTGCGCAGCCGCAGCTGCCGCGCGATCGTGTGCGCGGCCTCGAGGTTGGTCTTGAAGATCGTATCGTCGAAGTTGCGCGCGCCGACATAGCCGCCCGTGTTCACGTCGATCGTCGTCATCGCTTCCGTCTGGTCGATCATCAGGTAACCGCCCGACTTCAGGTCGACGCGGCGCGACAGCGCGCGCTGGATCTCCGCCTCGATGTTGTACAGGTCGAACAGCGGCCGTTCGCCCGTGTAGTGATGCAGCTTCGGGCTCACGGCCGGCGTGAACTCGCCCGCGAATTCCGCGAGGCGCTGGTACGTCTCGCGCGAATCGACCTGGATGCGCGTCGTGTCGTCGTTCGCGAAATCGCGCAGCACGCGCTGCGCGAGATCGAGATCCTGGTACAGCAGGCTCGTCGCCGGCAGCCGCTGCGCTTGCGCGACGATCGTCGCCCACGTCTTGCGCAGGTACGTGACGTCGCCGGCCAGCTCGTCGGAGGTGGCGTCCTCGGCGATCGTGCGCACGATGTAGCCGCCTTTCTCGTCCGGCGGGATCACGGCCGTCAGGCGTGCGCGCACGGCCTCGCGCTCGGCCTCGCTCTCGATCTTCTGCGAGATGCCGATATGCGGCTCCTGCGGCAGGTAGACGAGCGTGCGGCCCGCGATGCTGACCTGCGTCGACAGCCGCGCGCCCTTCGTGCCGATCGGATCCTTGATCACCTGCACCATCAGCGTCTGCCCCTCGAACACGATCTTCTCGATCGGCTGGTGCGGCGTGCCCGACTGCGGCTCGCCCGCGAGGCGCGGATGCCAGATGTCGGCGACGTGCAGGAACGCCGCGCGCTCGAGGCCGATGTCGATGAACGCCGACTGCATGCCGGGCAGCACGCGCACGACCTTGCCGAGATAGATGTTGCCGACCCGCCCGCGCGACAGCGTGCGCTCGACGTGAAGCTCCTGCACCGCGCCTTGCTGGACGAGTGCGACGCGCGTTTCCTGCGGCGTGAGGTTGATCAGGATTTCTTCGTTCATGGGCGGCTCAGAAGGCGACGCGTGCGGTACGCAGCAGCGCGGCAGTCTCAAAAAGGGGCAGACCCATGATACCTGAATGGGATCCGTCGATTCGCTCGATGAATTCGGCCGCGCGGCCCTGGATCGCGTACGCGCCGGCCTTGCCGAACGGCTCGCCGGTTTCGACGTAGCGCGCGTACGCGTCGCGCGACGCGGCAGAAAAGCGCACTGACGAGCGCGACAGCGCGGGCGGCAGCAGTTCGCCGCTGGCGTCGATCACGGCGACGGCGGTCAATACTGCGTGTTCGCGGCCGGCGAGGCGGGTGAGCATCGCGAGCGCATCGCCGGCGTCGGCCGGCTTGCCGAGGATCGCGCCGTCGATCGTCACGGTCGTATCGGCCACCAGCACCGGTGCGGCCGGCTTGCCGCTCGCGACGAGGCGCGCACGCGCGGCCTCGGCCTTCGCGACGGTCACGCGCCGCACGTACGTGTCGGCGGCTTCGCCGGGCAGTTCGGCCTCGAGCGCCTCGGCGTCCTCGTCGGGGCGCGGCAGCAGCAGCTCGAAGCGTACGCCGATCTGCTGCAGCAGCTCCTGGCGGCGCGGGCTTTGCGAAGCGAGGTAAAGCGTTTGGAAAAGCGGGGTCGGAAAAAGCGCGGGGGACGTGCTGGACGGCATGGTGTCGTTATCTCGTTGAGCGCGCGCGGCGCGCGTCTCGAGGACGACACGTCATGCACGGTGGTAGGGGTGATTCTGCGTGATGCTCCACGCCCGGTAAAGCTGTTCGGCGAGCAGCACGCGCACCATGCCGTGCGGCAGCGTCATGCTCGAGATACGTAGCAGCACGTCGGCGCGCGCTTTCAGGTCCGGATCGAGCCCGTCGGCGCCGCCGATCACGAACGCGACGTCGCGGCCGTCCTGCTGCCAGCCGGGCAGCGCCTGCGCGAGCTGCATCGTGGTCCAGTCGCGGCCGCGCTCGTCGAGCGCGACGATGCGCGCGCCCTTCGGCAGCGCGGCCTCGATCTTCTGCCGCTCGGCCGCCATCACGCTTTCGGCGCTGCGGCCGCCCGAACGCAGTTCAGGCTTGATTTCGCGCAACTCGATGCGCAGTTCGGGCGGCATCCGCTTCGTGTATTCGTCGAAGCCGGATGCGATCCAGCCCGGCATCTTGTGGCCGACCGCGAGGATGAAAAGCTTCATCGGGAGACGCGTGACGGCTTAACGGCGGCGGGCGGCCGTCTTGCGCGCCGGACGTGCGGGCGCTTCTTCCTCTTCCTCGTCGTCTTCGCTCGCCGTGGCGAAGCCGTTGCCCTTGCCGCCGCCGAGCTTCATCCGCACGGGCTTGTCGCCCCAGATTTCCTCGAGGTTGTAGTACTGGCGCAGCGCCGGTTGCAGGATGTGCACGACCGCGTCGCCGCAGTCGACCAGCACCCATTCGCCGGTGTCCTCGCCTTCGGAGCTGACGACGTCGCCGCCGGCTTCCTTGACCTTGTCGCGCACGTTCGACGCGAGGGCCTTGGTCTGGCGGTTGGAGGTGCCCGATGCGACGACCACGCGGTCGAACAGTTCGGTCAGGTGGCTGGTGTTGAACACCTTGATGTCTTGCGCCTTGACGTCTTCGAGGGCGTCGACGATCACGCGCTGCAGTTTGCGAATATCCATGGATTCAGGAATGGTAGAGGCGATGTTGAAGAATATAGGCCCATACGGCGGCCGGCACATGTTCGGCCGACGCGTCGGGCATTTGCGCATGGCGCGCGATGCATTCGCGCAGGTGCGTGCGGATGTCGGTCGCGGCGATGTCGAACGAAAGGGTCGTATCGATCAGCAGGCGGCCCGCCGGCGTGGCCTTGAGCACGTCGGCGCCGGCCTGCCGCGCGGCGATCTCCCGCGCGACGTCCGGCGGCGCCGCGCCGAGCTCGAAGCCCGGGCGCGTCGACACGCCGATGTGCGCGTAGTCGAACAGCGTGCGCCAGTCGCGCCACGTATCGAGGCGCACCAGCTGGTCGGCGCCGATCAGCAGCGACAGCGACGCATCCGGGCCGATCCGCTCGCGCCAGCGCGCGAGCGTCTCGACCGTGTAGGTCGGGCCGGTGTGTTCGATCTCGTCGGTGGCGACGGTCACGCTCACGCCCGGCACGGACAGCGTGGCGGCGGCCGCGCGCGTCATCGCGAGCCGGTGCTCGGCGGCCGACACGTCGCGCTTCTGGTACGGCTGCCCGGCGGGCAGCAACACGAGTTCGGTCAGGTCGAGCAGCCCGGCGAACCGGCGCGCGAGCGCGAGATGGCCGTCGTGGATCGGGTCGAAAGTACCGCCCAGCAAGCCGATACGACGCGGCAGCGGGGCGGGGCGGGTGGTGGTGTCCAGAAACGGCGTCCTTTCGTTGGGGCAGCGGGGCGCGCGGGCTCAGACCCAGTCGCGCGGCACGAGGAAGTCGCTGGTCAGGCGCGCTTCCGGCGAACCCGGCTCGGGCTGCCAGTTGTAGCGCCAGTTCGCGACCGGCGGCATCGACATCAGGATCGACTCGGTCCGGCCGCCGCTTTGCAGGCCGAACAGCGTGCCGCGGTCGAACACGAGGTTGAATTCGACGTAGCGGCCGCGGCGGTATGCCTGGAAGTCGCGCTCGCGCTCGCCGTACGGCAGCCCGGCGCGGCGCTCGACGATCGGCAGGTAAGCCTGCAGGAACGCATCGCCGACGCTTTGCATCATGTCAAACGAGCGTTCGAAACCGGGCTCCGAGAAATCGTCGAAGAAGATCCCGCCGATGCCGCGCATCTCGTTGCGGTGCTTCAGGAAGAAGTATTCGTCGCACCATTGCTTGAAGCGCGGGTAGAGCTCGATGCCGAACGGGTCGAGCGCATCCTTGCAGGTCTGGTGGAAGTGCCGCGCGTCGTCCTCGAAACCGTAAACCGGTGTCAGATCCATGCCGCCGCCGAACCAGAACACGGGTGCCTCGCCCGGTTTCGTCGCGATCAGCATCCGCACGTTCATGTGCACGGTCGGGCAGTACGGATTGCGCGGGTGCAGCACGAGCGACACGCCGAGCGCCTCGAAGCCACGGCCCGCGAGCTGCGGGCGCGCCGCGCTCGCCGACGGCGGCAGCGCGTCGCCCGCGACGTCGGAAAAACCGATTCCCGCGCGTTCGAACACGCGGCCGCCTTCGAGAATCCGCGTGCAGCCGCCGCCGCGCAGGCGTTCGGCCGGCCCGCGCTGCCACGTGTCGGTCGCGAGCGGCGTGCCGTCGAGCGCGCCGAGCGCGTCGGCGATACGTGTCTGCAGGCCCTGGAGGTACGTGCGCACACGCGCCACGTCGTAGGTCGAATCGGTCATGTCTGGACTGGCTGCCCCCGCCCTGAGCGGGAGCCGTAAAAAAAGCGTCTGCCGGGCATTCTATCGAACCCCGGCAGACGGGCCGCCGCCGCGAGGGCGCGGGGCGGCGATGGCGACGTCACGCGCTCTTGCGGTTGAGCGCGCGAAAGCCGATGTCGCGGCGGTACTGCATGCCTTCGAAATTGATCTGGTTGATCGTGTCGTATGCATGCTGCTGCGCTTCGCGCACCGAATCGGCGAGGCCGACCACGCACAGCACGCGGCCGCCGGACGTCACGAGCTTGTCGCCGTCGGCGAGCGTCGTGCCCGCATGGAACGTCACGGCCTGTGCGGTCTCGGCCGGGATCCCGTTGATGCGGTCGCCCTTGCGCGGCGTGTCCGGATAACCGTGCGCGGCCAGCACGACGCCGAGCGCGGTGCGGCGATCCCAGTCGAGCTCGACGGTGTCGAGCGTGCCCGCGATCGCCTGCTCGACGACCTTCGAGAAATCGCTCTTCAGGCGCGCCATGATCGGCTGCGTTTCCGGGTCGCCCATCCGGCAGTTGAACTCGAGCGTGCGCGGATTGCCGTCCTTGTCGATCATCAGGCCCGCGTACAGGAAGCCCGTGAAGCGGATGCCGTCCTTCTCCATCCCGCGCACGGTCGGCATGATGATCTCGCGCATCACGCGTGCATGCATCTGCGGCGTGACGATCGGCGCGGGCGAATACGCGCCCATGCCGCCCGTGTTCGGGCCGCGATCTTCGTCGAGCAGGCGCTTGTGGTCCTGGCTGGAAGCCAGCGCCAGCGCGTGCTTGCCGTCGACCATCACGATGAAGCTGGCTTCCTCGCCGTCGAGGAATTCCTCGATCACGACGCGCGCGCCGGCGTCGCCGAGCTTGTTGCCCGACAGCATCATGTCGACGGCCGCATGCGCTTCTTCCAGCGTCATCGCGACGACGACGCCCTTGCCGGCCGCAAGGCCGTCGGCCTTCACGACGATCGGCGCACCCTTCGCGTCGATGTATGCGTGGGCGGCGGCCGCGTCGGCGAAGGTTTCGTAGTCGGCGGTCGGGATGCCGTGGCGCTTCATGAACGCCTTCGCGAAATCCTTCGAGCTTTCGAGCTGCGCGGCTTCGCGGGTCGGGCCGAACACCTTCAGGCCGCGCGCGCGGAACAGGTTGACGATGCCGGCCGCGAGCGGTGCTTCCGGACCGACGAGCGTGAACGCGACGCCTTCGCGTTCCGCGAAATCGGCGAGTTCGTCGAGCGACGTGATGTCGACGTTCTTCAGACGCTCGTCCTGCGCCGTGCCGCCATTGCCGGGCGCGACGTAGACCATCTGGACGCGCGGCGACTGCGCGAGCTTCCACGCCAGCGCATGTTCGCGGCCGCCGGAACCGACGACGAGTAGTTTCATGGGATTCCCCGCAGACTAGAAAACAGGGCGGCCGGCACGCTCAGGCGCGCCGGCCGCGAAATCGGTCGGGCCGCCGTCGCAACGCTGCGCACGGCGGCCGGCATCTCATTCCTCGACGATGACGGCGTTCGTATACACGTCCTGCACGTCGTCGAGGTTCTCGAGTGCGTCCAGGAGCTTCTGCATCTTCGCCGCGTCGTCGCCGGTGAATTCGACTTCGTTCTGCGGCTTCATCGTCACTTCGGCGAGTTCGGCCTTGAAGCCCGCGGCTTCGAGCGCATCCTTCACCGCCGAGAACGCCTGCCAGTCGCACAGCACTTCGATCGAGCCGTCGTCGTTCGTGTTCACGTCGTTCGCGCCGGCTTCGAGCGCGGCTTCCATCAGCGCGTCTTCCGACGTGCCGGGCGCGAACAGGAACTGGCCGACGTGATCGAACATGAATGCGACCGAGCCGTCGGTGCCCATGTTGCCGCCGAACTTCGAGAATGCGTGGCGGACTTCCGCGACCGTGCGGGTGCGGTTGTCGGTCAGCGTGTCGACGATGATCGCCGCGCCGCTGATGCCGTAGCCTTCGTAACGGATCTCTTCGTAGTTCGCGCCGTCCGCGCCGCCGACGCCGCGGTCGATCGCGCGCTTGACGTTGTCCTTCGGCATGTTCGCGTCGGCTGCCTTGTCGACCGCGAGACGCAGGCGCGGGTTCGAGTTGACGTCGCCGCCGCCGAGGCGCGCCGCCACCTGGATTTCCTTGATCAGGCGGGTCCAGATCTTGCCGCGCTTCGCGTCGGCCGCAGCCTTCTTATGCTTGATGTTGGCCCATTTCGAATGACCAGCCATACCTTTCTCCGTGCCCGGGCGCGCAGCGCGGGCGATTGTTTCAATGTGTCGTTGAATCGGCGGCCGTTTCGGCGGGCATGAAGCCGCGGGGCCGCGCGTGTCGAGTGGATCGTGATTTTATCACGCGGCGACCGCCGGTTCGGGGCCGCCGCGCATGGCCGAACGGCCGGGGCGGCCGTCGCGGCGCGCCGGGCCGTGCGGCACGGCGGCGCCGGCCGCTCGGTCTGGTCAGTTCTTGGTGCCGAACAGGCGGTCGCCGGCGTCGCCGAGGCCCGGCACGATGTACGCGTGCTCGTTCAGGTGCGAGTCGAGCGACGCGACGAACAGCTTCACGTCCGGGTGCGCGTCCTGGAACACCTGCACGCCCTCGGGCGCGGCGACCAGCGCGACGAACATGATGTTCGCGGCCGGCACGTTGCGGCGCTTGAGCACGTCGACCGCATGCACGGCCGAATAGCCGGTCGCGACCATCGGGTCGCACAGGATGAAGATCCGGTCTTCCAGGTCCGGCAGGCGTACCAGGTATTCGACCGGGCGGTGATCCTCGGCGCGGTACACGCCGATGTGGCCGACGCGTGCGGACGGCACCAGGTCGAGCAGGCCGTCCGACATCCCGATGCCCGCGCGCAGCACGGGCACGATCGCGAGCTTCTTGCCCGCGATCACCGGTGCGTCGACCGCCACCAGCGGGGTTTCGACCCGTTTGGTCGTGATCGGCAGGTTGCGGGTGATCTCATAGCCCATCAGCAGCGTGATCTCGCGCAGCAGTTCGCGGAACGTGCGCGTCGACGTGTCCTTGTCGCGCATGTGCGTGAGCTTGTGCTGGATCAGCGGGTGATCGGTGATGAAGAGGTTCGGGAAACGGCTGTCCTGTTTCATGACGGGGTGCCTTGGCGGCAAAAGGGGATCGGGGGCGGCGGCGGGCACGGGCCGGCCGTCGCTCATGGCCGCAATTTTACCAAGGCGCGCCGCGCGATCCGGATATTATCGACGTCTCTCGACAATCCGCGTGCCGCGCACGCCCGTTCGCCCGCCCGCCGGCGGCAACGCGGGGCCGCGCCGGCACGCGCGCCACCAGGGAAGCGACGATGGATCTCGGCATTGAAGGAAAGACCGCGCTCGTGTGCGCGGCCAGCAAGGGCCTCGGGCGCGGCTGCGCGGAAGCGCTGGCCGCGGAGGGCGTGAACCTCGTGATCGTCGCGCGCACGCGCGACACGCTGGAGGAAACCGCGGAAGAGATCCGCGCCGGCGCGAACGTGTCGGTCACGGCGGTCGCATGCGACATCACGACGCCGGACGGCCGCGCGGCCGCGCTCGCCGCGTGCCCGCAGCCGGACATTCTCGTGACGAATGCCGGCGGCCCGCCGCCCGGCGACTTCCGCGATTTCTCCCACGACGACTGGATCCGCGCGCTGGAGGCGAACATGCTGACGCCGATCGAGCTGATCCGGGCGACCGTCGACGGGATGATCGGCCGCGGTTTCGGCCGGATCGTCAACATCACGAGTTCGGCCGTGAAGGCGCCGATCGACGTGCTCGCGCTGTCGAACGGCGCGCGCTCGGGGCTGACCGGCTTCGTCTCGGGGCTGTCGCGCAAGGTCGCGGGGCAGGGCGTGACGATCAACAACCTGCTGCCGGGGCTGTTCGACACCGACCGGATCGCGACGACGCTCGCCGCATCGGCGAAGGCGCAGGGCGTGTCGGTCGACGAGATGCGCGCGCGGCGCACCAAGGACATCCCGGCCGGGCGCCTCGGCACGCGCGCCGAATTCGGCGCGGCCTGCGCGTTCCTGTGCAGCGTGCACGCCGGCTACATCACCGGGCAGAACTGGCTGCTCGACGGCGGCGCGTATCCGGGCACGTTCTGACCCGCGCTTTTCGATTCACGATCACGACAACAACCGAACGACGAAGGAACTGGAGATGAGCAAACCCCGCATCGCACTGATTGCGCACGACGCGAAGAAGGACGAGATCGTCGCGCTCGCGGGCCAGTATCGCGAGACGCTCGCGCAATGCCGGCTGGTCGCGACGGGCACGACGGGCGGCCGTATCGCTGCCGCGCACGGACTCGAGGTCGAGCGCAAGCTGTCGGGGCCGCTCGGCGGCGACCTGCAGATCGGCGCGGAACTGGCCGACGGCCGCGTCGACATCGTCGTGTTCCTGCGCGACCCGATGACCGCGCAGCCGCACGACCCCGACATCACCGCGCTGGTGCGCGCATGCGACGTGCACGACGTGCCGGTCGCGACCAACGTCGCGACCGCGCGGATGCTGCTCGACGATCTGGCGAGGAACATGCAGGACGTTTGCTAGGCGCGGGCGACGGATGAGCCCGCCCGGCGTCCTCTGCCGCGTGGAGGATGCGACAGCTGACACCGAGCGTTAAGGGGTGTCGGGGGGCATGGGCGTAGGTTGCGACGGGCGGGATCAGGGCCGGACGGTCAGCGTAACGGCCAGAACCACACGGTGGATGCCGTCCAGTAGCAATCCGAGCTGCAGAGGGCGCGTGCACCGTCGATCAGGTCGATGTGGCCGCCACGGCCGTTCATGTAGCCTGGAATATTCCAGAACGCCACCACGCCTTTTCTGCCGGCAATGCCGACTGCCGCGTCGTCCCGCTGGAATACTTCGGCTTTACCGAAATACGCCGGCTCCGCCAGCATTCTGGCCAGTCTGGCTTGCCCGGCTTCAATGCGCCGCCCGCGATGCGGACCTTTCTGAATTACGAGCCCGCCGCGCAATGTCATGCCGCTCCTGACGAGTGCCAGGCTGACCCGGATGGCGCAGGTATTCGCATACGACGGATTGGAGATCAGGTCCTGCCAGCCCAACGCTTCGTAAAGCGCTTCCCGCGAAACGGTTCTGCTGCTCGGGTAGTGGCTGCTCAGTAAAGAAAAGTGCGGTTTCAAACAGATGTTCCCCGATCAACGGCAAGGATATTTTTGTCGCAGGATGCGGGTGACTAGTCCTGCTGCGTTTGCCCGCAACGCACCGTTCGACAGCTTCCGGAGATCGCCGAGCACTTCCGAATCGATTTCTCCCGGTTTGATGCGCCCGTTGTCGCACCAGTCCCTGCCTTCGGTGGCATCGGCCACGCCGGCCAGGTAACCGGTCATGGCGTGACGCTCGGCGTCGGCGTACGGCGTGTTGTCGGTGCGGCTCATGCCGTCGAGTAGTCGGGTGCCGTCGACACGCGGTATCGCGGCGCCCTGTGCGATGCCGATGCTTGCCGACAACGACGCGAAAAGAAACACACTCCGGATGAAAAAGACGCTCATGGCATGGGGCTCGTGGATTCGGCGAAAAGCAAAATAGCACGGCCGTCTTCCGTTCAATGGTCTTGGGCGCTCCATTGCGGCGCACGACACACGGGCCCGCCGGGCGGCGGCGCTTTGCCGTCGCGTACTCGAGGCCATTTCATCCACCTTGTGGGCCGTGACTTGAAGGTGACAAAGTGTTGCGCATGGCATGTGCGCCGCACGCTTGATGAACCAACAACGGCGACCGGCTCGACGTCGTGTCATCTGCCAGCTTGGGGGGGGCCAGTGCGGGCCGTCTTCCGCGAAAACCCTACGGCAGTGAAGGGATTTCGACGACGCGCTGCATGACCATGCACGACGCGCGAGAATCACCCGCTGAGCCCCGCGTCTGCATGTATCGCCTTTGGGGGGTATCGACGCGTTTGCCGAACCGGAATTTCAGATAAAAGGAGCAAAACGATGCCGAAAGCAATCCGATACGACCAGCCGGGCGGCCCGGACGTGATGAAGTGGGTCGATGTCGAGGTCGGCGCGCCGGAGGCGGGCGAAGTCCGCATCCGGCAACACGCGGTCGGGCTCAACTACATCGACGTGTATTTCCGCACGGGCCTGTATCCGCAGCCGCTGCCCGGCGGCCTCGGGATGGAGGCGGCGGGCGAGGTGACGGCCGTCGGCGACGGCGTGACCGCGTTCAGGGCCGGCGACCGCGTCGCCTATGTCGGGCAGCCGCCCGGCGCGTATGCGCAGGAGCGCGTGATGCCGGCCGAGCGCGTCGTGAAGCTGCCGGACGGCATCGGCTACGACGACGCGGCGTCGGTGATGCTGCAGGGCTTGACCGCGCATTACCTGCTGCGCCGCACGTACCCGGTGAAGGCCGGCGACACGATCCTGATCCATGCGGCGGCCGGCGGCGTCGGGCTGCTCGTGTGCCAGTGGGCGAAGGCGCTCGGCGCGACCGTGATCGGCACGGTCGGCTCTGACGAAAAGGCCGAACTCGCGAAGGCGCACGGCTGCGATCACCCGATCGTCTACACGCGCGAGAACTTCACGGAGCGCGTGAAGGCAATCACGAACGGCGCGGGCGTGCCGGTCGTCTACGATTCGATCGGCAAGGACACCTACGTCGGCTCGCTCGACTGCCTCGCGCCGCTCGGCTACTTCGTCAGCTTCGGCAATGCGTCGGGCCCGCTGCCGCCGATCGACTCGAAGGAATTCTCGTCGCGCGGCTCGCTGTTCTTCACGCGGCCGACGCTGTTCTCGTACATCGCGAAGCGCGCCGATCTCGACGCCGCGGCCGCCGAGCTGTTCGACGTGATCCTGTCGGGCAAGGTGAAGACGAGCATCAACCAGCGCTACCCGCTCGCCGAAGTCGGCCGCGCGCATGCCGATCTGGAAGCGCGCAAGACCACCGGTTCGACGATCCTCGTTCCCTGACCCGTCCCCGCGTGCCGGCGCGAAGCCGGCACGCGCCTATCGCGGGCGGCGCTGCGGCGCCGTCCGTCCCGCCTTGATTTGCGGTCGTCCCGCCGCGCGCGTTTACGCGTTCTTTATACCCACCCCGATAGCTTTGACCCGCCCTTTACGCGCGTTCCCATAAGGTTCTAGTCGTCCGATTTCGACGACGGAGAACAAAAAATGGATGGGGTTTTTATCGGCGCACTGGTGCTCTTCACCGCGCTGATCCTCGGTTTGCTTGCCGGTTGCGACAAGCTCGTGCAATACGGTCGCGGGGGGCGCGCATGACCTGGATGCTTTGGCTGGCGGGCGCCTCGACGGCCCTGCTGTTCGCGTATCTCGTCTTTGCGCTGCTGCGCGCGGAGGACATCGAATGAACGCGAACAACCTGTTGCAGACGCTGCTGTTCATCGTCGTGCTGCTGGCGGCGGCCGTGCCGGTCGCGCGCTACCTGACCGCGGTGATGGATGGCAGCGCGCGTGTCGTGCGCGTGTTCGGGCCGCTCGAACGCGTGCTGTACCGCGTCGCCGGCGTCGACGCCGGCACCGAGATGAACTGGAAGCAGTATGCGGTCGCGACGATCGCGTTCAACGCGCTCGGCGTGCTGTTCCTCTACGGGCTGCTGCGCCTGCAGGGCTTCCTGCCCGGCAACCCGCAGCAGTTCGGCGCGATGACGGCCGACGGTGCGTTCAACACGGCCGTCAGCTTCGTCACCAACACGAACTGGCAGGACTACACGCCCGAGCAGACCGTCAGCTACCTGACGCAGATGCTCGGCCTGACCGTGCAGAACTTCCTGTCGGCGGCGACCGGCATCGTCGTCGTGATCGCGCTGATCCGCGGTTTCGCGCGCCATACCGCGCAAACGATCGGCAACGTCTGGGTCGACCTCACGCGCGTGACGCTGTACGTGCTCGTGCCGATGGCCGCGATCATCGCCGCGCTGCTGATGAGCCAGGGCGTGATCCAGAACATGAAGGCGTTCGAGGACGTGCCGGTGCTGCAGACCAGCACCTATGCGGCGCCGAAGCTCGACGCGCAAGGCGACCCGGTGAAGGACGACAAGGGCAACCCGGTGACCGTGCCGACGCCGCTCACGAAGCAGACGCTCGCGATGGGCCCGGTCGCGTCGCAGGAAGCGATCAAGATGCTCGGCACCAACGGCGGCGGCTTCTTCAACGCGAACTCCGCGCACCCGTTCGAGAACCCGACGCCGTTCTCGAACTTCATCGAGATCTTCGCGATCCTGATCATCCCGGCCGCACTGTGCCTGGTGTTCGGCCGCATGATCGGCGACCGCCGGCAGGGCATCGCGGTGCTCGCGGCGATGACGGTCGCGTTCGCGGTTGCAACCGGCGTCGAGGTGAGCGCCGAGCAGGCCGGCAACCCGACGCTCGCCGCACTGCACGTCGACCAGTCGGCCGGCGCGCTGCAGCCGGGCGGCAACATGGAAGGCAAGGAAACGCGCTTCGGGATCGCGCAGACCGGCATCTTCACGGTCGCGACCACGGCCGCGTCGTGCGGCGCGGTCGACGCGATGCACGATTCGCTGACGCCGGTCGGCGGCCTCGTGCCGATGCTGCTGATGCAGCTCGGCGAGGTGGTCTACGGCGGGGTCGGCTCCGGCCTCTACGGGATGCTCGTGTTCGCGCTGCTCGCGGTGTTCGTCGCCGGCCTGATGATCGGCCGCACGCCGGAATACGTCGGCAAGAAGATCGAGTCGTACGAGATGAAGATGGTGTCGATCGTCGTGCTGCTCACGCCGCTGCTCGTGCTGGTCGGCACCTCGATCGCCGTACTCGCCGATGCGGGCAAGGCCGGCATCGCGAACCCGGGCCCGCACGGCTTCTCGGAAATCCTCTATGCGTTCAGCTCGGCCGCGAACAACAACGGCAGCGCGTTTGCGGGCCTGACGGTCGGCACGCCGTTCTACAACTGGATGACCGCGATCGCGATGTGGTTCGGCCGCTTCGGCACGATCGTGCCGGTGCTGGCGATCGCCGGCTCGCTCGCCGCGAAGAAGCGCATCGCGGTGACGAGCGGCACGCTGCCGACCCACGGCCCGCTGTTCGTCGTGCTGCTGCTCGGCACCGTGCTGCTGGTGGGCGCGCTGACCTACGTGCCGGCGCTCGCGCTCGGCCCGGGCGTCGAGCACCTGATGATGTGGCTGGGCGCGTAACGCGCCCACATGGCGACACATTGAAAAGACTGAAGAGCTTGAAGAGATCGCAATGACTCAACATTCCGCAACACGGTCCATGTTCGACCCGGCGCTGCTGCGCCCGGCGATCGTGGATTCGTTCAAGAAACTCACGCCCCGCACGCAGTTCCGCAACCCGGTGATGTTCTGCGTGTACGTCGGCAGCATCCTGACCACGATTCTGTGGATCGCGGCGCTCGCCGGCCAGGCCGAGGCGCCCGCGGGCTTCATCCTCGCGATCACGCTGTGGCTGTGGTTCACGGTGCTGTTCGCGAACTTCGCCGAAGCGCTCGCCGAAGGGCGCTCGAAGGCGCAGGCCGCGTCGCTGCGCAGCGCGAAGAAGGACGTGATGGCGAAGAAGCTCAACGAGCCGCATCCGAAGTCGCCGATCCGCATCACGACCGCGTCCGACCTGCGTAAAGGCGACGTCGTGCTGGTCGAGACCGGCGACGTGATCCCGGCCGACGGCGAGGTCGTCGACGGCGTCGCGTCGGTCGACGAATCGGCGATCACCGGCGAATCCGCGCCGGTGATCCGCGAATCGGGCGGCGACTTCTCGTCGGTGACGGGCGGCACGCGCGTGCTGTCGGACTGGATCGTCGTCAAGGTCACCGCGAACCCCGGCGAGGCGTTCCTCGACCGGATGATCGCGATGGTCGAAGGCGCGAAGCGCAAGAAGACGCCGAACGAGGTCGCGCTGACGATCCTGCTGGTCGCGCTGACGATCGTGATGCTGCTCGCGACCGCGACGCTGCTGCCATTCTCGATGTTCTCGGTCGAAGCGATGAAGGCCGGCCACGTGGTGACGATCACCGCGCTCGTCGCGCTGCTCGTGTGCCTGATCCCGACGACGATCGGCGGCCTGCTGTCCGCGATCGGTGTGGCCGGGATGAGCCGGATGATGCAGGCGAACGTGATCGCGACGTCGGGCCGCGCGGTGGAAGCGGCCGGCGACGTCGACGTGCTGCTGCTCGACAAGACCGGCACGATCACGCTCGGCAACCGCCAGGCGTCGATGTTCGTGCCCGCGCCGGGCGTGACCGAGGAAGCGCTGGCCGATGCCGCGCAACTGTCGTCGCTCGCCGACGAAACGCCGGAAGGGCGCAGCATCGTCGTGCTCGCGAAGGAGCGCTTCAACATTCGCCAGCGCGACATGGCGCAGTTGCATGCGACGTTCCTCGGCTTTTCCGCGCAGACGCGGATGAGCGGCGTCGATCTCCCCGGCCGTGAAATCCGCAAGGGCGCGGCCGACGCGATTCGCCGCTACGTCGAAACCCACGGCAGCCGCTTCCCGGAAGAAGTGCGTCGCGCGGTGGACGACGTCGCGCGCCGCGGCAGCACGCCGCTCGTCGTGGCCGACCTGCAGGAAGGGCGGGCGCGCGTGCTCGGCGTGATCGAGCTGAAGGACATCGTGAAGGGCGGCATCAAGGAGCGCTTCGCGGAGTTGCGCAAGATGGGCATCAAGACCGTGATGGTGACGGGCGACAACCGGCTGACGGCCGCGGCGATCGCGGCGGAAGCGGGCGTCGACGATTTCCTCGCGGAAGCGACGCCGGAAACCAAGCTCGCGACGATCCGCGAACATCAGGCGGCCGGCCGGCTCGTCGCGATGACGGGCGACGGCACCAACGACGCGCCGGCGCTCGCGCAGGCCGACGTGGCGGTGGCGATGAACACCGGCACGCAGGCGGCGAAGGAAGCCGGCAACATGGTCGACCTCGACTCGAATCCGACGAAGCTGATCGAGATCGTCGAGATCGGCAAGCAGATGCTGATGACGCGCGGGTCGCTGACGACGTTCTCGATCGCGAACGACATCGCGAAGTACTTCGCGATCATCCCGGCCGCGTTCGTGACGACCTACCCGCAACTGCGCGTGCTCGACATCATGCATCTGACGTCGCCGGCCTCCGCGATCCTGTCGGCGGTGATCTTCAACGCATTGATCATCGTCGCGCTGATTCCGCTCGCGCTGAAGGGCGTGACCTATCGGCCGCTCGGCGCCGCGTCGCTGCTGCGCCGCAACCTGCTGGTGTACGGCCTCGGCGGCGTGCTGCTGCCGTTCCCGTTCATCAAGCTGATCGACATGACGCTCGCCGCGCTCGGCTGGGCCTGAGCCGGCCGTCCTTGAAGGAACCATCATGAAATCGTTGATTCGCCCGCTCGTCGTGCTGTTCGTCGTCCTGATCGCCGTCACGGGGCTCGCTTACCCGGCCGTGATGACCGTGTTCGGTCAGGCCGTGTTTCCGTCGCAGGCCAACGGCAGCCTGATCGAACAGGACGGCAAGGTCGTCGGCTCCGCGCTGATCGGCCAATCGTTCGATGCGCCGAAGTATTTCTGGGGCCGCCTGTCGGCCACCGCGCCGATGCCGTACAACGCGGCCGGCTCCGGCGGCTCGAACCTCGGCCCGCTGAACCCGTCGCTGGCCGACCAGGTGAAGGCGCGCATCGCCGCGCTGCGCGATGCCGGCACCGACCTGTCGAAGCCGGTGCCGGTCGACCTCGTGACCGCGTCGGCGAGCGGCCTCGATCCGGAGATCACGCCGGCCGCCGCCGCGTACCAGGTCGAGCGCGTCGCGAAGGCGCGCAATCTGGCGCCGGACGCGGTCGCGCAACTGGTCGCCGCGAACACGGCGGGCCGCCAGTTCGGCGTGCTCGGCGAGCCGCGCGTGAACGTGCTGAAGCTGAACCTCGCGCTCGACGCGGCGCAGGCCGCGCACTGACCGGTCGCACGTGCCGACCGGCATCCGGCGCGGCCCGATCCGCGCCGGATGCGCTTTTTCCGACGGCGCTCGCGCCGTCTTTGCCTTTTGCGGCGATTTGGAACCACAATGGCTGTATCTCGCGCGCCATCCGGCGCGTCGCCCTCCTGACGCATGAACCGCCCCGATCCCGACCAACTCCTCGACAAGCTGCAGCGAGACGAAGAAAAGCAGCGGCGCGGCCAGCTCAAGATCTTCTTCGGCGCGTCCGCCGGCGTCGGCAAGACCTACGCGATGCTGCAGGCCGCGCGCCAGCGCCGGCAGGAAGGCGTCGACGTCGTCGTCGGCATCGTCGAGACCCACGGCCGCAGCGAGACCGCCGCGCTGCTCGACGGCCTCGACGTGCTGCCGCCCGCCCGCATCGACTATCGCGGCCGCACGCTCGCCGAATTCGATCTCGACGGCGCGCTCGCGCGTGCGCCGCAACTGATCCTCGTCGACGAGCTCGCGCATTCGAACGTGCAGGGCGCACGGCACCTGAAGCGTTGGCAGGACGTCTACGAGCTGCTCGACGCGGGCATCGACGTGTATACGACCGTCAACGTCCAGCACCTCGAAAGCCTGAACGACGTGGTCGGCGCGATCACCGGCATCCGCGTGTGGGAGACCGTGCCCGACCGCGTGTTCGACGCGGCCGACGAGGTCACGCTCGTCGACCTGCCGGCTGAAGAACTGCTCGAGCGGATGCGCGACGGCAAGGTCTATTTCGCGCAGCAGGCCGAGCGCGCGGTGCGCAACTTCTTCCGCAAGGGCAACCTGATCGCGCTGCGCGAGCTGGCGCTGCGGCGCACGGCCGATCGTGTCGACGCGCAGATGCGCGAGTACCGCGCCGACCGTTCGATCCAGCGCATCTGGCAGGCGCGCGAACGGCTGCTCGTGTGCGTCGGCCCGGGCGCCGAAGCGCCGACGCTCGTGCGCGCGGCGGCGCGGCTCGCCACGAGCCTGAAGGCCGACTGGATCGCCGTGTATGTCGAGACGCCGCGCCTGCAGCGGCTGCCCGCCGCGCGGCGGCAGCGCCCGCTCGACGCGCTGAAGCTCGCGGCCGAGCTCGGCGCGGAGACGGCCACGCTCGCCGGCGCCGACGCGGTCGCCGCGCTGATCGGCTATGCGAAGGTGCGCAACGTGTCGAAGCTCGTCGCGGGCGGCTCGCCGAAGGTCGGGCTCGCGCGCCGCTTCGTGCGGCCATTTGGCGAGCAGCTGGCGGAACGCGCGGGCGACGTCGACCTGATGCTGATTCGCGCGTCCGCGAGCGACGAGGCGCGCGCGGCACCCCTCGACGCGCGCGCGCGCGATTGGCGCGATGCGTTCGCGCAGTTCGGCACGCATCGTTCGCCGCCGCGCCACTACGCGTATGCGGCCGCGATCTGCGCGGCGATCACCGTCGTCGCGAGCGTCGTGTCCGGGCGGCTCGACCTCACGAACCTCGTGATGCTGTACCTGCTCGGCGTGGTGTTTTCGGCCGTGCGGCTCGGGCGCGGCCCGGGTGTGCTGCAGTCGTTCCTGTCGGTGGCCGCGTTCGATTTCTTCTTCGTGCCGCCGCGCATGTCGTTCTCGGTCAGCGACACGCAATACCTGCTGACCTTCTTCGGGATGCTGCTGACGTCGCTCGTGATCAGCCACCTGACGTCGACGCTGACGCGCCAGGCGAGCGTCGCGCAGCGCCGCGAGCGCCGCACCGGCGCGATCTACGCGATGGCGCGCGAGCTCGGCGCGGCGTTGACGACCGAGCAGATCGTCGAGATCGGCAGCCGCCACGTGGGCGAGGTGTTCCGCGCGCGCGTCGCGTTCCTGCTGCCCGACAGCGCGGACCAGGTGCGGCAGAAGATCGAGGAGCCCGATGCGGCCGTCACGCTGACGGGCGCGGAGCTCGACAGCGACGTCGGCCAGTGGGTGTACGACCAGCAGAAGCCGGCCGGGCGCGGCACCGATACCTTGCCGGCGACGGCCGCGCTGTACCTGCCGCTGAAGGCGCCGATGCGTACGCGCGGCGTGCTCGCGGTCGCGTCGCGCGAGCCGCGCGAACTCGAGGTGCCCGAGCAGCAGCGGATGCTCGACGCATTCGCCGCGCAGATCGCGCTTGCGCTCGAACGCGTGCACTACGTCGAGATCGCGCGCGACGCACTCGTCAACATGGAATCCGAGCGGCTGCGCAACTCGCTGCTGTCGGCGATTTCGCACGACCTGCGCACGCCGCTCACGACGATCGTCGGCTTCTCGTCGATGCTCGCGAACGGGCGCGCGGCCGCACAGGCCGGCGACGCCGCGGCGGGCGGGCGCCTCGCGCAGCGCGAGGGCGAACTCGTCGACGCGATTCACGACGAGGCGCTGCGCATGACGGGCATCGTCACGAACCTGCTCGACATGGCGCGGCTGCAGGCCGGCAGCCTGCAGCTCAAGCGCCAGTGGTCGCTGCTCGAGGAAACCGTCGGCGCCGCGCTCGCCGCATGCAAGCGCGTGCTCGCGCACCATCCCGCGCGCGTGGCGCTACCGGCCGACCTGCCGCTGCTGCAGATGGACGCGGTGCTGATGGAGCGGCTGTTCACCAACCTGTTCGAGAACGCGGCGAAGTACACGCCGCCCGATACATCGCTCGACATCGGCGCGGAGCGCGTGACCGACGACGGGCTGCCTTTCGTGCGCGTGCACGTCGACGATCACGGCCCGGGCCTGCCTGCCGGCATGGAGGCGCGGATCTTCGACAAGTTCACGCGCGGCGAGAAGGAATCGGCGACGCCGGGCATCGGGCTCGGCCTCGCGATCTGCCGCGCGATCGTCGAGGCGCACGGCGGTAAAATCGGCGCGATCAACCGCACCGCGCCCGACGGCCACGTGACGGGCGCGCGCTTCTGGTTCACGCTGCCGGTCGACACGCCGCCGGCCGCGCCGGCCGTGCCCGACGACGAATCCGACCTGCCGGGCGCATCGCCCCCATCCGAGTCATTGCCAGACCATGAGTGAACCCAGCCTGACCGTCGTCCTGATCGAGGACGAAAAGCAGATCCGCCGCTTCGTGCGCGCCGCGCTCGAAGAGGAGGACATCGCGGTGTTCGAAGCCGAGACGGGCAAGCAGGGGCTGATCGACGCGGCGACGCGCAAGCCCGACCTCGTGATCGTCGACCTCGGCCTGCCGGACACCGACGGCCTCGACGTGATCCGCGAGCTGCGCGGCTGGTCCGAGGTGCCGGTGATCGTGCTGTCCGCCCGCACGCAGGAAGAGGAGAAAGTCGCGGCGCTCGATGCGGGCGCCGACGACTACCTGACCAAGCCGTTCGGCGTGTCCGAACTGCGCGCGCGGATTCGCGCGCAACTGCGCCGGCGCAACCAGGGCGGCGCGAACGAGTCGCCGAAGGTGAGCTTCGGCACCGTGACCGTCGATCTCGCGCTGCGCCAGGTGTGGCGCGACGGCGAGATCGTGCACCTGACGCCGCTCGAATACCGGCTGCTCGCGACGCTCGTGCGTCACGCGGGGCGCGTGCTCACGCACCGCCAGTTGCTGCGCGACGTGTGGGGGCCGTCGCACGTCGAGAGCCATCACTACCTGCGCATCTACATGGCGCACCTGCGCCAGAAGCTCGAGGCCGATCCCGCGCAGCCCGAGCACATCGTCACCGAGACGGGCGTCGGCTACCGGCTCGTCGGCGCCGTGTGACGGGCGGTGCGCGGCGGCGCATGCGGCCGCGCCGCCGCGCACCGGCAGGGTTGCGCCGGCGCGACAGTCTCGCGACCGGCGCCGGCCTTGCACACCGGCTGCGCAATCCCCGCTATCCTGACCGTTCCGCGAACGAAAACGAGGAGCGTGCAATGTCCGTCCGTCTGGTCGTCATCTGTGCGCTGGCGCTGGCTGCGCCCGGCGCGTTCGCCCAGCCGCTGCCGTCCGGGCAGCAGCCTTCGGCATCGCAACAGGCGCTCGCCAATCCCGCGTCGGTGAATTGCGAGAAGCTCGGCGGTCGCCACGTGATCCGCAACCTGTCGAGCGGGCAGGTCGGGATGTGCGTGTTCAAGGACGGCCGCGTCTGCGAGGAATGGGCGCTGTACCGCGACGACCGCTGCGTCGGCGGCGGCGCGCCGAAGCGCGTGGCGAACTGACCGCGTCCTGTCGATCCCGCCCCGCATCGGCCGCCGGCGTGCCCGGCCGCCGGCAGGGCCGTAAGCCTCTTGTTATACTCGGCGCCGCCCGGGGACGACCCCGGGTCATTCGCTTCAACGGGGACGGCCCCATCCGATACGGAGTACGTCGAGATGGCGTGGGTATGGTTGTTGATCGCCGGTTTGCTGGAAGTGGCCTGGGCGGCCGGCCTGAAATCGTCGGACGGCTTCACGAAGCTCGGTCCGTCGGTGTTCACGATCGTGACGGCGCTGGCCAGCTTCGGGCTGCTCGCGGTCGCGATGCGCCAGTTGCCGCTCGGCACCGCATACGCGGTGTGGACGGGCATCGGCGCGGTCGGCGCGTTCGTGTTCGGCATCGTGATGATGGGCGAGGCGCTGACCGTCGCGCGCGTCGCGAGCGCGGCGCTGATCGTCGCGGGGCTGGTCGGCCTGAAGCTGTCGTCGGCCGCCTGACGACGGACTCCCGGGCGCGCATGCGCCCGGGCGCCGCGCCGCCGCGGAATTGCGCCGGTCGGCCGTCCGGCCTGTCTATAATGGAACGCATTCGGGCCTGAATACCGTCGTGCTGCTCGCGGCACGCGGTGCCGGTCGCCACGCGCCGCGCGGCCGGTCTGTCCGACCCGATCCGATCAATCGGCAAAACGCACGGAAAGTGCAAGGAGAGGGCCATGATCGAAGCCATTTCGCTCGGCGCGGGACTCGCGTGGGCGAGCGGCCTGCGCCTGTACCTGACGGTGCTGATCGCCGGCGTGCTGGCGCGGTTCGGCTGGCTCCATCTGCCCGACACGCTGGCCGTGCTGATGTCGCCGTGGGTCATCGGCGCCGCGGCCGTGCTCGCCGTGACCGAATTCCTTGCCGACAAGATTCCCGCGTTCGACTCGCTGTGGGATGCCGTGCATACCTTCATTCGTATCCCGGCCGGTGCCGTGCTCGCGGCCGGCGCGCTCGGCCATGCCGATCCGACCATGCTGGCGGTCGCGGGGCTCGCCGGCGGCTCGCTCGCCGGCGCCGCGCACGTGGCGAAGGCCGGCACGCGGGCGCTGATCAACCTGTCTCCCGAACCGATCTCGAACTGGGTCGCGTCGTCGACCGAGGACGGCCTCGTGGTCGGCGGGCTCGTCCTCGCATTCTTCGTTCCGCTCGCGTTCCTCGTGCTGCTCGCCGCGTTCATCGCGGCGTCGGCATGGGCGCTGCCGCGCCTGTGGCGTGGCGTGTCGGGCGGTTTTCGCGGGATGGCGAACCACATGGTGTCGCGGCTCAACTCGATCGGAGGGAAACGCGATTGAAGGGGCCGCAACACGCGGCGCAGCCGCCGGCCGGGCCACCCGGCCATGACGGGCGCGCGCATGCCGGCCGCTTCGGCCTGCGCGACCTGATCCACCAGGCTGCCCGGATGACCGCGCGCGACTGGCGTGCGGGCGAATTGACGCTGCTCGTCCTCGCGCTGGTGCTCGCGGTCGCGGCGCTGACGAGCGTCGGCTTTCTCGCCGATCGGCTGCGTCAGGGGCTCGAGCGCGACGCGCGCCAGATGCTCGGCGCCGATTTCGTCGTGCGCGCCGATCGCCCCGTCGATCCGTCGTTCGACCGGCAGGCTCGCGCGCTCGGCCTGCGTACCGCGACGACCGCGATCTTCCCGAGCATGATCGCGTCCGCCGCGGGCGGGCAGGCCGCCGACGCCGCGCCGTCGCGCCTGGCGGCCGTGAAGGCCGTGTCGCCCGGTTATCCGCTGCGCGGCGCGGTCGAGATCCTGCCGGCCGGCGCGACCGTCGCGCAGAAGGCAGCCGCGATTCCCGCGCCCGGCACCGTATGGGCCGACCCGGCGCTGCTCGACGCGCTGCACCTCAAGGCGGGCGATACGGTGCGCGTCGGGCTGCGCACGTTCACCGTCGCCGCGGCGATCACCCGCGAACTCGATCGCGGCTTTTCGTTCGTCAATTTTTCGCCGCGGCTGATGATGCGCGCGGACGAGCTCGCCGCGACGGGACTCACGGGCTACGGCAGCCGCGTCACGTACCGGCTGCTGATCGCCGGCGACGCACCGGCCGTCGCGCGCTTCGAAGCGTTTGCACACGCGCGCGTCGACGGCGGGAAGCTGCGCGGCGTCGGGCTCGAGTCGTTGCAGGAAGGGCAGCCGCAGGTGCGGCAGACGCTGGATCGTGCGCGCCATTTCCTGACGCTCGTCGCATTGCTGACCGCGCTGCTCGCGGCGGTCGCGATCGCGATGGCCGCGCAGCGCTACATGCGGCGCCATCTCGACGGCTGCGCGACGATGCGCTGCCTCGGCGTGAGTCGCCGCACGCTCGGCGCGCTGTTCGCGCTCGAATTCGCCGGTGTCGGCATCGTGTCGGGCGCCGTGGGCGCGGTGCTCGGCTACGGCGGCCACTGGGCGCTGCTGGCCGCGCTCGGGAGCCTGATCGACGTCGTGCTGCCGCCGCCCACGGTGTGGCCGGCGCTGATCGGCATGGGCGCCGCGCTCGTGCTGCTGCTCGGTTTCGCGCTGCCGCCGCTCGTGCCGCTCACGCGCGTGCCGCCGGTGCGCGTGCTGCGGCGCGAGTGGGGCGACGCGTCGCGCACCGCGTGGGCCGCGTATGCGATCGGCGTCGTGCTGTTCGCGGGGCTGCTGATCGTGGCCGCCGGCAACCTGAAGCTCGGCCTGATCGTCGCGGGCGGCTTTGCCGGCGCGCTGGTCGGGTTCGCGCTGATCGCCCGGCTCGTGCTGTTCGCCGCCGCGCGCGCGGTCCGCAATGCGGGCGTGGCCGCCGGCGTCGGCTGGCGTTACGCGCTGGCGTCGCTGCACCGGCGCGGCACGGCCAGCGCGCTGCAGATCACCGCGCTCGCGCTCGGCCTGATGTGCCTGCTGCTGATCGCGATCACGCGCAACGACCTCGTGGCAGGCTGGCGGCAGTCGACGCCGCCCGATGCGCCGAACCAGTTCCTGATCGACATCCAGCCCGACCAGCGCGCCGATGTCGCCGCCTATCTGGCCGCGCACGGCGTGCGCGACGCGGTACCCGCGCCGATGGTGCGCGGCCGCCTCGTCGCGATCAACGGCAAGCCGGTGAATCCGGACGCGTACCCGTCCGAAGAGGCGCGCCGGCTCGTCGATCGCGAATTCAACCTGTCGTATACGACCGAACTGCCGTCCGACAACCGGGTCGTCGAAGGCGACTGGTTCGGCACCGCGGCCACGCCGCAGATCTCGATCGAAGCCGGCCTCGCGAAGACACTGAACGTGAAACCGGGCGACACGCTGCGCTTCGACGTGACGGGGTTGACGGTCGACGCGCCGATCACCAGCGTGCGCAAGCTCGACTGGGGCTCGTTCCGCGTCAACTTCTTCGTGCTGATGCCGCCGCCGGTGCTGAAGGATTTTCCGGCCGTCTACCTGACGAGCTTCCATCTGCCGGCATCGGACGCCGCGCTGCTCGATCCGCTGATCGCGCGCTACCCGAACCTGACGGCGATCGACGTCGCGCCGATCCTCGCGCAGTTGCAGCGGATGATGCTGCAGGTGGTCGGGGCGGTGCAGTTCCTGTTTGCGTTCACGCTCGCGGCCGGCGTGCTCGTGCTGTACACCGCGCTCGCCGGCTCGCGCGACGAGCGCGTGCGCGAGGCCGCGCTGCTGCGTGCGCTCGGCGCGTCGCGCGCGCAGGTCAATGCGGTGCAGCGCGCGGAATTCGTCGTGGTCGGCGCGCTGGCCGGTGTGCTGGCGTCGGCGGGTGCGATCGCGGTCGGCTGGGTGCTCGCGTCGCGCGTGTTCGATTTCCAGCTCGCCGTCGATCCGTGGCTCGTGCCGGCCGGCATCGCGGCCGGCGTCGTCTGCGCCGGTGCGGCCGGCTGGCTGAGCCTGCATAATGTGTTGCGGCGCCCCGCGCTGCAGTCGCTGCGCGACGCCTGAGCGTCGCCGGCGGCCCCGAAGATCCCGTTTTCCGACTATCCGTATGACCGATGTGAATGACGATGCGCCGTCGCAGCCGACGGCGTTCGAGCTCGTGGGCGGCGAAGCCCGCGTGCGCGACATGGTGGACCGCTTCTACGACCTGATGGACCTCGAGCCCGAGTTCGCGCAGATTCGCGCGCTGCATCCGCCGTCGCTCGACGGCTCGCGCGACAAGCTGTTCTGGTTCCTGTGCGGCTGGCTTGGCGGCCCCGACCACTACATCAGCCGGTTCGGCCATCCGCGGCTGCGCGCGCGGCACTTGCCGTTCCCGATTGCGTCGGTCGAGCGCGACCAGTGGCTGCGCTGCATGGCGTGGGCGATGGAGGATGTCGGGTTGCCGGAGCCGCTGCGCGAGCGGCTCATGCATTCGTTCTACGACACGGCCGACTGGATGCGCAACCGGCCCGGTTGATCGACCGGTACGCCGCTGCCCGCGCGCGGGACGATCTGCGTCTGGGCGCACGTGCAGCCCGGCGCGACACTGGCCGTTTCCCCATCGATACGAGGCTCCCCCGATGACGACACAAGCGCTGTTTCGCGAAGACGCGTACCTCACGCAATGCGAGGCGATCGTCCAGGCCGTCGGCGACGACGGCATCCGCTTCGACCGCACGGTGTTCTATCCGCTCGGCGGCGGCCAGGCCGGCGACACCGGCACGCTGACGCTGTCCGACGGCAGCACGATCGCGATTGCCGATACGCGCAAGGCGAAGTTCGACGGCGCGACGCCCGACGACGCCGTGCACGTGCCCGCACCGGGCCAGGAGGCGAGCGTCGCGACGCTGGCCCCCGGCACGCGCGTGGTCGCCACGATCGACTGGCTGCGTCGCTACCGGCACATGCGCCTGCACACGGCCGCGCACCTGATGTGCGCGGTGCTGCCGTACGCGGTCGACGGCTGCAGCGTGACGGCCGACTACGTGCGGCTCGATTTCGCGACCTCCGACGCAATCGACCGCGCCGACGTCGAGCAGCGCCTCGCGGGCCTCGTCGGAGGCGGGCATCCGGTCACGACCGAATGGATCACCGACGACGAGATGGCCGAGCGGCCCGAACTCGTGCGCACGATGAGCGTGAAGCCGCCGATGGGTCTCGGCCGCGTGCGGCTGCTGCGCATCGAAAACGTCGACCTGCAGCCGTGCGGCGGCACGCATGTGCGCAACACGGCCGAAATCGGCGGGCTGCGGGTCGCGAAACTGGAAAAGAAGAGTGCGCGCACACGGCGCCTCGTACTGGAGTTTGCATGACGGTCGATACCGGGAAAGCGGGCGCGGCGGTGCTCTATCCGCAGGCACGGGAGATTCTCGATTTCTGGTTCGGCGAGCCGGGCTCGGCCGAATTCGGGCAGAACCGCAAGGTCTGGTTCAACGGCGGCGCGGCGTTCGACGATGTGCTGCGCACGCGTTACGGCGCGCTGCTCGACGCCGCGTGCGACGGCGCGTGCGATCACTGGGCCGCTTCGCCGTCGGGCGCGCTGGCGTTGATCGTCGTGCTCGACCAGTTCTCGCGCAACATCCATCGCGGCACGCCGCGCGCGTTTGCCGCCGATCCGAAGGCGCTCGCGCTGGCCCGCCGCGTCGTCGCGGCCGGCTGGGACGCGCAGTTGCCGAGCGGGCATCACCGCGCGTTCGCGTATCTGCCGTTCGAGCACGACGAGTCGGTCGAGAGCCAGCGCGAGGCCGTGCGCCTGTGCGCGGGCATCCGCGACGAGGCCGGATGCGAGCGTTATCACCGCTTCGCGTTGCTGCATGCGGCGGTCGTCGAGCGCTTCGGCCGTTTTCCGCACCGGAACGCGATACTCGGTCGCGCGTCGACCGACGAGGAAACGGTGTTTCTGCGGGAGCCCGGCTCGTCGTTCTGACGATCGGACCGGGGTGTGACGAGGGAAGGGGGCGAGCCCGCGGATGCTGGCGGGTTCGTGCCGGCCGGCATCGCGCAAAGCGCGCGGCCTGTGCCGAAGAGGAGAGTGAAGGCGGGCAGGACGGCGCATCGCGCCGCCCTGTGTCACTGCAGGTGCTGTTCGGGCGTACGCACGTAGACGCGCAGCAGTTCCGTGTTATCGCCCGGGCGGGCGCCGGTCCAGAACAGCTTCCATTCGCTGCCGGGCGCCGGATCGACGGCCCGCACGCCCTGCACGATCATCCACGTGCAGCGCGTCGTCTTCGCGTCGTCGATCGGCGTGTGCTGGATGCCGGAGAAGTAGTACAGCATCGGCGCTTCCGATTCGCCGAGCCCGTGCAGGCTCGCCATGCAGTCGCCGTCGCTCCATTCGAGCGCGAGATGCGCGTTCAGGTCGTCGAACACCGAGCGGTAGCTCTTCGCGACGTCGAGCCACGGCAGCAGCAGCGTATAGATGAGCCCCCACGCGACGAGTGCGCCGGCGCCCCACGACAGCGCGCCGCGCCACAGGCCCGCTGTGCGCAGCTTCGGCAGCAGCGTCAGCCAGCCGACCGTCAGCGCGAGCGCGCCGGTCACGAGCGCGGGCTGGATCGGCATCGTCCAGTCGAGCGGCAGCCAGCGGCCGAGCAGCGCGAGATCGGCGCGCGACGCGGCCGGATCGGCCATCACCGCCCAGATTGCCCACGCGAGCACGACGACCGTGCCGAACAGGATACGGCTCAGGTAATCCCACGCGAGATGCAGCCGGTGCGGCAGGCGGTCGATCGCCTGCGCGGCGACCAGCGCGAGCGGTGCGAAGAACGGCAGGATGTAGAGCTGGCGCGATGTCGCGGACACCTGCAGCACCACGAGCCCGATGCCGGCGAACAGCACGGGCAGCGCGATGCGCGGCGCGCGCCAGTCGCGCCATGCGCCGCGGGCGAGCGCGACGATCGCGAGCGGCGCGACCGGGAAGCCGACGGTCAGGAACGCGCGGAGAATGAAGAGCGGCTTGTCATTTTCTGCCCCGAGCTCGGGAACGGAGAAACCGAAGAAGCGACCGACGTTGTTGTCCCAGAACCACGTCATGAACAGCGTTTCCGAGCGCAGGAACAGCGCGGTCGGCCAGATCAGCGCGAACGGCGCGAACACGAGCGCGGCGACGCCGAGTGCGCGTGCGAACGAGCGGGTGCGGCAGGCCGGGTAGAGCACCAGCGTGCACACGAGCGTGGCCGCGAACACGAGCGGCACGAACAGCCCCTTCGCCATCAGCGCGACGCCGACGCCCGCGCCGAAGATCGGTGCGGCCCAGCGGTTCGCCGGATGCGCCGGCAGCCCGTGCCGCATCTGCTGCGCCCGCGCGACGTGCTGCATCACGAGTTCGAGCAGCCCGCAGAACCCCATTGCCGTGCCGGCAAACAGCGCGACGTCCGTCATCATGTCGTGCACGTGCTTGATGACGACGAGCGTGCCCGCGCTCAGCACGACGGGGCCGAGCACGCGCAGGTCGAACCAGGTGTCCGCCCGGCTGGCCACGCGGGCCGCGCGTGCGATGAAGCCGAACGCGAGCGCGGCGAACAGCGCGCTCGCCAGGCGCGCCGCGTCGTGCAGCGGTATCACGCGCTGCAGCAGCCACGCGAGGCTGGTTGCGACCCACGCGTAAAGCGGCGGCTTTTCCATGAACGGCAGGCCGGCATTGGTCGGCACGACGAAGTCGCCGGTCTCGAGCATGTGCTGGATGATGCCGAACGTGTAGGTTTCGTCCTGTTTCCACGGATCGTGGCCGAGCACGCCGGGCAGCGTGTACGCGCACACCAGAGCGACGACGAACAGCCACGCGCGCCAGCCGAGCAGCAGCGAGCGGTTGCGTGGGGTGCTGATGGCGGCGGTCGACGCGACGACGGGCGTGCCGGCGGCGTCCAGCGTCGCGATGACGTCGGTATCGGCGGTCGAGTGGGTGTGCGCGGCCGGGGCGGGCACGGACGTGCGTCGCCGGCTGGGCGCTGCGGTTCCAGGCATGGAAAAGATCTCGGGTCGAGTCGAGCCGGTCCGGCGACATGGGCAGGACCGATAAGGGGCTACATCCGGGTAACGGACAGCGTGTTTAAGACACCTGTCTGAATGTCCGCTAGTAGAGCACGGAATTGTTACGGATGTTTACTGAAACTGTCACGGAATTGTGGAGATTTGTGGCGCCGTGACCACGGGGCGTTTTCGACCGCCGTATTGTTGCGCCGCGCGTCAGCTTAGCGGCCGCCGCCGACGTCGAGCAGGGCGCCCGTCGTGTAGGACGCCGTATCGCCGAGCAGCCAGACGATCGCCTCGGCGATCTCCTGCGCTTCGCCCGGGCGGCCGAGCGGCGTCTGCGCGCCGAGCCGGGCCGCACGGCCCGGCTGGCCGCCGCTTGCATGAATTTCGGTCTCGATCAGGCCGGGGCGTACCGCGTTGACGCGCACGCCGTGCGGGCCGAGTTCCTTTGCGAGGCCGATCGTCAGCGAATCGACCGCACCTTTCGAGCCCGCGTAGTCGACGTACTCGTTCGGCGAGCCGAGCCGCGACGCGATCGACGACACGTTGACGATCGCGCCACCGCGGCCGCCGCGGTCGGTGGACAGCCGGCGCGCGGCTTCGCGCGCACACAGGTAGGCGCCGAGCACGTTGGTATCGAACATGCGCCGCAGCCGGTCGACCGGCATGTCGGCGAGCGGCATCGACGGCGCGACGATGCCTGCATTGTTGACGAGCGCGTCGAGGCGCCCGAACGCGGCCGCAACGGTGTCGAACATCGCGACGACGTCCGCCTCGTTCGCGACATCGCCCGCGACGATGCACGCACGGCCGCCCGCGTCGCGCACGGCCTGCGCGGTCAGTTCGGCCGCCGCCGCGTCGCGCGCGTAGTTGATGCCGACGTCCCAGCCGCGTTCGGCCGCGAGCACGGCGGTCGCGCGGCCGATGCCACGGCTCGCGCCGGTGATGAGGACGGCCTTGCGGTCGGACGATGCGGTCATCGTGTGCGGGTTCCGGTGAGGGTTACTTCGCTGCGTCGGGCGCCCACTTGTCGCGGGCGGGCGGCTGGTAGCGGCGCAGCCGCTCGATCAGCCCGGCGGGTTCCGCTTCGACGCACAGCGCGTCGAAATAGGCCGGCCGCATGAAGCCTTCGTCGACCGTATGGCGCAGCAGCGCGATCAACGGATCGTAGAACGAATCGATGTTGTAGAGCGCGACGGGCTTGCGGTGATAGCCGAGCTGCGCCCACGTGTAGACCTCGAAGAGCTCCTCGAGCGTGCCGGCGCCGCCGGGCATCGCGACGAACGCGTCGGAGAGGTCGGCCATCATTTTCTTGCGATGGTGCATGTCGGGCACGACGTGCAGTTCCGACAGCCCCGTATGGCCGACTTCCTTGTCGACGAGCAACTCGGGGATCACGCCGACCGCATGGCCGCCGGCCGCCATCACTTCGTCGGCGATCACGCCCATCAGGCCGACGCGGCCGCCGCCGTAGACCAGCGTGAGGCCCGCCTCGACGAGCGCGCGGCCGAACGCGCGCGCGGCATCGGCATAGACGGGCCGCACGCCGGACGACGAGCCGCAGTAAACGCAGACCGCCTTCATTGCTTGGTGTCCTTGGCGGGGGCTTGACCGGTGACGACCGGGCTGTCGGCCGGGCGCGGCGAACCGTCGCGCGGCGGCAGGTAATCGGTGAACTGGCGCTTGGGCAGCTTGCCGGAGACGAGATCGTCGAACAGCTGGCGCGAACGGCCGCGCAGGTACGGGGCCATGATCGAGATCACGTGCATGCTCACCTGGTGCAGCTCTTCGCGGATCGCATCCTGGTCGTTGTACTTGCGCGGATGCATCACGTACTGGTACGACAGCCAGTACGTCGAGATCACCGCCATGTTGGTTGCGATGACTTCGATCTCCGCGGGCGTCGCGACCATTTCGGCATCGGAGACGAGCAGCTCGCACATGTCGTGCGCGAAGCGCACCTTGTGGCTGATGATCTGCTTGAAGTGCGTCTCGAGCGTGCGGTTGCGGGCGAGCAGGTCGTTGAGGTCGCGATACAGGAACCGGTAGGTCCACATGAAGTCGGCCATGTACTGCAGGTACGACCAGGTTTCGTCGATCGTCGGACGGTGATCTTCGGGGAAGCGCAGCCGCCGTTCGATCTGCTGCTCGAACTGCGCGAAGATGCTGTTGATGATGTCGTCCTTGTTGCGGAAATGGTAGTACAGGTTGCCTGGACTGATTTCCATTTCCTCGGCGATCGTCGTGGTGGTGACGTTCGGCTCGCCGATCTCGTTGAAGAGTTTCAACGACAACTCGAGAATCCGTTCGCGGGTGCGGCGGGGAGGTTTCGCTTCCATGTCGTCCGGCCCTGTGTGTGCCGGACTGGCGGGCGCTGCAATCGATGCTGCGTGATTCGTCCGGCGCGGGTTGCTGTTCTATGTCTAGCGGACGATTATAAACCGGGGTTTCGCCACATCGGGGCATTTCGTGAGCGCGGCCCCGCGCGGCGCATGGTGCAGCGCCGCACGCGGGTGGCGGGGCAGGCGCCCGGTGCTTGCCTAGAAGCCGAGCCAGCGTGCGACGACCGGCCCGAGCACGAAGCCCCAGGTCGTCACGCACGCGAACAGCGCGACCGTCACGGCCGCGCTGCCGAGATCCTTCGCGCGCTTCGAGAGTTCGTGGCGCTCGAGCGAGATGCGGTCGATCGCGGCTTCGACGCTCGAGTTCAGCAGCTCGACGATCAGCACCAGCAGCACCGACGCGATCAGCAGCGCGCGCGACGCGGCCGGCACCGGCGCGAATGCGCCGATCGGCAGCATCAGCGCGGCGAGCGTGAGCTCCTGGCGAAACGCGCTTTCCTCGCGGATCGCGACGCGAAAGCCGTTCAGCGAATGCTTGAGGGCGTACCACGCACGCGTGATGCCGCGGTGGCGCTTGTACGGGTTCGGCGGCAGCGGCGTCAGCTGATCGTCCGGGCCGAGCGGCTCGTGCGGATGCGCGTCCGTTTCGGCGTGCGGCTCTTCCTCGTCGAACGGGTGGTGCCGTGGCGGCGTCGCGGCGGGGGGCGGGATCTTGTCGTTCAGGTCTCGTTTCAAACGGCAGCACCTTCGGCGGGCGAGTACGCGGTCTTCGGCAGCGGCTTCAGATGCGACGCGAACTGCTCGGATGCCGCGCGCCACGAGAAGCGTTCCGCCCACGCGCGCGCAGTCGTGCGTTCGATCTTCAGCGCCTCGAGGCAGGCTTCCTGCAGATCCTCGTGCATCGCGCCGGCGTCGCCTCCGCTGAGCACGTCGATCGGGCCCGTGACGGGATACGCGGCCACCGGCGTGCCGCAGGCGAGCGCTTCGAGCAGCACGAGGCCGAACGTGTCGGTGCGACTCGGGAATACGAACACGTCGGCCGCAGCATACACCTTCGCGAGCTCCGCCTGTGACAGCACGCCGAGATAGTTCGCCTCCGGATAGCGCGACTTCAGTTCCGCGAGCGCGGGGCCTTCGCCCGCGACCCACTTCGAGCCGGGCAGGTCGAGGCGCAGGAACGCCTCGACGTTCTTCTCGATCGCGACGCGGCCCACGTACAGGAAGATCGGCCGCGCGGTATTGAGCACCTTCGACTCCATCGGCCGGAAGGTGTCGAGATCGACGCCGCGGGTCCACAGCACCACGTTCGTGAAGCCGAACTTCTCGAGGTCCTGCTTGACGACCGGCGTCGGCGCCATCACCGCGAGCGACGGGCCGTGGAACCAGTGCAGGAAGCGATAGGTCGCGGCGAGCGGAATGCCGAAGCGCGCCTGCACGTATTCCGGAAAGCGCGTGTGATACGCGGTCGTATACGGCAGCTTGCGGGCGCGCGCATAGCGCCGGGCGGCCAGGCCGAGCGGGCCTTCGGTCGCGATGTGCAGCGCGTCGGGTGCGAACGCATCGATCCGCGCGCGCAGCTTGCGGTACGGCAGGATCGACAGGCGGATCTCGGGGTAGGTCGGGCAGGGCACCGTGCGGAATTCCAGCGGCGTCAGCAGTTCGACGCGGTGGCCGAGCGCCGTGAGTTCGCGCGACGTGCTCTTCAGCGTGCGCACGACGCCGTTGACCTGCGGTTCCCACGCGTCGGTGACGATCATGATCTTCATCGCGGCATGTCCTGTAAGTAGGGTTGTGTCAGGCAGTGGCCTTGGCCTTGCGCGACGTGGTCTCCGACGGTGCGGTGCGCATCACCGTCCAGTAGACGATCTTCAGTTCGCCTTCCATCGTTTCGACGAGCGCGGACAGGCTTTCGACCCAGTCGCCGTCGTTGCAGTACAGCACGCCGTCGATGTCGCGGATCTCGGCCTTGTGGATGTGGCCGCACACGACGCCGTCGCAGCCGCGGCGGCGCGCCTCGTCGGTCATCACGGTCTCGAACTGCGAGATGAAGTTGACCGCGTTCTTGACCTGGTGCTTCAGGTACTGCGACAGCGACCAGTACTGGAAGCCGAGCCGGCTGCGGATCCGGTTGAACCAGCGGTTCAGCACGAGGATCAGCGTGTAGAGCGTGTCGCCGAGGTACGCGAGCCATTTCGCGTGCTGGATCACGCCGTCGAACAGGTCGCCGTGCACGATCCACAAACGTTTGCCTGCGAGCGTCGTGTGGAATGCCTCGCCGCGCACCTGGATGTCGCCGAACGCGAGATCGCAGAATTGCCGCGCGCCTTCGTCGTGATTGCCGGGGATGTAGACGACCTGCGTGCCCTTGCGCGCCTTGCGCAGGATTTTCTGCACGACGTCGTTGTGCGCCTGCGGCCAGTACCAGCCTTTCTTCAGCTGCCAGCCGTCGATGATGTCGCCGACGAGGTACAGGTATTCCGAGTCGTTGTGACGCAGGAAATCCAGCAGGTAGGGCGCCTGACAGCCGCTCGAGCCGAGGTGGATGTCGGACAGCCAGATGGTGCGGTAGCGGTGGGCGGACGGCTCGGGGTCCTCGTGCTGCGTGGTGTGCGCGACGGGCGGCTTTTGCGACACCACTCCGTCGGTTGACCCCGAGCCGGACAGGAACGCAGTGGCGGCGCGGGCGCCGATGGGGTGACGAAACAGTGAAGTCGCGGACGTTTTCTGGCCCATGCATGACTCGCGCCGGTTGACATTACCGGCATTCCGCCATGCGGGCGTGACTGTGCCATGACAGTCACGAGACGTTCTTATTACGACCGATGAAGGGTGTTTAGCAGTGAATGAGCGGGCGTTGCGTAACCTGCCACACTGAACGGTCGGCGTTTGTCCGGCAAGGCCGTCCGGCGGGATGAAGGCGCGCCGGGCGAGCGGCTTTCGTCTGGCGAATGCGGCGCGTCAGCGCGGGATCGCGACGACGCGGGTGCGTGCGATTCGGTCGTGCGGGAACTGGCGTCCGGCGTGCAACCGGGCGGCGCCGGCCCACACGACGATCCAGGCGGCGGTGAGCGCGAGCGTGACGGGGACCGACAGGCCGAGGAGCGGGTGCAGCGCGAGCGGCGGCAGGAACCACAGCCAGCCGAGCGCGTAGCGGACGAGCGCGTGGCCGGCGCTCAGCGGCCGGCCGCTCGACGATTCGAGCCGCAGCCGCCAGGTTTTCATCGGCAGCGTCTGGCCGCCGTGGGTCCAGAACCACACGAAATACGCGCCGACGACCAGCGCGATCCACGCGGCAAGCAGGTTGTGATGGACGAGGCCGTTGCGTTGCTGCGTCGCGAGGCTGAACGCGAGTCCCGCGAAGAACACGACGCCGAACAGCAGCACGCCTTCGTAGAGCAGCGCGGCGAGGCGCCGTCGCACGGACGGCGCGGCGGCCGGGGCTTGGGGAGCGTGGGCGATTGCCACGGCCGCTCAGGAGCCCTTGAACAGCGAAGGCGCGTCGGCGGGCGACACCGGCGCCACGGCGGCCGGTGCGGATGCGGTGCCGGACGTCGACGAGGCAGGCACCGGCTGCGCGGCGGCGCCGGCCGACGTGGGCGCCGGGGCGGCGGCCGCGCCGCTCGCCGGGTGTTCGTGCGAGTTGACGAGGCGGCGGACGTCACGGTCGGCGACGGTCGGCGGCGCACTGACGACACTCGGCTTGCGGCGGCGCTCGGCGGCGGCGAGCCGTTCCTTCTGCTCCTCGGGGAGTTGCTGATAGGCCTTCCACGCGCGCTCGCGCGCCTGCGCGGACAGCTCCTTCGCGCTCTGGTAGTTCTCGCGCGCGACGCGGCGCTGCTCGGGCGTCATTTTCGCCCATTCGGTCATCCGCTCCTGCAGGCGCTTCTGGTCATCCGGCGACAACTTCGCGAAACGCGATGCGATCTTCAGCCATTTGCGCTTGCGGGCATCGCTGAAGCCGTCCCACTGGTCGGCGAACGGGGCGAGGGCCGCGTGCTGCGCCGGCGTGAGGCGCGCCCACGACAGCGGGCCGGAGGCGGCCGGCAGCGGCAGGGGAAGGGGCAGCGGCGGGAGTTCGGTGGTCGGCCCGGTCGCGGTCGACGCGGGCGCGGCGGGGCTGGTGGTCGCGACGGGAGCCGTCGCGGGGGCCGGGTGGAATCGGGGATACGTGGCGACGTAGCAAACGGCGATCGCGATCACGCATCCGAAAAATACGGCCAGGCCGCGCTTCTGACTCACCCGTACGATCCCCTCGTTATTGTCTGTTAGTGAGCGCGCGAAAGATACGCGTTGAACCCGTGATCGAGATATGCATTGAGCGGCAGGTCGTCGCTGAGCATCGCCGCGTCGATGTCGGCGAGTTCGGCGGTGCGCTGCATGTCTTCCCAGTACGCGATGCCGACGAGCCCCGCGAGCAGCAACGCGAGCGGCCATGCGCGCAGCAGGCGGCGCGCGAGCGACGTCGGCGGGCGGTTCGTGGGCGTCGGGCCGTAGGCGCCGGCTGCGCCGGCGAACGCCGGCACGAACACCGGCGCGGTCGCGGCTTCGGGCTTCTTGCGCGCGAGCGCGGCCCGGCGGGCGACGGCCAGCCGATCGGTGGTCGCGGCAGGCAGCGCGGCCGCGCGCTCGTCCAGCGCGCGGCGCACCTTCAGCGCGAATTCGTGTTCTCGGTTTGCGGAGCTCATAGCGTGATTCCTTTGGCCTTGAGCGCTTGCGCCAGGGTATGAGTGGCTCGCGAGCAGTGCGTCTTGACGCTGCCCTCGGAACACCCCATTGCGGCGGCAGTCTCGGCGACATCCATATCTTCCCAATAACGCATCAGGAACGCTTCCCGTTGACGCGTCGGAAGTTTCTGGATTTCTTCGTCGATCAGGGCCAGAACCTGCTCTCTTTCGAGGCGGTGCTCGCTGCTCTCGACGCCCGCGTTGTCGTCCGCGGATTCGAGCGTTTCGAGCGGGTCGAAGTCGTCGTCGTCGGTGTTGTTCAGCGACGAGAAGAGCGTCACCCACGTGTTGCGGACCTTCTGCCGGCGGAACCAGTCGTGGATCGTGTTCTGAAGGATCCGCTGAAAAAGCAGCGGCAGCTCGGCCGCCGGCCGGTCGCCGTATTTTTCCGCGAGCTTGATCATCGCGTCCTGCACGATGTCGAGCGACGCATCGTCGTCACGCACGGCGTACGCAGCCTGCTTGAACGCGCGCCTTTCGACGCCCGCCAGAAAGTCGGCGAGTTCCTTGTCTGATGCCATTCCGTGAAGGTATGCGCTGCGGCCCGCTGCGTGGTGTAAAAGGTCGAAAAATTTCGTAAAACCCGCGGATGCTATCAAATTTTCGTGCGGCTTGGCACCGGGTCGGGCGCCGCACGTTGCGCGCGAGCCGCGCCGGCGGGGGCGCCGGGCGGCGCGCATGATGCGTTGCGGGATATTTTGCTTGACGGCTCAATCGCGACCCGCTATCGTCGGCGGTTCGCAACATGAAGTGATGGTCTCATTTGAGGCTGGCCCAAGAAGCCCGCCCTTCAAACTGGACGCGCCGCTTGAACCCGAGCCACAAGCCCGGCAGAGAGCACCCGATCAATTTTTTGCCGAAAATTCGAAAGGTCAAAATGAACATGCCCAGCGCGGAATTCTCCACGTCGGAACCCCTTTCCCCTCCCGATAGCGACTCCATCGGCGGTACCGTGCTCATGAAGGCACTGGCCGACGAAAACGTCGAATTCATCTGGGGCTACCCCGGCGGCTCGGTTCTCTACATCTACGACGAGCTGTACAAGCAGGACAAGATTCAGCACGTGCTGGTGCGCCATGAACAGGCGGCCGTGCACGCAGCCGATGCGTATGCGCGCTCCACCGGCAATGTCGGCGTCTGTCTCGTGACGTCGGGCCCCGGTGTCACCAACGCGGTGACCGGCATCGCAACGGCCTACATGGATTCGATCCCGATGGTCGTGATCAGCGGCCAGGTGCCGACTGCCGCGATCGGTCAGGATGCGTTCCAGGAATGCGACACCGTCGGCATCACGCGTCCGTGCGTGAAGCACAACTTCCTCGTGAAGGACGTGCGCGACCTCGCGGAAACCGTCAAGAAGGCGTTCTATATCGCCCGCACCGGCCGTCCGGGCCCGGTGCTGATCGACATCCCGAAGGACATCTCGAAGACGCCGTGCCAGTACGAGCCGATCAAGAGCGTGTCGCTGCGTTCGTACAACCCCGTCACGAAGGGCCATTCGGGCCAGATCCGCAAGGCCGTGTCGCTGCTGCTGACGGCGAAGCGCCCGTACATCTACACGGGTGGCGGCATCATCCTCGCCGACGCGTCGCGTGAACTGAACCAGTTCGCGGACCTGCTCGGCTACCCGGTCACGAACACGCTGATGGGCCTCGGCGGCTATCGCGCGTCGGACAAGAAATTCCTCGGCATGCTCGGCATGCACGGCACCTACGAAGCGAACATGGCGATGCAGCACTGCGACGTGCTGATCGCGATCGGCGCCCGCTTCGACGACCGCGTGATCGGCGATCCGGCGCACTTCGCGTCGCGCCCGCGCAAGATCATTCACATCGACATCGACCCGTCGTCGATCTCGAAGCGCGTGAAGGTCGACATCCCGATCGTCGGCGACGTGAAGGAAGTGCTGAAGGAGCTGATCGAGCAACTGCAGACGGCCGAGCATGGCCCCGACACCGACGCGCTCGCGCAATGGTGGAAGGACATCGAAGGCTGGCGCGCGAAGGACTGCCTGAAGTTCGACCGCGAAAGCGAGATCATCAAGCCGCAGTACGTGGTCGAGAAGGCGTGGGAGCTGACGGACGGCAATGCGTTCGTGTGCTCGGACGTCGGCCAGCACCAGATGTGGGCCGCGCAGTTCTACCGTTTCAACAAGCCGCGTCGCTGGATCAACTCCGGCGGCCTCGGCACGATGGGCTTCGGCTTGCCGGCGGCGATGGGCGTCAAGATGGCCCACCCGGACGACGACGTGCTGTGCATCACGGGCGAAGGCTCGATCCAGATGTGCATCCAGGAACTGTCGACCTGCCTGCAGTACGACACGCCCGTGAAGATCATTTCGCTGAACAACCGCTACCTCGGCATGGTCCGCCAGTGGCAGCAGATCGAATACAGCAAGCGCTATTCGCATTCGTACATGGATGCGCTGCCCGATTTCGTGAAGCTCGCCGAAGCGTACGGCCATGTCGGCATGCGGATCGAAAAGACTTCGGATGTGGAGCCGGCGCTGAAGGAAGCGCTGCGCCTGAAGGACCGCACCGTGTTTCTCGACTTCCAGACCGATCCGACCGAAAACGTCTGGCCGATGGTACAGGCCGGCAAGGGCATCACCGAGATGCTGCTCGGATCGGAAGATCTGTAACGGCGCGACGCGCGCCCGGCCCGATGCGGCCGCCTTCACGAAGGGCGGTGCGGCACGCGGCGGCGCGCGGCGCGAGTGAATCGACACGGCACATTCTGGAAGAAGCGAACATGAGACACATCATTTCCGTCCTGCTGGAGAACGAACCGGGCGCGCTGTCGCGCGTGGTCGGGCTGTTTTCCGCACGCGGCTACAACATCGAAACCTTGACGGTGGCGCCGACCGAAGACCAATCGCTGTCGCGGCTCACCATCGTTTCCATTGGCTCCGACGACGTGATCGAACAGATCACGAAGCATCTGAACCGCCTGATCGAGGTGGTGAAAGTGGTGGACCTGACCGACGGTGCACACATCGAACGCGAGCTGATGCTGATCAAGGTACGTGCAGTAGGCAAGGAGCGCGAAGAAATGAAGCGGATGTCGGACATTTTCCGCGGCCGCATCATCGACGTGACCGAAAAGACCTACACGATCGAATTGACGGGCGCGAGCGACAAGCTCGACGCATTCATCCAGGGGCTGGACGCCAGCGCGATCCTCGAGACCGTGCGTACCGGCAGCTCCGGCATCGGACGCGGCGAGCGCATCCTGAAGGTGTGATGCCGATATTGCCAAAAAGGCACGCCGGGTGCGCCGTCATGTCCCGGCCCGCAGTACTCCATCCGAACGAATTATTGAATTTTTTGAATTAGCGAAGGAACCATCATGAACGTTTTCTACGACAAAGACGCCGACCTCTCCCTCATCAAGGGCAAGCAAGTCACGATCATCGGCTACGGCTCGCAAGGCCATGCACACGCGCTGAACCTGAAGGACAGCGGCGTGAACGTGACGGTCGGCCTTCGCAAGGATGGCGCGTCGTGGAGCAAGGCCGAGAACGCCGGCCTGTCGGTCAAGGAAGTCGCGGAAGCGGTGAAGGGCGCGGACGTCGTCATGATGCTGCTGCCGGACGAGCAGATCGCCGACGTGTACGCGAAGGAAGTGCACGCAAACATCAAGCAGGGCGCGGCGCTCGCTTTCGCGCACGGCTTCAACGTCCACTACGGCCAGGTGATCCCGCGCGCCGACCTCGACGTGATCATGATCGCGCCGAAGGCCCCGGGCCACACCGTGCGCGGCACGTACTCGCAAGGTGGCGGCGTGCCGCACCTGATCGCGGTTGCGCAGAACAAGTCGGGCGCGGCACGCGACATCGCGCTGTCGTACGCAGCGGCGAACGGCGGCGGCCGTGCCGGCATCATCGAGACGAACTTCCGTGAAGAGACCGAAACCGACCTGTTCGGCGAGCAGGCCGTGCTGTGCGGCGGTACCGTCGAGCTGATCAAGGCGGGTTTCGAGACGCTGGTCGAAGCCGGCTACGCGCCGGAAATGGCGTACTTCGAGTGCCTGCACGAACTGAAGCTGATCGTCGACCTGATCTACGAAGGCGGCATCGCGAACATGAACTACTCGATCTCGAACAACGCCGAGTACGGCGAGTACGTGACCGGCCCGCGCGTCGTCACGGAAGAGACGAAGAAGGCGATGAAGCAGTGCCTGACCGACATCCAGACGGGCGAGTACGCGAAGAGCTTCATTCTCGAGAACAAGGCAGGCGCCCCGACGCTGCAGTCGCGCCGCCGCCTGACGGCCGAGCACCAGATCGAGCAGGTCGGCGCGAAGCTGCGTGCGATGATGCCGTGGATCGCGAAGAACAAGCTCGTCGACCAGACGAAGAACTAAGCACCGTTAGAAGCAATACGTGCTGTTCCGGCCCTTCGAGTGGAGGGTCGGCATCAAAAAGCCGTCCGAAGGCAGCAGTGCCCCGGGCGGCTTTTGTTATGCTACGGGCTTTGCAATTCACCGAACACAGAACGAATCCATGAACTATCCTCATCCGATCATCGCGCGCGAAGGCTGGCCGTTCATCGCGATTGCAGCCGTCATCGCGTTGTTGATCCATGCCGTCGGGGGCTTCGGCTTCGCGTGGCCGTTCTGGCTGCTGCTCGCTTTCGTCGTCCAGTTCTTCCGCGATCCGCAGCGCCCGATCCCGGCGCAGCCGAACGCGGTGCTGTGCCCGGCGGACGGCCGCATCGTCGCGGTCGAGACTGCGCAGGATCCGTACGCGAACCGCGAAGCGCTGAAGATCAGCGTGTTCATGAATGTCTTCAATGTCCATTCGCAGCGTTCGCCGGTCGATGGCGCGATCAGCAAGGTCGAATACTTCCCGGGCGCGTTCCTGAACGCGGCGATCGACAAGGCGTCGACCGAGAACGAGCGCAATGCGGTCGTGATCCAGACGGCGAGCGGCAAGACCGTCACCGCCGTGCAGATCGCGGGCCTCGTCGCGCGCCGGATTCTCTGCTACGTCCGTGCCGGCGAGCCGCTGTCGCGCGGCCAGCGCTACGGTTTCATCCGCTTCGGTTCGCGCGTCGACGTGTACCTGCCGCTCGGCAGCCGCGCGAAGGTGTCGATCGGCGAGAAGGTCTACGCGTCGTCGACGATCCTCGCCGAGCTCGAGCAGTAAGGGGCGGGGCGCACGATGGCCGCATTCAAACCGCGTCGGCCGCGCAGCGGCTCCAGCCAGACGCCACGCCCGTTCCGCCGCAACAAGGTGATGGCGCCCGATCAGGCGCCGCTCGAAAGCCGCCGCGCCGCGCGCCAGCGATTCCTGAAGACGCGCGGCATCTATCTGCTGCCGAACGCATTCACGACCGCTGCGCTGTTCTGCGGCTTCTTCGCGGTCGTGCAGGCGATGAACGTGCGCTTCGAGATCGCCGCGATTGCGATCTTCGTCGCGATGGTGCTCGACGGGATGGACGGGCGCGTTGCGCGCATGACGCATACGCAGAGCGCGTTCGGCGAGCAGTTCGACAGCCTGTCGGACATGGTGTCGTTCGGCGTGGCGCCCGCGCTCGTGATGTACGAGTGGGTGCTGAAGGATCTCGGCCGCTGGGGCTGGCTCGCCGCGTTCGTCTATTGCTCGGGCGCTGCGCTGCGCCTCGCGCGCTTCAACACGAACATCGGCGTGGTCGACAAGCGCTTCTTCCAGGGGCTGCCGAGCCCGGCCGCCGCGGCGCTGATCGCGGGCTTCGTGTGGCTCGCGACCGACAACCGCGTGCCGATGAAGCTCGGCTGGCTGCCGTGGGTCGCGTTCGTGCTGACGATCTACGCGGGCGTGACGATGGTATCGAACGCGCCGTTCTACAGCGGCAAGGCGCTCGACGTGCGGCACCGCGTGCCGTTCGCGGCCATCCTGCTCGTCGTCGTCGCGTTCGTGCTCGTGTCGTCCGATCCGCCGCTGATGCTGTTCTGCCTGTTCGTGCTGTACGGGCTGTCCGGCTACGTGTTCTGGGCCTACCAGGCCATGCGCGGGCGGGCGAACCCCGCACGCTCGTCCCAGCGCGATCACTGACGTCAGCATGCGATTTACCCGGAAACGGCGGCCTCGGGGCCGCCGTTTTCATTTGCCCCTTTTTCGAGCCGGGCCGCGTCGATTCCCGGGTGCCGTCCGATTGCGCGGCCAACGGAATCTCGCTATAGTCTTTGGCATGACTGCATTTCCCCGCCTCTCCCTCCTTCTAGCCGGTGCGCCGCTACGCGCGCTAGCTTTGGCGCGCCTGCCGCGCTGACCGTTCTCGCCCCCCGTCTCAAGCCTCGTCTGTTGTTGAACGTCGCCAGCGGTGGCGCGATCTCGTTACGTTTGACTTCCGTATAAAAGAGCCCTGGAGCCCCCCATGACAGACAAGCTGATCATTTTCGATACGACGTTGCGTGACGGCGAGCAATCGCCCGGCGCGTCGATGACGAAGGAAGAGAAAATCCGCATCGCGAAGAACCTCGAGCGGATGAAGGTCGACGTGATCGAGGCAGGCTTCGCCGCCAGCTCGAACGGCGATTTCGATGCGATCCACACGATCGCCGGTCTCGTGAAGGACAGCACGATCTGCTCGCTGGCGCGGGCCAACGACAAGGACATCCAGCGCGCGGCCGACGCACTGAAGCCGGCCAACAGCTTCCGGATCCACACGTTCATCGCGACGTCGCCGCTGCACATGGAGAAGAAGCTGCGGATGACGCCCGACCAGGTGTTCGAGCAGGCGCGCCTCGCGGTGCGTTTCGCGCGCAAGTTCACCGACAACGTCGAGTTTTCGCCGGAAGACGGCAGCCGTTCCGACCTGGACTTCCTGTGCCGCGTGCTGGAAGCCGTGATCGCCGAGGGCGCGACGACGATCAACATCGCCGACACGGTCGGCTACGGCGTGCCGGAACTGTACGGTAACCTCGTGAAGACGCTGCGCGAGCGCATTCCGAACTCGGACAAGGCGATCTTCTCCGTGCACTGCCACAACGATCTCGGAATGGCCGTCGCGAACTCGCTCGCCGGCGTGAAGATCGGCGGCGCGCGCCAGATCGAGTGCACGATCAACGGTCTCGGCGAGCGCGCGGGCAACACGTCGCTCGAGGAAATCGTGATGGCCGTGAAGACCCGCAAGGACTACTTCGGCCTCGACGTCGGCATCGACACGACGCAGATCGTGCCGACGTCGAAGCTCGTGTCGCAGATCACCGGCTTCGTCGTGCAGCCGAACAAGGCGGTGGTCGGCGCGAATGCCTTCGCGCACGCGTCGGGCATTCACCAGGACGGCGTGCTGAAGGCGCGCGACACCTACGAGATCATGCGCGCGGAAGACGTGGGCTGGACCGCGAACAAGATCGTGCTCGGCAAGCTGTCGGGCCGCAACGCGTTCAAGCAGCGCCTGCAGGAGCTCGGCGTATCGCTCGACAGCGAAGCCGAATTGAATGCCGCGTTCATGCGCTTCAAGGATCTGGCTGACCGCAAGGCGGAGATTTTCGACGAGGACATCATCGCGATCGTGTCCGAGGAATCGGCGCTCGCGCACGAGCAGGAGCACTTCAAGTTCGTGTCGCTGTCGCAGCGTTCGGAAACGGGCGAGCAGCCGCAGGCGAAGGTCGTGTTCGCGGTCGAAGGCAAGGAAGTGACCGGCGAGGCGCGCGGCAACGGCCCGGTCGATGCGACGTTCAACGCGATCGAGGGCGAAGTCGGCAGTGGGTCCGAACTGCTGCTGTATTCGGTGAACGCGATCACGACCGGCACGCAGGCGCAGGGCGAAGTGACCGTCCGGCTGTCGAAGAGCGGGCGGATCGTCAACGGCGTCGGCACCGATCCGGATATCGTCGCCGCCTCCGCGAAGGCGTACATTTCCGCGTTGAACAAGCTGCATTCGAAGGACGACAAGGTCAACCCGCAGCGCTCGTAAGCGCCGCGTGTTACGCCGCCCCGAAACGCCCCGTGCGGCCTTGCGCCGCCGGGGCGTTTTTTCATTGGCCGCTCATTCGGCGGCCGGCGCGCGGAACAGCCAGCGGCGCGTAGCCGCGCGTGGCGCCGGATGGCGCCGGCGGAACTCGACCGCGATCCCGCGCCGCGGCGCATCGGCGACGAATGCATCGAGCAGTTCGAGCACGTCGTGATCGATGTAGTCGGCGCGCGTCGCGTCGATGATCACCGCCGCCCGGTCCGGAATGTGCCGCAGGTGGTGCTTGACCTGCACCTTGCCGAGAAACGATACGTCCTTGCGGAACGACAGCAGGAAGTGGTCGTCATGCTGCGCGAGCGTGACGGGGCTCTTCAGGTTCGCGACGGCGACGGCCAGCACGCTGCACGCGAGGCCGAGCGCGATGCCGAACAGCAGGTCGACCGCCAGCACACCGACGATCGTCGCGGCGAACGGCACGAACGCAGCCGGCCCCTGTTTCATCACCGAGCGGAACAGTGCCGGCTTCGCCAGCTTGAAGCCCGTGTGGATCAGGATCGCGGCCAGGCTCGCGAGCGGGATCAGGTTGATCAGCCCGGTGAGCGCGAACACGCTGGCGAGCAGCAGCACCCCGTGGACGATCGCCGACATCCGGCTTTGCGCACCCGCGTTGACGTTCACCGAGCTGCGCACGATCACCGACGTGATCGGCAGGCCGCCGACCGCGCCCGCGACGAGATTGCCGACGCCCTGGGCCTTCAGTTCGCGATCGGGCTGCACCGGTCGGCGCTTCGGGTCGATCTGCTCGACCGCTTCGAGGCTCAGCAGCGTCTCGAGGCTGGCGACGACCGCAAGCGTGATCGCGACGCGCCAGACGTCCGGATTGACGAGCTGCGCGAAGTTCGGGCCGAGCTCCGCGTGCTTGAGCGATGCAGCGAAGGCGGTGAACGATCCCAGCTCGGGCAAGGTGACGCGATGAGCGGCGCCCGGCGCGACCGCCGGCGCGACGAAGCCCAGCACGAGCGTCGCGCCGATACCGAGCACGACCACCGCGAGCGGCGCCGGCACCGAGCGCACCAGCGCGAAGCGGCGCAGCGCGGGGCTGTCCCACGCCACCAGCAGCGCGAGCGAAACGAGCGCGATGGCCGTGGCGGCCCATGCGACGGGCAGGCCCGGCCAGTTCGCAAACGATTGCGATGCCGAGCCGCCGATACCGAATGCGAACGGAATCTGCTTGACGATCAGCAGCAGGCCGATCGCGGCGAGCATGCCCTTGATGACGGGCGACGGCACGTAGGCGGCGAAGCGGCCCGCGCGCAGCATGCCGAAGCCGAACTGCAGCACGCCGGACAGCAGCACCGCGAGCAGGAACGCGGAGAAGCTGCCGAGTTGCGCGATCCCTTCGACGACGATCACGACGAGGCCGGCGGCCGGCCCGCTGACGGACAGCGACGAGCCGCTCAGCAACGCGACGACGATGCCGCCGACGATGCCCGACACGAGCCCGGCGAACGGCTCGACGCCGGAGGCGTTGGCGATGCCGAGACAGAGCGGCAGCGCGACGAGGAAAACGACGATGCCGGCGACGATGTCGCGCGGCAGGGTGGACAGGCGCTCGTTCAGTTTCATGGTTGGGGGTGGTTTCGTTGGCGTGGAGGGCGGGGCGCGGGTCAACCGAGCGCGGCGGCGATCGCAGCAGGCTCGGGGTCGGGCTGGGGCTCGGCTTCGGCTGGCGACGTCGTGTAGCCGGAATCGAGCTCCTTCAGGAGCCCGTCGGCGAGCGAAAAGATCCAGCCGTGCACGAGCGGCGGCCGTTCGCGGCCGCGTACGATCGGCGACGCGCGCAGCAGCCGCACCTGTTCGAGCACGTTCAGCTCGGCGAGGCGGTCGGCGGCGGCCATGTCGTCGAGCCCGTCGAGCGTGTCGCGGTGGCGCCGCGCGAGCGCGCAGAGCGGCGCGATGCGGCGCGCGACGTGCGGCAGGTCGGCGGGCGGCGGCAGCAGCGACGCACGGACCCCGCCGCACCCGTAGTGCCCGCACACGATCACATGGTCGACCTTCAGCACCCGCACTGCGTACTCGAGCACGCTGGCGGAATTGTCGTCGTCGGGGTGGAACAGGTTCGCGATGTTGCGATGGACGAACAGCTCGCCGGGCGCGCAGTGCGTGATGGTTTCGGCCGGCACGCGGCTGTCGGCGCAGCCGATCCACAGTACGCGCGGGTTCTGGCCGCGCGCGAGCGCGTCGAAGAAGCCGGGCGTGTGTTCGCGCGTCTCGCGGGCCCAGGCAATGTTGGCAACCAGCATGCTCTTGGGGCGGTTCATGAGGACTCCTTTTTGATAAAGGCAAATAAATATCGATCGAAATGGCGCAATTGCATGCTTTCTAAATTGAAAGGTTGGGTTTCGACTGATATTAGGGGTATGCCCTAGCATTCCGGGTGGGTTGAAACAAACTGTTTCAAATTGATTGGGCGTAGTGCATTGCATGCACCAACGAGACGCATGATATGCACTGCCCATGCCTGTTTGCGCGCGACGGCCCGCATGACGGCGCGGTCAGCGTATTGCCATCGGAATGTTAACGATCGGAAAAGTTTTCCGTCTTATTCATTGAATTAAATAAGGCGACGGAAAAAATGAAATGGCCATTCACGCAATAATTCGTAAATGGCCATTGCGATAATTGCGCGTCAATGCGCAATCGGTCAGAACAGGGTACGGCGATCGGGATCGTGCAGCGGGTCCGGCGTTTTCTGCGTGGTGCGCAGGATGCCCTGCGGATCGAAGTAGAAGCTGTACATCATGTACCAGACGTTGTCCTCGAGATACCGGTAGGTCCACACCTCGCGCTTCATCAGCGGGAAATAGGACGTCTCGACCGGGCGTCCGAAATTGACGAGGACGTCGGTCTTCGTCCACTTGCCGATCTCCGCGCGATAGAACTCGCTCGGCTGCAGCACCTGGCGCACGTTGACGATCCGGTGGGCTGCGTCGATGTCGGCCGCGACCGTGATTTCGCCCATCGGCTGGGTCGGCCACATCAGGCGCTTGCCGCCGCCGGGCAAATCGTAGATCTCGCGCGGCGGGCCCATGCGCGCGACGATCGCCGACTCGTCCTGGCCGGCCTGGTATTGCTGCCACGGTTGCGCGCAACCGGCCAGCAGCGCGGCGGCGCAGGCGACCAGCACCGGCATGCGCGCGGGAATGCGAATGCGCATCGGATTCTCCAGAACACGGAAACAGGTCCCGTTTTATCACGGACGGCGCGTGATCGCGCATCGCGCGGAAAAAATCGGTGCGGATCGCGGGCTGCCGCGCTTGCGGGCGGCGGGCGCACCGGCCTATGATCCGCGCTTCTCGGGCAGATTGAAGGGCAGGTGGCCGATGCAGGGGTGGAAGCGATGCGCGCTCGCGTGGAGCGCGGGGTGGATGCTGGTGTCGTCCGCATTTGCCGGCGGCGAGCCGGTGCGGATCGCACTGATCGAAGGGATGTCGGGTCCGTTCGCGAACGCGGGCGCGGCGGTGGAGCGCAACCTGCGCTTCGGCGTCGAGCAGGTCAATGCGGCGGGCGGCGTGAAGCTGCGCGACGGCGCGCACCCGCTCGAACTCGTCGTGCTCGACAGCAAGGGTAGCCCGGAGGAGGCGCTTGTGCAGTTGCGCGCGGCCGCCGACCGCCATATCGGCTTCGTCGCGCAGGGCAATAGCTCGGCTGTCGCGGCCGCGCTCGTCGCGGCGCTCGACAAGCTGAACGCACGCGATCCGGACAACCGGATGCTGTTCCTGAACTACTCGGCCGACGATCCGGCGCTGACCGGCGCGCGCTGCAGTTTCTGGCATTTCCGCTTCGATGCGCACGCCGGCATGCGGATGGCCGCGCTCGCGGACGTGATGGCGCGCGATCGCGCGCTGCGCAAGGTCTATCTGTTGAACCAGGACTACAGCTTCGGCCACGACGTCAGCATTCTCGCGCGGCAGGCGCTGGCCGCGCGGCGCCCGGACGTGACGATCGCCGGTGACGAATTCCACCCGATCGGCCGGATCAAGGATTTCTCGCCGTATATCGCGAAGATTCGCGCGAGCGGCGCGGACGCCGTCGTGACCGGCAACTGGGGCAACGACCTCACGCTGCTCGTGAAGGCAGCGCGCGAACAGGGGCTCGACGCGAAGTTCTATACGTTCTACGGCAACAGCCTCGGCGCGCCGGCGGCCCTGGGCGACGCGGGCGTCGGCCGTGTGGTGGCCGTGGCCGACTGGCACCCGAACGCGGGCGGCGCCAAATCCGACGCGTTCTACCGTGCGTTCCGGGCCCGTTTCCCGGCCGCGCAGGACGACTATCCGGTGCGGCGGATGAGCCAGATGATCGAGATGCTGGCCGCCGCGATGACCCGCGCGGGTTCGGCCGACCCGGTCGCGGTCGCGCGTGCGCTCGAGGGCCTGTCGTTCGACGACGGCTTCCACGCGTCGCGGATGCGCGCGCAGGATCACCAGCTGATCCAGCCCCTTTACGTGATGGAAATGGACAAGGCCGGCACGCCGGGCGTGCGCTTCGACAACGAAGGGTCGGGCTACGGCTTCCGGACGGTGCTCGCGGTGCCGGCGCCGCGCACGGAGCTGCCGTCGACGTGCTCGATGACGCGTCCGTGACAGGAGGCGGTAAGAACGGCACCGAATTGTGCTACAATGCGCGCCGGTTGTAAGTCACGGCACGGCCATTCTTCCGTGTCCGCCTGTTCAGTTAGAAAGGAAATCACATGTCTGTTGCAGATATCAAGAAGTCGGAAGTCGTTGCTCAGTTCGCCCGCGGTACCAACGACACGGGGTCGCCCGAAGTCCAGGTCGCACTGCTGACCGCACGTATCGTCGAACTGACGGGTCACTTCAAGACCCACGCGAAGGATCACCACAGCCGCCGCGGCCTGCTGCGCATGGTGAGCCGCCGCCGCAAGCTGCTCGACTACCTCAAGGGCAAGGATGCCGACCGTTACCGCGCGCTGATCGAGAAGCTGGGTCTGCGTAAGTAATCGAGGCGATTGCCGCCAGCAAGATGCCTGTGTCAGTCCGCTGATACAGGCATTTTGTTTTTGCGCGGTGCGTAGCGTCACACGCATCGCAGGCTGTCCGGCACGTTCGTGCGGGGCGGCCGCCACGACCGATACCGGGGCAGGATTTGTGTCATTCCAGCGCGTCGCTGCATGAGCGCCGCGCTGGAATGGCATAAAAAACACACCTTGCTCCGGGTGATTCGGTCGGGACGCCGCCGCGCGGGATGGCCGGCGCGGCGAATGAAATGCATGAATACAAAGGAGCAACCATGTCCATGTTCAACAAGGTCGTGAAGGAATTCCAATGGGGCCAGCACAAGGTGCGCCTCGAAACCGGTGAAGTCGCTCGCCAGGCGAGCGGCGCCGTGATCGTCGATGTCGAAGACACCGTCGTGCTGGCAACCGTCGTCGGCGCGAAGTCGGCGAAGCCGGGCCAGGATTTCTTCCCGCTGACCGTCGACTACCTCGAGAAGACCTACTCGGCCGGCAAGATCCCCGGCGGCTTCTTCCGCCGCGAAGGCCGTCCGTCGGAGCACGAGACGCTGACGTCGCGCCTGATCGACCGTCCGCTGCGTCCGCTGTTCCCGGAAGGCTTCTACAACGAAGTCCAGGTCGTGATCCACGTGCTGTCCGTGAACCCGGAAATCCCGGCGGACATCCCCGCTTTGATCGGCGCATCGGCTGCGCTCGCCGTGTCGGGCCTGCCGTTCAACGGCCCGGTCGGTGCCGCGCGCGTCGCGTACATCGACAACGCATACGTGCTGAACCCGACGCGTGACCAGCTCAAGGCATCGAGCCTCGACCTCGTCGTCGCGGGTACGGAGCGCGCCGTGCTGATGGTCGAGTCGGAAGCCGACCAGCTGACGGAAGAGGTGATGCTGGGCGCCGTGGTGTTCGGGCACGAGCAGATGCAGGTCGCGATCGACGCGATCCACGAACTGGTGCGCGACGGCGGCAAGCCCGAGTGGGACTGGCAGCCGGCGCCGAAGAACGAGGCGCTGATCGCGCGCGTGACCGAACTGGCGCAGAACGATCTGCTCGCCGCTTACCAGCTCCGCGACAAGCAGGCGCGTTCGGCGAAGCTGAAGGAAGTCTACGCGGCGACCTCGGCGAAGCTCGAGGAAGACGCGCTGGCGGCCGGTACGGTCGCGGCCGACAAGGCCACGGTCGGCAACGTGCTGTTCGACATCGAAGCGAAGATCGTCCGTTCGCAGATCCTGAACGGCGAGCCGCGTATCGACGGCCGCGACACGCGCACCGTGCGCCCGATCGAGATCCGCACCGGCGTGCTGCCGCGTACCCACGGCTCGGCGCTGTTCACGCGCGGCGAGACGCAGGCGCTGGTCGTCGCGACGCTCGGCACGAAGGGTGACGAGCAGATCATCGACGCGCTCGAAGGCGAATACCGCGAGCGCTTCATGCTCCACTACAACATGCCCCCGTTCGCGACCGGCGAAACGGGCCGCGTCGGCTCGCCGAAGCGTCGCGAAGTCGGCCACGGCCGCCTCGCGAAGCGCGCGCTGGTCAAGTGCCTGCCGAGCGCCGACGAATTCGGCTACTCGATCCGCGTCGTGTCGGAAATCACCGAATCGAACGGTTCGTCGTCGATGGCATCGGTGTGCGGCGGCTGCCTCGCGCTGATGGACGCCGGCGTGCCGATGAAGGCACACGTCGCGGGTATCGCGATGGGCCTGATCCTCGAAGACAACAAGTTCGCGGTGCTGACCGACATCCTCGGCGACGAAGATCACCTCGGCGACATGGACTTCAAGGTGGCCGGCACGGAGCAAGGCGTGACGGCGCTGCAGATGGACATCAAGATCCAGGGCATCACGAAGGAAATCATGCAGGTCGCGCTCGCGCAGGCGAAGGAAGGCCGCATGCACATCCTCGGCAAGATGACGTCGGCGGTGTCGGGTGCGAACACGCAACTGTCGGAATTCGCGCCGCGCATGATCACGGTCAAGATCAACCCGGAAAAGATCCGCGACGTGATCGGCAAGGGCGGTTCGGTGATCCGTGCGCTGACGGAAGAAACGGGCACGACCATCGACATCTCGGATGACGGCGTCGTGACGATCGCGAGCACGAGCAGCGAAGGCATGGCCGAAGCGAAGAAGCGCATCGAGCAGATCACGGCTGAAATCGAAGTCGGCCAGGTGTACGAAGGCACGGTGCTCAAGCTGCTCGATTTCGGCGCGATCGTGAACCTGCTGCCGGGCAAGGACGGCCTGCTGCACATCTCGGAAATCGTCAACGAGCGCGTGAAGGACATCAACGACTACCTGAAGGAAGGCCAGCAGGTCAAGGTCAAGGTGATCCAGACGGACGAGAAGGGTCGCGTGCGTCTGTCGGCGAAGGCGCTGCTGAACGAAGCAGCGGCGGCGTCGCAGTCGGATACGCCGCCGCAGCAGTAAGCGGACAGGCGTGAGAACGGCCGGCAGAGCGAAAGCGTGCCGGCCGTTTTTTCTGTAGCATCGTTGTGCGGCGCAGCAGCGCCGGCGAGGCGCCCGCGCCGTGCGCACGGGCATGCCATCCGATTCCGATCCTGGAGCGATTTTCACCATGAAAGCCATCGAAATCACCGAATTCGGCGCCCCCGACGTGCTGAAGCTCGCGGAGCGTCCGCGCCCCGAACCGAAGCGCGGCGAGGTGCTGATCAAGGTGGCGGCTTCCGGCGTGAACCGGCCCGACGTGTTTCAGCGCAAGGGCGCCTATGCGCCGCCGCCGGGCGCGTCGGATCTGCCGGGCCTCGAGGTCGCGGGCGAGATCGTCGGCGGCGATTTGTCGGATGCGGCGCTGAACCCGTTCGGCCTGAAGCTCGGCGATCGCGTGTGCGCGTTGCTCGCGGGCGGCGGCTATGCCGAATATGCGGTCGCGCCGCTGCCGCAGTGTCTGCCGGTGCCCGGCGGCCTCACCGATATCGAGGCCGCATCGTTGCCCGAAACGTTTTTCACCGTGTGGAGCAACGTGTTCGACCGTGCGCAGCTCGGCGCGGGCGAGGGCGGTGAGCAGGAGACGCTGCTCGTGCAGGGCGGCTCGAGCGGCATCGGCGTGACGGCGATCCAGATCGCGCATGCGCTCGGCTTTCGCGTGTTCGCGACGGCCGGCACCGCCGACAAGTGCCGTGCGTGCGAGGCGCTCGGCGCCGAGCGCGCGATCAACTACAAGACCGAAGACTTCGTCGAAGTCGTGAAGTCGCTGACGCACGATCGCGGCGTCGACGTGATCCTCGACATGGTGGCGGGCTCGTACGTGCCGCGCGAGCTGTCCGCGCTCGCGGACGGCGGCCGTCTCGTGCTGATCGCGCTGCTCGGCGGCGCGAAGGCCGAGGTCAACCTGAACGAGATCCTGCGCCGCCGGCTGACGGTGACGGGTTCGACGCTGCGCCCGCGCCCGGTCGAATTCAAGGCGCGCATCGCCGCGCAGTTGAAGGCGCGCGTGTGGCCGCTGCTGGCCGACGGTCGCATCAAGCCCGTGATCTATCGTGTGCTGCCGGCCGGCGAGGCCGCGCAGGCGCATGCGCTGATGGAGAGCGGCGAGCACATCGGCAAGATCGTGCTTGATTGGGGCGCGAACGCGTGACGGCCCGCGCGGCGGGCTTGACATGCGCGGTTTGACCGGTTCAAGCCGCGCGCAGTAAAATCGCGGGTTTGCTTCGCCAGATCCAACCTGACGGCCGGGTTCCGGTACGTTAATGACAAGATAGTGACGAGACGGACACGATGTCGAAACAACGAACAAAGCGAGTGATCGGCAACTGGAAGATGCACGGCCGGCTGGCCGGCAACCAGGCGCTGCTGAACGAAGTGGTGCAGGGTGCGGGCGCGGTGGCGGCTGAAACGTCGATCGGCGTGTGCGTGCCGTTCCCGTATCTCGCGCAGGTTCAGGCGCAGCTCGGCGGTGGCCGGGTCGCGTTCGGTGCGCAGGACGTGTCCGCGCACGAGCAGGGCGCGTTCACCGGTGAGGTGGCGGCTGCGATGGTGGCGGAGTTCGGCGCGCAGTATGCGATCGTCGGCCATTCGGAGCGTCGCGCGTATCACGGCGAAAGCAGCGAGACGGTCGCGGCGAAAGCGCAACGCGCGCTCGCGGCAGGTCTCACGCCGGTCGTGTGCGTCGGCGAGACGCTCGACGAGCGCGAGTCGGGTGCGACCGAGCAGGTCGTCGGGGCGCAGCTCGACGCGGTGCTGGCCGTGCTGACGGCCGACGAAGCCGCCCGCATCGTCGTCGCGTACGAGCCGGTCTGGGCGATCGGCACGGGCAAGAGCGCGACGTCGGCGCAGGCGCAGGACGTGCACGCGTTCCTGCGTACGCGTCTCGCGGCAAAGGGTGCGGCGGACGTGTCCGTGCTGTACGGCGGCAGCGTGAAGCCGGACAACGCGGAAGAGCTGTTCGCGCAGCCGGACATCGACGGCGGCCTGATCGGCGGCGCGTCGCTGAAGGCGGAAGATTTCCTGGCGATCTGCCGGGCCGCGCGTTGAGCGGTCCGAGATCGAATTGAACCATGAAGGCGGCCGGTCGGTCCGGTCGCCCGATCCAATCGGGTGGGTGTGATGCTGTTATTCAAGACGCTGATTATTGTGGTGCAGGTGCTGTCTGCACTCGGTGTGATTGGGCTCGTGCTGCTGCAGCACGGCAAGGGTGCCGACATGGGCGCTGCATTCGGCAGCGGCGCGTCGGGCAGCCTGTTCGGTGCGACGGGTTCGGCGAACTTCCTGTCGCGCACGACGGGCATTCTCGCGGCGATCTTCTTCGTCGCGACGCTCGCGCTGACGTACCTCGGTTCGTACAAGTCGACGCCGTCGGCAGGCGTGCTCGGCGCGGCCGTGACTGCGCCGGCATCGACCTCCGCAGCATCGGCGCCAGCCGTCGCGGCGTCCGCTGCCGCCGGTTCGGCCGCAAGCGCGCCGGGCCAGGATGTCCCGAAATAAAAAGTCAATTTTTTGCGGTTGTGCGTTGAACAAATCTGGAACTCGGGTTAGAATTTAATTCTTGAAGCGATTCGCGGGAACAAGCAGCACAACCCGAGTTGCATGCAGTGCCGACGTGGTGAAATTGGTAGACACGCTATCTTGAGGGGGTAGTGGCGAAAGCTGTGCGAGTTCGAGTCTCGCCGTCGGCACCAAAGTTACTCAATGCCAGCCGCTTCTAGTGGCTGGCATTTTTCATTTGTGGGGTGCGCTTGCGATTGTCTTGCGATCGCCGGGACTCCGAAATGATTCCTTCCTCCGGAAGTGGTATTCTCCGGACGCTCAGAACCAACCGATAGAGGATTGCCTTGAACCTCGCAGCCTATTACCCCGTCTTGTTGTTCCTCCTCGTGGGCACTGGTTTAGGTATAGCGCTGGTCAGCATCGGCAAGCTCCTTGGTCCCAACAAGCCGGACGTCGAGAAGAACGCACCATACGAGTGCGGCTTCGAAGCCTTTGAAGACGCCCGGATGAAATTCGACGTTCGGTATTACCTCGTCGCCATCCTGTTCATCATCTTCGATCTCGAAACCGCATTCCTGTTCCCGTGGGGCGTCGCGCTCCGGGACATCGGCTGGCCGGGTTTCATCGCAATGATGATTTTTCTGCTCGAATTCCTGCTGGGCTTTGCCTATATCTGGAAGAAAGGCGGGCTCGACTGGGAGTGATGGGTTAATCGCCGGTTTGCATGAGCGGCCACGCTCGGTCGCTCGTCTGGAGTGGAAAGCAAATGAGTATCGAAGGGGTCTTGAAGGAAGGGTTTGTCACCACGACGGCTGACAAGCTGATCAACTGGACGCGTACCGGCTCGCTGTGGCCGATGACGTTCGGGCTCGCGTGTTGCGCCGTCGAGATGATGCATGCGGGTGCGGCCCGTTACGATCTGGACCGGTTCGGCGTCGTATTCCGTCCGAGCCCGCGTCAGTCGGACGTGATGATCGTCGCCGGCACGCTGTGCAACAAGATGGCGCCCGCGCTTCGCCGCGTGTACGACCAGATGGCCGAGCCGCGCTGGGTGATCTCGATGGGGTCGTGCGCGAACGGCGGTGGTTACTACCACTACTCGTACTCGGTGGTCCGCGGCTGCGACCGGATCGTGCCGGTCGACGTCTACGTGCCGGGCTGTCCGCCCACGGCCGAGGCGCTGGTCTACGGCGTGATCCAGCTTCAGGCGAAGATCCGCCGCACCAATACCATCGCCCGTCAATAAAGCCCCGAGCGTCCCCTCAATATGGCAAGCAAAATCGAGACCCTGAAGGCAAACCTCGAAGCCGCGCTCGGCGCGCGCGTGGTGAGCCTCACCGAAGCGATCGGTGAACTGACGCTCGTCGTGAAGGCGAGCGATTACCTCGAAGTCGCAAAGACGCTGCGCGACGATCCGAAGCTCCGATTCGAGCAACTGATCGACCTCTGCGGCGTCGACTACCAGACCTTCGGCGACGGCGCCTACGACGGTCCGCGCTTCGCGGCCGTGTCGCACCTGCTGTCGGTCACGAACAACTGGCGCCTGCGCCTGCGCGCATTCGCGCCGGACGACGATCTGCCGATCGTGGCGTCGCTGGTCGACATCTGGACCTCGGCGAACTGGTACGAGCGCGAAGCGTTCGACCTGTACGGCATCGTGTTCGAAGGCCACCCCGACCTGCGCCGCATCCTCACCGACTACGGCTTCATCGGTCACCCGTTCCGCAAGGACTTCCCGGTGTCGGGCTACGTCGAAATGCGTTACGACCCGGAAGAGAAGCGGGTCGTGTACCAGCCGGTGACGATCGAGCCGCGCGAAATCACGCCGCGCGTGATCCGCGAGGATCGCTATGGCGGTCTGAAACATTAAGGGGGCGTCATGGCAGAAATCAAGAACTACACGCTCAACTTCGGCCCGCAGCATCCGGCAGCGCACGGCGTGCTGCGCCTCGTGCTCGAGCTCGACGGCGAAGTCATCCAGCGTGCCGATCCGCACATCGGCCTGCTGCACCGCGCGACGGAAAAGCTCGCGGAATCCAAGACCTTCATCCAGTCCGTGCCGTACATGGACCGTCTCGACTACGTGTCGATGATGGTCAACGAGCACGGCTACGTGCTCGCGATCGAAAAGCTGCTCGGCATCGACGTGCCGGAGCGCGCGCAGTACATCCGCGTGCTGTTCGACGAAATCACGCGCGTGCTGAACCACCTGATGTGGATCGGCGCGCACGCGCTCGACGTCGGCGCGATGGCCGTGTTCCTGTACGCCTTCCGCGAACGCGAAGACCTGATGGACGTGTACGAAGCGGTGTCCGGCGCCCGGATGCACGCGGCGTACTATCGCCCGGGCGGCGTCTACCGCGACCTGCCTGACGCAATGCCGCAATACAAGGCGTCGAAGATTCGCAATGAGAAGGCGCTCGCGAAGATGAACGAAGCGCGCAGCGGCTCGGTGCTCGACTTCATCGACGATTTCTTCACGCGCTTCCCGAAGTGCGTCGACGAATACGAAACGCTGCTGACCGACAACCGGATCTGGAAACAGCGTCTGGTCGGGATCGGCGTGGTGAGCCCCGAACGTGCGCTGCAGATGGGCCTGACGGGCCCGATGCTGCGCGGCTCGGGCATCGCATGGGACCTGCGCAAGAAGCAGCCCTACGAAGTGTACGATCGGATGGATTTCGACGTGCCGGTCGGCGTGAACGGCGATTGCTACGACCGCTATCTGGTGCGCGTCGAAGAAATGCGCCAGTCGATCCGCATCGCGAAACAGTGTATTGAGTGGCTCCGCAAGAATCCGGGCCCGGTGATGACGGACAATCACAAGGTTGCCCCGCCGTCGCGCGTCGGCATGAAGACCAACATGGAAGACTTGATTCACCACTTCAAGCTCTTCACCGAAGGTTTCCATGTGCCGGAAGGCGAAGCGTACGCGGCGGTCGAGCATCCGAAGGGTGAGTTCGGCATCTACCTCGTGTCCGACGGCGCCAACAAGCCGTATCGCCTCAAGATTCGCGCGCCGGGTTTCGCGCACCTGGCGTCGCTCGACGAAATGGCGCGCGGTCACATGATCGCCGACGCCGTCACGATCATCGGTACGCAGGACATCGTGTTCGGCGAAATCGATCGCTAATGGTTGCGCCGCCCGCGAGCGCGGGCGGCGAGCAGTCAGTCACATGCGAAGTCACATGCGGTATGCGCTGAACCAGCGCGGCTTCGCAAGCTGTCAACAGAGTGAGCGCCAGGTCTGCCGTCCATGCACCCCAGTGTGCGGCAGGTTGTTCGTTCGGTAGGAATTGAAAGAGTCGTGTCTGAAAATGATCTCAGCTGAAGGCCTGAAGGAAATCGATCGAGCGTTGACGAAGTATCCCGCCGATCAGAAACAGTCCGCCGTGATGTCGGCGTTGGCCGTTGCTCAGGAAGAGCACGGCTGGCTGTCGCCCGAACTGATGCAGTTCGTCGCGGACTATCTCGGCATGCCGGCGGTTGCCGTGCAGGAAGTCGCGACGTTCTACACGATGTACGAGCTCAAACCGGTCGGCAAGCACAAGATCACGCTCTGCACGAACCTGCCGTGCCAGCTCGGCCCGCACGGCGGCGCGGAAGCGACTGCCGACTACCTGAAACAGAAGCTGGGCATCGGCTTCGGCGAGACCACGCCCGACGGCAAGTTCACGCTGAAGGAAGGCGAATGCATGGGCTCGTGCGGCGATGCGCCGGTGCTGCTGGTGAACAATCACAGAATGTGCAGCTTCATGAGCCGCGAGAAGATCGACCAGCTGCTTGAGGAGCTCTCGAAATGACGTCCCTCCACGACCGTCACATCAAACCGCTGATCCTCGCTGGTCTGAACGGCGAGAACTGGCACCTCGAAGATTACGTCGCGCGCGGCGGCTACAAGCAGCTGCGCCGTATTCTCGAAGAAAAGATTCCGCCCGAGCAGGTGATCGCCGACGTGAAGGCGTCGGGCCTGCGCGGCCGCGGCGGTGCGGGCTTCCCGACCGGCCTGAAGTGGAGCTTCATGCCGCGCCAGTTCCCGGGGCAGAAGTACCTCGTCTGCAATTCGGACGAAGGCGAGCCGGGCACGTTCAAGGATCGCGACATCCTGCGCTGGAACCCGCACGCGCTGATCGAAGGCATGGCCATCGGCGCGTACGCGATGGGCATCACCGTCGGCTACAACTACATCCACGGCGAAATCTTCGAAGTGTATCGACGCTTCGAAGCCGCGCTCGATGAAGCGCGCGCGGCCGGGTTCCTCGGCGACAACATCATGGGCTCGGAATTCTCGTTCCAGCTGCATGCGCACCACGGTTACGGCGCGTACATCTGCGGCGAGGAAACGGCGCTGCTCGAGTCGCTCGAAGGCAAGAAGGGCCAGCCGCGCTTCAAGCCGCCGTTCCCGGCGAGCTTCGGCGTGTACGGCAAGCCGACCACGATCAACAACACCGAGACGTTCGCCGCGGTGCCGTTCCTGCTGTCCATCGGGCCGCAGAATTACCTCGAGATCGGCAAGCCGAACAACGGCGGCACGAAGATTTTCTCGGTGTCGGGCGACGTCGAGCGTCCGGGCAACTACGAAGTGCCGCTCGGCACGCCGTTCGCGACGCTGATGGAGCTCGCCGGCGGGATGCGCGGCGGCAAGAAGATCAAGGCCGTGATTCCGGGCGGTTCGTCGGCGCCGGTGATCCCGGGCGACATCATGATGCAGACGGATCTCGACTACGATTCGATCGCGAAGGCGGGTTCGATGCTCGGTTCCGGCGCGGTGATCGTGATGGACGAGACGCGCTGCATGGTGCGCTCGCTGCTGCGCCTGTCGTACTTCTACTACGAGGAATCGTGCGGCCAGTGCACGCCGTGCCGTGAAGGCACCGGCTGGCTGTATCGCGTCGTGAACCGTATCGAGCACGGCGAAGGGCGCCAGGAAGATCTGGACCTGCTGAACTCGGTGGCCGAGAACATCATGGGACGCACGATCTGTGCGCTCGGCGATGCGGCGGCGATGCCGGTACGCGGGATGCTCAAGCACTACTGGGACGAATTCGCGTACCACGTCGAGCACAAGCACTGCATGGTCGGCGGCCACGCGCACGCGGCGGCAGCCTGAAGAGCACCCGGTTGCGGAATTTGAGCGCACGGTCGGGCCAAGGCGCGAACGGGCGGAAATAGGTTAAGGACCATTCACCATCATGGTTGAACTTGAAATAGACGGCAAGAAGGTCGAGGTGCCCGAAGGCAGCATGGTGATCCAGGCTGCGCACAAGGCGGATACGTACATTCCTCACTTCTGCTATCACAAGAAACTGTCGGTTGCGGCCAACTGCCGGATGTGTCTCGTCGAAGTCGAGAAGATGCCGAAGGCCGTGCCTGCCTGTGCGACACCCGTGTCGGCCGGCATGATCGTCCGCACGCAGTCCGACAAGGCTGTGAAGGCGCAGCAGTCGGTGATGGAATTCCTCCTCATCAATCACCCGCTCGATTGCCCGATCTGCGATCAGGGCGGCGAATGCCAGCTGCAGGATCTGGCGGTCGGCTACGGCAAGTCGTCGTCGCGCTACTCGGAAGAAAAGCGCGTGGTGTTCCACAAGAACGTGGGCCCGCTGATCTCGATGGAAGAAATGTCGCGCTGCATCCACTGCACGCGCTGCGTCCGCTTCGGCCAGGAAATCGCCGGCGTGATGGAGTTCGGCATGCTGGGCCGCGGCGAGCATTCGGAAATCACGACGTTCGTCGGCAAGACGGTCGATTCCGAAATGTCGGGCAACATGATCGACCTGTGCCCGGTCGGCGCGCTGACCAGCAAGCCGTTCCGCTACAGCGCCCGTACGTGGGAACTGTCGCGCCGCAAGTCGGTGAGCCCGCACGATTCCGTCGGCGCGAACCTCGTCGTGCAGGTGAAGAACAACCGCGTGATGCGCGTGCTGCCGTTCGAGAACGAAGCCATCAACGAGTGCTGGATCTCGGACAAGGATCGCTTCTCGTATGAAGGCCTCAACAGCGAAGAGCGCCTGACGAAGCCGATGCTGAAGCAGGGCGGCCAGTGGATCGAAACCGACTGGCAGACCGCGCTCGAATACGTCGCGAAGGGCCTGAAGGGCATCGCCGCGGATCACGGCGCGAACGCGCTGGCGATGCTCGCGAGCGCACACAGCACCGCGGAAGAGCTGTTCCTCGTGAAGCAGCTCGCCAACGAACTGAAGACGCCGAACGTCGACTTCCGTCTGCGTCAGCAGGATTTCTCGGCACCGGTGCAGGGCGCACCGTGGCTCGGCATGCCGATCGCAGATCTGTCGAACGTGGACGCCGCGTTCGTCGTCGGTTCGTTCCTGCGCCGCGACCACCCGCTGTTCGCATCGCGCCTGCGTCAGGCTGCGAAGAACGGCGCGAAGCTGCACTTCCTGCACGCGACCGGTGACGATTCGCTGATCCCGACCGCGCAACGCATCGTCGCCGCGCCGTCCGCATGGCTCGACGAGCTGGCCGGCATCGCCGCGGCCGTCGCGCAACTGCGCGGCGTCGCGCTGCCCGACGCGCTCGCGGGCGTCACCGCATCGGCCGCTGCCCAGGCTGTCGCACAGTCGCTCGCGAACGGCGAGCGCCGTGCGGTGCTGCTCGGCAACGTCGCGGTCCGTCATCCGCAATTCGCGAAGCTGCACGCCGTAGCGCAGTGGATCGCCGACAACACCGGCGCCACGTTCGGCTTCCTGACGGAAGCGGCGAACACGGTCGGCGCGCACGTCGTCGGCGCACTGCCGGGTGAAGGCGGCCTGAACGCACGCGAAGCGTTCGCGCAGCCGCGCAAGGGCTACGTGCTGCTGAACGTCGAACCGGAATTCGACACCGCCGATCCGGCGCAGGCACTGGCCGCGCTGAACCAGGCGGAGATGGTCGTCGTGATGTCGCCGTTCAAGCACGGCCTCGACTACGCCGACGTGCTGCTGCCGGTTGCGCCGTTCACCGAAACGGCCGGTACGTTCGTCAACGCCGAAGGCACCGTGCAGGGCTTCAACGGCGTCGTGCGCCCGCTCGGCGACACGCGTCCGGGCTGGAAGGTGCTGCGCGTGCTCGGCAGCCTGCTCGGCCTGCCGAACTTCGAATACGAGACTGCGGAAGAAGTACGTCTTGCCGCGCTCGGCGAAGCCGGCCTCGCGGGCCGCCTGTCGAACCAGACGTCGGTCGCGCCGGCTCGTGCCGCGGCGAATGCCGCGAACGGCGGTTTCGAGCGCCTGGCCGATGTGCCGATCTATCACGCCGACGCGCTCGTGCGCCGCGCAGGTGCGCTGCACCTGACGGCCGCCGCGAAGGCGGCGAATGCCGCAGCCTTGCCGGCCGCGCTGTTCGACAAGCTGGGCTTGAAGGAAGGCGACGCCGTGCGCGTGCGCCAGGGCGAGCGTGCGGTGCAGTTGCCGGCCGTGCGCGACGCGAATCTTGCGGAGACGGTCGTTCGCGTGTCGGCGGCGACGCCTGCCGGCGCAGCGCTCGGCAGCCTGTCCGGTGAACTGGTGGTGGAGAAGGCGTAAATGAGCTTGTTCGATACGATCAACGCGGGCGGGGCCGAGCTTCTCGGCTTCGCGTGGCCGACGGTGTGGGCAGTCGTGCGCATCCTCGTCGTCTCCGTCGTCATCCTGCTGTGCGTCGCGTACCTGATTCTGTGGGAACGCAAGCTGATCGGCTGGATGCACGTGCGTCTCGGCCCGAACCGCGTCGGCCCCGGCGGCCTGCTGCAGCCGATCGCCGACGTGCTGAAGCTGCTGCTGAAGGAAGTCATTCAGCCGAGCGCCGCCAGCCGCTGGCTGTACCTGATCGCGCCGGTCATGACCGTCGTGCCGGCGTTCGCCGTGTGGGCCGTGATCCCGTTCCAGGCCCAGGCCGTGCTCGCGAACATCAACGCGGGCCTGCTGTACGCGATGGCGATCTCGTCGATCGGCGTGTACGCGGTGATCCTCGCGGGCTGGGCGTCGAACTCGAAGTACGCGTTCCTCGGCGCGATGCGCGCCGCGGCGCAGATGGTCTCGTACGAAATCTCGATGGGCTTCGCGCTGGTGCTCGTGCTGATGACGGCCGGCAGCCTGAACATGTCGGAAATCGTCAATTCGCAACAGCACGGCTTCTTCGCCGGCCACGGCGTGAACTTCCTGTCGTGGAACTGGCTGCCGCTGCTGCCGGCGTTCGTCGTCTACTTCATCTCGGGCATCGCCGAAACGAACCGTCACCCGTTCGACGTGGTGGAAGGGGAGTCGGAAATCGTCGCCGGTCACATGATCGACTACTCGGGCATGGCGTTCGCGCTGTTCTTCCTCGCCGAGTACATCAACATGATCGTGATCTCGGCGCTGGCTGCGACGCTGTTCCTCGGCGGCTGGGACGCACCGTTCGAATTCCTGTCGTTCATCCCGGGCATCTTCTGGCTGGTGCTGAAGGTCTTCGCACTGCTGTCGGTGTTCATCTGGGTCCGCGCGACGTTCCCGCGCTACCGTTACGACCAGATCATGCGTCTGGGCTGGAAGGTGTTCCTGCCCGTCACGGTGGTCTGGGTGGTCGTGGTCGGCTTCTGGATGATGTCGCCGCTGAACATCTGGGTGAAGTAAGGACGAAATCATGACGGCTATCCAACACTTCTTTAAAACCTTCTTCCTGACCGAGCTGCTGAAAGGGCTCGCGCTGACCGGTCGTTACACGTTCAAGCGCAAGGTCACCGTGCAGTTCCCGGAAGAGAAGACCCCGATTTCGCCGCGTTTCCGCGGGCTGCATGCACTGCGCCGCTACGAGAACGGCGAAGAGCGCTGCATCGCGTGCAAGCTGTGCGAGGCCGTGTGCCCCGCACTGGCGATCACGATCGAATCGGAAACCCGCGCGGACAACACACGCCGCACGACGCGCTACGACATCGACCTGACGAAGTGCATCTTCTGCGGTTTCTGCGAAGAGAGCTGCCCGGTCGATTCGATCGTCGAGACGCAGATTCTCGAGTACCACGGCGAAAAGCGCGGCGACCTGTATTTCACGAAGGAAATGCTGCTCGCGGTGGGCGATCGCTACGAGAAGGACATCGCCGCGGCGAAGGCTGCCGACGCGCCGTATCGTTGATTGTGTTTGCAGTGCCGGCCCGGCATGAACGATGAACGGGCCGAGCCGCCGCGACGGGTGCGGGCGTTCCGCAAGCCGCGCCTGACTATGGCCTAACGATGAACCGGTAATCATGGAATTCACGACCGTACTGTTCTACATCTTCGCGCTGCTCCTGGTGGTATCAGGGCTGAAGGTGATCACTTCGCGCAACCCGGTGGCGTCTGCGCTTTTCCTTGTGCTGGCGTTCTTCAACGCCGCCGCGATCTGGATGCTGCTGGAAGCGGAGTTCCTCGCGATCCTGCTGGTGCTGGTCTACGTGGGCGCGGTGATGGTGCTGTTCCTGTTCGTCGTGATGATGCTGGACATCAACATCGACTACCTGCGCCGCGACTTCAAGCGCTTCGTGCCGATGGCAACCGTGGTCGGCGCGATCATCGTGATCGAAACCGCGCTGATCCTGTGGCGCGGTTACGGCGACACGCACACCGTGCATGCGATGGCGACGGGCGAGATGGCCAACTGGTCGAACACGCGCCTGATCGGCAAGGTGATCTACACCGACTACATCTTCGCGTTCGAAATCGCCGGCCTCGTGCTGCTGGTCGCGATCATTGCCGCGATCGGGCTGACCGAGCGCAAGGGCAAGGACAGCAAGCGCCAGCGCGTGTCGGATCAGGTCAAGGTGCGCCGCGACGACCGCGTGCGCCTCGTGAAGATGGAAGCGGACAAGCCGGAGCCGGAAACGGCGCAGAGCGAAGCCGGTTCGGGCACCAACGGCTAAGCGGAGGAAAAGGAAACCATGTTGACTCTTGCTCATTACCTCGTGCTCGGCGCGATCCTCTTTGCGATCGCGATCGTCGGGATCTTCCTGAACCGCCGCAACATCATCATCATCCTGATGGCGATCGAACTGATGCTGCTGGCGGTGAATACCAACTTCGTCGCGTTCTCGCATTACCTCGGCGACGTGCACGGCCAGATCTTCGTGTTCTTCGTGCTGACCGTCGCCGCAGCGGAAGCCGCGATCGGCCTCGCGATTCTGGTGACCCTGTTCCGCAAGCTCGACACGATCAATGTCGAGGATCTCGATCAGCTCAAAGGTTAATTTCAGGCAACGCTGTTATGTCAACGACACTCAATGAAAACCTGCTGCTGGCGATTCCGCTCGCTCCGCTGGCCGGCTCGCTGATTGCGGGGCTGTTCGGGAACGCAGTCGGGCGCAAGGGCGCACACCGGATCACGATCCTCGGCGTATTGATCGCGTTCCTCCTGTCGGCGAAAGTCTTCTTCGACGTGATGGGCGGCGCGAGCTTCAACGCGACCGTCTACGAATGGATGAACGTCGGCTCGCTGAAGCTCGAAGTCGGCTTCCTCGTCGATTCGCTGACCGCGATGATGATGGTCGTCGTGACCTTCGTCTCGCTGATGGTGCACGTGTACACGATCGGCTACATGGCGGAAGAGGACGGCTACCAGCGCTTCTTCTCGTACATCTCGCTGTTCACGTTCTCGATGCTGATGCTCGTGATGAGCAACAACTTCCTGCAACTGTTCTTCGGCTGGGAAGCGGTGGGTCTGGTGTCGTACCTGCTGATCGGCTTCTACTTCACGCGTGAGAGCGCGATCTACGCGAACATGAAGGCGTTCCTCGTGAACCGCGTGGGCGACTTCGGCTTCCTGCTCGGCATCGGCCTGCTGCTCGCGTTCGCCGGCTCGATGAACTACGGCGAAGTGTTCGCGAAGCGCGCGGAGCTCGCGAGCCTGCACTTCCCGGGCACCGATTGGGGCCTGCTGACCGTTGCCTGTATCTGCCTGTTCATCGGCGCGATGGGTAAATCGGCGCAGTTCCCGCTGCACGTGTGGCTGCCGGACTCGATGGAAGGCCCGACCCCGATCTCGGCGCTGATTCACGCGGCGACGATGGTCACGGCCGGCATCTTCATGGTGTCGCGCATGTCGCCGCTGTTCGAACTGTCGGATACCGCGCTGTCGTTCATCACGGTGATCGGCGCGATCACGGCGCTGTTCATGGGCTTCCTCGGCATCATCCAGAACGACATCAAGCGCGTGGTCGCGTATTCGACGCTGTCGCAGCTCGGCTACATGACCGTCGCGCTCGGCGTGTCCGCTTACCCGGTCGCCGTGTTCCACCTGATGACGCACGCGTTCTTCAAGGCGCTGCTGTTCCTCGGCGCCGGCTCGGTCATCATGGGCATGCACCACGACCAGGACATGCGCAACATGGGCGGCCTGCGCAAGTACATGCCGATCACGTGGATCACGTCGCTCGTCGGTTCGCTCGCGCTGATCGGTACGCCGTTCTTCTCGGGCTTCTACTCGAAGGACTCGATCATCGACGCGGTGAAGCTGTCGCACCTGCCGGGCTCGGGCTTCGCATACTTCGCGGTCGTCGCGAGCGTGTTCGTCACGGCGCTGTACTCGTTCCGCATGTACTTCCTGGTGTTCCACGGCGAAGAGCGCTTCCGCAAGCCGAAGCATCCGGAATCGCCGATGGGCATGGCGGCCGCGCACGGCCACGACGACCACGGCCATGGCCACGGTCATGACGACCACGCGCACGAGCCGCACGAGACCCCGTGGGTCGTGTGGGTGCCGCTGGTCCTGCTGGCGATCCCGTCGGTGATCATCGGTGCGTTCGCGATCAGCCCGATGCTGTTCGGCGACTTCTTCCAGCACGGCGTCGCATTCGACAAGGTGATCTTCATCGGCGAAAACCACCCGGCGCTGGCCGAGATGGCCGAAGAGTTCCACGGCTGGGTCGGCATGGGCCTGCACTCGGTGTCGGGCCTGCCGGTGTGGCTGGCGCTCGCCGGTGTCGTCGTCGCGTGGTTCCTGTACCTGAAGCGTCCGGAACTGCCGGCGTCGATCCGCCGCGCGTTCGGCCCGATCTACACGCTGCTGGACAACAAGTACTACATGGACAAGATCAACGAAGTGGTGTTCGCCCGCGGTTCGGTGGCGATCGGCCGCGGCCTGTGGAAGGAGGGTGACGTCGTGGTGATCGACGGCCTCGTCAACGGCAGCGCCCGGTTCATCGGCTGGTTCGCCGGCGTGATCCGCTTCCTCCAATCCGGTTACATCTATCACTACGCGTTCGCCATGATCATCGGCATGCTGGGGCTCCTGACCCTGTTTGTAACGCTCGGCGGCAAATAAGGCGGGGAGACAACACTAATGCACGCTTTTCCGATTCTCAGTACCGCGATCTGGCTGCCGATCGTTTTCGGCCTCCTCGTGCTTGCGGTGGGTAACGACAAAAATCCGGGGACGGCCCGCTGGGTCGCGCTGATCGGTGCGCTGCTCGGCCTCGCGGTCACGATCCCGCTGATCACGGGCTTCGACGCGAGCACGGCTGCGCTGCAGTTCGTCGAGAAGTCGACCTGGATCGAACGCTTCGACATTTCGTATCACCTCGGCGTCGACGGCATCTCGATGTGGTTCGTCGTGCTGACCGCGCTGATCACGGTGATCGTCGTGATCGCCGCCTGGGAAGTGATTACCGAGAACGTCGCGCAGTACCTCGCGGCCTTCCTGATCCTGTCCGGGATCATGATCGGCGTGTTCTCGTCGGCCGACGGCCTGCTGTTCTACGTGTTCTTCGAGGCGACCCTGATCCCGATGTACATCATCATCGGCGTGTGGGGCGGTCCGAACCGCGTGTATGCGGCGTTCAAGTTCTTCCTGTACACGCTGGCCGGCTCGCTGCTGATGCTGGTCGCGCTGATCTACCTGTACACGGAAACGCACTCGTTCGATCTCGCGACGTGGCAGAACGCGAAGATCGCGATGACGCCGCAGATCCTGCTGTTCATTGCGTTCTTCCTCGCGTTCGCGGTGAAGGTGCCGATGTGGCCGGTGCACACGTGGCTGCCGGACGCGCACGTGGAAGCGCCGACGGGCGGCTCGGTCGTGCTGGCAGCGATCATGCTGAAGCTCGGCGCATACGGTTTCCTGCGCTTCTCGCTGCCGATCACGCCTGACGCGAGCCACTTCCTGGCGCCCGTCGTGATCACGCTGTCGCTGATCGCGGTGATCTACATCGGCCTCGTCGCGATGGTGCAGGCCGACATGAAGAAGCTGGTCGCGTATTCGTCGATCGCGCACATGGGCTTCGTCACGCTCGGCTTCTTCATCTTCAACCAGCTCGGCGTCGAAGGCGCGATCATCCAGATGATCTCGCACGGCTTCGTGTCGGGCGCGATGTTCCTCTGCATCGGCGTGCTGTACGACCGCTTGCACTCGCGCCAGATCGCCGATTACGGCGGCGTCGTGAACGTGATGCCGAAGTTCGCGGCATTCGCGATGCTGTTTTCGATGGCCAACTGCGGCCTGCCGGGTACGTCGGGTTTCGTCGGCGAATTCATGGTGATTCTCGCGGCCGTCCAGTACAACTTCTGGATCGCATTCGGCGCGGCATTCACGCTGATCCTCGGCGCGGCCTACACGCTGTGGATGTACAAGCGCGTGTATTTCGGCGCGGTGGCGAACGATCACGTTGCCAAGCTGAAGGACATCGGCCGTCGCGAATTCCTGATGCTGGCCGTGCTCGCCGCGTTCACGATGCTGATGGGCCTGTATCCGAAGCCTTTCACCGACGTGATGCACGTTTCCGTGGAAAACCTCCTCTCCCACGTCGCGCAGTCGAAGCTGCCGCTGGCCCAGTAATCGCGAGCGGAGGAACTCAAGATCATGCAAAACGCCCCTATGAATGTCCTGTTGCCTGACGCGCTGGTGCTGGCCGCCATCGTCGTCGCTTGGCTGAACGACACCTTTACCGGTGCGTCCGGCCGCCGCCTGACCTATCTGATCGCGGTCGTCTCGTCGGTCGTCGCCGGCGTGTGGTTCGCGGTCCAGGCGCTCGACCCGCAGCAGTACTACTTCTTCTCGAAGATGGTCGTCGTCGACTCGTTCGCGAGCACGATGAAGGCTGTCGTGTCGTTCGGTTTCGCGGTCTCGCTCGTCTATTCGCGCAAGTACCTCGAAGACCGCGACATGTTCCGCGGCGACGTGTTCCTGCTCGGCATGTTCTCGCTGCTCGGCCAGCTGGTCATGGTGTCGGGCAACAACTTCCTGACGCTGTACCTCGGCCTCGAACTGATGTCGCTGTCGCTGTACGCGGTCATCGCGCTGCGCCGCGACGCTCCGCAGTCGAGCGAAGCCGCGATGAAGTACTACGTGCTGGGCGCGCTTGCGTCGGGTTTCGTGCTGTACGGCATCTCGATGCTCTACGGCGCGACCGGCTCGCTCGAGCTGGGCGAGGTGTACAAGGCGGTCGGCGGCAACACCGACGCGGCCGTGCTGATGTTCGGCGTGATCTTCATCGTCGCCGGTATCGCGTTCAAGCTCGGCGCCGTGCCGTTCCACATGTGGGTGCCGGACGTCTACCAGGGCGCACCGACCGCGATGACGCTGTTCGTCGGCGGCGGCCCGAAGGTTGCCGCGTTCGCGTGGGGCCTGCGCTTCCTGGTGATGGGCCTGCTGCCGCTCGCGCAGAACTGGCAGACCGCGCTCGTGATTCTCGCCGCGCTGTCGCTGATCGTCGGCAACATCACCGGTATCGTCCAGCGCAACATCAAGCGGATGCTCGCGTATTCGGCGATCTCGAACATGGGCTTCGTGCTGCTCGGCCTGCTCGCGGGCATCGTGAAGGGCGACGCGGCGGCACCGGCGAACGCATACAGCTCGGCGATGTTCTACGCGATCGTCTACCTGATCACGACGCTCGGCTCGTTCGGCGTGGTGATGCTGCTCGCACGCCGCGATTTCGAAGCGGAAACGATCGACGACTTCAAGGGCCTCAACAAGCGCAGCCCGGTGTTCGCGTTCGTGATGATGGTCATGATGTTCTCGCTGGCCGGCATCCCGCCGACCGTCGGCTTCTACGCGAAGCTCGCCGTGCTCGAGGCGACCGTCAACGCGGGCCTCACGTGGCTGGCCGTGCTGGCCGTGATCACGTCGCTGTTCGGCGCGTTCTACTACCTGCGCATCGTCAAGCTGATGTACTTCGATGCCCCGCAGGATTCGACGCCGATCTCGGGCGATTTCTGCAAGCGCACGATCCTCGTGCTGAACGGCCTGGCGGTCGTCGTGCTCGGCCTGATCCCGAGCCCGCTGCTGACCGCCTGCCTGCAGGCAATCCGTCACACGCTGCCGCTGTAATGTCGGCAGCCGGCTGGTTCATCGTGCTGTTGGCGCTCGTCTGCGCCAACCTGCCGTTCCTGAACCAACGCCTCTTCGCCGTCGTGCCGTTCGGCGCGACGAAGAAGAATGCGTGGGTGCGGATCGGCGAGCTGATCGTGCTGTACTTCGTCGTCGGCGCGCTCGGCTTCTGGCTCGAGTCGCGCGCCGGCAACCGCTTCGAACAGGGCTGGCAGTTTTACGCGATCACGTTCAGTCTCTTCGTCGTGTTCGCGTTTCCCGGCTTCACGTTCCAGTATCTCGTCAAACGACGCTGACGGCTCCGGCCGTCCGTCGTGCTCATTCAGGAGCCGCCGATGGCCGAACTACCCAATCACGACGCCGCACTGACCGAAACCTGCCTCGAGAGCGAGGCGATCTTCGAAGGCGCGTTCCTCAAGCTCAAGCGCGACACCGTCCGTCTGCCGGACGGCAAGAAGGCTACGCGCGAATACGTGCAGCATCCGGGCGCGGTGATGGTGATCCCGCTGTTCGACGACGGCCGCGTGCTGATGGAAAGCCAGTTCCGCTATCCGATCGGCAAGGTGATGGCCGAATTCCCGGCCGGCAAGCTCGATCCGAACGAAGGCGCGCTCGCGTGCGCGGTGCGTGAACTGCGCGAGGAAACGGGCTACACGGCGCGTGAATACGTGTTCCTGGCCCGCATTCATCCGATCATTTCCTATTCGACCGAATTCATCGACCTGTACCTCGCGCGCGGGCTCACGGCCGGCGAGCGCAAGCTCGACGAAGGCGAATTCCTCGAAACCTTCACCGCGACGCTGGCCGACCTGCAGGAATGGGTGCGCACGGGCCAGATCTCCGACGTGAAGACGATCATCGGCACGATGTGGCTCGACAAGGTGCTGTCCGGCACGTGGCCGCTCGGGCCGGTCGTCACGCCCTGAGCACGGCGTCAGCGGCGGCCGGAACGCCGCGTTACAATCCGGTGACGCGGCGCGTTCGTGTCGCGTGATCTGGATTTAGCACGATCGTTCACAAAACCGCTTTTTGCGCTACACTCGTTACACGCCCTGATTCAGCATGAAGGTCCTCGATTTACAGTGTCCGCACGGTCATCGGTTCGAAGGCTGGTTCGCTTCCGCCGATGAATTCGAAGCGCAGTTGTCCCGCAAGCTGGTCGAATGTCCGGTGTGCGGAACGACGGAGATCAACCGGATGCCGTCGGCGCCGCGCCTGAACCTGTCGGGCGCGACGCAAGCGCAGCCGGCCGATCCGCGTGCGCTGCAGGCGCAGGTGATGCGCGCGCTGCGCGAGGTGCTGGAGAAGACCGAGAACGTGGGCGAGCGCTTCGCCGAGGAAGCGCGGCGCATCCATTACAACGAGGCGCCGGCACGCAGCATTCGCGGCGTCACGACGCCGGAGGATGCGCAGTCCTTGGTCGAAGAAGGCATCGACGTGATGCCGCTGCCGATTCCAGCCGCGCTGAAAGAACCGCTGCAATGACGTACGCAGTGTGTCCTTGGCCGGGGACGGCCGCGGACAGGAGACACTGCGCATGGATCTGGATTATTCCCCCGCCGACGACGCGTTCCGCGCCGACGTCCGCGCCTGGCTCGAGGCCAACCTGCCTCACGCACTGCGCGCCAAGGTACTCGATCACAAACGACTCGACCGCGAGGATTTCGCGAGCTGGCACCGGATTCTCGGCCAGCGCGGCTGGTCCGCGCCCGCCTGGCCGGTCGAATATGGCGGCCCGGGCTGGAACGCGACGCAGCGGCACATCTGGGACGAGGAGTGCGCGCGGATCGGTGCGCCGACCGTGCTGCCGTTCGGGGTGTCGATGGTCGCGCCGGTCCTGATGAAATACGGCAGCGAAGCGCAGAAGCGCCACTATCTGCCGCGCATCCTCGACGGCTCGGACTGGTGGTGCCAGGGTTATTCGGAGCCGGGTTCCGGATCCGACCTCGCGTCGCTGCGCACGCGCGCCGAGCGCCACGGCGATCACTACGTCGTCAACGGCCAGAAGACCTGGACCACGCTCGGCCAGTACGCCGACATGATGTTCTGCCTCGTGCGCACCGATCCGGCTGCGAAGAAGCAGGAGGGCATCTCGTTCCTGCTGATCGACATGAAGACGCCCGGCATCACGGTGCGCCCGATCGTGATGCTCGACGAGGACCACGAGGTCAACGAGGTGTTCTTCGAGGACGTGAAGGTGCCGGTCGAGAACCTCGTCGGCGACGAGAACCGCGGCTGGACCTACGCGAAATACCTGCTCGGCCACGAACGCACCGGCATCGCGCGCGTCGGCGCGTCGAAGCGGGAGCTCGCGTTCCTGAAGCGGGTGGCGTCGAACCAGCGCAAGAACGGCAAGCCGTTGCTCGCCGATCCCGTGTTCGCCGCGAAGGTCGCGGCGCTCGAAGTCGAGTTGATGGCGCTGGAAGTGACGGTGCTGCGCGTCGTCAGCCGCGAGACGAGCGGCAAGGGGCCCGGCCCCGAGGCGTCGATGCTGAAGATCAAGGGCACCGAGGTGCAGCAGGCGCTCACCGAGCTGATGGTCGAAGCGATCGGCCCGCTGGCCGCCCCGTTCGACGTGCCGTTCCTCGACGGCGAGCGCGAACACAGCATCGCGGGCGACGACGATGCGGCGCCGCTCGCCGCGTACTACTTCAATTACCGGAAGACGTCGATCTACGGCGGTTCGAACGAGATCCAGAAGAACATCATCGCGCAGATGATTCTGGGGCTGTGATCAGGGAACGGAGACAACCATGGATTTCAGCTTTACCGATGAGCAGCAGCAGTTCGCCGACGCGCTGCGCCGGTATCTCGGCGAGCAATACGGCTTCGAAGCGCGCCAGGCGATCGTGCGCAGCGATACCGGCGTGTCGGACGCGCAGTGGAGCGCATTCACCGAACTGGGATTGACCGCGTTGCCCGTGCCGGACGCACAGGGCGGCTTCGGCGGTGGGCCGGTCGACATGCTGGTCGTGATGCAGGAGCTCGGCCGCGCGCTCGTGATCGAGCCGTACTGGGCCACGGCGGTTGGCGTCGAAGCACTGCGGATCGCCGGCTCCGGCACAGGCGACGACGCCGTGCTGCTGGAGGCGGTCGCGCAGGGGCAAAAGCGGGTGGCGGTCGCGTTCCACGAACCGCAGGCGCGCTACGATCTGTACGAACTCGACACGCGCGCGCGCGAGCAGGGCGGCACATACCGGCTGACCGGCACCAAGTCGGTGGTTCAGCACGGCGCCCAGGCGCACGTGTGGATCGTGCCTGCGCGGGTCGACGGCGGCGGCATCGGCCTCTTTGTCGTCGAACGCGATGCGGCCAACGCGAAGGTGGTCGACTACCGGACCATCGACGGTCAGCGTGCCGCGACGATCGCGTTCAACGACACGCCGGCCCGACTGCTGACGGGCGGTGCGCGCGATGCGGCGGCACTCGAGCAGATCGCCGATTACGCAACCTTCCTGCTGTGCGCGGAAGCGGTCGGCGCGCTCGACGAACTGAATCGCGCGACGGTCGAATACACGAAGACGCGCGAGCAGTTCGGCGTGCCGATCGCGCGTTTTCAGGCGCTGCAGCACCGGATGGTCGACATGCTGATCCATGCGGAGCAGGCGCGTTCGCTGACCTATCTCGCGGCGGTGCGCTACGCGAACGGCGATGCCGATGCGCGGCGCAAGGCCGTGTCGGCCGCGAAGGCGCGGGTCGGTACGGCCGCGCGCTTCGTCGGCCAGCAGGCGGTCCAGCTGCACGGCGGCATGGGCGTGACCAACGAGGTGGCCGCCGCGCACCTGTTCAAGCGGCTGGCGATCATCGAGACGACGCTCGGCGATACCGATCATCACCTCGCCCGCATCGCGGCGCTACCCGATTTCGCGCAGACCGACGTAGCATGACGGCGACGCGCGAGCGCGCCAGACAAGGAGACTCATCAGTGGGCATCAGTTACGAAGATCTGGTGGTCGGCAGTACCACCGAAGTGGGCCGCTACACGTTCGAGCCCGACGACATCAAGACGTTCGCGAAGCGCTACGATCCGCAGCCGTTCCATGTCGACGAGGAAGCGGGGAAGGCATCGCATTTCGGCGGCCTCGTCGCGAGCGGCTGGCATACGTGCTCGGTGTTCATGAGCCTGCTGGTCCAGAAGCTCGGGCCGGATTCGACCAGCATGGGCTCGCCGGGCATCGATTCGATCCGCTGGCTGAAGCCGGTGCGCGCCGGCGACACGATCACGATGTATCAGAAGGTGCACGACAAGCGCGTGTCGGAGAGCAAGCCCGACCGCGGCATCGTGTCGACCGAATGGGTCGGCGTGAACGAAGCAGGCGAGACGGTGATCAGCGTGCACACCAAGGTGATTTTCGGGCTGCGCCATCCGGGGGGCGCGAACCCATGACCGACGTGACCTTGCCGCTGATCGCCTCGGCGCAGGCGCTGCAGGCGCGGGTCGGCGCGGAGCCGCTCGCGAGCGGTTGGATCGAGATCGACCAGCCGCGCGTCGACGGTTTCGCCGACGCGACCGGCGATCATCAATGGATTCACGTCGACCCCGAGCGCGCGCGGCGCGAGTCGCCGTTCGGCGGACCGATCGCGCACGGGTTCCTGACGCTGTCGCTGATTCCTGCGTTGATGACCGACGCAATGCGCTTCGAGCAGAAGATGGGCGTGAACTACGGGCTGAACCGCGTGCGGTTTTTGAAGCCGGTGCCGGTCGGGGCGCGCGTGCGTGCGCTGTTCGCGGTGAAGGAAACCGCCGACGCCGCGCGCGGCGGCATCCAGGTAACGTGGTCGGTATCGATGCAGGTCGAGCGCCCCGACGCGCCGCTGCCGGTATGCGCGGCGGAGTTCATCACGCTGCATTACTTCTGAAGCGCCGAGCGGCATGCACGGATGCCGCTCGGCTCGTCACACGCTTGTCAGTGCTTCGCGTATTGCGTTGCGCCGAACAGCACCTCGCGTGCCTTGTCGTCCTGCAGCGGCTTGCGCATCGACGCGAGCACCTCGACGCCGCGCTGCACGGCCGGTCGCGCGGCGATCCCCTCGTGCCAGCGCTTCACGTTCGGCAACGCGTCGAGCACGATGCCCTGGTTCTGCCACGAGCGCGTCCACGGGAACGTCGCAATGTCTGCGATCGTGTACGTGTCGCCCGCGAGATACTCGGATTCGCCGAGGCGCTTTTCCATCACGTTGTACAGCCGCTTCGCTTCGTTCGTGTAGCGGTTGACCGCATACTCGATCTTTTCCGGCGCATACAGGCGGAAGTGGTGCGCCTGCCCGAGCATCGGGCCGACGCCGCCCATCTGGAACATCAGCCACTCGAGCGTCGTATAGCGCGCGGCCGGATCGGTCGGCAGGAACTTGCCGGTCTTCTCCGCGAGGTAGATCAGGATCGCGCCCGATTCGAACAGCGAGATCGGTTGGCCGCCGGGGCCGTCCGGATCGACGATCGCGGGGATCTTGTTGTTCGGGCTGATCTTCAGGAACTCGGGCTCGAACTGGTCGCCCGCGCCGATATCGACCGGATGCGCACGATACGCGAGGCCCGTTTCCTCGAGCATGATGTGCACCTTGTGGCCGTTCGGGGTCGCCCAGCTATAGACGTCGATCATCGTCAACTCCTGTGTGGCATGCGCGAAAACGGCGCCGGCGGCGCCGCGACAGGCGGTCATTAGAGCATGGATCGACACGGGCTGCTGGCGACGGAAACGCGCGTGCCGACGGGCATGCGCGGCCGGGCCGGAGATCGCCGCGACGTTGTGCGCGGCGTCGACGGGCCGCATCGGATGGACGCGGCGGTGTGGCGTCGGTTCGAAGGCCGACGCGGCGGATCAGCGCTTGTAGCGCGGCTGGCGCTTCTCGAGAAAGGCGGTGATGCCTTCGAGCCCGTCCGCATGATGCAGCGACGCGACGAAATGATCGCGCTCGGTGCCGAGGTGCACGTCCAGCGGTTGCGCGGTCGCGTCGTCGAGCAGCGACTTGATGCGCGTGAGCGCATTCGGCGAGATGCCGGCGAGCGCGTCGGCCCATGCCAGTGCGTCGTTCAGCGCCGTGCCGGGCGCGGCGAGCCGGTTGACGACGCCGAGCGCATGCAGGCGTTCGGCGGCAACCGGCTTGCCTTCGAACAGGATCTCGGCCGCGATCGCACGCGGCAGCGCGCGGGCGAGAAACCACGAGCCGCCGCCGTCGGGCGTCAGGCCGACGCGCGCATACGACATCACGAATTTCGCATCGTGTGCGGCGACGATCAGGTCGCACGCGAGCGCGAGCGAGAAACCCGCGCCGGCCGCGGCGCCTTCGACGGCCGCGATCACCGGCTTCGTCGACGCGCGGATCGCCGTGACCCATGCCGCGAGCTGATCGATGCTGTCGGCCTGGAAGGACGGATCCTTCGAGCGATTCTCGAGCAGCCGGTTCAGGTTGCCGCCTGCGCAGAAGAAACGATCGGCACCCGTCAGCACGACGGCGCGAATCGCCGGATCGCGCTCGGCGGTGGCGAGCGCTTCGATGCCGGCCGCGTACATGTCGGGATGCAGCGCGTTGCGCGCGCCGGGATTGGACAGCGTGAGGACGAGCGTCGATTCGCTCTCGGGCGGACGCGAGGCCAGCAGTTCAGCACTCATGCGAGCGTGTCTCCATCGGGTGGCGCGGCGGCGACGCCGCATGTGTCGCGCGGACAGGCGGAGCCGACGCCGCAGCGGAGGTCATGTTGTCGTGACGAACGCACAACTTGCTTTAGACTAGCACGAACGTGCTTTTCAGCGTAATGAATCCCGATGCGGCCGGCGTCGACGCGGCCGCGCTTCAGCAAGGAAGGAGACTCCGATGCTACAGCTGTGCGGTATTCCGTTGTCCAACTACTACAACAAGGTGAAGTTCGTCCTGCTCGAGCACGACATTCCGTTCGAGGAAGCGGTGTGCGGTTTGCCGATCAGCGATCCGGCGCAGCTTGCCGATTCGCCGCTCGGCAAGATTCCGTTCCTGAAGACCGAAGAGGGCGCGCTGTTCGAGTCGCAGGTGATCATCGAATACCTGGCGGCGCGCTATCCCGAGAAAGGCATTTTCCCCGCGAGTCCGTTTGCGGCGGCGAAGGTGCGCGAACTGGTCGAGACGCTCGAGCTGTATCTCGAATGGATGGCGCGCGAGGTGTACACGGAAGCGTTTTTCGGCGGCAAGGTGAGCGACGGGATGAAGGCGCACGTCGAGAAGCGCCTGCCGCGCGCGATCGATGCATTCAGGCAGATGACGCAGTTTTCGCCGTATGTGCTCGGCGTGTCGTTCGGCCTCGCGGACATTGCCGCGTGGGTCCATCTGCCGGTCATCGGAATGGCGACGAAGGCCATCTTCGGCCGCGACTTCCTGCTCGATGCAGGCATCGACTGGAAGGCGCACGCGAAGACGGTGAGTGAACGCCCGGCCGCGCAACGCGTGGCAGCCGAGCGCAAGGCGTATGTCGAAGCGGCGAACGTCGTGCGTTCGTAAGCGCGGTTCCCGAAGGGCGGCGTGCGGCCGCCCGTGCGGGTCTTACAGGCGGGCGAGCCGTTCGAGCGCGGACGCGAGCGTGCTTTCCTGCTTCGCGAAGCAGAAGCGGACGACGCCCGATTCGTGCGGCTCGTGATAGAACGCCGACACCGGAATGGCGGCCACGCCGATTTCCGACGTGAGCCACTTCGAGAATTCCGCTTCGGGCAGGTCGCTGATCGCCGAGTAATCGACGCACTGGAAGTACGTGCCCGTGCACGGCAGCAGCTTGAAGCGCGTGCGCTCGAGGCCGGCCCGGAAGAAGTCGCGCTTCTGCTGGTAGAAGCCCGCGAGCGACAGGTACGGCGCCGGGTCGCGCAGGTAGTCGGCGAGGCCGATCTGCATCGGCGTGTTCACCGTGAACACGTTGAACTGGTGGACCTTGCGGAATTCCGCGGTCAGCGCGGCAGGCGCCGCGACGTAACCGACCTTCCAGCCCGTCACGTGATAGGTCTTGCCGAAGCTCGATACGATGAAGCTGCGCGCGGCGAGCGCCGGGTAGCGCGCGACGCTCTCGTGGCGCGCGCCGTCGTAGACCATGTGTTCGTAGACTTCGTCGGACAGGATCAGCACGTTGGTGCCGCGCACGATGTCCTCGAGCTTGCGCATGTCCGCCTCGCGCCACACGGTGCCCGTCGGGTTGTGCGGCGTGTTGATCAGGATCATCCGCGTTTTCGGCGTGATCGCGGCCGCGAGACGGTCGAACGGGATCGCGTAGTCGGGCGCCTCCAGCGTGACGAACACGGGCTTGCCGCCAGCGAGCTCGATCGACGGCAGGTAGCTGTCGTAGGTCGGCTCGACGACGATCACTTCGTCGCCCGGCTGCACCGCGCACAGGATCGCCGTCAGCAGCGCCTGCGTTGCGCCGGCCGTCACGGTGATTTCGGTGCCCGGATCGTAGCGCCGGCCGTACACCTGCGCGATCTTGTCGGCGATCGCGTCGCGTAGCGGCGCGACGCCGGCCATCGGCGGATACTGGTTGTGCCCGTTGCGCATCGCGGTTGCGACCGCATCGACGATGCGCGGATCGCAATCGAAATCCGGGAAACCCTGGCCGAGATTCACCGCACCTTTTTCGGCGGCGAGCGCGCTCATGACCGTGAAGATCGTCGTGCCGACGTTCGGCAGGCGCGAGGGGAAAACGGGCGTCGTTGGCATATCTGAAGGAGCGTTCATCGATACGGTCGAATTCGGATGGAGTGCGTCAGGCGGGCGTCGCCGTGGCGGGCGGCGCGGCGTCGAGTGCGCAGGCTTCCACAAACGGCGCGGGTTGCGCGATCCGGAAACCGAAGTCGCGTGCGGTGCGCTTCGCGAGCTTCAGCAGCGCGCGGTCTTTCGACACGAGCCACTCGGCCTGCGCGGCGCGGGCGAGTTCGAGAAATTTCTGATCGTCGCGGTCCTTGCACTTCGGCAGCGGCGGCGCGTCGGCGTCGACGGGCGGCGGTTCGACGAGGCTCGCGAGTCGGGCGACCGCGGCGAGCGCGGCAACCTTGTCGATCGCACGCGACTGGAACTGCGGATAGTCGAGCACGTATTCGAGTTCGGTCAGGCAGCGGCCGTCGATCACGGCGGCAAGCATGCCGTGCTCCAGCGCGGCACGGATCGGGCGCGTAGCGGGGTCGTCGAATACGAGGATGTCGATCCAGACGTTCGAGTCGAGCACGACGCGGTGTGCGGCGTGCGGGGCGAGAGAGCGGGGCATTCGTTACAATCGGTGGTTTTCGTCTGACCGCAAGGCACGGCGTGCCAGCGAGCCTCTATGATAATCGTTCTCTCTCCCGCTAAATCCCTCGACTACGATACGCCCCCGCACGTCCAGTCTTACACGAAGCCTGCATTCGTCGACGACGCGTCGGAGCTGATCGACGGCCTGCGCAAGCTGTCACCGCAGGACATCGCGACGCTGATGGATATCTCCGATCCGCTCGCGCGCCTGAACTTCCAGCGCTACGCCGACTGGTCGCCGACCTTCACGCCGGCCAACGCGAAGCAGGCCGTGCTGGCGTTCAACGGCGACGTCTACGAGGGTTTCGACGCGAAATCGCTGTCGTCCACCGATCTCGACTATGCGCAGCAGCACGTGCGCGTGCTGTCGGGCCTGTACGGGCTGCTGCGTCCGCTCGACCTGCTGCAGCCGTACCGGCTCGAGATGGGCACGCGTTTCGCGAACGCGCGCGGCAAGGATCTGTACGCGTTCTGGGGCGACCGCATCACGCGGGCGCTGAACGAGCAGCTCGAGACGCGCAGCGGCGCGGCGCGCGTGCTCGTCAACTGCGCGTCGACCGAATACTTCAAGTCGGTCAAGCCGAAGCAGCTGGCCGCACCGGTCATCACGCCGGTATTCGAGGACTGGAAGGGCGGCCGCTACAAGATCATCAGCTTCCACGCGAAACGCGCGCGCGGCCTGATGGCGCGTTTTGTCGTCGAGAACCGTATCACCGACCCGAAGGCGCTGAAGGCATTCGCGACCGAAGGCTATGCGTTCGATGCGGCTGCGTCGAACGATTCGACTTACGTATATCGCCGGCGTGTCGGCGAGTGACCCTGTTGGCCGTTCACGAGACGGCCGGCGCATGCATGAGGCCGGACGGGCGGTGCGACGCCTGCTTCGGTCGACAGCTTTGCATGGGACCGGTGTAGGCGCTAAAGCGCTAACGCTGGTCGACCGCTTTGCATGGGACTGGCGTAAGCGCTAAAGCGCTAACGCCGGTCGACAGCTTTGCATGGGACTGGCGTAAGCGCTAAAGCGCTAACGCCAGTCGACCGCTTTGCATGGGACTGGCGTAAGCGCTAAAGCGCTAACGCCAGTCGACAAAGGAGATAGACAGATGGCCCTTTCGATCACCAGTAATTTCGACGCCGGCGCAATCGACGTCGTGTCGTGCGACAGCCCCGACGCGATCCGGCTGCGCGTGCGCGGCGACAATCGTTCGGAATTCGCGCAATGGTTTTACTACCGCTTGACGGGTGCGCGCGGCGAGCGATGCGTGATGACGTTCGAGAACGCAGCCGAATGCGCGTATCCGTCCGGCTGGCGCAACTACCACGCGGTGGCGAGCTACGACCGGGTCGACTGGTTCCGCGTGCCGACGACGTTCGACGGCAAGACGATGACCATCGACCATACGCCGGAGTTCGACAGCATCTACTACGCGTATTTCGAACCGTACTCGGAAGAGCGTCACGCGGCGTTTCTCGGCGCGGTTCAGCAGTTGCCGCAGGCGAGCGTCATCGAGCTCGGCCGTACGGTCGAAGGCCGTCCGATGTCGCTGCTGACGCTCGGCACGCCGGAAACGGACGGTGCGCCGAAGAAGAAGGTGTGGATCATCGCGCGCCAGCATCCGGGCGAGTCGATGGCCGAGTGGTTCGTCGAAGGCCTGGTCAAACGGCTGGCCGGATGGGGCGACTGGGCCGGCGATCCGGTGGCGCGCAAGCTCTACGATCGCGTGACGTTCTACATCGTCCCGAACATGAACCCGGACGGCAGCGTGCACGGCAACCTGCGCACCAATGCGGCCGGCGCGAACCTGAACCGCGAGTGGATGGCGCCCGATGCCGAGCGCAGCCCTGAGGTCCTGGCCGTGCGCGACGCAATCCACGCGATCGGCTGCGACATGTTCTTCGACATTCACGGCGACGAGGATCTGCCGTACGTGTTCGTCGCCGGCTCGGAGATGCTGCCGAGCTTTACCGAGCAGCAGGGCAAGGAGCAGGCCGCGTTCATCGACGCGTTCAAGGTCGCAAGCCCCGACTTCCAGACCGAGCATGGCTACGCGGCGAGCAAGTACAAGGAAGATGCGTTGAAGCTCGCGTCGAAGTATGTTGGCCATCAGTTCGGCTGCCTGTCGCTGACGCTCGAAATGCCGTTCAAGGACAACGCGAACCTGCCCGACGAGCGCGTCGGCTGGAACGGCGAGCGCAGCGCGGCGCTCGGCGCGGCGATGCTGGCCGCGATCCTCGTGCACGTCGACACGTTCGCGTAAGCACCGCCGTCGTCGCATGAAAAAAGCCGGCGCATCGCGAGATGCGCCGGCTTTTTTTGCTGTTGTCGTTGCCGCTCCGTCGTATCAGGACTTCTTCGCGGTTTTTTTCTTCACGGCTTTGTTCTGGCCGCCTGATTTTTTCGTCGCCACTGCCTTCTTGCTGCCGGTACGGCTCGATGCTTTCGCCTTGGCTTTGCCGCGGTGCGACTTGCCCTTGAATTTCTTCGTCGAAGACGACGAGCGCTCGACGCGCGGCTTCAGCGGCGGAACCGGGTCGTTCCAGCTGAACGCGAGCATTTGCTGGCCGACATAGCCGCAACGGAATTTCAGCGGCGTCGGATCGCTGCCGTTGCTGTGGATGCCGAGCCCGTCGACGGTGACGATATTGTCGACTTTCACGCGCTGCTTGCCCTGGTCGAACGAGTCGTTCCACGGCGTGATCGTCGCGTTGCCGCTGTCGAATGCGTTCGGCGCGAAGTCGACGCGGTCGAAGGCCGTCGACGTGCTGGCGATGAAGCTGCCGTGCGCCGCACAATCGGCGGCGAGCGGATCGGCATGCATCTCGTTGACGAATTTGTTGATCAGTTCGGAGCGCTGGTCGAGCAGGTCGGCGAATACCGGAGCGGGAAGCGCAAGCGACAGGCCCGCGATACAGGCTGCCAGCTTGCCGAGCGCCCGGAAAATCCGGAGCGAGGCAGGTGAGCTGTCCATCTGGTTATTGGTGAGGAGCGAAGGAGACATCGGGCACGTATAGATGCCCGATGAAGAACAGGAGTTCAATCTTAGCGTAAAAAAGTTGTGCGGCAGTAGGTGGCGTATTCGGCGCGCGCCGCGGAAGTGCCGCCGGTACGCGTGTGCGCCGAGCCGATCCGGAGGAAATTCAGGCGCGCGGGCCGCCGAGGCGGTAGCGCCGGACGTCGAAGGTCGTGACCCACGCTGGGCGATAGACGGCGATGAGTGCCGTTGCCATGCCGGTGAACCATGCTTCGCCGAGCGCGAGCAGCGCGGTGTTCAGCAGATAGCCGGCCGGAATCACGACGGGCACGCCGTCCGCGAGCGCGAGTTGGACACCGGCCGCCGCGGCGGCGACCGCGACGATCGCGATGGCTGGCGACAGGAAACCCTGCCCGGTGATGAACGACGCGAGGTTGTGCGGCAACCAGGCGAGCGCGGCGCGTTGCAGCAACGCCGACACGCCGACAGGCAGCGCACCGTAGATCAGATAGGTCAGGCCGATGCCTTGCCACGGCGCGTCGAAGATGACCGCGGCGATCGCCGTGACGGCGCCCATCGCGATCAGTGCGAGTGTCCAGTCGAACAGCGTGACGAGCAACGTTGCGCCGAGCAGATGCATGACGATGCCATCTTCGAGCCATGCGTTCGAGGCCCACAGGACCGTGATCGCAGTGACGAGTGCAAGCCACACGTGCTGAAGCGTGGCGTCTTGCAGGCGTACGAAGGGGCGATTCCAGATCGCGAGCGCGAGCAGGGCCACGGCGGCGATCCAGCCACCGATGCCAACCCAGAGCGGAAGCGGTGTGAAAAGAAAACCCATGCGTCCATATTACTCGTTGAGCATCAAAGGTGGGAGCCTGCACATGCCCGACCGTCGCAATATCGAGACTGTTTGCCTAGCGTCCGCGCCGGAACCGTGCCGGCGGCTCGGCGGCGAGCGGCAGGTCCTGCGTGTCGGCATTCGCGGTGGGCAACGGGTACGGACGGTCGTGCCGTTGTGTACGCAGCGGAGCCGGGCCGTGTTCTCCTATGGCCGGTTTGCGGGCGCGGTTGCGGTTCGCCAGCAGTACCTCGAGGTGGGGCGACAGCCAGCCGTTGTAGATCGCGACCGCGGCGGCGCGGTTTGCGGCGCCGAGCTGCTGGAAGATGCTCGCGAGGTGGATCTTCACGGTGCCTTCGCTGATGCCGAGCGTACGCGCGATCATCTTGTTCGTGCTGCCCATGTGGACGAACCGCATGATCTGCGCTTGGCGCGGCGACAGGAGGCCGCTCGGCGGGCGCCGGGGCAGCGAGCCGGCGAGCTTCTGGAAATGGGCGTCGTGGCGCGCCGTCGTCGTCGCCGTGGACGGCAGCAGGCTGAGGGCGATCGGCGGAATGTAGTGTCCGCCGAGCAGGACGATCTCGAGCGCTCGCACGATCAGGTGCGGCCGCGTGGAATGCGGGATCACGCCCGCGACGCCGTAATTGAAGAAGCGCTGGATAGCTTCGGGCGAGATGTCGTCGACCAGAACGGCGACCGGTGTCGGCGAGCACGCGTTGCCGAGTGCCTGAAGCTCGCTGAGCCGGCCTACGTCCAGCCAGTCGATCGCGACGAGGTCGAAACGCTGGGTGCGCAGCAGCCGGCGCGCCTGGAAACCGTCAGGGGCATCGTTGATGCTGGCGTGCCGGTCGATCTGCCGCAACAGGGTCTTCAGTCCGTCACGCCGTTCGGCGTCTGAGTTAAGTACCAAGAACCGCATATTCAACCTCCGTGAAGTGAGTCATTGACTGCTGTCGGGTATTGGCTGGGCCCGATAATGACAAAGACCTTACACGATGTCTGCTTGGCTGAAAGGCTTAGGAAAAGTTCGAAATTTTGGGCGACGGGGCATCGGATAAGAAAAAAGCCGCTTCGGTGGGCACCGAAAGCGGCTTTGGGCAGGGCAGGCTGTCGGGGCCTGCGGGGGTGGGTCAGTGGAAGTGCGGCTGGGCGGGCGACGCATCTTCCGGCATTTCCGCATGGACGATTTCACCGAGCGGATCGGCGTAAAGCGGCACGCCGCAGTCGTCGCAGTATTCGGGTTCGAAGCGGCCCGCGTGCCGGCGGACGTCGGTTACGCCGCATTCTTTCAGCAGGCTCACGATTTCCTCGAGCGGCCCTTCGATCGGCGCTTCGCCTTCGAGCGTCGCGTTGTCGATCGATACGTCGCCGTTTTCACGGCCGTAGAGCGGCCACACGACGCCGTAGATCACGTCGTTGCTGGCACGCCGCGTGAAGCCGACGCGGTACTCGTCGATACGACGTTCGCCGAAGCCGGCGACCACCGCGCGAAGCTCCTGCGGCGCCGCACCAAGTGTGTCGAATAGATAACGAATGGCCGTTCGGACGGTGTGCGGACGCACGCGTTCGTCCGCATCGCGACAGGCCGAGTAGTACGCGTCCGGAAGCAGGCATTCGAACTCGCAGCCGGGCAGCGCGATCGACAGGTTCGGGCCGCCCTGGGCCGTCCATTGTTCGAGGCACTGGCCGCGCTCGATCCGGCTGCCGTTTTCTTCTTCCTGCCAGCGGAACAGCGGCGAGCCGGCCGGCGCGGCGACGACCGCCAGCAGGAAGCGCGGATCGGCCAGGATCGGCGAGGTTTCCGGCAGGTCGCCGAAGCTCAGCTTCGGGGTGTGCTGGCCGATTGCCGCATGGGCGAGTTGCTGGGCCAGCCGGTAGGTTTCCACGTGGTGCCGCGGCAACTGGTCGATGCTGTAGAGGAACGGTGCGAGCCCGACGAGCGTGCCGTTCGCGAGCACGTGCGCCTGCAGGTGCGTTCGCAGCGCGTCGGTAACGTCGCCCTTGAGCGGGCCGGACGGAATCATGTAGCGCGTCCAGGCGAGAACCGGGACGGCGACCAGCAGCGCATCGTACGGTTGGCCGTCGTGTTCGATCACCATCGACTCGCTGTGCGTCTCGGCCATGTCGGCGAGCGCGCCGTAGGCGTCGGGATGATTCTGCTGAAGATGGTCGAGCGCGGCATCGAGCGTGGTCTGATTGCCGTTGCGGACAATCTTGGCGAGCAGCGCATCGAGCTTCGCTTCCCAGAAGCGATCCTCGATGCGGCTGCCCGACGCGAAGAGCGCAAGCGACAGACCGACCAGTTTGTCGGCATCGGGGGGGAGGCGTTTGGCGATTCGCTGGCGCATATTAAAGACGTATATAGAAAGAGGCGAAGAACCTCACATTCTAGTCCGTTCTTTGCACCATAAGCGGTATCGTGCCCAGGCACGGCCAGACGGCCGAATTGCGGCGTTTGTAAAAAAGTTGCTTCAAGCCCCTTGCGCTCACGGCGTGAGCTGCTTAGAATCACGCCTCTTTCGCGCTAACGGAAACACGGCGCGGGGGAAGGGAAGCGGTGCTGTTGGGGTTCGGTGGTAGCGAGCCTTGGCGGTACGGAAGTTGAGCCCCGCAGTCGCAACGATGTAGTTCAGAAAGTTGTTGACGATCTGCGAAACACGGTTCATAATCTCGCTTCTCTGCTGCTGAAAACGCAGCGCTGCTGAGAAACTTCAGGTTCCTCGCAGAAATGCTCTTTAAAAATTAACAGCCGATAAGTGTGGGCGCTTGATGGA